>NZ_BILX01000014.1 GCF_004000785.1 Paenibacillus ehimensis NBRC 15659 | reverse complement strand
AACGGCGGCGAGGGGTTTTTCGGCGTATATGTCCGAATGGTGAAACTTTGCCCTCAGGTTTTCAATTCCAGTTGCAGGGATTCCGCTTAAAGCTTAGAATGAGATAATGGGGTTAGGCTGAAGAAAATCATGATAAAGGATTCTGAATGCGATGAACGGCATAAATCTTAAACATACCATATACTCATCATTCTTAGGCCTCACGATTTTCCTCACCAGCACCGGTATGGTCTATGCTTTGGAGGCGGACGATCCGTTCTATGCCAAGCAAACTTACCTTAAGCAAATTCATATGAACGAAGCCTGGAATGTGACGCAAAGCAACACCGGCATGATTATCGCGGTCGTGGATACCGGAGTGGATTTGGCGCACCCCGATTTGAAGCCCAATTTGCTGCCGGGCGTCAACCTGATTCATCCGAAACAGCCGCCGGCGGACGACAACGGTCATGGCACAAACGTAGCGGGTGTGATAGGCGCGGTGGGAAATAACGACCGCGGCGTTGCCGGCATGCTGTGGAATGCCCGGATCATGCCGATCAAAGCGCTTGAAGCGGACGGCTCCGGCGGCGAGCAGAAGCTCGGCGAAGGGATTCGTTATGCCGTCGACCATGGCGCCAAGATCGTTGTTCTCTCGCTCGGCCTCAATAAATACTCCGCCTATATGAACGATATCGTACGGTACGCGGAGGAACGAGATGTGCTGCTGGTAGCCGCTACGGGCAACGAAGGAAACCGCGTCAAATATCCGGCGGCATATCCTACCGTCCTCGCGGTGGGCGGAGTGAATGCCAACGGTACGGTGAACGAAAGGTCCAACACGGGGCCGGAGGTCGACGTCGTCGCGCCTTGGGATGTGTTTACAACGGCGATCGGCGGTTCGTACGAAGCGAAGGACGGCACGTCGATGGCTGCGCCGCAAGTCGCGGCTGCGGCCGCGCTGCTGTGGGGGCGGAATCCGGAGATGAAAGCGTATCAGATTCGTCAATGGATTCGCCAAACTGCGGAGGACCTCAGCGGAAAAGGCTGGAATCCGCGCACCGGCTACGGCTTGCTACGGGTAGACCGATTGCTCAATGAGCCTTATTTGGCGGACATGTACGAACCGAACAACCGTAAGGATCAGGCCAAAGTGATATCCGTGAGCAAAAAAATCACCGCATCCTTCTCGGACGGCACGGATAACGACTGGTTTGCGACGGATGCTGCCTACGACGGAACCGTAAATGTTACGCTGGAGCTCGACAGCAGCTTATCGGTGAATGTGCAGCATACGGACGCTTCCGGCGTGCTGACGACCAAAACCGTGCAAGGGGGCCAGACGGTTCCGTTCAAAGTATCGAAGGGACGCAGTTATTTTCAACTCCAGCTTAGCGATCGCAACCGCAAAGTGGAGACGCCTTACGGGCTTACAACTTCCTTTGACATTTACCGTGATCCGTACGAAGACAACGACCGCCAGTTTAAAGCGTCCGTGCTGCCTTCCCGGAGCGTGAAGGTCAAAGGGACGTTTCATCAATACAATGATGTGGATTGGTATGAATTCCCTGTCCATCAAACCGGTTCGTTGCGCATTCATGTGATGACCGATACGGCGCGAATCGACCCGGTGCTTCTCGTTCAAAAGCAGGGAGAGAAGTCGGTGACAATCGACGAAGGGGACGACGGTGCAACGGAGTCGTACTCGTTGCCGGAAGTGTTCCCCGGTACCTATTACATTCGGGTTACCAATGTGAAGGATTATACGAATCCGGTTGTTGGTGAATATACGCTCGCGGTCGAATACGACGCGAAGCTGATCGATCCGAACGAACCGAATAACCGCTCTTATCAGGCGACAGCCATCTCGATGGATACCCCGTATAACGGCCTGCTCGATAAGTCGGACGATGTGGACTGGTTCCAGTTCAAGGTGGAAGAGGAGAGCTTTGTTCAGGTCGGACTTAGCGACATCCCTTCCGGCGTGAGCATGTATATGCATTTATATGACGGGTCGATGAATTCGATGGCGACCTCGATGAACGGCGGCTCGTCTGACTCGCAGCAGCTGTCCGGCCGCTTCAAGCCGGGGATGTACTATCTGAAGCTGACTTCAAACCGGCCGTTCGACAACCGAATGTATCAGCTGCTCGTTAATGCCAAGCCGCTGACCGGCGGTTATACCGATATTCGAGGGCATTGGGCGCAGAAAGCGATCTTGAATTTGACCGGCAAGCAGGTCATTGACGGATACGACAACTATACGTTTCAGCCCGACCGGCCGATTACCCGCGCTGAAGCGACGGCAGTCATTTCACGGGCGTTCCGGCTCGAGAAGCAAAAAGCGGTCAGCTACTTGGACTTGCCGGCGACGCATTGGGCCTACAACCACGTGGCTCGGGCGACGCAGGCGGGTATTATCGAAGGCTACCCGGACGGGACGTTTGCGCCGGACCAGCCGGTCACTCGCATGGAGATGACGGCAATGCTGGCACGCAGCATGAACATGACGGGCAAACGAAGAGGCGCCCTTCCGTTCACCGACGTGGATGAAGAGTACTGGGGCGTCGGTCTGCTCAAGCAGATGAAAGCGGAAGGACTGGTCGGCGGCTATGCGGACGGCTCGTTCCGGCCCGAGCAGCAGGCGACCCGGGCCGAATTCGTCCAACTGTTGATGGGGATTCTGAAATAAACCGGGCCTGACCGCCCGCGCCCGCTCCGATGCCTGGCGGCACGGTTCGATTAGACCGCCGGGGAAGCGGGTAAAAAGTGCTTGATAAAGCTTTCCGATCGGGACGGGGAACGGCAGTACGGCTGTTTCCGGTCCGGGACACTTCGGTGAAAGCGGGGAATGCTTTTCCATGGATTATTTGGATCAAATGAGCGCGTCGATGGGGCTAAAGGGGATGATCAACATTGTGATCGTCCTGGTATTCATCGGCGTCTCTTGGTGGGCACTGCAGGAACTGAAGCTGGAGATGATGCTGAGGCGCCCCAAAAGCGCTCAAGCCAAAATGCTGCAAATCCTGCTCTCCATCGCGCTGGGATATCAGACCGCCCGTTTCGTGATCGACTATCTGGAGTGGTCGACTTGGTTCTCCGGAATGTTCTGAAAAAACATTTTTTCGAATAACCAAGGAGAATGTTGTCAACAATGGTTAGTACAACCGTTAAAAAATCCGCTTGGGCCACGAATGGTATCGTGACCGGCTAAAGTACTATGAAACCGCAAGCAGAAATTACGCGGAGGGGGATCATGATGAGCAAAATAATCGTCCGCGGCGGCAAAAAGCTATCCGGCAGGGTAAAAATACACGGCGCAAAAAACGCTGTCCTGCCGATCATCGCAGCCTCGATCTTAGGAACGGACGGAGTCAGCGTCATTCACGACGCGCCTCCCCTGGACGACGTCCTTGTCATTAACAAGGTGCTTGAAAGTCTGGGAATCAAGATTGAATATAAACATGAAACGGTCCGCATCGATGCAAGCAAAATCGACACGTGCGAGGCCTCCTATGATCTGGTAAGAAAAATGCGGGCGTCGTTTCTGGTCATGGGTCCGCTGTTAGCCCGTGTGGGGCAGGCGCGCATATCATTGCCCGGTGGATGCGCTATCGGCACGCGTCCGATCGACCAGCATCTGAAAGGCTTTGAAGCGATGGGCGCCGAGATTGAGCTCGGCCAAGGATATATCGAAGCGAGAGTGAGCGGAAGATTAAAGGGCGCCAAGGTCTACCTCGATGTCGCCAGTGTGGGAGCGACGGAGAACATTATGATGGCCGCGACGCTTGCCGAAGGCACGACCTTAATTGAGAACGCCGCCAAGGAGCCGGAGATCGTCGATCTGGCCAACTATCTTAACGCGATGGGTGCCAAAATCCGCGGAGCGGGTACGGGCATCATTCGCATTGACGGCGTATCGAAGCTTACCGGTGCAGTACATACGGTTATTCCCGACCGCATAGAAGCGGGTACATATATGATTGCCGCCGCCATCACGAACAGCGATTTGTACATCGAGGGAGCAATCGGGGACCATTTGCGTCCGGTTATTTCCAAGATGCAGGAGATGGGCGTGCAAATTCAAGAAGATGAGAACGGCCTGCGGGTGTACACGGATCGTCCTCTCCGTGCGGTGGATCTTAAAACATTGCCTTATCCCGGCTTCCCTACCGACATGCAGTCGCAGATGATGGCGCTGCTGCTGGTAGCAGACGGGACCAGCCTGGTTACCGAAACGGTGTTCGAGAACCGTTTTATGCATGTTGAGCAAATGTTGAACATGAATGCCCAGATTAAGGTGGAAGGCCGTACGGCGGTCGTTAGCGGCGGCAGCAAGCTCCAAGGGGCGAAGGTTTGCGCGACCGACCTGCGTGCCGGAGCGGCGCTCATTTTGGCTGCGCTTGTGGCCGAGGGCGATACGGAAATTACCGGTATTCATCACATTGACCGGGGATATGTGAATATTGCCGAGAAGCTCAGCGCGCTGGGGGCGGATATTCGTCGGATTCCTGTCGAGATCGTCGATACGGAAGAAGAGGAACAAACGCTCCCGCTGTTTGCCATACAGCCAAGTCTTGCTTAACGCTCAGGGCTTCTATTCTTTTGGAACGAGAACCGACTCTTTCATTCGGAAAGGGCCGGTTCTCTTTCTTTTGAGGTTCTATTCTATCTTTTCGGTTCATAAGATGGTGTTACCTGCAGCCGCAGCGCCTGATTTGTGAGAGCCGACAAAAGATGGAGGAACCCGTTGATGAAGTACAAGCTGACCCGGACGCAACAATCTTGGATTCGCTGGTTGGCCATTTGGCTGGCCAGCTTCACAGCTGTCGTCGTGCTGGTACCCGGCCTGCTCGTACGCACGGGACCCGGAAAGAAACCGGAACCTGCGCCGCCCGCCGCAGAACAGCCGTCCGCAGTGCGGCAGCAGGACGAACTGCTGATTCCCGTTTACCGGTCAAAGGAGAGGAGAACGGAGAAAATGTCCCTCGAGCAGTATGTGCGGGGAGTTGTCGCGGCGGAGATGCCCATCGAATTCGAGCCGGAGGCGCTCAAAGCCCAAGCGATGGCGGCACGCACCTATATCGTCCGAAGGCTGCTCGACGGCGACCAGAGCAATGTCCCGGATCCAAAGGCGCTCGTAACGGATACGATCAGCCATCAGGCTTACGTTACTGACGAGGAACTGAAGCAGCGCTGGGGCGAGGATGCGTTTCTCTCCCGCATGGACAAGCTGAAACGCGCGGTAGAGGAAACAAGAGATCTTGTGCTAACCTATCAAGGAAAGCCGATCGAAGCGAGCTTTTTCTCTACCAGCAACGGGTATACGGAAAATTCGGAAGACTACTGGAACTTCAACGTTCCGTATTTGCGAAGCGTACCAAGCCCTTGGGATGCTAAGCTGTCGCCCCGCTATAAAGAGACGGTAGCTTTTACGTCCAAGGAGCTCCAGCGGAAGCTGGGCTTGCCCGGCGCCGTGCCGGTATCGACCGGAAGCCCTCTCGGGATCAAGGTGATAGAGAAGAGTCAAGGAAACCGTATCAAGAAGCTGTCTATAGGCGGAAAGCTATTTACCGGAAGAGAGGTTCGGGAGAAGCTTGGACTCAATTCCAGCCAGTTTCAATGGTCGTGGAGCGGCGGAGAATGGCGGTTTACGACATTCGGCTACGGGCATGGCGTAGGGATGAGCCAATGGGGCGCTAACGGAATGGCGATGGAAGGACGCAAAGCGGAGGACATTGTCAAATACTATTACGCCGGCATAGCCATCGACCGGGCTTCCAATCTATTGAAAGGAAAAACTTTCTAACAAAATAGGTTTTCCCGCGTATAAATCTCGCGAACCTGGCAAGAATGGTTAGCGAGGTGATATACAAATGAGTGAACAAAAAAGAGATTTGGTCCAAGAAGAAGCTCCTAAATCTACCGAAGGAGCCCAAAGCGGCACATCGTCATCCTGGAAAAGATTGCTCGCCAAGAAGTGGGTATTTCCGGCAACGTACATGGCAGCTGCGGCAATCATCTTAACGTTAATGTGGTGGTACCAAGGGGCGGGCATCACGAAACCTGACAAAAATGTCAGTCTTGATGCTGCGAAATCCGGTACGGTCACGGAAAACGTTTCGGGTACGGATGCGGTAGCTACCAACGCGAAACAGGAAACCATGCAATGGCCGGTCAAAGAACGCAGCGAGCTGGATGTCGTGCTTCCTTTCTTCGATAATAAAGCGTCGAACGAAGTGCGGCAAGCCGCGATGGTCGAATACGGCGACACCTTTACGCCGCACATGGGCATGGATTTCGCAAGACACGACAATCAAGCGTTTGACGTATTGGCCGTCATGAGCGGCAAGGTCACGGCGGTTCAAAAAGATCCGGTCGTCGGCAACTTGGTGGAAATTACGCACAGCAACGGGCTTGTCTCGGTTTATCAAAGCTTGGCCGAAGTGAAGGTCGCCAAAGACGCCGAAGTGAAGAAGGGCGACGTCATCGCCAAGGCGGGACGCAACGAGCTGGAAAAAGATCAAGGCACCCATTTGCATTTCGAATTGCGCCAAGGTCAAGGCGGCCCGGCGGTCAATCCGGAGCAATACCTCGGAGATCATTAATATCGGCGGATCGGCAGGCAGGGGATCGTTTCCTCTGCCTTTTTGTTTTTTTGCGGAACGTATGCCTCTTGCGAAAAACGCTTGTCCTTGAAATAATTGTTCGCTGCGGGCTTGTCAGCCTTCCGAAACAAAGAATATAAGCGTGCGCCCCTCATATAATGTACCAAACTAACTCGAGTAGGGAGGCGAGGGGAGTGCACGATTACATCAAAGAGCGAACCATTAAGATAGGCCGCTGCCTGGTGGAGACCAAGCATACGGTTCGCACCATAGCCAAGGAATTCGGCGTTTCCAAAAGCACGGTGCACAAGGACTTGACGGAACGTCTGCCGGAGATTAATCCGGAGCTTGCCAATCAGGTGAAGCATATTTTGGAATATCACAAGTCAATCCGTCACCTGCGCGGGGGAGAGGCCACCAAGATTAAATACCGGAAAACCCGCAGCCCGAAGGCGCAAGAGAAGCTCGTTACCGTTAAGTAAACCCGCCCCGTTGCAGGGCGCGTTCCCAGCCGTACCGTGAGCTGTATTTCCCAACGCGGAGGTAGGCCTATAGCCCTTGGACGCAAGCGGGCCTCCGCGCCGCTGACGGTACGCCCCTTCTCCCGAACCGACCGGAAACGAAGCGATATTTGTCGAAAAATCGTTCAAGAAAAAGAGGAATTTTGAAATTCATGGCGAATTTACCTAAGTAACGTATATAATAGAAGTGCCGCTGCTTTTACAATAAGGATGGACGGTTGGTTAGGGAGGATCAATAGGAATGTTAAGCAAGGATATCGGCATAGATCTCGGGACTGCGAACGTCCTGATTCATGTGAAAGGGCGGGGCGTTGTCCTGGATGAGCCGTCCGTCGTCGCCATCGAAAGCGATATAAAGCGAGTGCTGGCCGTGGGCGAGGAAGCGCGCCGCATGGTTGGCCGGACGCCAGGCAATATTGTGGCGATCCGTCCGCTAAGGGACGGCGTTATAGCCGACTTTGAAATAACGGAAATGATGCTGAAGTATTTTATCAATAAGGTCGGCGGGAAGAACTGGTACAGTCACCCCCGTATTTTGATCTGCGCTCCGACGAACATCACGTCGGTAGAGCAGAAGGCCATTCGGGAAGCGGCCGAACGGAGCGGGGCACGCGAAGTGTTTTTGGAAGAAGAGCCTAAGGCTGCGGCCATCGGCGCCGGGATGGATATTTTCCAACCGAGCGGCAACATGGTCGTGGATATCGGCGGAGGTACGACGGATGTGGCCGTATTGTCCATGGGCGACATCGTTACCTCCTCTTCTATTAAAATCGCAGGGGACAAGTTCGACTCTGCCATTATGAAATATATTAAAAGCAAGTACAAGCTCTTGATCGGCGAACGAACAAGCGAGGATATTAAAGTCCGCATCGGGACGGTGCATCCGGACGGCAAGCGCGAAACGATGGATATCCGCGGCAGGGATATGGTGAGCGGACTGCCGCTGACGGTGACCATCAATTCGCAGGAAATTCAAGAAGCGCTGTGGGAGCCGGTATCGTCCATCGTGGCGGCAGCCAAGAGCGTGCTGGAGCGCACGCCTCCGGAGCTCTCGGCCGACATTATCGACCGCGGCGTTATTTTGACCGGCGGCGGTGCGATGCTGCATGGCATCGATCAACTGCTGGCGGACGAGCTTAAGGTGCCCGTCCTGATCGCAGAGGATCCGATGCACTGCGTTGTGAAAGGAACCGGCATTATGTTGGACAACCTGGACAAAGTAACCAAGCGCAAATTTTAGGAGGGTAACCATTCGATGTTAAGAGGCCTGTATACCGCCGCTTCCGGCATGATCGCACAGCAGCGCAAGCACGACATCGTTACCAATAATATTGCCAACCTCAACACCCCGGGCTTTAAAAGCGGCAACGGAATTAACCGGTCGTTCCCGGAAGTTTTGATTTCCCGGGTGCGCAGCGGCAAGGACGAACCGGGTTCGGTCCCTGTCGGCCGGATTAATACGGGGGTTATGGCGGAGGAGAACGTTTCTCTGCATGCGCAAGGCGATATTCAGGAAACGAAGAACCCTTTTGACTTTGCTTTGATTTCGGATATTCAGGTGCCGGGTGCCCGCTTCGACAGCTCAGGCAAGTACGTGGATCAGAACGGGCAACGGGTGATTCAACCCCAAGCTTTCTTTACGATTTTGAATGCAGCCGGCGAACAACGCTATTCCCTTAACGGCAAATTTTCGCTGGATGCCAACGGACGGTTGATCGATTCCGAAGGCCATTCGGTGTTAGGTCGCGATGGACAACCTATCGTGCTGATGAATGCGGGTACGCCGGTCACGAATTTCCGTATGACCCGCACGGGACAGTTCACCGATGCAGACGGTCAGCCGATATTGGATGCGAACGGACAAGTGTTGAATCTGCTTATTACCCGGGTGGAAGATCCGAACCAGTTGGTCCGCGAGGGCAACGGACTGTATCGTTTAAATACGCAGGATCAGGGCGCGTTCCGGCCGATCGACGCTCAAGATCAGGTTGAAGTGCGGCAAGGCTATGTCGAACGCTCCAATGTGGATTCCAGCCAATCCATGGTCGATATGATGTCGGCTTTACGGGCTTATGAAGCGAACCAAAAGATGATCCAGTATTACGATAAAAGCATGGAGAAAGCAGCCAACGAAATCGGCCGCGTCTAATCCGCCTTGATATAGCTCGTCCAGCTGAGAATCATCTTTACAGGAGGAGTTCACGTGAATCACTCGATGATTAATTCATCCGTTTCGATGCATGCGCTTCAGCAAAAGCTCGATCTGCTAGCGAATAATATGGCCAACGTCAACAATACGGGCTACAAGCGCCGGGAAGCTTCGTTTCAAGACGTGTTGACCAATGTGAAGCAGCAGCCCCGCGGTTTTCAGAAAGAAGGCCGGCTCACGCCGCTTGGCTACAACCAAGGGTGGGGCGCCAAGCTTGCCACTTCTCAATTGAATATGAGTCAGGGCTCGCTGAAGCCAACGGAGAACCCGCTTGACGTGGCGATTGAAGGGGCGGGACTGTTTGAAATATCCACCGCTTCCGTAGACGCAGCGGGCAATCCGGTTAGAGAAACCCGTTGGACGAGAGACGGTTCATTCGAGCTGTCACCTTCGGGCGATCCGCAGAACCCTGACGGCTTGATTTTGACTACGAAGGATGGGCACTACGTGATGAGTGCCGATAATACGCCGCTTCGCGTACCGAGTAATCATCGGGTACAAATTCAGGCGGATGGTACGATTCTGGCTTATAATGAAGCGGACCCTAATGCGGAGGCGGAACTGGTCGGACAAATCAAAATGGTACGTGTGGTTCGCCCTCAGCTTTTGCAGCAGCTAGGCGATAATGTGTTCGGATTGCCTTCCGATATTACGGCACAGCAGCGGGACGACATCCTACAGCCTGTAACGGCGGGCAACAACACGGTAGACCCGATTACGGTGCGTCAGGGCTTTTTGGAACAGTCGAACGTCAGTCTTGCAGACGAAATGACCGAGCTCATCATGGTTCAGCGGGCGTTTCAGTTGAATTCCCGCGCGGTGGCATCGTCCGATCAAATGATGAACATAGCCAACAATTTGCGCGGCTAGCGGCATTACGCAAAGTGAGGTAGAGAACTTGAGCGATAACCGAAAGAAGGCGCCTGCAGAACCTAAAAAATGGAAAAAGGCGGTTTTTACGATCCTGAAGTGGACGTGGATTCCGTTTACTGGCATAGTGGCGCTTTTAGTAGGGCTTGCGATCGGATACGTATATATAGGAAAACAAGATTTTCAAGAGATTTTCAATTTCAATACGTGGCGCCATGCGTTCGATTTGATCTTTGCCGATACGTAGTGATAAACTCCCGGGTAAGGGAGTTTTATTTTTTTCCTGATAAAGGTATAATGTATGGATGGGAAGCGTTATAGAGAGAGAATCGAGCTGCGCCGATAATCTAAGCGGCTCAGAGGGGGACGCTATTTCGTGTGGAACTTGCCCAATGTACTGACCGTATGCCGCTTTGTTCTGATTCCCGTCTACCTCGTGGTATTTGGAGCAGGATATATCAAAAGCGCCTTTTTCGTCCTGCTTATTGCAGGTCTTACCGACGTACTAGATGGCTACATCGCACGGAAACGAAATTTGGTCACCGAGCTTGGCAGCATGTTAGACCCGCTCGCGGACAAGCTGATGATGATCACCGTCATCTTGTCGCTGGTTTTCTCCCAGATGATTTCATGGCAGGCTGCAGGAGCCATGTTTTTGCGGGACGCGGGCATGATCGTAGGATCAGCGATTTTTCACTTTCGGGGCAAAAAGACCGTTCCGGCGAATGCGATGGGGAAATTGACGACCGTCTTGTATTATGTGGCCATTCTGCTGATCGTTTTCGAACTTCCATACGCTCATGCGTATTTATGGTTTGTCATCGCCGTATCGTTCGTCACCTCCATTATTTATATTCTTCAGTTCAAACTTCTGAACAAACGCGGCTTGCATTCCTAAGGGAACCCTTGTTGAAATAAAAAGAGCTCATGCCCGGATTCACCTTGCCGGCAAACCCGCACATAAGCTCCCTTATATCAACCTTCACTGCTGCAGCTCATGAAGGGACATTTGTTATTGTAAGTTGATCCAGGCGTTTTTATACTCACCAAGAAAGGAGCATCTGCTATGTTAGATGCCACGCAAATTCAAAAGATTATTCCACACCGTTACCCGTTTTTGTTGGTAGACCGTATATTGGAAACAGAGGTTGGTGTGAGAGCCGTCGGTATTAAAAACGTTACGATCAACGAATCTTTTTTCCAAGGGCACTTTCCGGACTATCCCGTTATGCCAGGGGTATTAATTATTGAAGCTCTTGCGCAGGTCGGCGGCGTAGCCTTATTGCAGGCGGAAGGCAACCAAGGGAAAATCGGAATGCTTACTGGGGTCGACAATTTCCGGTTCCGGGGCCAGGTCAAACCGGGAGATACTTTGACGCTGGAAGTCGTTATTACCCGGATGAAGGGCATTATCGGCAAAGGGCAAGCGACAGCTAAAGTCGAGGGTAAGGTTGTAGCCGAAGGCGAAATCATGTTTGCTCTTCAATAAAGATACAGCTCATGATTAACATACTATAAATAAAATTCTGGGTAGAGGAGATGGAATGATGAATACGGGGAAGCATGTGCAGGAGCAATACGAGCTTTGGTTGAACGATCCGGCGATTGATGAGGGCACCAAAGAAGAACTTCGCCAAATTGCAGGGGATCCCAAAGAAATCGAAGATCGGTTCTATCGCGATCTGGAATTCGGAACCGGGGGCCTGCGCGGCGTCATTGGAGCCGGTACGAACCGGATCAATGCGTATACGGTAGCCCGCGCCACCCAAGGGCTTGCGCAATTTATGCTTGCATCTGGCAAAGCATCGCTTTCGGCGGTGATTGCCTACGATTCCCGGAACCAGTCGCCTGAATTCGCGCTTGAAGCGGCCAAGGTGCTGGCAGGCAACGGAATCAAAGCGTATGTGTTCGAATCGCTTCGTCCGACGCCTGAGCTCTCGTTTGCCGTACGGTATTTGAAGGCCGACGCCGGCATCGTTATCACGGCAAGCCATAATCCACCAGAATATAATGGATACAAAGTATACGGAAACGACGGTGGACAGCTTGTTCCGGAGCAAGCCGAGCAAGTTATCGCAGAGATCCGCAAAGTACAGTCGTTTGCCGACGTAAAAAGAAAGTCGCGTGCGGAGGCCGAAAGCGCCGGCTTGCTGCAATGGATCGGCGAGGCGGTGGACGCCGAATATATTCGTGCAGTCACGGCAATCAGCCGCAACCCGGAGCTGGTCAAGCAGATGAGCGATAATTTCCGCATCGTATTCACACCGCTGCATGGGGCAGGAAATTTATCCGTGCGAGCGGCATTGGCTGGAATCGGTTTTGATCAGGTGCAGGTGGTTGCCGAGCAGGAACAGCCGGACGCCAACTTCTCTACAGTCAAGTCGCCGAATCCGGAGGAACGGGAAGCGTTCACTTTGGCAATGAACGAAGCCAAGAAAACGGACGCCGATATTATTATCGGCACGGACCCGGATTGCGACCGGATGGGCGCAGTCGTGAAGGATGCGAACGGGGAATATTTCGTGCTGACGGGCAATCAGTCCGGCGCGATTATGGTCGATTATCTGCTCAGCAGCCGCAAAGAGCGCGGCGAGCTTCCGGCTAACGGTGTCGTGATCAAAACGATCGTCACCAGCGAGATGGGAGCGGTCATTGCCGAGCATTATGGAGCTAAAGTTTTAAACACCCTGACAGGTTTTAAATATATCGGCGAAAAAATGACACAGTTCGAGCGGACCGGAGAGGCCGAGTTTTTGTTCGGCTACGAAGAAAGCTACGGTTATCTCGCCGGCAACTATGCGCGCGACAAGGATGCGGTTATCGCATCGATGCTGATCTGCGAAGCTGCAGCTTATTACAAAAGCCAAGGCAAAACCTTATACGATGTCCTGCAGGAACTGTATGCGCGTCACGGCTACTTCTTGGAAAAGCTCGAATCGCGCACACTTAAAGGCAAAGACGGCGTGGAGAAAATTCAAAGCATCATGAGCGATTGGCGCAGCGCTCCGCCGGAAGAGCTTAACGGATTACGGGTCGTTAAGGTTGAGGATTTCTCTCAGGGATTGTACGGACTTCCGTCGGAAAACGTCCTTAAATATACGCTTGAAGACGATTCTTGGTTCTGCCTCCGCCCGTCGGGCACGGAACCGAAGATTAAAGTATACTTTGCCGTTCGAGGCACCTCCGCGCAGGCCGCTTCCGAAGCGATCGAACAACTGGTGCAGACTGTTATGTCCCGCGTGGACAATCACAACTAACTTTGGGAGTGGGCAGTGTTGAAGGGAACGTACATGAAATGGAACCAACGCGCGCTTAAGTGGTTGTGGTGGCTGGTTATCCTCGGGATGCTGGCCTCCCTCCCCGTAGCGTTCGAGCGCAATGAGACGGAGCAGAAAACGGGACGAAAGGTAGAGTTCGTCTTCGACTACCGTAATTTGCTGGAAATATCCGATTTGCAAACGGACCCCCGCAAATTCGTATTGGAGCAGTTGGACGAGATGAAGCAGCATGGCATTCAGTCCATGGCTGTCTATGAAGCGACTCTCAACGAGCTGAAGCTGAGCCGTCGCATCGAGCTGTTTACATCGCATGAAGCGTCCGCTTTGACCCAGACGCCCATTTCGCCGAATGAAAACTATACGTATCTGTTGTTCGCGGAAAAAGAATCCGAGCAGCAGCTTCAGCCGATGATTCAAAAAGCGTTTGCCGAGTTGAATGTCAATACCAGAGCATGGAGCTACAAAAATCAGCCCGGCATGATCATCGAGATGGCGATGGAAGATGCGCTTTTGAAAACGATGGACCCGGATCCGATCACCATGCAGCTGCTTAAGGAAAAGGGGTACACGATTGTCATCCGGCTATCCAACCGAAGGGCTTTTGATGAGGCCCGCATGGACGAGCTGCTGGGAAGATTGAAGGCTCTCGGGGTAAAGCGAATGATTATCGACGGCGAAACCGTGCCCGGATTCATAAGTGATAAAGATTTGCATAATCTCGATCTGATGGCCGAGCTCATGAAAAAGCATCAGATCGGCCTGGCCTCGACAGAAGCCTTGTATCAAAAGACGCCGCCACGCGGCTTCAACAGTATTGCGAAGAAGATCGATTACAACGTGGTCCGTCTTCACCCGCTCACGGAATCCGACTCCCAGAAGTTGACGGAGAATATTACTCCGCAAGAGCTGAAGGGCCGTATTCAAGATTATGCGGACCGGTTTTTGCTGGCGGTGAAAGACCGCAACATCCGGATGATTTTCCTCCATGCCAAAGCGGTAAAGAGTATGGACAAAGGGAAAATCGTACATCCGCTTGATTCGATTTACTTGACCGTGAAGGGTCCGGACGGAGCCATTCCGCAGATTCAAAAGGTAGGCTATCAGACCGGGCCGGCAACGGCGTTTGTGCCGGTGCATTCCGGATGGCAGCCGATCGCCAAAGCGCTGCTGTCGCTTGGAGCCATCGCTTTAATTGCGCTGACGATCTCGTTTTTCGTCCCTGAGCTTGCTTTAGTTGTCTTTTTGCTTGGCGTGGTTGGTTCGGGAGGCATGTATGTCTGGAACAGCAGCTTATTTTCACAAGCGTTGGCGCTTGGGGCAGGAACCTGCGCGCCGACTCTGGCCATCATGGTTGCAATCCGAACGGCGCGGAATAAGCTAAACCGCAGGGATGGAAACAAATGGTTGTTTGCACTCGTTCTGCTTCTGCGGACAACCCTTCTTTCCCTCATCGGCGCTTTATTTATCGTCGGCTTGCTGAACCAAGTCACGTATTCTCTTGTATTGGAGCAATTCCGCGGCGTTGGCATCCTGCATGCGGCCCCAATCGCACTAACGGTGCTCTACTGGCTGTTGTTTAGCGACGATACTTCTTACCGCGACAAAGTGCGGCGAATTCAAGGCTTCCTTCACGCGAACATTCGTGTTTTATGGGTCATTGTCGCCGTAGTCGTTGCGGCCGCGGGTTATTATTACATTTCGCGTACCGGAAACGAGGGGCAGGCTTCGTCGTTCGAACGATATTTCCGATCCTTTTTGGAAAATACTCTCGGTGTACGGCCGCGGACGAAGGAGTTTTTGATCTCCCATCCTTTGTTCCTGCTCGGAGCTTACTTGTGCTATAAGTACCGCAGCGCGCTTCTGCTTGTTCTGATCGGTGTGATCGGTCAAGCTTCGGTCGTAGATACGTTCGCGCATCTGCACACACCGCTCGTCATCTCGTCGATTCGCGTCGTATACGGATTGGCTTTCGGCCTGTTGATCGGAACCGTTTTGATTGTGGTCTGGGAAATTATTGCAAGGAGTTGGCGGCGTTGGGTACCCCGGTTAAGCGAATAGTATTGTCCGGTTACTACGGATTTCATAACAGCGGCGACGAGGCCGTGCTGCAATCGATTCTGCTGGCTTTGAAGGAACAAGGAGAACGACAGGGCGTAACATTCGTCCCTGTCGTTCTGTCCATAAACCCGGAGGAAACGGCCCGAACTTACGGCGTAGAAGCCGCTCACCGGATGCGGCCCGCAGAGGTATGGCGAACGCTGCGCGGAGCCGACGGGCTGATAAGCGGAGGCGGCAGTCTGCTGCAGGATGAAACCGGAACGAAAACGATCCCTTACTATATTGCCATTATCCGGCTTGCTCAATGGCTTCGAAAGCCCGTATTTATTTATTCGCAAGGAATCGGTCCCGTACACCGGCCGTTTTTCTACGGTTGGATTCGTTCTGCCTTCAACCGCTGCGCGTTTATCTCTGTCAGAGATGACGAATCGAAAGCGCTGCTCGGGCGAATGGGCGTTCCAGCAGACCGGGTGGAAGTGGTGCCGGATCCGGTGATGGGTTTATCGCTACGCGAACAACGCTCGCCAGCAGGAGATACGATTGCGAAGCCTGTTATTGGGGTATCTGTTCGATTCTGGAACGAAGACCGCTCCGAGCTCCAGGCTGTTGCCGATGGGCTTAAGCTTGTGCTGGAACAATCGGACGCCCACATTCGTTTCCTGCCGTTTCATTTGCCATCGGACGAGCAAGCTTCATTGTATGTGATGGAACGCATGGGGGAACTCTACAAAGAGCGGATGAGCATAACCCCTCCGATTGATCATCCGCAGGATATGCTCGCGGAGGTTGCTTCCTGCCGGGTGTTGGTCGGAATGCGTCTTCATTCTTTGATTTATGCGGCGGGACAATTCGTTCCCATGGTCGGCCTGTCGTACGATCCGAAGATTGATCAATTTTTGAATCGTCTCGGGGTCAAAGCTGCTTGCAGCACCCAAAAGCCCGATGCGAACGCGCTGGCCGAAGAGACCTTGCGGCTGTGGAACGGCGTGGAAGCATGGAAGCACGAGAAACAGCCGGCCATTGAGCGGCTGAAAGTCGAAGCCGGGCGCCCCGCGGAACAAATTGCTTCTTATTTTCGCAATTAGCATAAAACGAATGAATAAGAATAGGCTATGCAATAAAAGTATGCTTGTTTTGCCGTAATTTGCAGTGAAAGTGAATCGTAGAGAGGAAAATGTGCGGAAACCTGATAATACCTATGAAAACAACCTGAAAAACCGCCCAAATTGCCTAAATTCATGATGGTATTTCGGAAGCCGTCAAGGTATAATTTGAAGTGTTTGGGGTTTTGTCATAGAAAAAAGGGGCTGTGAAAACACACATGAACTTGTTATACGGTATCGGCTTTGTTGCTGCATTACTGATCGCATTGCTGATGACACCGCTGGTAAAACGCTTTGCTTTTTGGGTTGGTGCCGTGGATGCGCCGAATCATCGCAAAGTACATAGCCGGATCATGCCGCGACTCGGCGGATTAGCTATTTTTATTGCATTCATCGCAGCTTATTTCGTTGTTTCTCCTGCTATAAATACATTAAAAACAGATGTTGTTTTCGGTCTTCTGGTGGGTGGGGCGATTGTCGTATTGATCGGCGCGCTGGACGATCGTTTTGACCTGTCGCCCAAAATCAAGTTACTCGGTCAAATTTTGGCGGCTAGTGTGGTGGTCTATTCCGGGGCTGTGATTGATCTGGTCAACCTGCCTTTTGGCGAAGGGGCCGTTTCTTTAACATGGCTTGCCGTTCCGCTGACGATCTTCTGGATCGTAGGAGTGACCAACGCCATTAACCTGATCGACGGCTTGGACGGTTTGTCCGCCGGAGTATCGGGGATTGCAACGACGACGATTCTGGTACTGGCGCTGATGATGGGGAACGTTACTGTCGCGTTGCTGTGCGTCGTACTGCTCGGCTCTATTGCCGGATTTTTGTTCTACAATTTTCACCCGGCCAAAATTTTTATGGGCGACTCGGGAGCCCTGTTCCTCGGGTTTTGTCTGGCTACGCTGTCTGTGCTCGGATTTAAGCAGGCGACTGTCGTGTCCTTGTTGGTACCGATCATGATCTTAGGGGTACCATTGTCCGATACGTTCTTTGCCATTATGCGCCGGTGGGTCAACAACTTGCCGATTTCGGCCGCAGACAAAAGCCACTTGCATCACTGCTTGCTCCAGCTAGGCTTCAGCCACCGGACAACGGTGCTCATTATATACGGGATCGCCGTATTTTTCGGCTCTTCCGCCGTGCTGCTTTCTTTCATGTCGGAGCAGGACGCCCTATGGGGTGCCGTAATTTTGATTGCGATTCTGCTCTTTGTGCTGGTGCTTGGCGCAGAAGCGATCGGCATTATCAGCAAAACCAAAAAACCGGTGCTTCATTTTCTAAATAAAATCCGTGTGAAAACGATGCAGCTTAGCACTCGTTCCCGGATGTCCAAATGACGACTTAGCATAAAATAGAACCTTTGTAGTATAAAAATAGACACGGATAATCCCAGACCTTGACCGGTTTGGGATTTTTTGTTGCGCTTCCTTGCAAATTTCCCTAAAAAAACGAGGACGTTTGGCCGATATGTAAAGTACAACTATTTTTTTGGCGAATGATGTCAAACTTTTGCCGGTTTCAGGCGGGGGAGGTTGTTTCTAACCGGATTGCTTTGAATCGTTAATTTGCCTACATTTTTAGTACATAAGGAGGTACTTCTTTTGAAACGACTTACCAATCGTGCCGTCAGCTTTGCGGTTATCGTTGCCCTGCTGGTGTCGATGATCGTACCGTTTTCCGCGATGGCCGCCGGCGGCTCGCTGATGAAAGTCAAAGGATACAGTACGACAGCGGCAAGCCCGACTCCGGTCACCAGCGAGACGGTCAACATTTCCATTGAAATCGATAATATCGACGATGCTCAGATCTCTTCTATTTATTATGAGATTGAGAACGTAACGACCAGCCCCGGAAACCCGGTAGAAAACAAGTCCAACAAGGGTATGAAGACGGGCCCTTATGAAGTGACCTTCAATAGCGTTAAGCTGTCCGAAGGGACGAACAAAATTACGTTTACGATGGGGGACGTCACGAAGATTTCTTCCCAACCGGCCTACCTGACCTTCACGCCGACAACGAACATTACGGACTTGAAATTTAACGACGTACCGATTGATGACGGCCAAATGTATCCGAAGGACCCGACGCAAACGGCGTATGTGATTACAGGTAAATCGCCAAATGCGACGACGGTTCAAGGCTACTTGCTTGGCCAAGCCAATCCGATCACCGCGTTCCGCAGCAACAATGGCGACTTTACGTTCATTCCGAACCGGAACACGGATTTCAACATGCAAGCCGGGGACAACATCTTTAAAATTGTCGCCAGCAACAACACGAATACGTACACGACGACCAGAAAGTTCATTTTCAACAATGGTAAACCTTTTTTGTTTGACGCCGCTTTAGACACTGGTTCTGGAAAACAGAAGCTGGTGAACGATCCGTTTCCGCAACTGAATCAAACGACGGCTAACCTGACGGGTAAAATGAAGGTCGATCTGGCCCCGGGTTCTCCAAACGTTACGCAATATGTGTATGCAGATATCACCGTAGTAGGCGGGAGCCCGGCAACCCAACGAGTATATTTCTCGGGTACGACTCCGAAGCCGCTGGATGAAATCTCAAAGGAGTCAACCTCGACCTATAAAGTATTTGATTTAGGTTCTATTCCGCTGACTCTTCCGACGAACCGGAATCAGACGCTTATCGTGACGTTCTATACAGGTAGCGGCTTGGTAGGACAAGCGCCGCAGCAGACGTTTACGTTCAATTATTTTGATCCGGCTGCACCTTATGTAACGAAAGTAACCAAGGATCTTGGCACAGACCCGGTAACGAATCAACCGGTTGAAGTGGCCCTTAACGAAAATGGCGATAATGAAATTAGTGAATTGCCATCTACGTTCTATATTTATACGACAGGTGTAGCTCCGGCGGGTAGCGTTAAGGCTCATATCGGTGGAGATGCTACTGGTATTGCTGCGACTTATGTTGGACCTGACGGTACGCAGCAAAAATGGAAGGTACAAGTGAATGGCATTCGTGATGGAAGAGCCATCATGTCTGTAGTACCAAACGGTGCAACAAACGGCAAGCTGGACTTCCCGCTGGTGATCACGAGTACGCCGTACATTATTCCGGTTAACTTCTATAACAATATGGTCATCAAAAACGCTGCATTGGAGACGCCTTATTGTACTCCAGGCACAGGCGGTACCCCTTGCTTGCAGGCGAAAATCATGAACTTGCCTGAAGCTGAGTATGCCAATGTCGAGGTGTCCGTTAACGGTTATACAACCAAGCTTGTTGCAGGAGATTTCCGCGATACCAATGCTAAATCGACTTTTATGCTGGATGTGAGCAAAGCCGACAGCCGTTGGCTGCCTAACGACAACAAAGATTTGCTCAACGAAGGACGTAACACGGTCAAAATTAACCTGCGCTTGAACGGTGCGGTTGTAACGACAGTACAGTATGAGATCTTTAAATTTACGCTGCCGACTCCCGCATTTGTAGGAGATATCTTGCCAAGCCCGCTGGAGAAATTCACCAAGGCGCAAACGCCGGATAAATATGCGACGAATGCAAACAACGTATCTTTTGTAGGCAACTTCGTGAACGCAGACAGCATCAAAATGACCGTCCGCAAAAAAGACGCTTTGGGCAACCCGGTAGTTACTTTCGATGCCCGGGACAGCGCAACTGGATGGAATTATCCTGCCTCCCCGGCCAACGGACAGCAAAACTATCTGAATAGCGTCGGGACAGGTGCCATCAACACGGCAAGCATTCCTCTTCCTTTTACAGGGGATGTCATCTTCGAATTTATGATTTCCAACAAAACGGGAATCACCGAAACACGGAGCATCACGATTTCCCGGGAACCGGTCCCTTACCGTGTTATCGAGCCGGTGCTTGTGAAGAGCGGCAAAGATGAAGTGGCTACGATCAACGGTAACTTCGTGGATATTAAGCTGGAAGCAGAGAACGCGGATAGTGTAAGCTTCGGCAAGGACGCCAATGTGCTCAGCAAAATCGACCCGTCCGACAACAAGCCTTACTTCTACTATCGGTATGAAAACTTGAAGGCGGGCCGCAACACGATTAGCTTCACCGTTAACCGCGGCAAAGAAAGCACCAAGGGCAGCTTTGTGGTCAATAACGTGAATACGGCGGTGGAAGGCGCACAAATGCTGATGCCGCTTCAAAACAAATACAAGCTGTTCGAGGGCGAGCTGGAACTCAGCTTCCCGGCTAACACGAAGCTGATGCGCAACGAACCGACAGCAACGAATCAGTACTTGACGTCGGACCGCAAGCTGTTGTTTGGCTTGGCCAATGTTAAGGATGGCCGCGTTAACAAAGCCTATAACACGGACTACAGCGCATCGTTCTTCCTGCAAGAGCCGACAGGCAAATTCCGCCCAGCCAGTAAGCTGTTCTGGATCAATGCCGGTTCTGTTGGCCAAGACGATTATTTAGACAAGGACAAGCTGAAAGAAGCTCTTACAGGTTCCGGACGCGATCCGTATAATATTGACGTAAATAATGCGAACGTAAGATTTTACCAAAAGAATAACGAGAATGACCTGAAAAATTCGTTCGTACCGACCAAGCGCGGCGAGCTGACGCTGAAGTATGACGATTCGATCAGACAGGACTCTTGGAAGTATGTCACCGTTTATCAAATGGATATTTATGAAGATTATCGGGGCATGACGACCTTGGCTTGGAAAAACATCGGCGGTGAAGTCGATCCGAAGAAAAACACGATCACTGTTCCAATTGATCATTTCGGTTATTTCCAAGTGATGTACATGTACGACAGCTTCAACGATATTACGAGCCACGAGTGGGGCCGTGATACGCTTGATACGCTTTATTCCAAAGGGTTTATGCTCAATAAACTGCAGTCGCTCTTTGTACCGAACGAATCGATTACGCGCGGGGAATTTGCAACGCTGCTTGTAAAAGCATTCGATCTTCCGCTCCAATACTCCGGCAACCTGACGTTCAGCGACGTGCAGAAGTTTGCAAGCACCAATCCGCTGTACGATTATAAGTACATTGAGACAGCGGCACGGGTTGGTATCGCACGCGGCAATGCCGGTGGCCGGTTCAAGCCGGACGAGGCCATTACGCGCCAGGATGCGGCCGTCATGATTGCGAGAGCGGCAGAGCTGAAAGTGAACTCCGACAGCAATAAGTCTCTGGCGACGCTGCAAAAGCAATTTACCGATGCGAAAGATATCGACATCTATGCCTTGCCAGCGGTTGAGGCCGTGTCCAAAGCCGGATTCATCGAGGGCATCGAGAACGTTCTTCTTTCCGGTCAGAAGAAGAAAACGTATCGTTTCGATCCGCTTCAAAACTTCACGCGTGTTCAAGCTGCTGCCGTCATGGAGCGCATCCTGAAGCAGCAAAAGAAATTCCCGAAATAAGATGACTCACAAACCGTCAACCATGGGTTGGCGGTTTGTCTCTAATTTTAGGTGGTTTCCGCTCAATATTGGAAAATTATTAATGATGACGTATGCGAATGGATCGGTGTATACTACCTTTTGTGGGCGATCAATACAATACATAATTGATAGACGCTCTTGATGTACTTTGTTCCAAAGTTGCCTCAAAAAAAACCAAAAAAAGTTTTTTTCAAAGAGCGCAACTTTTCGAAACAACGTGCGTTTAATACATTGAAACAAACAGAAAGCAAGAAAAAGAGCGGTGAACATGGATAATTTTCACAAAATATGCTCTTTACCTTGCTAGCATGTCAGTGTATAATGTTAGGTGGCATGCGATTCTATCCTTAATCTTCCTATGGTTTACTAGTTTCTGCAATTTACACATTGCAGACATCTTCAATAAAAACTCATTTCGCTCTACTCTGGGAAGGGGGTGAATCGGCTAATGAGGGAATCGAGCTATAATTTTTCTACACAGAACTCTCAACAACCGAAAGATATTCGAGGAGGAGAAAAAAAGGTTATGAAGAAAAGTTTATCTGCAATCCTGTCCCTGGCTATGGCATTCTCCATGTTTTCTTCCGTAGCACTGGGTGCAGACGCTAAGAAATCTTCTGCTGACTTCACGGATCTGAAAGATCTGGATGCAGCTACAAAAGCTAAGTTTGACGAAATGATCGGTGCTGGTATTTTCGACGGCGTTAAAGAAGGTACATTCGGTCTGAAAGACAAAATGAACCGTGCGCAATTCGCGAAAGTAGCAGCTTTGATCTTCAACCTGAAAGTTGACACTTCCCTGAAAACTTCCAGCTTCTCCGATGTTAAATCCGACGATCCGGCTAACGGATACGCTCTGCCTTACATCGAAGCTATCAAAGCAGCTGGTATCACAGACGGTTACGCTCCTGGTCAATTCAACCCAGCTGGCGAAGTAACGAAACAAGAGCTTGCTACTTTCTTGATCCGCGGCCTGGGCAAAGACTCCGAAGGTAAAAACAAAACCGGCGTAAGCGACAAAACGGTTTCCGACTGGGCAAAAGGCTATGTTGCTTTGGCGCTTGAACTGAAATTGATGAGCAACGGCGCTGACGGCACGTTCGGCGGTACTTCGGCAGCAACTCGCGACCTGCTGGTAACGAGCTCTTACGAAGCTAAGAAACAATACGTTGATAACAACAAGCCGGCTAAAGCTTCCATCAAAGAAGCTAAAGCAGTTGACTACAACAAAGTCCAAGTTACTTTGGACAGAGATGTAGACACAGCGAAAGCTACTGTATCCTTGAAAAAAGGTACAGCTGACGTTGCAACTGACCTCAAATGGTCCGAAGACAAAAAAGTTGCTACGCTGACGCTGAAAGACGGCGCTAAAATTTCGGAAGGCACATACAACGTAACGCTTGGCGGTTTGGATGCTGCTGATGTTGACAAGACTACAGCAGAATTCAAAGCTGAAAACGAAAGACTTGAAAAAATCGAGTTCGTAACAGCTAACGATACTGTTGCAAAATCGAAAAAAGTTCGCGTTCAGTTCAAACCAACCAACCAATACGGTCAAAACGTTTCGTTCCCTGCCGGTAACTTCACAGTTAATGCGACAGTACCGAACAACTCCGCATCTTTGACTAAAGATGTTGATACTGGCAAATTCTATGTTGTTATGAATACGGATGACAGCGGCTTGATCTCCAACAATAGCCAAATTTCCGTTAACATTTGGGACAATGACACCAAAAAGTCTGCTGTTAAAGTATTCAAAGTAGGCGATTTCCCTTACCTCGCTAAGGTAGAATTGGGTGACGTTAAATACCCGACCGGCAAAACTGCGCTTCAAAGCTCTGGTGACAAAGCTGTTGTTAAATTGACGCAATACGATCAATACGGCGGCGAAATCACCATTGATTCCGGTACAGCAAATAACAAAATTAACGATCCAAGTGCCTATATTACTCCAAAAGGCAGTGTTCCTTACGAGTCCAACTTGAAACATGAGTTCGTTGATGATAACGGCGACGGCGTAAAAGACCTCGTTGTTAAACTTGATGGCAAAGTAACGAGCACTGGAGTATTCACTGTATCCGTATTTGGCGGCGGTTCTACTGCAACAGCTGATATTAAACTCAGCGCAAGCAAAATTGCAGCAAAAGTAGAATTGGGTGAAATTAGTGGTTCTCTTGCAGTAGGCGACAAAGATAAGTACATCGACTTGATCGCTTACGATGCTGAAGGCAACAAATTGTCTACTGATGACCTCGTAGATAACGTGAAAGACAAACGCTTCAACATTTCTATCTCTGGACCGGTGAACTTTGGCAAAACTGACAATGTACCTGAGTCCATGCTTGATGAAAGCAAAAAAGTCGTTATTTCCGGCGACAAAAAAGGAAAAATTCACATTAGCGAAGTAACGGCAAAAGGCAGCGGCCAAATTTACGTGAACGTGTTTACAAACGGCGTAAACAGCCAAGCTAGCAAAAGCTTCAGCACAGTGGATGCCCGTTATCCGTCCACGATCAAAACGATCACAGACGCTACTACGAAGGCAGTTGCTGGCGGTGAAACGAAGCCTAAATTCCAACTCGTTGATAACTACAACGAAATTATCAAGGAGTTTGATAAACCTATCAACGAAAACAACAGCAATGGCACTGTAACATATGACGTATATGCTACAGTAGTTGCTGGTGACACTAACTTTAAAGTAAGCGTTGACGGCTACGGACAATTGCCTACTAATGGTGGTGCAAGTCTTACTGTTAAGCAATTCTCTGATAAAGAGATCAAAATTGAAACTGCAAATGTAGCAACAGGGAAAGAAGTCGAGGTTAAATTCGCTCTTCGTAAGAAGAAGACAGATGGAACTATCATCGATAGCAGCATAGCTTCTGTTACGAAGAAAGTTCAAGTTGTTGACGGTGTTAGCGAGAACCTGAGATACAACTTGAAAGATCTCGGCAGCATCTTCAACACGTTGGATGACGGTATGTACAAAGATGTTGTTGGAGTACAAAGCAATCCTGTGACAAGTAAGCTTGCGAAAGAACTTGTTGTTGAAGCTACAGACAGCGCTGGAAATAAAGTTGCATTCCCGAAACAAATTAAGGGTGTTACTTCCGAGGTTTATGAATACGTTCGCTACGGCGTAGAAGGCGGTAAAGCTTACGTTATCGGTAAGAAAACAGGTACTTCCAATGTAACTGTGCGCTTTAAAGATGCTAAAGGTAACGACAACACGGTTACAGGTCAAGTAACTGTTAAGAACGAGCCTAACAAAGTTGAGAGCATTGAAGCTGGAAAATCGAGCAAAACGTTCTCCAGATCTGGTGCAAATACAAGCGCTGATCCGCTCTCTAAGGCTCTGGTAAATGGCAACTATAAAGTTTACAAACTGATGGACGATCTCATTGTTAAGAACCAATATGGCAACGAGTTCAAAAACGAACACATTGCAGATTACAACGATAAATTGCTGCAACTGCAATACATCATCACTGATGTTGCCATGAACAATAATGGTACTGTGACCTTGGATGGTGAGAACGTAACGATCAACGGTACTGGTTCCTTCACGTTGACTGTTACTGCACCTAACGGCAAATCTGCAACAACTACAATTGTTATCACTGACTAATCCTAACGGATTAAAAAAAGAAGACCCATAGGGTCTTCTTTTTTTATCAAGACCCAACCACTTACATATATCCAAAGCAGGTGAACTCATGAAATCGAAAATTACTCTCGTCACTGTGATTTTTATCCTTCTTTTCACAACCATCGTCTACGCAGATTCCAACAATACATCTACTCAACCAGGTTCTGTAGACGATCCCATTATCACCAAAAGCTACTTCGAACAAAACATTGCCAAGCAAGTGGCCGAAGAATTCGCTAAACAAAGCGTCAACGAAGAAAAAATCAGGCAAATCATTGCGGCTGAGCTGGCCAAGCAAGGTGTTGGAAGTGGTACTTCTCCTTCCACAGGCTCCGGCACTAACAGTAATACACAGCAACCAGCTGTTCCAGATTCCGGACTGACCGTCGTTAAGCTCCAACAAGGACAAACGCTTTACGGCGGGGCAGGCACCGAATTTATTGTCCGAACCGGCAAAGTTGTAGCGGTGAGCTCTGACGATAACGGAATTCCAGATGTTACTTCCGGCAAAGATATTGCTGCTGGGGCAGCGGTCGAGCTTAACCACCTGCTTATCGTTCCTCGGGAGGGCCGGGGCGTTAAGCCTGACGCTAAGAACAAGCAGGAAATTTACATTATGGTACGCGGCAGCTACTTGATTATGAATGCTGATGGAACGAAAGCTGCATCATAATTTTACCCGTTTGACCAATGATTCATACGTTTGTTGGTTCCTCTCGGTGGGATAATAGCAGTACATCCTACTTGAGGAGGTATCCTTTATGGCAAGAAACAACAATAAGAAAGTGGTACCGGAAAGCGAAAAAGCACTGGATGTTTTAAAATATGAGATTGCCGCCGAGCTGGGGCTTCCGGTTGGCAAGCAGCTAGCGAACGCGAATGTTGAATTTGCGACTGAGCTTGGTTCGATCCCGTCTGCTTCTGTTAAGGAAGATTATTGGGGACACATTGCTTCCCGGGATGCCGGCGCGGTAGGCGGAACGATTACGGCAAGATTAATCAAGAAAGCTGAAGAAATGATGCTGAGTTTATAAACAAAGAAACAATTATCAACAGGAATGTTAATTTTACGCGATCTCATCATATTTTATTGACAGCCTTCTACAAATCCAGTAACATACAATAAGAAGGTAGCAGCTAAAGAAACCTTTTCCACCCGGAAAAGGTTGATTTTTTGTATGTGGACTTAAGCCTTTATCCATAATAAAAGCAGTAGGAGGTTGTTTTCATGTCCAATTCTGTGGGCCGCCGTTTGTTTACCTCGGAGTCTGTAACTGAGGGACATCCGGATAAAATTTGTGACCAAATTTCCGACTCCGTCCTTGACGCATTTTTGACGAATGACCCGAATGCACGCGTAGCTTGCGAAGTTTCCGTAGCTACCGGTCTGGTTCTTGTCATCGGTGAAATTACAAGTCAATCCGAATATGTCGACATTCAATCGATTGCTCGTCAAACCATTAAAGATATCGGTTATACTCGTGCGAAATACGGTTTTGATTCCCAAACTTGCGCCGTGCTTGTTTCCTTGAACGAGCAGTCGCCTGATATCGCCCAAGGCGTTAACAAAGCGCTTGAAGCCCGTGAAGGTCAAATGACGGACGATGAAATCGAAGCGATCGGTGCCGGGGACCAAGGCATGATGTTCGGTTTTGCGGTTAATGAGACGCCTGAACTGATGCCGCTGCCGATTTCGCTGTCCCACCAACTGGCGCGCCGTTTGTCGGAAGTTCGTAAGAACGGTACGCTTGACTACCTCCGTCCGGACGGCAAAACGCAAGTAACTGTAGAGTACGAAGGATCCAAACCGGTTCGCGTCGATACGATCGTTGTCTCTACGCAGCATGCCGAAGAAGTATCGTTGGAGCAGATCCAAGCCGACATTAAAGAACACGTTATCAAGCCGATCGTTCCGGCAGCTTTGATCGACGACAATACCAAATACTTTATCAATCCGACGGGACGTTTCGTTATCGGCGGACCGCAAGGTGACGCAGGATTGACCGGCCGTAAAATCATCGTCGATACGTACGGCGGATATGCTCGCCATGGCGGCGGCGCGTTCTCCGGTAAGGACCCGACGAAAGTCGACCGTTCCGGCGCTTATGCTGCGCGTTACGTTGCCAAAAACATCGTAGCTGCAGGTCTCGCCGACAAATGCGAAGTTCAACTCGCTTATGCGATCGGCGTAGCTAAGCCGGTTTCGATTTCTGTCGATACGTTTGGTACAGGCAAAGTAAGCGAAGAGAAGCTGGTCGAAATCGTTCGTAAAAACTTCGACCTGCGTCCAGCTGGCATTATTAAGATGCTCGATCTGCGACGTCCGATTTACAAGCAAACGGCTGCATACGGTCATTTTGGCCGTACCGACATCGATTTGCCTTGGGAGCGTACGGATAAAGCAGATCGGTTGAAGGCTGAAGCCCAAGCTTAAAGATTCTCTCAGCAACCATATAGATCCAGATCTGTCTAAGCAAGACGGTCCGTTCTTTTCGCGGATCGTCTTTTTGCATATTTGTCGATTTTTATAACCCGCGAATATCGTAACTTTTTGGATAGTCATTGAGTCTATATAAAAGGAGAGTGGAAAACGAGAGGAGAACAGAAACGTGATTGTGCAGAAGAAATGGCGGAAGTTGTCAGGTGCCGTTTTGGCCGTGTCGTTGCTGCTGTCCACATGGTCGGTACCGTATAGAGCAGAAGCGGCGGATTCGGCTCCGACAGTGGTAAGCCAAGAAATTTTGACGACCGGTGCGGTGTTGAAAAAATATGTATGGCAGTTTACGAGAAGCAAAAAAGACGTCAAAGTCAATGCCAATGTAATTGAAGTCGATTTGACGAACCCCTATGTCAAGCTGGATGTCATGACAGGGACTGAGAATCAGTTTACACGCAAGCAAAGCGTATTAGCCATGGCCAAGGAAACGAAAGCTGTCGCAGGGGTGAACGGCGACTTTTATAATACCCAGGCGGAAGGTGTCCCGATGGGCCCGGAGATTGCCAATGGACAGTTAATGGCAACGCCGCCGTATTTGCCTGGTTTTTATTCGTTTGCGCTGGACAAGGACAACAAGCCTATTGTGGACCTATTCACGTTTAAAGGCTCTATTATTGCGAAGGACGGGCAAAGCTACGCGCTTGGCGGGATTAACAAGACATACTACTGGTTCGAGCCCGGCGGCGAGCACAGCCATATCGACGGTTTGTTCATGTATACGAACGCTTGGGGACAAGTGGACCGTTCCAATGACGGTGTGACGGTTCCTACGGAAGTCTTGGTTCAGAACGGTATTGTGAAAGAAATTGCAGACAACGGCATTATTAATATGATTGCGCCGAAAGACGGATATATTTTGCGTGCTTCGGGAAAGGCAGCCGATTTTGTCCGTGCCCATGTAAAAGTAGGCGATCCGCTGAAGGCAGATTATCAAATCCTGCCGCAGGACCCGAATAAAAACTATGATGCGAGTACCTTCAAAATGATGATCGGCGGTCATACGATTCTAGTGGATGAAGGCAAGCCATCGGAATTTTCGCGGCCGGTCGACGATCTTTGCTGCACGCGTTCGCGGACGGCGCTTGGCTATTCGAAGGACCAAAAAACGGCTTATATCATTACCGCTGACTACAGCGGCGAAAGCAAAGGCTTATCGATGAAAGAGCTGCAGCAGTTCATGATTCAAGTTGGCGTATGGAAAGGGCTTAACCTTGACGGAGGCGGCTCCACACAGATGGTGGCCCGGCCGCTTGGCGAAATGACGCCGGTGCTTGTGAATAAGACTGAAACCGGAATTCAGCGGAAAGTTGTAAATGGGGTGGGAGTATTCTCAACTGCGCCGCAGGGCGAAGTGAAGGAACTGTTTATTCAGGCGCCAAGCGTGCTGTTTGTTGGCGAGCAGGCTCCGCTTCGTTTTAAAGCCTACGACGTTTTCTATAACCCGGTGGTCGATACCGATAAAATTACGGCACAGTGGAGTGTAGCGGGCAATAAGGGTACGTTTAAGGATAATGTATTTACACCAAACCAACCGGGCATAAGCAAAGTAACAGCGGTATCGGGACAGGGCACCTCGACGGCGGATGTCGAAGTCGTGGGACGGAACCAGCTGACCAGCATGAAAATTACGGCTGACAACCTCGCACTCTCGGAAGGCGAAACGTACAAGCTGCCGGTCGTTGCGACAACGTCGTCTGGCAAGACGAGAGAAATTCCGCCGGAGCTCATTCAATGGGAAGTGCTTGGCATTCAAGGTGAAGTAACAAATGGCATGCTGAAGGTAACAAGCTTAGCGGGAAGCACGGGTGCGCAGCTCATCGCCCGATACGACGGCTTCAGTACGACGACGACCATTCCTGTCGGGATTGACAAGGTATGGTATGATTTGGATAAAGAGTCCGTGATGACGCTGCCGGAGGCGAAGCCGCAAGAAGTGGCCTCTTCCGTCTACACCGTTCCTGACGCGAACGGCAACAAATATTTGGAGTTGGTCTACGACTTCACGCAAGGAAAAGGCACCAAATGGGCTTATGCCACGATGGATACCCGTATTCTCATTGAGGGCGAGCCGCAATATATGAAGATGAGGGTCAACGGTGACGAGAGCTTGAACTGGCTGCGTGCGGAGCTGCTTGATAATGCGGGCAAAATTCATTATGTCGATTTCGCGCGAAATATTAACTGGAAGGGCTGGAAACAGCTTACTGCCGATCTGACGGATTTGAAGATGAGCTATCCGATTCGCGTCAAGAGCGTTTATGTTGTGAATGAGGAAATCGGCCAGGATGAGCGGGCGGCCAAAGGGAAAATCGGCATCGATGACATTACCTTTACGTACCGTGGCGCAGTGCAGCAGCCATCGAATAATTCCGTTCAGCTCACAGTCAACAAAAAGGCCGTGAAGGTTAATGGCAAAGAGATGACACTGGAACAAGCTCCGATCATTACAGAGGGGAATACACTCATTCCGATCCGTTTTGTGACCGATGCGTTAGGCGGAAAGGTGAGCTGGGATGAGAAGGAACGTAAGGTAACGATCCTTCGCGGCGGTAAAATGATCGATCTTTGGATCGATAACAAAGACCTGATTGTGAACGGGCAGCGGATTACGGCTGAAGTACCGCCGGTCATTATGAAAGATTTGACGATGGTGCCTCTGCGTATTTTGTCCGAGAACCTGGGGTGGAAAGTGACCTGGGATGGAAAAACCCAGCAAATCACCCTGCAATAATTAGTACTATAAGCTCTCACAATCTTCCGAAAATATGGTACTATATTGCTAGTACGTCCGAGAAAAATGGCGAAGGAGCTTTGTCCGGATGCAAGTCGACGTTTTTGACCGCGTCATCAGAAATGCCATTGATGTCATGGAAAACAGCAAGTACCAAATTTTTGAGATCTGTGAGAGCGTCCGGGCTGAACGTGAAGCGCTGAACAAGGAATTGCAGTCGGTGATTGAGGAAACGACCCGAACGATCGATACGGTGGATCGATTTGAGGTGGAGTACCGACGCTCCCGTGTTCGTTTGACCGAAGTGAGCCGCGATTTCAAGCGCTTCAATGAGGAAGATATTCGGGCGGCATATGAGGCGGCAACCCAACTGCAAGCCCAGCTGGCCATTCACCGGGAAAAAGAGCTGCACTTGAAAGCACGACGGGACGACCTGCAGAAGCGGTTGAAAAATGTCGACAAACAGCTGGAACGGGCAGAGTCTTTAGTCTCTCAATTCAATGTAGTGCTCGAGTACTTATCCGGCGATCTCAATCAAGTGACACGTCTTCTGGAATCGGCCAAAAACCGGCAGCTGCTGGGTCTTAAAATCATTTTGGCACAGGAAGAGGAACGAAAGAGAATTGCCCGGGAAATTCACGACGGCCTTGCGCAAAATATGGCAAACATGGTCCTTCGCACTGAAATTACCGAGCGCATGTTGGCCAAGCAGGCCTATAATGCCGTAAAAGATGAACTGAATGATTTGAAAACGGGTGTCCGGGGCGGGATTGAAGAGGTTCGCAAAATCATTTTCAATCTTCGTCCCATGGCGCTTGACGACCTCGGATTAGTCCCCACCTTGCGTAAGTTTGTGCAGGATTACGAGGAGAGAACGAAAATTCGCACCAGAATCGAGCTGGTCGGAAAAGAAGTCCGCCTGCCTTCCGGTATGGAGGTAGCGGTATACCGCTTGGTACAGGAAGCGTTCTCTAACGTCCTCAAGCACGCGGAAGCCTCCCATGTCTCACTGGAGCTTACGTTCCAGCAGCAGATGATTAAAATAACCGTATCCGATAATGGCGTTGGTTTCATCACCGACAATATCGACAAGAAGATTGCACGCGGCAGTCATTACGGCTTAATGGGCATGCGTGAGCGCGTAGAGCTGCTCGAGGGGCGAATGGACATCGAATCGGCGCCAGGGGCGGGAACTAAACTATCCATGGTCATCCCGATCAAGTCAGAATCCAAGGAGGAGTAATCAATATGGACATTATGGGCAGCGCCAAACGCCCGATTAAGCTGGTTTTAGCAGATGATCACCAGCTGTTTCGCGAGGGGGTCAAACGAATTCTGAACATGGAGAGCGATCTGGAAGTCGTCGGCGAATGCGGCGACGGCATTCAGGTACTGGAGCTCTGCAATACCCTTAACCCGGATATCGTTTTGATGGACATTAACATGCCCGTGGAGAACGGTGTCGTAGCGACGGAGAAATTAAAGGATATTTTTCCAGACATTAAAGTGATTATTCTATCGATTCATGATGATGAGAGCTACGTCTTTGAGACGCTCCGTAAAGGGGCTTCCGGTTACCTGTTGAAAGACATGGAAGCGGAATCTTTAATCAATGCGATTCGTTCCGTGGTGGCCGGACATGCCTACATTCATCCGAAAGTAACCGGGAAGCTGATCAATCAGCTTCGGCGCATGACGTATTTGGATGAGCAGGGCGTTGCCGGCTCGGGCACGACGTCGAAAGAAGCAGGCGTGAAGTACGTGCATATGGACAATAGCCCGCTGACGCGCCGGGAAGCGGAAGTGCTTCGCTTAATGGCCGAAGGCAAAAGCAACAAAATGATCGGCGAGTTTCTGTATATTAGTGAAAAAACGGTTAAAAATCATGTCAGCAGCATCTTGCAGAAGATGGAAGTTGACGACCGAACGCAGGCGGTTATTATCGCGATTAAAAATGGCTGGGTAACGCTGTAAGGGTTCGTAATCGCGTCCTTCCTTCAGGCTTGGCAGGAACCATCTCCCTTCAATCGGCATATACTGCTGTTAAGGGAGGGAGCCGCTATGATGTTAGGCTTGGCTTGGATTATCGGTTGCTACGCCGCAGGGGTCGCTATCATCCATTGGCTCCATTGGCAGTGGAGGCGATACGGAAAGCCCCGAACGACGCATTACGTGCTGCAAACCTACAATAACCAGCTGCAGGTGGAGTGGTATCTTCGCTCGCTGTACTTTTTTTCATGGATGAAGGGCAAGTCGATATCGGTGACGCTGGCGGACGAAGGTTCGACAGACGATACGCTTGAGATTGCCCGAAGGTTAAGTCTGGAGCATCAGTTGAGCATCTGTACGATTGCGGAACGGGACTTGGAGGAATGGGTCCTCAAGCATGCAGATGAACAGGTGGTTGTGGTCCGGCTTAACCAAAACGAAGGTTTAGAAACCGCTTTCAAATACATGTAATCATATCATAAAAAATAATTCAAACCAGGTGATTCATGAAAGCTTTCGTATATGCCGCAATGACGGCAGACGGTTGTTCCTGGCACGTTTCCTTGGATTTGCGGGCCGACCGCGATTATTGGACGGATCAAGCCGGCGGCCGCTTCAAGCTGCGTGTGCTGGAACCCGCCTTATCGTTCGGACAAGCCTGCGAAATCAAGCGCAAGATGGAAGGCGCTCCTTCTTCGCCAGAACTGCTGCAAAGCTTGCGAACGGTTGCCCGTGAGATTGGCCTTCATCCGGAGTCCGTAGCAGCGTGGAAGCTCTGGGAGTGGCCCGGAACGGCGGAGGGGCTCTCGAATGCAGCGAGACACTTCGCGAATATGACGGTGAATGCCATGTGCCTATCCTTGAAAGGCCGCTACCTGCTTATGGAAGAGTTTATGGGCTTGATGCAGCATGAAGGGAGTCAAGCTGTTGCCGAATCGCCGGCATACTTTTTACAGCTCGCTTGGATTCAGGGCAGGATTGAGTTGGAAGCCGGGGTAGAGTTAGATCGAAGCGAAGGCCGCCGGTGGTCCTTGCTGCCCCAAGCATTGAAAGGGAAGTGCAAGCGCTGCGGAAGCCAAGGAATGTTCGGAGGACGGACGGGCGTCGAGGCATCGCCGGTTCGCTGGACGCATTGTGCGGATTGCGGCGGACCGTGCGCGTACTGCGAAGCTTGTTTGACTATGGGAAGATCGCGGTACTGTACCCCGATCATTCGGGTGAACAGCAATCCGAATACGAACAATGTCCCTTTGGCGGATGAAGATATGGAAGTTTACTTGCAAGCGTGGGGGCTTAGCAACGTGCAGGCGGAAGCGTCGGGTTCGGCGTTGCAGTTTTTGAAAGCAAATAAGTCCCTTTCAAGGGAACAAGTACAGGGCTCCACTGCGCCGCGGTTCCTAATTTGGGCCGTAACGGGAGCTGGGAAGACGGAGATGATTTTTCCAATGGTTCAATACACGTTAGCCAAGGGAGGCAAGGTTGCCATTGCTACTCCGCGCCGTGATGTTGTCTTGGAGCTGAAGCCAAGGCTGGAGAAAGCTTTTCCGCATACAAAGGTTGTCACGTTATATGGCGGAAGCGAGCAGCGGTGGGAGCAAGGCGAGTTAACCTTGGCGACGACGCATCAGTTGATGCGGTTCCGGCAAGCGTTTGATCTGGTCATCGTAGATGAAATCGACGCTTATCCGTACCATAACAATCCGATGCTGCTCTATGCCGCCGAGCAGGTATGCGCTTCGGACGGAGCGTACATTTTGCTCTCGGCGACGCCGCCGGAGGAGCTGCAGCGGGCTGTAAAGCGCAATCGGCTGCCGCATGCGCGAGTAGCGGCAAGGTACCATCGTCACCCGCTGCCCGAGCCATCGCTTCTCTCGTGCCCGCCTTTGCGGCAAATGCTGGCCCAGAATGGGCTGAACGGCAAGCTTAAGGGGCACTTGGCCTCCTCGTTGGAGAGGGGGGCGCAAGTATTCGTCTTCGTCCCGAAAATCGCAATGGTCGAGCCGTTCGTAGCTTTGCTTCGCCAATCGTTTCCTTCCGTCAACGTTCAGGGTACTTCTTCCAAAGACGCCGACCGCTCGCAAAAGGTCACCGATTTTCGCGCAAGCTCAATTCGGATGCTGGTCACCACGACGATCTTGGAACGTGGAGTAACGATTCCGAAGTCGGATGTATTTATTCTTGATGCCGATTCTCCGGTGTTCGATTCGGCGGCGCTTGTGCAAATGGCGGGACGTGCCGGAAGATCTTCTCAAGATCCGCGGGGGCGAGTGTATTTTGCGGCCAAAGAAAAAACACGCTCGCAGGCACAGGCCAAGCGACAGATTGCCGAAATGAACATCATCGCACGGAAAAAGGGATATATCGACTGAGAAAAGGGGCGCAAACCATGAGTTGGACCGAACAAGCCGGAAGGTGGATGCGTCGGCTCCTGAGTGGGGCAGAATCGCTGCTGGCCTCCAAAATGGAGCCTTGCGTCGCCTGTGGAGCGGCGAACGACGGTACTCGCAAGCTGCCGGTTTGTCGGCGCTGCTGGGAAGCGATCCCGTGGATCCACGAAGTCCGCTGTACCAAGTGCGGCCGTTACGAGGCTTGTCCCGACTGCACCCGGCGAACCGATACGTACTACGACCAGAACCGCAGCGCTGTTCGTTATAACGAACGAATGAAGGAATGGCTAGGACTGTATAAGTACCGGGGCCAAGAGTCGCTTCGCAGCGTACTAGGCCCGATGCTGCTGCACGCTTATCATCTGCACCGGCAAGGTCCGTCCGGCGGTGTGGATTTCGGGAAGGCAGTCTCCGAGCTCATCTCTTACGTGCCCTTGAGTGAGCAGCGATATGCCGAACGCGGTTTCAACCAAGCGGAACAGCTGGCCTCCGAGTTGGGAAGGCTGACAGGTTTGCCTGTTCTTCCGCTGCTGCTGAGAACGAGGCATACGGACAAACAAAGCTTTAAAGGAAGAATGGAACGTTTGGACGATCTCCAAGGGGTTTTTGCAATGAACCCGGGAGCTGCTTCGCATGTGGCGGCAGCATGCAGGCATGGGCGGGTACGGGTTTATTTGATCGACGACGTGTACACGACCGGAAGCACGCTAAACGAATGCTCAAAAGCAATAAAAACGACCCTTCCTGTGGAAGTGTGCGGCATTAGTTGGGCCAGATAGTTTGTTTGCGGCAAACGTCCTATTTTCGACAAAAAATGAAGTGCAAACTTCGACCATTTCCGCTAAACTAGGAGTAATAGGGCTTGCTCTTGAGAGGGGTAGAATTAACATGAGTCTGAATGTAGCAAACTGCGACCGCTGCGGAAAAATCTACATGAAAAACAATTACGGCCTGTGTCCGAACTGCATTCGGGAAATGGAGAAGCAGTACGAGACGTGCCTTAACTATTTGCGCGAGAACCGCGCTTGCTCAATACAGGAATTAAGCGATGCGACCGAAGTGCCGGTCAAACAAATCGTGAAATTTATCCGCGAAGGGCGCATTTCGATTAAAAATAATCCGAACATGACTTACGAATGCGACGTTTGCGGAGCGCAGATTCGCGAGCACAACATGTGCGAAGCATGCCGGTCACGGTTGACGAAGGAAGCGCGGAACCTGGCCGAAGACGAACAGCGCAAAAAGCAGCTTGCCGAACAAGAGAAGCATGCTTCTTTTCTTATCAAAGACCGCTTGCAGGATCGAACAAAATAACGAATACATCTAAACTTTTAAAAACCGCCCACCGATAAAAGTAATAACGCTGAATCGGTGGGTTTATTATGTAGTTAATCGAGGTGAGTTTGATGAAAATTAATGGAACGAATCAGGTAGGTGCCGTGAATCAATATAAGAAGAATCAGGAAGCGCAGCAGGCATTTGCCACAGGGAAAAAGCAAAAGCAAAAAGACCAAGTTGAGATATCCAGCGAAGCTAAGGAACTTCTAGGTACGGAAGCCGCAGGAGCGAACCGCGAAAAGTTGGAAGAGCTCAAGCAGTCCGTGAGAGCCGGGACGTACGTTGTCGATGCACGCAAGCTGGCAGAGAAAATTTTCCCGTTTTTGAAATAATTTTTGAAGGTGGAGAGCCATGTCTTTTGAAGCCGTGTTGCAGACCATGTCCGAACTGAACGATGTACATCTCACCTTGTTGGAGCTGGCGGAGCAGAAAAAGCATGCGCTTATCCACAATCAAGTGGAGCAGTTGACGCAAATTGTAACGAAAGAAAACAAGCTGCTCAAGCGAATCGGGGAATTGGACCAGCAGCGGGTGGATGCGATCGGCAATTTTTTAATCGAAAAAGGATACAAACCGAATCCGCGGGTGACGGTCAGCGATTTGACCAAAATTATTTTTAATGCCGAGGAGAAGCGAACCTTGGTCGATTCCCAGAAGCAATTGCTGGCTACCATCCGCAAGCTGCGGGAGTACAATGAGCTAAATCAACAGATGATCGAGCAGTCGCTCGCGTTTATTAATTATTCGATAGATGTTATTTCAGCTCCTCCGGACAATGATATGTTTTATTCCAAACCGACTCAACAACAAGACCATCACCTTCGTCGGAATACCATGTTTGATACGAGAGCATAGGAAAAGAGGAGTGACGTTATGAGGTCAACTTTCCATGGAATAGAAACAGCCAAACGGAGCTTGTTTACACAACAAGCGGCGTTGCAAACGACGGCTCACAATATCGCGAATGCCAATACGGCGGGGTATTCCCGGCAAGTTGTGAATATGGTCGCATCCCGACCGATCGAAGCGGTAGGCATGTCGCATTCCGCCGTGCCGGGTCAGCTGGGCACAGGTGTGGAATTCACATCCATTACAAGAGTAAGGGAAAGGTTTCTGGATGATCAATTTCGAAACGAAAGCAAAGGGCTGGGCTCTTGGACCGTTCAAGCGGATACTTTAGAGAAGTTGGAAGCTATTATGAATGAGCCAAGCAGTACCGGTATTCGTACGGTGATTGATAACTTTTGGAAATCATGGTCCGACTTAAGCAAAGACCCTGAAAATGTAACCGGACGCAAGATTGTACGCGAGAATGCAATGGCATTGGCGGATGCATTCAACTATACGAGCAAGCAGCTCAGAGATCTTTCCACAGACTTAACCAATAATGTGGACGTAAAGGCCACTCAAATGAACTCGATTACTATAGGTATCGCGAATCTGAACGCAGAGATTTTCAGGATCGAGGGATTGGGGGACGATGCCAACGATTTGCGTGACCAAAGAGATTTATTGGTTGATCAGCTATCACAAATCGTAAACATTACCGTTCAAGATACCGACCAAGGTTATAATATTAACATGGGTACGATAAACTTGGTGAACGGTCAAACGGCAGTTCCTACTTCTGCGGCGGCGTTAACGGATGCCTATAATTCCGGTATTCTTAATAGCGGCGAGGTTCACGGGATGCTTCTCTCCCGCGAGCGATATGTATCAGATTATCAAAGGCAGTTAGATACGTTGGCTAACACAATAGCTAACGGCGAAGTGACGATAACCATTCCTAAAGGTTCCGTATTGCCGGAAGGGACGGTTCTGAACAATATCAAGTATACGGGGGCAAGCCGTACGCTTACCGATGATTTGACGGTTAAAGTCAACGGATTGAACGGTCTCCACAAACTCGGGTACAACTTGTCTGATCCGATTCAGGCGGGCGGCGATTTCTTTACGGCAAAAAGCGGCTTTACTGCTATAACGGCGGAGAGCTTTCAACTGAATCCGGTTCTTGCAGCCAACCCGGATAAAATTGCCACATCGATGCGCACTGCATTATCGGGTGGCTCGGAAAAAGTGGTTAAAGGAAATAACGGATTAGCCCTGCTGATCTCTCAGCTGAAAGATACGAAATTTACTTTTGCAAGCGGCGGAGCTATAGTAGCTGAAGGAACGGTAGACGATTATTTCAGGTCGACGGTCGGACAGCTTGGCGTTCAGTCCAAAGAAGCGACGAGACAGTTGGAAAACCAAAAAGCGCTGGTGGATCAAGTAGACAGTCGAAGACAATCGGTTAGCGGCGTATCTATCGATGAGGAAATGTCCAATATGATTAAATTCCAGCATGCCTATGGTGCAGCTTCCAGAGCAATGACAACGTTCGACGAAATGCTGGATAAAGTCATAAACAGTATGGGTGTTGTAGGTAGATAACCTTTTGACAAGTAGGAGGTGTTTTCAATGCCATTAAGAGTTACCCAAGGGATGATGCAGTCCCAGCTTCTTCGTAACCTGTCCAACAATGTGAAAAGAATGAGTCATACGGAAAATGAACTTTCCACGGCCAGAAAATTGAACAAGCCTTCGGACGACCCTGTAGGTATTACTTATGCATTGCGTTACAGAAGCGAGCTTTCCATTAACGAACAATATCAAAAAAACATTGATTTTGCTAAATCCTCGGTCGACTATACAGATACGGTTCTTGGTCAAATTAATGACATTATCCAAAGGGCAAGCGAATTGACGGTAAAAGGGGTTAGCGGGACGAACCCTCAAGATGCTTTAAACGCGATAGCCAAAGAGATCGGTTCCTTGTTCGATGAAGCTATAACTTTGGGGAATTCCCAAATGAATGGGAAGTACATTTTTAACGGGCAATTCACGGACAAAAAGCCTTATACGACCGGTACCGAATCGACCGATACGGCGGAAATTAAATATGAGTTCTCCGCAGGTGTAGTGATTCCGATTAATATTACCGGCAATGAAGTGTTTGGAGAAGGTACGGAAAACGATAATTTATTTACTGTGCTGAAGGGTATCCAAAATGCTTTTGTGAATGGAGATCAGGCTACGGCCCGCGACTTCATGGAAAAGTTAAAGGTGCGACAAGATAAGTTCTCCCAAGTTAGATCTGAAGTGGGTGCTCGAGCGAATCGGATTGATCTTATGGACAATCGTTTGAAGGACCTCGAGATGAATCTGACGAGCATGAGCTCCAAAACGGAAGACGCCGACATGGCGGAAACGATGATTCGAATGCAGCGGGATGAGAATGTGTATCAGGCCTCTTTATCTTCCGGTGCAAAGATCATTCAGCCCAGCTTGCTTGATTACTTGAGATAAATGCCTTGTCCTAGGAGGGATTAGGTGAGATTACTTCGATTATCCATTGAACAAACATTGGGCCAAATCGGCATGGAGACGAACAATGCGAAGCAGGAAATCGAACGCAACTCTCCAGGTCAGCAAACGATAGAACAGAAGCCGGCCACACTTGAGTTTCATAGTCCACAGGGCGAGCTGCAAATCGATTCGTCACAGGCTTGGCAGGCCTATGCCAAAGGGGGCCATCAGGCTTGGCTGAATATGATTTATAGCCAAATGGACTCCGTATTTCTGCAAGGATTGGCCAAAAAAGTCGAAGAAGGCAAGCGAATGGCGCAAATTACAAATCCGTCCAATGCTTTTGCCGATATCTCCAAAGGAGCCTTGCAGGATAAGCCTGAGATTCAATATGTAGGACCGGCGTCTTTTATGAACGTTAAAATAAGTTACACGATGAATACTCCGCAAATCAACATTCAAGCGAATAAACCGGAAATCAATTATACCGTGTCGAAGCCCGAGTTCACCTATACCCCGGGCAAGGTTGATATTTATATGAGGCAAATGCAATCTATCAAAATAACGGTAAGCGAGTACGACTGGTATAAGTAGAACAATTAAAGGCTATAGCTAATGCTATAGCCTTTGCATATTTGAAAGGAGCATTCCTATGCTGGAACAACTGAATGGAAAGGCATTCAATCTGAACGGCAGTATTTTAGGTTTCAAGAACTATAATCAATATGAGCTGCAGTATATCGAAGGGACAGAGTTCGCTTATTTTCAAAGCTTGGATGATGAAAATATTGGATTTGTGGTAGGCATGCCGTTCGTGCATTTTCAAGATTATACTTTCGAGTTAACACAGGACGATATCGATCAGCTTGCGCTGTCGTCGGAAGAAGAAGCGTTGGTTCTTTGTATCGTTACCGTCAGAGAGCCGTTTGAAGCCTCGACCATGAACTTAATGGCACCAATCATCATTAATATTAAAAACTTAAGCGGGCGGCAAATCGTACTCCCGCCCCAATATGACTATGACATTAAAACTCCTCTATTCGACAAGACGAATAAATAGAAAGGCGGTGAGCCGCTTTGTTGGTCTTATCCCGAAAAAAAGGGCAGTCGATCATGATTCATGACAATATTGAAATTGTAATCTCAGCTATTGAAGGGGATCAAGTAAAAATAGGTATTAAGGCCCCCAGCGATATTAAAATATACCGAAAAGAATTAATTGAAGCGATTCAGCAAAGCAATCAGGAAGCTTTATCGGTAAAACTAGACCTAGGCAAGTTAAAGAAGATGATGAAGTCGGCAGAAAAAAGTTAAAAAAAGCTATTAACATTTGAAGTCTATGTGCCGATATAACTAATTGTAGGGAACAATCCCTATATTCACACGGACGTGAATGAATTTAAAATTCAAGGAGGAACAATCACATGATTATCAACCACAATCTTAACGCAATGAACGCGCACCGCAACATGAGCTTGAACAACATCGCTCAAGGTAAATCCAGCGAGAAATTGTCTTCCGGCTACCGCATCAACCGCGCTGCTGACGACGCTGCTGGTCTTTCCATCTCGGAAAAAATGCGTACGCAAATCAGAGCGTTGAACCAAGCTCAATCCAACGCTCAAGACGGTATCTCCCTCGTGCAAACGGCTGAGGGCGCAATGAACGAAGTATCCGATATGCTGTCCCGTATGAAAGAGCTGGCTGTAAAAGCAGCGAACGGTACATACAACGGTTCCGACTTGGCAGCTATCGACGAAGAGTTCAAATCTTTGAGCTCCGCAATCGACAACATCGCTACAAAAACAAAATTCAATGGTATCGGCGTTTTGGATGGCTCGCAAGCATCTGTTCTTATCCAAATGGGCGACAATGGCGGAGATACAATCACTGTTTCTCTCCAAAACATTAAGGTTACCAACCTTTCGATCAATGGTCAAAGCCTTGCAACTCAAGGTGGAGCAAGCACGGCGTTGGCAAATATCGACAACGACGTTCTGAAAATCAACAAAGCTCGTTCCGCATTTGGTGCTGTTCAAAACCAATTGGAGCACACTTACAACAACTTGGGAACAACTACCGAGAACCTGCAAGCTGCAGAATCCCGTATCCGCGATACCGATATGGCAAAAGAAATGATGAACTACACGAAGCTCAACATCCTGCAACAAGCTTCCAACTCGATGTTGGCTCAAGCAAACCAAGCGCCTCAAGGCGTACTGCAATTGCTTCGTTAATCTGCTTAGCTTTAATACAAAGAGCCCATTATGGATTAATGGGCTCTTTGTATTAATAAAAACAGGAGGCTGCTAAATGAAAGTAAGCGTTTGTATGATTGTGAAAAATGAACAGGATTGCATTAAAAACGCTTTGGCCAGCATCCCTCCTGATTATGAGGTCATTGTGCTGGACACAGGATCCACAGATTTGACTGTTCAAATTGCCCAATCCAGCGGAGCACTAGTAAAAGACTACACATGGAATGATAGTTTTTCCGATGCAAGAAATTTTTGTAGTTCCTTCGCTACAGGAGACTATATTCTTGTACTTGATGCAGATGAAACACTCCCTGCAAATACCGATGAGATTATAACTCAATTTATTATGCACTACCCGAAAACGTGTGCTTCCATTGTTATAAAGAACCAGATAGAGGATGAGATCAAAACCCATCGAATGGTACGATTCTACCCTAACGACGGAATGTACTTGTTTCATGGAATTGTTCATGAGCAAATTTATTATAAAGATGCCCCGGCCGAGTTTAAACCAATGAATTTGACCGTTACCCACTATGGTTATGAGCAAGACCATTACGATCAGAAGAATAAAATGAGCAGGTATCTGCCTTTATATAAAAAGCACCTGGAAGAGAATCCGACCGACGGTTATATGCTCTATCAAATGGGCAAGATCTACTTTTCGCAAAACGATTATTTCCAAGCTATCCGATATTTAGTGCAGTCTTTAAACATCGGGGAAGCGGAGCGGCTGTATTTTCCTGTAGCTTTGGTTATGTTGGGATATGCATTAAAAGAGACCGGGAGAAGTTCAGAGGCGGAGCAATTGCTTATTAATTTTGAAAACGACTATCCTGATTTTCCGGACCTTCCCTTTTTGCAAGGCTTACTCGCAATGGACACGGGAAATATCCAACGAATTGCCCCGGCATTTCAAAAAGCTTTAGCCATTGGAGAGAGCACCAAATATACTTCCGTTGCCGGTGTTGGCACTTACAAAGCCGCTTATAATCTAGGAGTGTACTACGAAATTCTCGGTAATGTAACTAAAGCCAGAGAATACTATTTAACTTCAGCCTCTGAAGGATACAAGCCTGCTATGGAAAGACTAAAATTTTTATAAAACCCTTTAATTTTATTGCGAAAATTACGATAAATGAAGTAAAGACCACTATGGAAAAGGGGGCGTTTTTATGCCTATGAGAATTACCGGTATGAGCTCGGGACTTGATATCGACAAAATGGTAAGCGACCTGATGAAGGCGGAACGGATGCCATTAACCAAAATGACTAAAAAGAAAACCCAGACATCTTGGACGATGGGGTTGTATCGGGAAATTAATACGAAGCTGTCCAGTTTTAAATCGGTTGTCGATGATATGAAATTAAGCGGCGATTGGAAGGCGACTAAAGCAGCATCCACGAATGCCGCAGTAACCGTATCGTCGGATGGAAGTTCCAATATTATGAATCATACGATTACTGTTGATAGATTGGCAAGCGGAGCGAGTAAATCGAGCAGCTCGGCAATAACGAATGATCTTGCGGGAAGCAGCTTGCCCGGAACGACCTCGATCGATTCCAGCAATAACAAGTTTGATATTACCGTTAATGGTATTAGGAAGACGATCACGCTAACCCCTAATGCCTCCTATACTCCTGCTACTCTAAGAGATGAGATTAACACACAGCTCTCTGCCGCTTTTGGCGCTGCCGTATCGGTTAGTTTAACAGGAGCAAGTAACGACCAGCTTAAATTCAATAGTACAGGACAAGTCACATTATCAGATGTGGCTGGCAACAATGGGTTAACAGCTCTTGGATTTGCAGCCGGAACTCAAAGATCCAATAGACTGGATAGCGCTGCTCCGATAGGATTCTCCGGAAACATGGTCATTAATGGGAAAACGGTGGCTATCGGACCGGGAGATTCATTATCTAATATCATGACTAAAGTGAACACGTCCGCTGCCGGTGTAACGATGAGTTACGATGTAGCAAGCGATAAAGTTATTTTTACATCCAAAGGTACGGGGAGTACGGCGAAGGTAGACTTAACTGGCACCGATAGTTCCATTTTAGCCGGGTTAAAATTCGTTGACAGCAGCCCGGTCTATGGGCAAGATGCAAGTGTTCAAATCGACGGTGTGCAGTATTACGAACAATCCAATACCTTTACCAAAAGTGGCATTACCTACACCTTAAATCAAACCACGCCTCCTGCAACGGTCGTTAACGTTTCGGTGACTAAAGATACGGAGGCTCTCTTCAACAAAATCGTCAATTTTGTCACCAAGTACAACGAAACTGTCGAGTTAATGGGCAAACGCTTGAATGAAGACAAATATCGCGGCTACGATCCTTTGAGCGACGATGAGAAAAAGGATATGAAAGAGGCCGACATCAAGCTTTGGGAAGAAAAAGCCAAGAGCGGCCTGATTCGAAGAGATAGCATCGTTTCCAAAACGTTGAGCTCCTTAAGAAGAATGACAAGCGAAACCGTTGAAGGGGTAACGCAAGATTATAATGCGCTTTATAAAATTGGTATTACGACGATGCCGTACAACATCAATAAACCGGAAGATGCGGCAAAGTTAACGATCGATGAAACCAAGCTTAAGCAAGCTTTGGCTAGTGATCCGGATTCAGTAATTGCTATGTTTACTAATTTTCCGGCAGACTCGGGTTTATCTGAGGAGGCCAAATACAAGCAAAAAGGTATTGCTCAGCGCATGTTTGACCAAATCGGTTCATCCATCAATGAGTTATCCGAAAAAGCAGGCAAACCGGGAACTGTTGAAAATGATATTAACACAACATTGGGCTCCTCTATGAAGACGTTTGAGCGCAAAATCGCGGATCTCGAAGCAAAAATGAAGAAAAAAGAAAACAATTATTATGTCATGTTTGCACAAATGGAAAAAGCGATTCAGAAAAGTAATGCTCAAAGCTCATGGTTAGCCCAAAGAATGTAACTTCTTGTTTGTAAAGGTGAGGTGAATTTAATGGAAATGAATTCAATGCCTTCCTCGACTAACATGACGGGTATGACAGGATCAGTAAAAAACGGGACAGATTCAACGGTTCAGATAGATAGTTATGGAAGTGTTGGGTACGTACCCAATACCTCTCCTAGTGCAACAGAGCTGTTGAAGAAAGAGAAGTTTGAGTTGTCCATTTCTGAGGAAGCCGTAGTCAAAGCGATTCAAAAAGCCAATAAAGCTCTTCAAGGCGTCGAAAAAAGATTTGAATATCGGGTTCACCAAAAAACAGGCGAAATTATGGTAAAAGTGCTTAATCAAGAAACAAATGAAATTATTCGGGAAATCCCGCCTGAAAAACTATTGGATCTCGTTGCAAAACTTCAGGATATCTGCGGCATAATTATAGACGAAAAGAGGTAACACGAATGATCCAACAGCAAGGACAAGAAACTTATCTGCGAATGCAGGTGACGACAGCGGCCCCGTGGGAATTAACCTTAATGCTCTATAATGGTTGTATCAAATTCATGAAGCAAGCATTGGACGGGATCCAAAAAAGTGATTACGAAGCAAAAAATATGAATATCAAAAAAGCAATCAGAATTATAGACGAGTTGATTGCAACATTGGATAAAAAATATGAGATATCTAAGAATCTGGATGCATTATACGTTTTTATGAAAGATAAATTATTCGAGGCTAATGTTAAACTCAATGTAGAGGCTCTTCAAGTAAGCATCGAGTTGATGACAGACCTCCGAGATACTTGGGTTAAAGCCATGAAATCTTTGAAGTCTCCTGCGAAGGTACAGTCGTAATGGTTTCGGTGCATGAAAAGCGGCTTTTGGAGCAATTACTGGACATTACTAAACAAATCTCTTTGCTTGCTTTTGATCAAGAGGAGAGCTTGGAGCAATTAACGATTTTGCAAGCAAGTCAAGAAGAGATCAGAGAACAGTTGGATCAACTTGGATTTGGTGTGCCAACAACGGATACCTCAGCAAAGGCAATAATTACGGAGTGCTTGGAATTGGAGCAATCCATACAGAAAAGACTTCAATCAGAGCAAAATATGATCAAGGCCGAGATAAATAAGCTGCAGGCCGGAACCTTGATGAAAAACAGATACCAGCAAGCTTATTCGCAGGCAGAAGGTTACTTCATAGATAATAAAAAATAGGATCAGACCTTCATTGGTCTGATCCTTTTTTTTTAGAGTGATTTTATAAATGGAAGCCCTCTGTATTGAGGAAATTGGTTATACATTAATTCTTTGTATTTTGCTTTTTCTTGAGCATCAGAACAATGCTGTAAAAATAAAGTATAAGATACGATATTGTTAGGATTCAACGTAAGAGCGGTTCTTAAAAATTCTAGCCCTTCTATTACTTCTCCTTGCTGAAGGTACAGTCGCGCTATATTTTCGTAGCCTGTAGCTTGAAGCATATTTTTTTGCAGCAGCATCGAATAATAGTCAAAGGCTAGTTCGATTTGATTTTGCGTATAGAAGTAATCTCCAAGTAAATTAGCTATCGAATCTTGATGAGAAGGTAACTGCTTAATAAGCCAATCATATACTTCAAAATGCCCCATTTTAAACAAGTCGATAAGGAGTTTGATAATTATTAATAAATCAATATCATCGTCCTTTGTTAAGGATCCGGAGAGGATATGTTCTATCGTAGTTTTCGTCAGACTCATTTCCTTGTTAGACGAAACACGGTTGAGATAGCTTAAATCCTTCCAAAGGCAGGCAGCCAAAAATAAAGTTTTAGAAAGATCCGTTTCTTCATGCTCGTCTGAGTGGCCAATTTTTGCTATATGTTGATCGAAAAGACTCTGATTATTTATGATCAATGCATATTGAACAAGATTAAAGGACGAGATTTCTATGCCAAATTGTATACATTCCTTATAGTAATGATCAGTGATTTCTTTTTTGCCAACCAGCAACCCCATTTGGAATAAAAGCAAGGCATTGGCAGCGGTCATCTCAGGGTATATTTTTTTAAGAAAATCAACGATGGAAGAAGTAGATTCCGTTGAGACTAAGATCATAAGCAACTGATATAGCACCAAGCGATCATCAGGCATAAGCTGCATCAATTTGGTTAAACAGTAGACAGCATTAGGCATGTCATGCAACAAACTATAAATATTCGAAAGTTTGGAATAAGGAAGTGAGCTTCCGTATATAGGGCTAATGAGCCAAAAACGTTGGTTTTTGCTGGCGGGTTTTTCTCCAATTTCTATCGCTTGGTTAAATGATTTAATCGCGTGATTATATAGACCAAAATGAGAGTAAACCAGGCCTCTGTAGCAGTAATAATCTGAAAAGTGGGGCCAATTTTGAATGGATTCTTCGATCAATTCACTGGCTTCCTTATATTTGTCTAAATAAAAGTAAGCGTTAATCATGGAGTTAACGCAGTGAAGATACCAGACTTCATTCTTCTTCGCTTTTTTATAAGCCCGCTCGTAATAGTAGAGCGCTTTTTTATAATCATTGAGAATCATATATTCATTTCCAAGTGTAAAGAAGTCATAGTCGGTTTTGTTGCTTAGAGATTCAAAAATAGATAAATTTCGGGTCGATTTATCTTTTCTGCTTCTTGTTTCGTCCGTATAACCGGTGTGAAATATTTTAAAGTGGTAGTTGGTTAAATGAATTTCGCCATGTCGGTAGGTAATTTGTTCATGAATAGGTCTGAAGAAATAAACATCCGGATGGTTCGTAAACAAACGAACGGCTGTGGATTCCAGAAATCTCCGATCTTTTACATGGCCCAGAAAATTGAAAATCGGCAAAACGATCCCTTGTGGCGCCATATGATCAAGATTTTGCAAATGTTCCCGAAGATGTTGGTGTTCATCAGGCTGGACATACTCATCCGCATCCAGTACCAAAATCCATTTCGCAGTGGATTTGCTTATCGCTTCGTTCTTTGCCGCGGCAAAATCGTTGATCCACTGAAACAGGTAGACATGATCGGTAAATTCGGAAGCAATCTCTACCGTTTTATCTGTAGAGCCTGTATCAACCACTATGATTTCATCCACCAGGCCCTTAACGCTTTCTAAGCATCTCCGTAGGGTCTTTTCTTCGTCTTTTACAATCATACATAAGGATAGCAATTTGTTCATGCCGATTCTCCTATGCTGTCTTAGTTTATTAAATATGGTTTTAACAAAGGAATATCTAAAAGATCGGAATGCTTCATTTGCAGCAATTCTCGAATTTGGTTATTCAATTTTTGAACTTGGCAATGTTGCAAAAATGTGATGTAGAGGGATGGAGGAACGGCTATCAATTGAAGAGCCTGTTTAATGAAGTAAAAAGCTTCTTCGTATTCGCCTTGAAGAATATAAAGCTTAGCTAAGTTCTCGTACCCTTTTCCTGAAAGCTTGTTTTTGTTGATTAAAATTGAATAGTAATCGATAGCAAGCTCAATTTGTTGTATTGAATAAAAGTAATGACCGAGTTCATTCGCCAACTCGTCAGCATACGCATTAAACCTCTCCATAAGGCGATCGTAAGTATCGAAAAAGCCAAGTTGGAATAGTTGAGTAAGAAGCTTGGTTAATACGGCAATATCTTTTTGCGATAACGCATTATCTGGCGAGATTCCCCAATAATAATCAAGGATGAACTTTAACGCGCTGGCCTCGTTACTTTTCGAGATTAATGCCGCAAATCTACGCTCCTTCCACACGATACTTGCAGAAGAGATTGTTGTCATTAGCTCGAGATCATCAGGCATAAGACTACAGCTTTCAATTAAGCTGCTAAAGAGGTCCAGCCTATCCAATACCAATGCTTGAAGAAGCTGCAAGTGAATAGGAAAAGGGATGCTCTTTTTCGAACATTCTTCTTTATAGTAATGATATAAAGGAAGATTTCCTAAGTTTAATGTTACCCGAAGCAGCATAAGCAAATGATGTTCTTTCGGGGCATCGTATACTTTATCCAGAAATGATATGATCGAATCTGCCGACTCGGATTGACTCATGAGCTGAAGGAGTCGAAATAATACCGTTTCATTGTTCGGATTGGAATACAGCAGTTTCGTAAGACAATAAACAGCCTCACGAATACGCAAATGCTCTAAATGAATGACAGCCAGTCTTTGGTAAGGAAGAGAAGTTCCGTAATTCGGACTAATGAGCCACGGTTGGTGATCGGCAATCTGTATACCTGGCTTTTCAGATCGCGTTATAGCCATTTGCAGCTCTGCTACAGCTGCATCATACAGACCCAGGTCATATAAAACAGACCCTTTGAACCAGTAGAAATCAGAGTACTGGGGCCAATACTGCAAACAACTATCAATTAAAAGGCAGGCTTCTTTATATTGTTCGAGTTTTAAATATGCGGTGATCATTTGGGCCCCACAATAAGGAAACCAGTATTTTTCGAATTCCTTTTTTACAAACGCTTTCTGATATTGCTTTAAGGCCAGCTGATATTGTTCTGTCATCATATATTCATTGCCAAGTGTGTAATAGTCATACGGCTTTAAGCTTCCGGAGTGCTGCATGGCTTGAAAAATGGATAAATTGCGTTCGGTTTTATTCTTAAGCTGAACGGTATCTTGGGTATATCCGGTATGGTAAATAACCAGGGGACCGTTAATGTAAGTAAGCTCCCCATGTCGGTAGCTTAATTGTTCATGAATAGGGCGTACAAAAACGATATCGGCATTTCTAGGGAAAATACGAGCTGCGGAAGACTCAACCATTTTTCCGGAGTTCGGATGACCCACATAGTTAATGATAGAAGAAATAACTCCCAAAGGCTTTTGAGGATCCAACTCTTTTAGGAAACTTCGAATATCCAGATCCTCATGCTGCAAGTATTCATCGGCATCCAGGACAAGAATCCATGGAGCGGTTGCTTTTGAGATTGCTTCATTCTTGGCGGCCGAAAAATCGTTGCTCCACGAGAAATCGAAAATAAGATCCGTATATTGCCGAGCAATGGTTTTGGTATGATCGGTCGATCCCGTATCGACAATGACGATTTCGTCTACGATATTCTTCACGCTTTCTAAACAACGAGAAAGGACGGCCTCCTCGTTTTTTACGATCATGCATAAGGTGATAAGCTTTTCCATAATGCCTCCCGATAGACGGAGCTCTAAAGTAGAACGATATATAGGTTTTATCGACAGGATCACAGAAATTGTAAAGCAATTAGGTATCACTTTTTATCTAAATTTGTCGATATATATAGTATACCAGATTCCACGTGACGAAAGCGGAGGAAACAACGTGAAAACCAGCATCGTTATAGCAACTTATAATAAATTGGAATATACGCAATTGTGTATCGAAAGCATCCGTAAATTTACGTCTCAGCATGATTACGAAATTATTGTAGTCGATAATCATTCGACAGACGACACCGTAGCATGGCTCAGTGTCCAATCAGACATTAAAGCGATTTTCAACGAAGAAAATTTGGGCTTTCCAAAAGCATGCAATCAAGGGATTGAAATTTCGACCGGTGATAATATTTTATTGTTGAACAATGACACGATTGTGACCGAAAACTGGTTAACCAATTTGTTGACTTGTCTGTATAGCAGTGAAGAGGTCGGGGCGGTAGGTTCGGTGACGAATAGCTGCTCGTACGGGCAAAGTATTCAAGTTCCTTACCAATCCATCGAAGAAATGTATCAATTTGCGGCACAGTTTAACCAAAGCTCCAATCCTGAGCTCTGGGAAGAGCGCCTGAAGCTCGTGGGATATTGTATGTTAATGAAGAAGCAGGTGCTGGATGAGGTAGGTTTGCTGGATGAACGATTTACACCTGGAAACTATGAAGATGATGACCTGTCACTTCGAATCAAGCTGGCAGGTTACAAGCTTTATTTATGTAAGGATACGTTTATTCATCATTTCGGGAGCGTCTCATTTCGAAAAGACGCAGAAGCATATAATAAGCTGCTTCGTACGAATCAGGACAAGTTTTTGGAAAAATGGGGGTTTGACCCCGAGAGAGCCATAATTTATAACGGACTTGTTAAGCAAATTGAGGCGGCGCCTAACGATTCAATCCATATTCTTGAGATCGGAAGCGGTTGTGGAGGAACACTTCTTTATATCAAAAATCAATTTCCACGCGCCGAAGTGTATGGGGTTGAACCAAATACCTTTGCGGCCAAAGTAGCGGGTAAGGTAACATCTCATATTTATCTGTCTCTGGATGAAGTTTTGGATCTGCATAAGGAAGGTTTTTTCGATATCATTATTACCGGAAATCTCTGGGGCCTGAATGAGAAAAGCGTGGAGAACATTAAACTCCTGCAAAAGCTGTTGAATGATAACGGGCAGCTAATCGTAATGGCTCCTAACTTGCTTCATTATCGGAACATAAAAAAAATGATCACAGGGTCGATTGCTCCTTCTGAACTACAGAATTGGAAATTGTCAGACATTGAAGTAACGTTCAAAGCCGCGGATTTATTGGAGTTAGAGATTACCGGTCTGGTAGAAGACGTTTTCCCACAAGACCGAGAGTTTCTCCAGCGATTAGCCGAAATGGCGGGGTTGAACTCTACACAGCCGTATGAAATTCATAATTATTTGGTCAAGGCCCGTAAAAGCAATAAAAACCAAAGTGTAAAGTCGCTAATCAACAATCTTTTGCTTCAAAACGAGGTTCAATCCAGTGTAAATAAACTTGCAAAAATAGATGCCGAAGCGATTTTAAACGTTATTGAAGATGCGGGGCATGCGCAGGAGGTTGAATTGCTGAACTATATTGCGGTGCAGTTTATCGAGCATCGGAAACCCGATCTTGCGCTGCCTTTTTTAAGCAGAGCTTTCGAGTTGGATGCCGGCCACGATCCTACTTTGTTTAATTTGGGCTTGGCGATGTATACGCAGGGTCATGACCAACTGGCCTTAGATTGGCTGAGCTTAATTTCAAACAGAGATGATAAGCTAGAGTATTGGGTGAAGCAAATTGAAGCGGGTCTCTATGCTAAATCTTACGAGAAGCATAAATTAAAGTTTTTACTTCGCAGACTGGAGAACGATGTCGAGGGAGAGGCTAGTTTGGCAGAACTGCTTCGAATGTTAGGCAATGGAGAAGTAACCATCGAAGAAATATCTCAAATAGTTGAGAACGATATGGTGGAAAAATCACAATTACTAACACAGTTAGCGGTGTCTTGTTATGAGCACGAACTACAGGATATGGTTTTTCCATTCTTTGAAAAAGCGTTAGAGTTTGACTCGGATAATCAAGATGCGTTGTTTCATCTATCATTTATCTTGTACAAGTTCGGAGAATTTGATAGTGCAAGATTATATCTTGATCGTGTGTTTATTAAAAATAATGAAATAGATGATCTTAAACAAAAATTAGGTTTATCTGATTTAATAATAGTTAACCATCTCGTTAAAATGAATCAATCATTGGATTTATAGAATAAAAACAGTAACTAATAAAAATAATTTAATTATAGATGTGAAAGGGCGACTCATTAAATGATTATTTTGGGATTACATTTTGGTCATGATGCGGCAGTTACCATTATGAAAGATGGAGTGGTTCTTAGTGTTATTGAGAAGGAGAGAGTAACAAGAATCAAACATGCAGCAGGTCTTGATTATCAAGACATCTTATTAGCATTAGAACGTACTGATATTGAATTAGATCAGATAGATTATTGTGCAGTAACTTGTACTCAAGGAATGGAGTATATATTTTTTCACCCTGATAAGCTATCATTCGAAATTGATTATAGCAATGAAATAAATTCTCCTTGTCTAAATTTGATTCAAAAAAACAACTTGACCATAAAAGGTGAGAGTGGGTTTTTAGAGGGTGTTAAAAATAAAAATAAGGCTGAATTCGAACCACAACGTCAAAGATTAAAACAATATATAGAACAAGGCTTAGTTGAGACCGCACAGACTTTTGATTCTATAGAGAATTTTTTTAGTTCAGAGACATGGACAAAAGTTAAGTCATTAAGAGATATATCTTCAACCAACTATTCCCACTTAATGGATGATAATTTTAGAAAAGGATTCCACCTGCCTATCGAGTTAATTTTGTTAGGAAAAAAAATAAAAGGAATTCTTCTTTCCCATCATTATGCTCATGCTGCATATGCATTTTTTGAAAGTGAATTTCAAAATGCAGCAATTTTTTCTCATGATGGCGATTCTCGGGCGTTACAGGGATATCGATCCGGTATGTTTTACTATGGTGAAGGAACAAAAATATATCCCATCACCCCTCACTACTTAGCCTTGGGATATATGTATGAAGTAGTATCCTCTTTCATCGGTTTCGATCTTGTTTCTGGTCCGGGGAAAATGATGGGACTAACTTCGTATGGGCAACCTAATTTCTTTATGAGTGAATTTGTAGGTAATTGGTATGATAGGCCGGAGCGTTTTGAAAAAGAAATTGTAAATGCAAGAGAAACTTTCTCTGTACCAAACCTTTGGATTAATATTGCACTAAATTTAGCCAAGGCTAGAGGATATGACTTAACCAGGTTAGCCCAAAAAGAATATATCCTTGACCCGATTAATGCCGATATAGCTTCAAGTATTCAAAAAACTTTTGAAGAAACAATGTTTTACGCAACAGAAGTTCTCATGCAAGCTTTACAAGCAAGTAGTATTCGAACAAAAAATTTATGTTTAACGGGCGGTGTTATGCTAAATTGCCCCACAAACAGCAAAATCTATAATGAATCATCGTTTGAAAAAGTATTCATTCCTCCAGCATGTGGAGATCCTGGACTTTCGACAGGTGCTGCATATGCTCTGTATTACTGTATTTTGGATAACCCAAGAAATGAGGTTCAAAGAAGCGCCGCTGAGAAAATTTATTTAGGAATCAATTATTCGGAAGAAGAAACTTTATCTGCGTTGAATATGTTCTCCAATTCGATTACGTATGAAAAGTTGCTTGATCCTTCAAAAGATGCTGCCGAACAGCTTGCGGAAAATAAAATTATTGGTTGGTACGAGGGAAGATGTGAATTAGGACCACGTGCATTAGGCCATAGGTCGATTTTAGCAAACCCTCAATTTGTATCTAACTGGGAAAAGGTAAACATCATAAAACGACGTGAATATTGGAGGCCATTAGCACCCGCCGTATTGGTAGAGGAATGTGAAAAATGGTATAAAGCTGCCCCAGTAGATTCACCATTTATGCTATTTAATGCACGAGTTAAAAGTTACAATATTCCTGCAGTTACGCATGTGGATAATACAGCGAGGATCCAAACGGTCTCTCCGGATAATGGAATGTATTATAACGTAATTAAATCATTTTACGAGATTACCGGAGTTCCGGTGGTTTTAAATACATCATTTAATGGGCCAGGAGAACCAATAGTAGAAACCCCGGAAAATGCAATTAGAATGTTTTTGGATACGGATATTGATGCCATATATATTAATGGCTACAAAATTGTTAAAAAATAAAAAAACCACCAATTTTACACCTGAATCTTTTGTTCTGCTCGAATAAGGAGGGGGAGACCTCTCCTTATTACAAGATAACATTTAAAAATGAAAGTCCTCCTCATTCGTCGTTCCCATAAAAAATGTTGGGTGAATTTGGACACTGGGACTAACACTAAGTGAGGTTAGTGTAATATGAAGAATTCAAATAAAATATGTTTTATCACCTGCTACAATGATGAGGTGCTTTACCAAGAGTGTTTGAAGTATATCCATACCTTAAAAGTGCCTGAAGGGTTTGCGATTGAAACGCTAGGTATCGTTGGGGCGGAAAGTATGGCCGCGGGTTATAACAAGGCTATGCACAGCTCGGATGCGAAGTATAAAGTGTATTTGCATCAGGATACGTTTATTATAAATAAGAGTTTTATCTCTGATGTTCTAACGTTATTTCACGATAATCCACAAGTTGGTCTTCTTGGAATGGCAGGAGCCATCGAAATTCCAACCAATGCTGTATGGTGGGAGGCTAGCGATAAAGTTGGACAAGTTTATGAAAGCCATAGCGGTAAGATGAATCTACTTTCTTTCGGAGAAGTGACGACAGACCATACCGTAGTTGCAGCTATCGATGGCTTTATTATGATTACACAATATGATATTTCTTGGAGAGATGATCTGTTTAACGGATGGCATTTCTATGATCTATCCCAAAGCACAGAGTTTGTCAAAGCTGGTTTTGAGGTGGCAGTACCTAAGCAAAATAAACCGTGGTGTATTCATGATTGTGGGATTGTAGATGTATCGAATGGATTCAATCATTTTAAAAATATATTCTTGGAGGAATACTCAAAATTTTTATTTCCGAAAGTGAGTATTTTAATTCCAACCTGCAATAGGCCTCATTATTTAGAGCTTGCTCTTAAAAGTGCACTAGCTCAATCGTATCCTCATATTGAAGTGATTATAAGTGATGACAGTGAAGATGATATTTCCCAAAGCGTGGTTGAACCTTATCTAGAGGCGTATCCTCATCTTAAATACTATAAAAATAAAAAGGAAAAATGGTTAGGGAATTTCCAAAATCTCCTTGAGCTTTCTTCTGGTAAATATATTGCTTTTTTAGCGGATGATGATTTATTTCATCCGAATAAAGTAGAAAAAATGACGTTTTACTTAAGTCATTTTAAAGAAGTTACCCTTGTTACTTCTCATCGGCAATTAATTGATGAAAATGGCCGAGAACTTCACCCGATTCCTGCTACAAGAAAACTGTTTGAGGTAGATACTTTTATTGATGGGATTGAACTCGGCAATTTTGTGTTGAGCAACTGTTTAAATGTCATTGGAGAAGCTAGTACAGTAATGTTTAGAAAGAATGATTTAAGAGAAAGAATAGGTTTTTATCGAGGCAAAAATTCCATTATGGGTGATATTTCGTCGTGGATATCACTTCTATCACTTGGAAAAGCAGTCTATATAGCAGAAACATTAAACTATTTTCGTATGCACAAGGAGCAGATTGGGCAAAACTCGAGCAAGACACTCGTTCCAGCTATAAAAGATTGGCTTACGTTAATTAATGATTCAAGGGAAGATGGTTTTCTTAAAGATGACATCCAATACAAAAAAGCTCTTACTAGTTATTTGAGACAATCTATAAATTATTTAGAATTGCTATATCAATCTAATGATAAAGTAACAATTGAAAATTTTGGTTTGTACGATAGTTTTGATTTTGCCTTGAGAGATCTAACATGTCCGTAACAAATCATTCCACAAAACCAAAAGGTTATTAAAAAGATCGCCGCTGATTTGAGCAAGTCAACGGCGATCTTCTTTCCTTTTGTAATATATCGGTAGTATCCTGTTTGCTTAAACTGGTTTCTTTTTGTTTCATTTAAAAAGGGTCAGGTTTCAGAAATTAGCTAACTTCAACCAACTGGCCTTCAACAAATGCATAACGATTATTACATTGGCTACATACCAATTGTTCCTCTGACGAAATAATATCTGCCCGACATTTGCAGACTAAGCCTATGGTCTTTGCTGGAGATCCAAATACTTTTTTGTGGGGGAGTACAGATTTTATTACCACTGAACCAGTCCCAACCAAGCTGTAGTCTCCTATGTTAAGAAGCTGATTTATGGAGCAATTTACTCCTATCCATACATTGTTGCCAACTGTAACAGCCCCAGCTATTGACGAACCGGCGGCGATTGTACACGATTCACCTATTACGGCTGAGTGAGCAATGTGGACTAAATTATCAATTTTTGTTTCGTTATGTATTGTTGTAAACTCACCAAATAGTCCCTTGTCTATGCACACAGATGAGCCAATTTCAACATCGTTCATAATTTTGACTCCGCCAACGTGAGGAATTACTTTCCTTCTCCCCTCTAAAGTTTTTACTTGAAATCCATCTCCTCCTATAACTGTATTGGGTTTTATAGTTACCCGATCGCCGATTATGGTATTTGGCATTATAACAACATTATCCATTATTAGGCAATCTTTTCCGATCACGACGGAATTATGAATGACAGCGGATGGAGCAATAATCGTACTTGAATCTCGAGTAGAAGAGAGAGTTTTAAAGTGTCCACTCTGATAATGATTCAGAAAAATTGTATAGAACAGTTGCTCAGGATTTTCTGATGTAATTATATAGCTTTTTTCTTTAATACATAGTTCTTTTAATGACTCATGGACGATACATGCTCCTATGTTAGAAGTATTAAAACTCTTAAGATATTTTTCCGCAATAACATAAGTTAGTTGCTGTTGAGGTTTATCTGTAACTGAAGAAAGATTTCCAAACTTACTTATTTGCCTATCAGTACCCATTAAATAAGCATTAAAATTACGGGCTATTTCAGATAGAGGAAGTTTTTCTCGTATGCCTAACTCCATTTTCATTCGCTCCCAATCAATCTTTTATAACAAAATTTATTTCCTTAAAATCTAAGGATTAAATTGATTAATCGTATCACATATATAACTTACATCTTCGTTTGATAGGGCGGGATGTACAGGAATAGATACAACTTGCTGCGACACTGCTTCGGCGACGGGACAGCTTTGTGACTTAATTCCCATTGATTGCAAATATTCCTTAATGTTACCTTGATGGTGAATTGGTATAGGGTAATGAATACCGAACCCAATTTTTTTGCTGGTTAAATATTTTACAAATTCGTCTCTGTATTTGGTTTTTAAGCTGAACTGATGATACACATGGTCAGCGCGCGGATCTACCTTCGGTAAAGATACTGCCGAGTTATGAATGTTTTCTAAATAGTAATGAGCATTTTTTTTGCGCAGACTATTCATCCCGTCTATTTTTTGTAATTGTGCTAGGCCAATGACTGCTGCAATGTTCGTTAAGCGATAGTTGAAACCAGTGATTTCGTGAACATAACGAGTTGTTGAACCATGGTTTATCAACTTCTTGCAATACCGTATAAAATTTTCATTGCTTGAGGTGATCATCCCGCCCTCACCGGTTGTCATGTTCTTGGTTGGATAGAAACTAAATGTTCCACATAATCCAAAGGACCCAACAGGTTTCGTATCATAGGTAGCACCATGAGCTTGGGCACAGTCTTCAATAACTGTAATTCCATGTTCATTGCAAATATGCATAATATCAGTCATTTGGCAAGGTTGTCCATACAAATGAACTAGCAAAAGGTATTTTGCATTAGGATTTTTTTTAATTGCTTCTTGCAAACTTTCCAGCGATATATTAAAAGTGTCTTCGTCAATATCGACAAAGGAAGGAATAGCATTGCAATATAAAATTGCATTACTCGTGGCAATAAAAGAAAATGGAGTAGTTAGGACAACATCACCAGAACGAACTCCGGCCGCTTTTAATGCAACATGAAGAGCTACGGTACCATTACATAGGGAAGCAGCGTAGGAATATTGAAAATGGCTTGCAAACTGTTTTTCGAATTCAAATACTTGTTCGCCCTGAGCTAAGTTTCCTTCTTCCATTATATTCAAAACGGCTTGAATTTCACGTTGGTCAATTAGAGGCTTAGCAATTGGGATCATTCGCAAATTCCACCTTATGTTTATTTAATTTCTTGTCTTGTGTTGTTGGTTGATGCTCTATTTCGTATTTTGGTTTCAATTTCCTTAATTATTTCAAGGGCTTTTAAACCTTCTTGTCCCCCTACCTTTGGGGCTATTCCTGTTTGAACGGCTTGAATAAAATCATTTAATTCCATTTGTAATGGTTCGAAATTTGCCACTAATACTTTCTCAGTGAGTTGTTCTTGTTTATACTTTATATCTGGCCTATCTTCGTAAAATGCTGTTTCCATTAGTGTTCTACGAGTAATATGTAGTTTTCTCTCTAACAAATCTGCTTCAATCATTTGGTTAGGAAGAACTAATCTCCATTGTCTTATTTTCTGTTCTGTGGCTCTACTCGTGGTTACATTAATCAATATCCCGCTCTCGCTTAAAAACTGAGCATTAACAAGGTCGTTTTTGTCCGAATGTACCGATATTCCATAAACTGAAATTAATTTAATGTTTTCTTTCAGTAGAAAGAAGATCAGATCAATATCATGAATCATAAGATCCAATACCACATCGGCATCAAATATTCTGGGGTCAAAGGGACTTTCTCGATGAATATCAATAAATACTGGTTTTTGATTCCGGAGAACATTCTCAAGTTCCAGCATCACCGGGTTAAACCTCTCTATATGACCGATTGCAAGTATTGAATGATTATTTTCAGCTACTTCTATTAGTTTTTTTGCTTGCTCTATTTCTTGAGTTATCGGCTTCTCGAGTAAAACATGTTTCCCATGGCTTAAAAAATCGCAAGCAATAGCGTAATGCGTGCTTGTTGGAGTAGCAATGCTAACAGCATCTACTAATGGAAGCAGGTCTTTATAATCTGAAAACCCTTTTATAGGATACTTTGCTATAACTTGATTAAGTCTTAATACGTTTTGGTCAACGACACCTATTAGATCCACGTTAGGTTGATAATAATAATTTCTTACATGGTGTAACCCCATATTACCAGCCCCTATGACAGCCACTCTTGTTTTCATCAGCATTCTCCTTGTATGGTTATCTTTGAATATTAATTTAACCCATTTCCAATTGGTCTCAAGGGAACTGGAAATGAATTAGTGGACATGCTCGTGGAAATCAAATTTGTAAGAGTATTAAGGAAAGCTTCATAAATTTGTTATTTGAACTGAAAGTGATTATTAGCAAAATCCGAGTTTTAAGTCTGTCAAATGCGCGGGGCTCGAATCTTCCGGTCACAAAGTAATACACAACATATTAAAATTATCGGTAGAACGGTAATGTAAAATTAGAGCATAAAATATGTAAGAAAGTTTAGTTATGTCCTCTAAGCTAATGTAAAAAACAAAACAAAAAAGCGGCTTAGTACCGCTCTTTTTTGTCAATTAATTAAGCTTATCCCCGAGCAAATTCAGAATGTCTCCAAATGTTTTGCAGCCTATTAAATGTTCTGTGGAAATTTCAATGTCTAAATTATCGTCGATTAGCGAGATTGTCTCGATAATGGCCATTGAATCCCAGTTCCTTGAATCTTTAAGTACAAAGTCAGGTGTCAACTGTCCTTTACCCAACATTAAAATCTGCTCTTCAAATTGTGAAGTGAAGTCAGCAATTGTCATCTTGTAGCCCTCCGTATCTTTATGTTGAATATGACTTAAGTATTAGATTTCCAAACCACATTACATGAAGCCCAAGAATATCCGACTCCAAATCCTACCAGCATTAATAATGAAGAATTATTGATTCGCCCTTGGATAAGTTCGTTTTTAAGAGCAATAGGAATTGTAGATGAAACAGTATTTCCGAAATTCTCAATACAAATAGAAAACTTATGTTCGTCGATATGTAACTTTTTTCTTAGATGCTCCAGCATATATTTATTAGCTTGATGGAATATAAACAAATCATAATCATCTTTTGTTTTATTAGATTTTTCAAGTAAATTTTGAATTGAACGCGGAACCTCTTTTAACGTGAAATTAAATACTTCAGGTCCATTCATGTATAAGTTTTTTCTCATGCGTACGTTGCCGAATGAATCTGTCGTTTCTTCAAGGTTAATACTAGAAATAGGTTCCTTAAGGGCACCAGCTGGAACGATTAGATTGTCGGCGCCTCTACCATCTGTCCCGAAATCGAAAGGACCGATTAAATCGTCCTCTGAATTAGTAGATGAAACAAGTGTTGCAGTAGCGGCATCACCAAACAGAACTTTAACACTTCGATCAAGGGGATGAATATACTTGCTGTAAGTATCAGATGTAATCAATAGAATATTTTTTGCTGCTCCGGATTCGATTAATCCTTTTGCTATCGATAATCCGTAGACATATCCGGAACATCCTAAATTATAATCGAATGCACCACACGTTGTGGGTAAATTGAGCCGACTTTGCAGCAAACATGCAGTTGTAGGAAGAAAATGATCTGGAGATTGTGTGCAATAAAGTAAGAAATCGATTTCTTCTTTTTCGCATAGTTTAGATTTAAATAATTTTTCTGCTGCCATATAGGCTAAATCTGAGGCAAGTTCATTGTCCTTAGCAATGTGTCTCGTTAGTATCCCGATTTTTTCGGTTAATTTGTCGTTTGCAGGATTGGCTTCGATCTGCTGAGGACAATAATATTCAATTCCTTTAATATATGCCTTTACCAATAATAACACCTCAGTTCTGAAATTCGGCACTAACTTATATATCGGTGATGGTTATCTAAAGATAAAGATGAAGACAGGAAAATGGTAGGTGTATTTTTTCCCATATTATTGTCTCCCTCTATATGAGATTCAAGAGCTCGGGTTTTGATAGCTGTAAAACCGCCCCACATTTAACGTGGGGTGAGATAATGAAATAAAACTTATTCAAACACCCCTGTGGACAATGTGCATAACTCTGTTGATAACTTTGCGAAAAATGTCGATAAACCGCGACACGACAGGCTTTTAAGCTGTGAGTATTTTATTAACGCCATGTTAATACTCGAATTTTCGAAATATTTCACCAACACGGCCAAGTTCGATTGACAGCGAGGAGCGGGGAGTGATATATTCGAATTGTGAGCGATGCTTGCAGTTATTTGATAACGAAGGGAATGTTTTACATGCAAGGTAAAGTTAAATGGTTTAACGCAGAAAAAGGTTACGGTTTTATCGAGCGTGAAGACGGTGGCGACGTATTCGTACACTTCTCCGCAATCCAATCCGAAGGCTTCAAAACTTTGGAAGAAGGCCAATCCGTTGAGTTCGATATCGTAGAGGGCGCACGCGGTCCTCAAGCGGCTAACGTCGTCAAGTTGTAATCATCCGGCTGGTTTCGGCCGCTCGTAATAGATGGTTATTGTTTGAACAAAATTAGCGCGAACTTGATCACACCCTTGGGGAATCCAAGGGTGTTTTTCGTGCGTCCGGACCTTGTCAGAAAGAAGCCAAAGGGAGCGTTTACATGACTGCCATAAATTGTCCAAATATTTTGTAAATTTTCCTCGAATTTTATGAAGGATTTTTGAAGGCGGGGGGTGAATATAGTATAATGTAAGTATGAAAGGAGGAGTCGCACATGAAATTCAACATTCGCGGTGAAAACATCGAGGTAACGGAAGCGTTGAAAGACCATGTCGAGAAAAAATTAAGCAGACTGGAACGCTACTTTGAAGCTCCCCCTACATCTGAAGTCAATGTCACTCTAAGCGTTGTAAAAGGCATGCAAACCGTTGAGGTGACGATTCCGCTTACGGGCCTTATGCTGCGGGCGGAGGAGAAGCACGCCGATATGTACGCAGCCGCCGATCTGGTTGTGGACAAGTTAGAACGTCAAATTCGCAAGGCCAAAACGAAAGCCAACCGCAAAATTCGCTTGGACGGCGGTATTAAGGATCTGTTCCGGATGGAACTGCCCGACGCTTCCTATTCCCTGGAGGATGAAGAGGATTACGAATTGGTGCGGACGAAGCGTTTTACGCTGAAGCCGATGGATGTGGAAGAGGCGATTTTGCAAATGAACATGGTAGGCCATAATTTCTTCGTTTTCTCCAATTCCGATACTGCGCAAGTCAACGTGGTTTACAAACGCAATGACGGAAAATACGGCCTCATCGAGCCGGCCAGATAATCCGTCCGAATACCTTTAGAAAAGAACAGAGCTTGTTCGAGCGTTTCAGCGGTGCGTCTAGCGATGCCTGCGCGTTCGGGCAGGCTCTTTTTTAGTAGATTCGGGAAATCGGGGCAGGTTTGTTGCGGTAGAAGGCGCAAACTGTTACAATTTAGGATAGGCTATTGTTTTTAATAAGGAAGGGGATTAGCAACATGCTAGGACTCGTTAAAAAAATATTTGGCGATTCGAATGAGCGCGAATTGAAGCGCATGTGGAAAGCCGTGGAATACATTAATTCTCTCGAACCTTCGATCGAACCGCTTTCCGATGAGCAATTGCGAGGCAAAACTGTTGAATTCCGTGAGCGTTTGGAAAAAGGCGAGGATCTGGACGATCTGCTGCCGGAAGCTTTCGCTGTTGTACGCGAAGCGTCCAAGCGTGTCTTGGGCAAGCGTCACTACGACGTCCAGTTGATCGGCGGTATGACGCTGCATGAAGGCAAAATCGCCGAGATGCGTACCGGGGAAGGGAAGACGCTGGTCGGTACGCTGCCGGTGTATTTGAATGCGCTCCTCGGCAAGGGCGTGCACGTCGTTACGGTCAACGATTACTTGGCCCAGCGGGACAGTAGCGAGATGGGCAAAATCTATGAATTCCTAGGGATGACCGTTGGGGTCAACCTGCCCAATCTGTCGCATGACGCGAAGCAGCGGGCTTATGCTTGCGACATTACCTACGGAACGAACAACGAGTTCGGTTTCGATTATTTGCGCGACAACATGGTTGTGTACAAGGAACAAATGGTACAGCGGCCGCTTTACTATGCGGTCATTGACGAGGTGGACTCGATTCTGGTCGACGAAGCCCGTACGCCGCTGATTATTTCCGGACAAGCCGCCAAGTCGACGGATCTGTATTATATTGCCGATCAGGTCGTCAGCCGCTTGGAAGAGGAAGACTACACGGTCGACGAGAAGCTCCGGTCCGTTGCTTTGACAGAACCGGGAGTAGCGAAGGTGGAACGCGCCTTCGGTATCGAAAACTTGTTCGATCACGATCACGTGCAAATCAACCACCATGTTCAGCAAGCATTGAAAGCCCACATTATCATGCGCCGGGATGTCGACTATGTCGTACACGAGGGCGAGATCGTGATCGTAGACGAATTTACCGGCCGTTTGATGACGGGCCGCCGTTACAGCGAAGGGCTTCATCAGGCGATTGAAGCCAAGGAGAAGCTGCAGGTGCAGAACGAGTCGATGACGCTCGCGACGATCACGCTGCAGAACTATTTCCGGATGTACCGCAAGCTGTCCGGGATGACCGGTACGGCGAAGACGGAAGAAGAAGAATTGAAGAAAATTTACAATCTGGACGTTATTGTCGTCCCGACAAACAAACCGATGATCCGTAAAGACATGCCGGATGTCGTGTACAAGTCGGTGGCAAGCAAGTTCCGCGCGGTTGTAAACGAGATCGTGGAGCGGCATAAAAAGAACCAGCCGGTGCTCGTCGGTACCGTATCGATCGAGAACTCGGAGCGGTTGTCCGAGATGCTGAAGAAGAAGGGCATTCCGCATAAAGTCTTGAACGCGAAATACCATGCGGAGGAAGCGGAAATCGTCGCACGCGCGGGTCAACCGGGCGCCGTAACGATAGCGACCAACATGGCGGGGCGCGGTACGGACATTATGCTCGGGGACGGAGTAGCTGAAGTCGGCGGGCTGCATATTATAGGTACGGAGCGGCACGAAAGCCGCCGGATCGATAACCAGCTCCGCGGCCGTGCAGGCCGTCAGGGTGACCCGGGTTCGTCCCAGTTTTACCTGTCGCTGGAAGATGAGCTGATGCGCCGTTTCGGGGCGGAGAACATCATGGGTATGATGGACCGCCTCGGTTTCGAGGAAGATCAGCCGATCGAGAGCAAGCTGATCTCCAGAGCGATCGAGTCGGCTCAGAAGCGGGTCGAGGGCAACAATTTCGATGTGCGGAAGGTCGTCCTGCAATACGACGATGTGATGAACCAGCAGCGGGAAATCATCTACAAGCAGCGCCGCGAAGTGATCGAGTCCGAGAACATTCGCGACATCGTGCTTGGTATGATGATGCCGGTGATCGACCGGGTCGTCGAGGCGCATTGTCCGGCAGATCTCGTGCCGGAAGAGTGGGATTTGCAGGCGATCGTCGACTATGCGAACGGCACGTTCCTGCATGAAGGCCAGCTGACCAAAGACGAGCTGTGGGGCAAAGAAAAAGAAGAGATCGTCGAATATATGCAAGATCTCTTGAAGCGTCTCTACGAGGAGCGCGAGCAGCAGATCGGTCCGGAGTTCATGCGCGAGTTCGAGAAGGTCGTCGTGCTCCGCGCCGTCGACAGCAAATGGATGGACCACATCGATGCGATGGATCAGCTGCGTCAAGGGATTCATCTCCGGGCGTACGGCGGTACGGATCCGCTGCGCGAATACCAGTTTGAAGGCTTCGAGATGTTCAATGAGATGATTCAAAGCATCCAGGAAGAAGTTTCGACCTACATCATGAAAGCTCATGTGGAGACGAACCTGGTGCGCGAAGCCGTGGTCGATGAGCATGAGATGGCCACAAACGGGGAACCGGCGCCGAAGAAGCCTGCGGTAAGCGAAGACCGGATCGGACGCAACGATCTGTGTCCTTGCGGTAGCGGCAAGAAATACAAGCAGTGCCACGGCGCATAGCTTTAAATATCTGGTGAGTCAATGGCACGGTAAATTTATAGGAAGCGGGAGGTCGGGGCGTCGCTCCGGTCTCCCTTTTCGATAACAGGGTGCAAAATTAACGGATAGAGGTGCTTTAACATGTTAGAAGCGGATGTAAAGCGGGATTTGCAAGAAACGGCCAAGCGATTGGCTGAGCTCAGGGGGTCTCTTTGACTTAGATCTGAAGCTGGAGCAGATCGCGGATTATGAAGAGAAGATGTCGGCGCCGGATTTTTGGGACGACAACGAACGGGCGCAGAAGCTGATTGCAGAAGCCAACGGGATCAAAAGCGTAGTTGACGAGTTCCAGGCATTAGCGTCGGAATACGAGGACCTCGAGGTCATGGCTCAGCTCATGCAGGAGGAACAGGACGACAGCATGGCGGCCGAGATTGAGGCCGGGATTGCCGCGCTCGTGAAGAAGCTGGAAAACTTCGAGCTGCAGCTGCTGCTCAGTCAGCCGTACGACCGTCTGAACGCGATACTGGAGCTGCATCCGGGAGCGGGCGGAACGGAATCACAGGATTGGGCAGAGATGCTGCTGCGCATGTACCGCCGCTGGGCGGAGAAGCGCGACTTCAAAGTCGAGGTGCTCGACTATCTGCCGGGTGATGAAGCCGGTGTGAAAAGCGTGACCCTGCTTATTAAAGGGTACAACGCTTACGGCTATTTGAAGGCGGAAAAAGGCGTACACCGCCTGGTGCGCATTTCGCCGTTCGACGCTTCGGGGCGCCGCCATACGTCGTTCGTCTCGTGCGATGTGATGCCCGAAATTGACGACGATGTGGAAATCGAGATCCGTACGGAGGATCTCAAGGTCGATACGTACCGCTCCAGCGGAGCGGGCGGCCAGCACATCAATACGACGGACTCGGCGGTCCGGATTACCCACCTTCCGACAGGCGTCGTCGTCAGCTGCCAGACGGAGCGTTCGCAGATTAAGAACCGCGAGCGCGCGATGAAAATGCTGCGGTCCAAGCTGTACGAGAAAAAAATCGAGGAACAGCAAAAGCAGCTCGCGGAAATCCGCGGCGAAGTATCCGACATCGCATGGGGCAGCCAGATCCGCTCGTACGTATTCCATCCGTACAGCATGGTCAAGGATCACCGGACCCAAGAGGAAACCGGCAATGTCGGCGCGGTGATGGACGGCGATTTGGACGCATTTATCGACGCCTATTTGCGCCAGCAAATCAATAAGCCGGATAAAGAAAACGGCGCATCATAAAATGATACAGGCAAGCTCATCCTACACGTAAGTAACGGCTTCGTTTCCGCTGGCATCGCCAACTCCCGAGGGGAGGTCGGTTAGGCCAAGGAAGAAGCCGGGACCGGCGTGTAGTTTTTTATATTCAGGGGGAGAGCGGATGTCGGTAATCGAAGGCACCGGAAGATCGGGCAGACGAATGGGCTGGAAGGGGCGTGAAGCTGCAGCTTTACCCCGCTGGCAGAGCTTATTTATAGAATACGGCCTCCTGCTTTTCGGTTCGCTCCTGATTGCAGTTAGCTTTAACGTATTTTTGAGCCCGAATCAGGTTGCATCGGGCGGGGTAACGGGCATCAGCATCATCGTTCAGACCCTGTTCGGCTTTGAGCCGGCCTATACCCAATGGGCGCTAAATATCCCATTGTTTATTGCGGGTACTTTACTGCTGGGGAGGCAGTTCGGCGTTAAAACGGCGGTCGGATCAATCGTGCTCCCTTTTATGGTTCTGCTGACACGCGTGCTTCCTTCTTTGACGAGTAATTTATTGCTTGCCAGCATTTACGGCGGCATCCTCATCGGAATGGGACTGGGGCTTGTGTTTCGCGGCCGGGGCTCCACCGGTGGCTTGGATCTGGCGGCGCAGCTTGTTCACCGGTACACCGGTATCGGCCTCGGATTGTGCGTTGCGATGCTGGACGGGCTGGTTATTGTAGCAGCGGGGATCGTGCTGTCCCCGGAAAAAGCGATGTACGCACTCATCGGTTTGTTTGTGACTAGTAAAACAATCAGTGTTGTGCAAATCGGATTAAATTACTCAAAAGTAGCGTTTATCGTCTCTTCGGTTTCGGACGCGGTTCGGGAAGCGATTTTGCATGAGCTGGACCGGGGGCTGACGGAGCTGGAAGCCAAAGGCGGGTATACCGGCCAAAGCCGTACGGTGTTGATGGTTGTGGTTGGGCAAACGGAAGTGACCCGGTTGAAAACGTTGGTCCGGAAGCTGGACCCGGAGGCTTTTGTCATTCTAAGCGATACGAACGAAGTGCTGGGGGAAGGGTTCAAGCTGATGGGCTCCGGAGCGGGGCCTTAGGAAGAGAATGGGGGCCGAAGGCGGTTGACTGCCTGCGGCCGCCCCTTAGGGTATCACTTGCCGAAGTACTGAAGAGACAGACCACGAGGGAAGGATGCTGCGTGCGGTCTGACAGCAGCGCCCGCCATCCTGCAGTGTAAGGCTCAGTGAGAGATGCTTGATTTCAGTCGCCGGATGGCTCCGTAATTCTTTCCGGGTGCGAATAGACGTTGAATGAGCTGCCGCGGATAAAGCCAACGACAGTAATGCCCAGCTCGTCGGCAAGCTCAAGCGCGAGATCGGTCGGCGCAGACTTGGAAAGCAGCGTGCCAACGCCCATTTTCGACGTCTTGAGCAGCACCTCCGAGCTGACGCGCCCGCTGAAAGCGACGACTTTATCCTTCATCGGCAAACGCTCCCGCAAGCAGTGGCCGAACACCTTGTCGAGCGCATTGTGACGGCCGATGTCCGTGCGGCAGACAAGCAGGCGATCCGGGGAGCAGAGGGCGGCATTGTGCACCCCGCCCGTTTCGCGAAAGATGTCAGAGCCGTCCTGCAGCTGCCGGATCAAGCCGATGCATTGAGCCGGAGTGATCGTCCGGCGCGACATGATGGTCTTGGCCGTACGGACATCGCTGCGAAAATAAAATTGGCGGCCTTTGCCACAGCATGAGCCGATGAATCGCTTGGAATGGTCCAAGCTGCGGCTGCGCTCCGGGTGGAGCAGGCGAATGTGGGCTAGGCCCCGGCGGGGATCGACGGCAAGCCCGGCCACCTCGTCCGCCGTTCGGATGACGCCTTCGGAGGCGAGAAAGCCGAACGTCAAATCTTCCAGGTCGGTCGGGGTGCAGACGATGGTGGCAAACTCCTCTCCGTCGAGCTCCAATGTAAAAGGCTTCTCCGAAGCGATCCGATCGTTCCGGGCTTGAAGCCTTTCCCCGTCATAATGCCAGATGGTCCGGCTTGCAACCGGATGCTCCTTATCCATGGACCTCACCCGCTTTCCGTCTCCAGCTCTTCAATGCGCCGTTCCACGTACTTCGTATCCTTGAAGGCGTGGTAGGTTTCCGCTTTTTCCACGATAACCGTCGTATTGTATTCCGGAATGCCTGCGAACGGCTCATATACCCCTTTGGGGATCAGCACGTTCCCTTCCGGCCAATGGACTTCGATGTTGCCTTCCTTCACGCGCTCCCATTTGACCCGGCCGTGAAACGCGCCGTACCGATTATAGACGACAATGGCGTCGCCTTCCCGAAGCTGCAGCGTCCTCCCGTCCAGCTCGTTCATCAGCACATCGTACCGGTCTGCGCCGTTGAACGGATCGGTCTCGCTGTAGACCATCGAATTGAACTGCTTGCCCCGGCGGGTCGTGACGTAAAAATGCCCTTCGGACTTGCGCAGCTCGGGCAGCTCAATCGGCAGCAGCGTTCCCCGGCCATCCTCTGTCGGGCAAATACCGCCCTCGCAAAGCCAGGCGCCGCCCCATTGAAACACGTCGCCGCGATGGCGCAAATGCTGAATGCCGTCGTAATTGGGCGCGGCCAGAGCGATTTCCTCCCGGATCGCGAAGGCGTCTTCGCAGCCGATCAAGTGCTTTGCTTCCGGCTTGACGCGGGCGGCGAGGTCAACGTAGATGGCCCATTCCGCCCGGGCCTCCGGCATCCGGGGCCCTTCGATTTCCGGCGAAAAATACACCATTCGCTCCGTTGAGGTGGACGTCCCTCCGCCAGGCTGCTCATAACGGGTCATGGCGGGGAGGACGATGACCGTTTCTTTCGCATCGACCAGCGTCGACGTGTTGAGAATGATATCCTGATGCACGCGGAGCTCGACATTGGCGAGGCAGCGCTCCACAAACTCCGGGTCCGGCATCGTTTCCAGAAAGTTGCCTCCCGACGTATAGAATACCTTCAGCTTCCGCTCGTGATCTTCCGGCAGCAGCGCATTTTCAAGCGACACGCCCACGATGTCCCCCTGCCATTTGGGCAGCGGGAAGCCCCACAGCCGCTCGATCCGCTCGATGTCGCCGCCTTTGAATTCGCCGCCTGGCAGGCTGAACGGATCGGCTCCCATCTCGCCCGAGCCCTGCACGCCGCTGTGACCGCGGATCGGCATCAGGCCGCAATGCTCGCGGCCCAGAAACCCGCGCAGCAAGGCCAGATTGGCTACCTGCGAAATATTGTCCGTGCCGAAGCGGTGCTGCGTGAGCCCCATGCTCCATACGAACACCGCCGACTTCGCGGCAGCAAGTAGGCGGGCGAATTCCCCCATTTGCTCGCGGGACAGACCCGACGATGATTCCAGCAGCGTCCAGTCCTGACGCATCACGTGGGCCCGCAGCTCTTCGTAGCCGTTCGTATGCGTCCGGACGAAATCATGGTCGACGGCGGAGCCGGGATCGGCTTCCTCCATCTCGAACCAATGCTTCATGACGCCGTTCATAAAAGCGATATCCCCGCCGATGTTGACTTGATAGAAGTCGTTGGCCAGCTTGGTGCCGAACAAAGCCGATTCCGCAATCGACGGAATCCAATATTGGTCCATGGACGGCTCATAGTACGGGTTAATGACGACGATTTTCGTTCCTTTCCGCTTGGCCGCATACATGTACTTTGTCGACACCGGCTGGTTGTTGGCCGCCACACTGCCCCAGAACACGAGCACATCCGTGCCGATCCAGTCTTTATAGCTGCAGCTCGAAGCTCCGATGCCGACGGACCGTTTCAAGGCCGTTTTGGACGGGGAATGGCAGATGCGCGACGCATTGTCGATATGATTCGTCCCAAGAAAACGCGCCACCTTGGCTGCGGTGTAATACGATTCGTTCGTGATGCCCCGCGCCGTCAAATAGAAGGCGAGCTGCTTGGGATCGATGCTGCGGATTTTGGCGGCAATTTCGTTAAGGGCTTCCTCCCACGTGACCCGGCTGAACCGGCGTTCGCCTTTGCGTCGGATGAGCGGGTACGGCAGCCGGCCGAGCTTGCGCAGCGTGGTGCTGTCCATTCGGCGCAGCTCGTCGATATCCGCATGCAGCACCGTTTCGCGAATCGCCGGCATCGTGTTCAGCCGCAGCACGTTGAGCCGAGTTGTGCACAGATGCGGTCCGTTCAGCGTCTGATCGTACAGCCCGGAGACGCCGAGCGCGCAGCCGTCGCAGACGCCCTGAGTCAAGATACGGGCCGCGTAGGGGAGTTGGCCGCGGTTGTCCCAGACCGCTTTGAACGTATCGCGGATATGGCGCGGCTTGATCCGGTTCAGGCCGAAAGGCACCTTGCTGACCCACAGCGACGGATCGGGACGGGAAGGGAGCGAGATGCGCCCGGTATGCTTCGTAGTACCCATAGAAAGAAGACCACCTTTTCGTGAAAATGGGATAAAAAAAGCCGCACAGATGCAGCTCCCAATTTCCGAACGGTTGCGGAAGACGAGAGCGGATCTGTTGCGGCGGTTAGTCTTGAGCAGGTTCGCTGCCAAGTGCCAACGGCACATTATGCAATTGGAAGTGCGGAGGAAATCCGTCCCGTCCGCTTGCTGCACAAATTTGCTACATACTGAATTTCTTCTCGATATTTTCATCAAAAACAAAAATGCTCATGCCGATATCTTTATCGAGGTCGATATCCACGAACAGATCGACGAAGTTCGCGCCGAGCAGCTCTTCCATTTCTACCGGCCGGTGCAAGCGGTACATTTCCTTGACCATCTCGGTACGTGCCGAACGCAGCGCCTGCTTGCCGTCGGCGGCGGAAGCGATGAATTTTTCGACGGGGGACAGATTGCCCTCCATCTCGCAGATGGCCCAATGCTTGCAGAACGTCGTGCGTATCTCCCGAGGGCCTTTGCCCATATGGCGTTTGCGAAACGCTTTCACCAAATTGCCGAATTCGGCCTCTACTTTGTTCATTCGGAACAACTCCGTTTACGGCGACGTTTTTGCTTCATAAATTTTATCATGGGGGAAGCTTCAGTTCAAGATGGTCCGGGATAGACATACGCTTGCCTGTCATACCGGGTAAGATACGTTGGGGGAGCAATGTCTCGCACGGATGCGATGAAAACGCTTGGTTGCAGCAAACTTTTCCTCGGGCGGACAGTGGGCTCGGGCGCTGCATCAGGGAAAAATTTCGTTGAATTATTATGCTTCCGAATGTATAATAATACATAGTTTGCAAGTGGAGGGACGGAATATGACTACGAAATTAAGAGCGGCGATCGTCGGGTCAACCGGCTACGGCGGCGTGGAGCTGATCCGGCTGTTGCTGGCGCATCCGAATGTGGAGATTACCTCGGTAATTTCCTCCTCAAGCGCCGGAGCGCCGATTGCGGACGGTTATCCGCATTTGAACCAAATTTTGACGGACCGGCTGGATGCTGTCGATGTCGAGCTGATCCGAGGCAAAGCGGATGTCGTCTTCCTGGCAACGCCGCATGGGGTCAGCACCGAGCTGTCGCCGAAGCTGCTGGATGCCGGGCTGAAGGTCATCGATATTTCGGGCGATTTCCGCCTTCAATCGGGCGACGTATACGAGACGTGGTATAAACATAAACCGGCCGATCCGGAATATTTGAAGAGAGCCGTTTACGGGCTGTGCGAGGTGTTCGGGGAAGAAGTGCGGGGCAAGGATTTCATTTCCAACCCGGGCTGCTATCCGACGGCCACGCTGCTTGGTCTGGCGCCGCTTGCCGCAAGCGGTTGGATCGATCCGAAGTCGATCATCGCGGACGCCAAGTCGGGCGTATCGGGCGCGGGACGCGGTCTCAGCCTGCTCGTGCACTACTCGGAGATCAACGAAAACTTCTTGGCTTATAAAGTGAACAAGCACCAGCATACGCCGGAGATCGAGCAGGCGCTCAGCCGGCTTGCCGGGGAAGAAGTCGTGATGACGTTCACAACGCATTTGGTGCCGATGACGCGCGGCATATTATCCACGATTTATGTGAATCTCAAAAGCCCGCGAAGCGAGGACGATATTCGCGAGCTGTACCGTCAATATTATGAGGGACGCAAGTTCGTGCGCCTTCGGGAGAAGGGGAAATACCCGGCGACGAAGGAAGTCTGGGGCTCGAACTACTGCGATATCGGGCTGTCGCTTGATTCGCGCACGGGGCGTCTGACGATTGTGTCGGTTATTGATAATGTAGTTAAAGGTGCGGCCGGGCAAGCCGTTCAAAACTTGAATTTGATGATGGGCTGGGATGAAGCGACGGGTCTCGCTTTCACTCCGGTATATCCATAACGTAAGGGAACGGGTGAAGAAAGCGATGGCGATAAAAGTTAACGATGCGTTTACGGTAGTGCCGGAGGGCTCCGTGACGACGCCCAAAGGGTTTCGTGCGGGAGGACTGCACTGCGGATTGAAAAAAACGGAGCGCCACGATCTCGGCGCCATTGTGTGCGAGGTTCCCGCAGAAGCGGCAGGCGTCTATACGCTGAACCAGTTCCAGGCGGCTCCCCTAAAGGTGACGCAAGAGAGCATTGCGCAGGGCGGCAAGCTGCAGGCGATGCTGGTGAACAGCGGCAACGCCAATGCCTGCACGGGCAAGCAGGGCGAAGATGATGCGCGCGCGATGCGTGCGGCGGGAGCCAAAGCGTTCGGCGTAGCCGAGCATCTGGTTGGCGTGACGTCCACGGGCGTGATCGGCGAGCTGCTGCCGATGCCGAAGGTGCTCGGGGGCATCGAGAAGCTTCCGGCCGCTGTAAGCGCGGACGGCGGGGACGATTTCTGCCAGGCGATTTTAACGACCGATCTGGTCAAAAAAGAAATTTGCGTTCGCGTGACGGTCGGCGGGCGTACCGTGCACATTGCCGGGGCGGCGAAGGGATCGGGCATGATCCATCCGAACATGGCGACGATGCTCGGGTTTATGACGACCGACGCGAACATCGAGAGCGCCGAGCTGCAAAAGCTGCTGAACGACGTCACCGATTCGACCTTCAACATGATTACCGTCGACGGCGATACGAGCACGAACGACATGGTCGTCGTCATGGCAAGCGGACTGGCGGAGAATGAGCGCTTGACGCCGGAGCATGCGGATTGGGCTGCGTTTAAGGCCGCGTTCAATCATGTGGGCGAGTATTTGGCCAAGGCGATCGCGCGGGACGGCGAAGGGGCGACGAAGCTGATCGAGGTCACGGTGGCGAACGCGGAGTCGCGTGAAGCGGCACGGGCCATTGCGAAGACGGTCATCGGCTCGAGCCTGGTGAAATCGGCTTGCTTCGGCGCAGACGCTAACTGGGGGCGCATCATTGCGGCGGTCGGCCGCGCAGGGTATCCGGTGAAGACGGAAACCGTCGATATCCGCCTCGGCGATATCGTCGTGCTGGAGCAATCGCGTCCGGTGAAGTTCGATGAGGAGCGGGCTGCGGAATACCTGAAAGGCGATTTCGTGCTTATTCATGTCGACCTGCATATGGGCGAAGCGTCGGCGACGGCTTGGGGCTGCGATTTGACCTATGATTACGTGCGAATCAACGCGGCGTACCGGACGTAGCTTGAAGCTCGGGAATATAAGGTGAAAACAAACCACCCGCAACCCCCGTGTTGCAGACCGGTGAAACGATAAAGGGGAACGGTTCGGATGAGCAATTGTTTTGTGATGAAATGCGGCGGCAGTACGCTTGCGGCGCTGCCAAAGCTTTTTTTCGACGATTTGAGGCGGCTGCAGGCGGAAGGCATCATTCCCGTCATCGTGCACGGCGGCGGTCCGGCGATCTCGGATACGCTCGGCAAGCTGGGCATTGAATCCGAATTCGTGAACGGCCTTCGCAAAACGAACGAAGCCGTCCTCGATGTGGTCGAAATGGTGCTGGCTGGACAAATTAACAAAGAAATTGTCCGCAAGATCCAGCTTTCCGGGGCGAAAGCGCTCGGCTTGTCCGGTGTCGACGGACACCTGATCGAGGCAGCGCCGGTGGCGAACGCGCACGAGATCGGGCTTGTCGGCGACGTAACGCAGGTGAATGCGGAGCTCGTGCAGGGCATCGTAGCGATGGGCTACATCCCCGTCATCGCGCCGGTCGGCATCGGAGCCGATGGCGGTCAACGCTACAACATCAACGCCGATACGGCGGCCGGTGCCGTCGCATCGCATCTGGGCGTGGAGCGGATGATCGTCGTGACGGACGTGCCCGGTATTATGAAGACAGTGGACGGCGAGAAGCGGGTTCTGCCTTCAGTCACCGTTCGCCAGATCGACGAAATGATCGCCAGCGGCGAAATTTACGGCGGCATGATTCCGAAAGTACGTGCGGCGGTACAGTGTATTCAAGGCAAGGTGCGCGAAGTTGTCATCGTTAACGGCGCCGAGCCGGAAGTGCTCAGCCGGGCGCTGAAGAACGGCGGCATCGGTACCCGCATTGTGAAGGAATAAATCGTATTCATTCTAAAATTGATCCGAGACAAAGGAGTGAACGACATGGGAGAGGCTCAAAGCGCATTGTTTCCGAACTACGCACGGTATCCTTTTACGTTTGTGAAGGGGGACGGCAGCCGTCTGTGGGATGAGCATGGCAAGGAGTATCTGGATTTGATGTGCGGGCTGGCGGTGACGAACCTCGGGCATGCGCCCAAGCAGGTGACCGAACGGCTGAAGGAGCAGGTCGACACGCTCTGGCATACGAGCAACCTGTTTCACATTCCGAACCAGGAGAAGCTGGCTCAGCTTCTCGTGGACAACAGCTGCGCCGATGCGGTGTTTTTCTGCAACAGCGGAGCGGAGGCGAACGAAGCGGCGATCAAGCTGGCGCGGCGCTATTACAACAAGGTGCTCGGCCAGCCGCAGCGCTACGAGATCATTACCTTCGACATGTCGTTCCACGGCCGGACGCTGGCTACGCTGACGGCAACGGGACAGGATAAAGTGAAAGAGGGCTTCGCGCCGCTGCCGGAAGGCTTCGTGTACGCGCCGTACAACGATGCGGACGCTTTAGAGAAGCTGATCGGCGACCGGACGTGCGCGATTATGCTCGAGCTGGTGCAGGGCGAAGGCGGCGTCAATCCGGCGGACCCTGCGTTCGTGAAACGGGTGGCGGAGCTGTGCAAGCAGCACGGGCTGCTGCTTATCCTGGACGAGATCCAGACCGGTATGGGGCGTACGGGCAAGCTGTTTGCGTATGAGCATTACGGCATCGAGCCGGATTTGTTTACACTGGCCAAAGGGCTGGGCAGCGGCATGCCGATCGGCGCGCTGCTCGGTAAAGCGAAGCTGCGCGAAGCGTTCACGGCCGGAAGCCACGGCTCCACGTTCGGCGGGAACTATTTGTCTACCGCCGCGGGCATTGCGACCGTGGAGACGATGCTGGCGGAGAAGCTTCCGGAGCGCGCGGCGGAGCTGGGCGGCTACATTATGAGCGAGCTGAAAACGAAGCTGGCGGACAATCCGCTGGTAGGACAAATCCGCGGGCTCGGGCTGCTGATCGGCATCGGTTTGACCGTGCCGTCGGCGGAGCTGATCGCGGAAATTCACGCGCAGGGCGTGCTAGTCGTGCCGGCTGGTCCGAACGTGATCCGCTTGGCGCCGAGCTTGCTGATCTCGAAGGACGATTTGGATCGCGGGCTGGAGACGATTTGCAGCGTGCTCGCAAAGAAGGCCGCAGCCGCCGTATAGGCTGACAAAGAAACGCATACCGAAAGGAGAGACATCCATGGCGGGAACGGCACAACAAGATTTGGCGGTTCAGCTCAGAGGGCGGGATTTTATCGGCTTGGTCGACTATGCGCCGGAAGAGATTCAATATTTGATCGAGCTCGCGGTCGAGCTCAAAAGAAAAAATAAAGCAGGTGAAGCGTACCAGCCGCTCAAAGGGAAGACGCTGGGTATGATTTTCGAAAAATCGTCGACGCGGACGCGGGTATCGTTTGAGGTAGGGATGTATCAGCTTGGGGGGCATGCGCTGTTCCTCAGCAAGAACGATCTGCAAATCGGCCGCGGCGAATCGATTCATGATACGGCGCAGACGCTGTCGCGTTATTTGGACGGCATCATGATCCGCACCTTCGCGCACCGCACGGTCATCGAGCTGGCGCGGGCGGCAACGGTACCGGTGATCAACGGGCTGACGGATTTGTCCCATCCGTGCCAGGCGCTGGCGGATTACCAGACGATTTATGAGAAAAAAGGCCGTCTGCAAGGGCTGAAAGTGGCCTATATCGGCGACGGGAATAATATGGTACACTCCTTATTGATGGGCGCGGCCAAGCTCGGCGTCAATTTCGCCGTCGCGACGCCGGAGGGCTACGAGCCGGACGGCGAAGTGCTGCGTCAATGCAGTGAAAGTGCTGCCAAAACGGGGGCGACCATTCATGTGGGAGCCGACCCGAAAGAAGCGGTGGCGGATGCGGACGTCATTTATACGGACGTGTGGGCCAGCATGGGCTTCGAGGCGGAGCAGAAGGAACGGGAAATCGCGTTCAAAAACTATCAGGTCAACGACGAGCTCGTGAAATATGCGAAAAAAGATTTCTTGTTCATGCACTGTCTGCCGGCGCACCGCGGAGAAGAAGTGTCCGAAGGGGTCATCGACGGTCCCAATTCCGTCATCTTCGATCAGGCGGAAAACCGGCTGCATGCGCAAAAGGCAGTTATGGCAGCGATCTTGTAATATTCGGAAAGCTTACAATTAAAGGAGAGCGGGAACCACATGGCAAAGCAAAAAATCGTATTGGCCTATTCGGGCGGCCTCGATACGTCGATCATTCTGAAATGGCTGAAAGAAACGTACGATGCCGAGATCATCGCTTTTACCGCGGACATCGGACAAAAGGAAGAGCTGGACGGCTTGGAGGAGAAAGCGCTGAACACCGGCGCCTCCAAAGTATACATCGACGACCTGCGTGAAGAATTCGCCCGCGATTTCATTTATCCGATGTTCCAAGCAGGCGCGCTCTATGAAGGGCAGTACCTGCTCGGCACCAGTATCGCGCGGCCGCTGATCGCGAAGCGCATGGTCGAAATCGCCCGCGCTGAAGGCGCTACGGCGATCGCTCACGGCGCAACAGGCAAAGGCAACGACCAAATCCGCTTCGAGCTGACGGCTGCGGCGCTGACGCCGGAGATCGAGGTTATCGCGCCTTGGCGTCTGGAGCAGTTCCGCGAGCAGTTCCCGGGCCGGGCCGAGATGATTGCTTACGCCGAGAAGCACGGCATTCCGGTCACCGCTTCGGCGGCCAAGCCGTACTCGATGGACCGCAACCTGCTGCACATCAGCTATGAGAGCGGCGTGCTCGAAGATCCGTGGTTCGACGCGAGCGCACCGGAGAACAAAGACATGTATCTGCTGAGCGTGGACCCGGAGGATGCCCCGGACCAAGCGGAATATGTCGAACTGGAGTTTGAGCAGGGGAACTGCGTGGCCGTGAACGGCGAGCGTATGATTCCGCTGCAGGTGATGGAGAAGCTGAACGAGCTGGGCGGCAAGCACGGCATCGGCCGCGTCGACATGGTCGAGAACCGCTTCGTCGGCATGAAGAGCCGCGGCGTGTACGAAACCCCGGGCGGCGCCATTCTGTTCTCCGCTCACCGCAAGATGGAATCGCTCACGATGGACCGCGAAGTCATGCATCTGCGCGACTCGTTTATCTCGCGTTACAGCTCGCTTGTGTACAACGGCTTCTGGTTCGCTCCGGAGCGGCTTGCGCTGCAGGCGCTCGTGTCCGAGAGCCAGAAGAACGTGAGCGGCACGGTGCGTCTCAAGCTGTACAAAGGCAACGTGATCGCCGCCGGCGTGAAGAGCCCGGTCAGCTTGTACAACCCGCACATTGCGACGATGGAAGCCGATCCGACGCAAGCGTACAACCAAGGCGATGCGACAGGCTTCATCCGTTTGAACGCGCTGCGGTTGCGCGTCGCTTCCGGCGTCGAGCAGAACGCGGCGAAATAAATGCGGCAGGCGGGAAGCCAGCCATCTGTCAGCCTGTAACACTTCGAGCCTTAGGGTTTTCCGTCAGCGGGAAGCCCTAAGGCTGTGTATACCGGGCAGCACTCATTCGGTGCATACGATATAAGAAAAGGGGGACGCTGATATGTCCAAGCTGTGGGGCGGACGGTTTACGAAAAAGACGGACCAACTGGTCGAAGAATATACGGCGTCAATCCTGTTCGACAAGGAACTGGCCGAGGAGGACATTCAGGGCAGCTTGGCGCATGTGACCATGCTGGGCAAATGCGGCATCCTTCCGGCAGACGACGTGGAGAAAATCAAGGACGGTTTGCTGAAGGTGCAGAATGTGATTCGCCGGGGCGAAATGGAATTTTCCATCAGCGACGAAGACATTCATATGAACATCGAGAAGGCGCTGATCGACGAGGTGGGCCCGGTCGGAGGCAAGCTGCATACCGGACGCAGCCGCAACGATCAGGTGGCCACGGATATGCATTTGTGGCTGCGCAAGCGGGTCGTGGAATTTGTCGGTCTGCTGAACAAGGTGCAGGAAGCGCTGATCGGACAAGCGAAGGCCAACCTCGACACGATCGTGCCGGGCTACACGCATTTGCAGCGGGCGCAGCCGATTTTGTTCGCCCATCATTTGATGGCGTACGTGTCGATGTTTCAACGCGACATCGAGCGTCTGCAGGACAGCTACAAGCGCGTGAACGTGCTGCCGCTGGGCGCCGGGGCGCTGGCCGGGACGACGTTCCCGATCGACCGTCATTTCGTGGCGCAGCAGCTCGGCTTCGAGGGCGTGTACGAGAACTCGCTCGACGCGGTGAGCGACCGCGATTTCATTCTGGAGTTTCTGTCGAACGCGTCAATGATCATGATGCACCTCTCGCGCCTCAGCGAGGAGTTCGTGCTGTGGTCCAGCACGGAGTTCCGGTTCATCGAGCTGGATGACGCCTTCTGTACCGGCAGCAGCATTATGCCGCAGAAGAAAAATCCGGATGTCGCCGAGCTTGTGCGCGGGAAGACGGGCCGTGTCTACGGCAATCTGTTCGGTCTCCTGACCGTGCTGAAGTCGCTGCCGCTCGCTTATAACAAGGACATGCAGGAAGACAAAGAAGGCATGTTCGATACGGTCCGTACGCTGCAGGGCGCGCTGCAATTGTTCGCGCCGATGATTAGCACGATGAAGGTGAATAAGGATCGGATGCGCCAGGCCGTCAATCAGGACTTCTCCAATGCGACGGATATCGCGGACTACTTGGTGAATAAGGGAATGCCATTCCGCCAAGCGCACGAAGTCATCGGCAAAACCGTACTTTACTGTATCCAAAACCAAAAATATTTGCTCGACCTAAAATTGGAGGAATTCCACCAATTTTCCAAGCAGTTCGATCAGGACATTTACGAGGTGCTGCAGCCGGAGAGTGTCGTCAACGCCCGCAACGTCTACGGCGGCACCGCCGCGGCCCAGGTAAGTCAAGCGATCGAACGGGCGGAAACCGTTCTGGCCGGCTCGTCGGCTTGGTTCGAGGAATATTTCGCGAAAAGCAGATAAGTCCAGAACCCCCTCCCGAAGAAGGGCGGCTGCATCAGCCGCACGCCTTCAGACGGGCTGGGGGTTTCTCATGTCCGGGCCCGCTCAACGGAAGGCCGGCCCCCGGACGCCGTCCTCGATCAGCGGCGCAGGGGACTCCCCGGGCGGCGGCGCCGTGCGGTCAAGGGTTCCGGAGCCGCCGCCGGATGCGATCACGGTCGGCTGGGCGTGGTAGGTGTCGCGCGATATTTTTTCCTGCGAAAGGACGACGCCGTTCTGCTTCTTATATCGGAATGTCTCGACGACATACCCGGGCTTTCCTTGCATGACGATCTCCTGTTTGCCGCTCGGCAGCGTCGAATTCAGCACGTACTTGACCGGCGGCGGCAGCGTTTCGAGCGTCTTCGACTCGATTTCGTAGCTGATGTCCGGGGGCGTCTGGCCGAACAGCTTTACGGTGACGCTGCGCTCGTCCGAGGCGGTACGGATCAACAAATAATGGTCCGTCGAGTTGCGGAATTTGAAATTGATGTGGCCGGTGGCGAACGTGGCGTCCTGCCCCAGCGCGACATAGCTCACAGGGAGCGAATGATTCCGCCGCTCGACGACGGTCAGACCGGCCCGCAGGACGGCGTTGTACAGCGTCGACGAAACCTGGCAGATGCCGCCGCCGATGCCGGGAACGAGCTTGCCGTTTACGATGACGGGCGCTTCCTTGAAGCCGAACTGTCTCTCCGTCCGCTCGATGAACGGAGCATAGTCGAATACCTCGCCCGGCTTCAGCAGCACATCCTGCAGGGAAGCGGCCGTCGAACGGACGTTGTGCACTCGTCCTTCGATGCTGACGGCGGCGGAAGGGGCGGGTGGCGATACGGTCGTGAACTCGCCGATTTTGCGTATAATGCCCTGCGCGCGCAGCGCTTGTTCCGTCATGGCCGGCTCTTGCGTCCGCATCGGAACGTCGAGCGGGAGGGCGGCAGGCGACGGTAGCTGGTGGTCCGCGGCCTCCGGGCCTGCGGATTCGGGCACTGCGGCAATGGCTCCCCAGTCCGGCAGCGCCGTCTGGAGCCGGCCCAACAATTGGCCTTCGTCGATTCGTTCGACACGGACCTCGGGCACGTAACGGATGGCATCGTTCGCGTCGATCAGCCGTTTCGCATCGGTCGGCTTGCGGGCGTAAACCTGCGGGAACGCTTCGCTCAGCGCGGCGCGCAGCTTGTCTGCGGACAGCGCAGGCGTCAGCGCAAGCGAGGCTCCCCGAAGCCGCCAGCGGGCGGCTGCCCGCCTATACGGCGGTCCTTCCCGCACGGGCTGAAGCTGAGTCAGCAGCTCCTGGCTGTTAATTTCAAGCCCGAGCTGCCGGAGCGTCCGCTCGGCGCTGCCGCTGCCCGTCACGGTCAGGCGGACCTTTTGCTCCAGCAGCGCCGATGTTTTCGCAGCGAGCTGACGTTCGAGCTCGGGCCAGGAGAGGCCTCCGATCGGCCAGCCCGCGACCCGGACGCCTGCAGGAACCCGGGCGAGCGATCCGTAAGCGGCAATCGACACGAAAATAGCCAGCATCAGCGCCAGCGTGCCGATCCAGATCCAGTGAAAACGCAGATTCCATCGTGACATGACGGGCTCTCCTTTTGTTCCTCGATACACTTGTACCTCTACAATCTATATGCGGCCAAGCCCCCAAACTTTCCATTCGCCGTCATTCGCCAAACGTCCGTATAAGGCCGTATGAGCTGTATGATCCGGTCGAAGAAAGGCGAAGCGGCGATCCGCACGCCCCTATCCCCCGACCCGAACCAATGTTCCGAATGTGAAGAAACTGTAGAAATTCACTGGCGGATAAAGGATTTTGCGATTTTATGTCGAACTTGTAAAGGCTGGCATCAAGTCCGCTTCTCGAAGCGGTCTACAGACTCGCAAATTTTTCAGGATGTGATATCGTGATCGAAATGCAGGACGTTTGGAAAACGTATCCTGACGGCAGCCATGCCTTGAAAGGCATCAGCGTCAAGGTCGACCAAAGCGATTTCCTTTATGTCGTTGGCCCTTCCGGCGCCGGCAAATCGACCTTTATGAAATTGATTTACAGAGAAGAGCGACCGACCAAAGGCACGATATTCGTCAACGGCTTCAATCTGGAAAAGCTCAAACAGCGCAAAATTCCGTTTGTCCGGCGCAATATCGGGGTCATTTTTCAAGACTTCCGGTTGCTCCCGAAGCTTACCGTATATGAGAACGTCGCCTTCGCCATGGAAGTGATCGAGGCGCCGAAGAAGCTGATCAAGAAGCGCACGCTCGAAGTGCTGGAGCTTGTGCGGCTCAAGGACAAAGTCAATTCCCTGCCGACCCAGCTTTCCGGGGGCGAGCAGCAGCGGGTCGCCATTGCCCGGGCGATCGTGAACAACCCCTCCGTCATCGTCGCGGACGAGCCGACGGGGAACCTCGATCCCGACACGTCCTGGGGCATCATGAAGCTGATGGAAGAAATCAACTTCCGCGGCACAACTATCATTATGGCAACGCACAACAAAGAAATCGTCAACACGATGCGCAAGCGGGTACTGGCCATCGAAGCGGGCAAGCTTGTCCGGGACGAGGTAAGGGGTGACTACGGCTATGAGGATTAACACGGCCGTGCGGCATCTTCGCGAAGGCGGTAAAAACGTCGTTCGAAACGGCTGGATGTCCTTTGCCTCCATTAGTGCGATTGCGATTTCTTTGTTTATTTTGGGCGTCTTTTTGCTGCTGACGCTGAATGTCAATTATTTGGCCCAGCAAATCGAGCAGCAGGTCGAGATCCGCGTGTATCTTGAGGTCAACACGCCGCAGGATCAGGTCACTTCATTGCAAAACGAAATTACGGCCATCCCTAACGTTTCGAAGGTCAAGTTCGTTTCCAAAGAGGAAGGGCTGGAATATTTGCGCGGAAAACTGGGAGACGGGAAGCAGCTGCTTGAAGGGTTCGAGGGCGAGAACAATCCGCTGAACGATTCCTTCACCGTCGAAGTGACCGAGCCTCGCGAGGTCGCGGCCGTGGCGAAGCAGATTGAGGGCTTGAACAACGGCAAGCCGACGAAGCCGATTTACCGGGTCAGTTACGGGCAAGGCACGGTGGAGACGATGTTCAAAGTGACGTCGATCGTCCGCAACGTCGGGCTGGTCATCGTGGCCGCTTTGGCGCTGACCGCCATGTTCCTGATTTCCAATACGATTAAAATTACGATCGTGGCGCGCCGCCGCGAGATTTCGATCATGAAGCTTGTCGGGGCGACCAATTCGTTTATCCGCTGGCCGTTTTTTATCGAAGGGGCGCTGCTCGGCATTATCGGTTCGGCGATTCCCGTCGGCGTGCTGCTGTACGGGTATTGGGAAATGATGCGGGCGATTCAGCTTGATCTGAACTTGCTGCTCGTTCAATTGCTGCCCTTTGAAGCGATCAGTCTTAAGACGGCGGGCCTTCTGCTCGGCATCGGCATTATGATCGGCATTTGGGGAAGCACGCTGTCGGTCCGCAAGTTTTTGAGAGTCTAGGAACCAACGATCAATCTCGGATGAATAGTCGGGGGAGGAACGGATGTTGAAGAAGTCTTGGGTGCCTCTTGTGGTCACGGCCGGTTTGGTAGGAACGCTTATCGCTCCGCAATACGGCTTTGCGCTGTCGGAGTCGCAGCGGATTCAGCAGGAAATCAATCAGCTTAAAAAAATGAAATCCGCAACGCAGCAAAAAGCGAACGATACGGAAAAGCAAATCAATCAGGTGCAGCAGGAAAAGCAGCAGACGGCGAACGATATTACCGCCATCCTCGGCCAAATCGACGCGACGAACCAGAAGCTCAACGTGCTGAACGAGCAGGTATCCAGCGTCACGACTTCTCTGAAGGAAAACGCTCAGCAGCTGGAGGAAGCGGAAGCGAGAATCGTCTCCCGCGACCAGATGCTTAGATCCAGACTGCGTCTGATGTATATGAACGGCGTCGTTTCTTACGCCGACGTGCTGCTCAGCTCCACCAGCTTCAGCGATTTTCTGGACCGGCTGCAGGCGCTCAAGTCGATTGTCGCGCAGGATAAGGAAATTTTGGAAGCGAACAAGCGGGACAAGGCCGTGATCGCCGACAAGCGCGTGGTGATTGAAAAGCAGCTGGCGGAGGTAAAAAATTTATATGCCCAAGCGGCAGCCGTCAAAGCCGATCTTGTCGTGAAGGAAAAAGAAAAGGAAGTCAAAATCGCAAGCCTTTCCCAAAAGGAAAAGGAATTGGAAGATATCAGCGAAGAAGTGCAGCAGCAGCTCGTTCAAGTGGCGAAGCAGGAAGCGGAGAAACAGCGCGCGCTCCAGCAGGCCAAAGCGGCAGAGAACGCCAAGAAGAGCAAAACTCCCGCTGCGCCTGCCTATACTTACGGCGGCGGCAAATTCGGTTATCCGCTGCCGCGCGTCGTGCAGATGTCATCGGACTTCGGTACACGGAGCGACCCGATTACCGGACGGAAAGCAACCCACTCCGGAATCGACCTGCCTTCCCCGAACGGAACGGACATTTTTGCGGCGGAGGACGGCGTCGTCATCGTTGCGTCCTGGTGGAGCGGATACGGCAACTGCGTGGTCATCGATCACGGCAAAGGCGTATGGACGCTGTACGGGCATATTCGCAACGACGGCATCGTCGTGGAGAAGGGGGACACCGTCAAGCGCGGTCAAAAGATTGCGGAAGTCGGTTCCACCGGCCGTTCGACCGGTAACCATCTGCATTTTGAAGTCCGCATCGACGGAGATCCGGTCGATCCGAAGCCGTATTTGAGATAATGCTGCTGTTCATATTTTTTCTTGGCTTGTCATAAACTAGAAAGACAAGTTAGTCAAGTAGCGGGAACAGCAAAGGCGGTGTGGGACCAAAAATGACATTTAAAGGACGTACCGTATTGGCGTTTGTCCTGTTGTCCATGTTTGCAAGCAGCATTATGACGCTGACGATCGTACATCCGTCGATTTTCGCCGCCGTCGGCTTGGAGGGCTCGGCATCCGCCGACGTGAAATCGGGGCTGACCAACAAGGACTACAAAAAATTGGCAACGACGTATCAATTGATCGAAGGCAAGTTTTTGAACGAGGTCGATCACGACAAGATTGTGAACGGCGCGATTAACGGGATGCTGTCCACGCTCGAAGATCCGTTTACGGTGTATATGGATCAGAAGGAGGCGCAGCAGTTCGACGAGAACATTTCATCGTCGTTCCAAGGCATCGGTGCGGAGGTGACCTCCGAAGACGGCAAAGTGACCATCGTCGCTCCGATCAAAGGATCGCCAGCCGAGAAGGCCGGACTTCACGCGCACGACATCATCGTCTCGATCAATGGCGAGAAGCTGGAAGGGCTATCGCTCAACCAGGCGATTATGAAGATCCGCGGTCCCAAGGGGACGCAAGCCAAGATCGAAGTGCTGCGGGCCGGGGCACCGGAGCCGATCCAGGTCATTGTCGTCCGGGACGACATCGATGTCGAGACCGTCTACAGCGAGATGCTGCCGGGACAGATCGGCAAGATCGAAATCCGGCAGTTCGCCAGCAATACCTCCAAACGGTTCAAGGAAGAGCTGAAGGTGTTGGAGGACCAAGGAATGAAGGGACTCATCATCGACGTGCGCAACGATCCGGGCGGTCTGCTTAGCGCGGTCGTGGAAATTGTCGAGCCGTTCATACCGAAAGGCAAGGGAATCGTTCAGATCGAGGATCGCAAAGGCAAGCGCGAGGAGACGACGTCGCAGGGAACCGGCAAGCCGTACCCCGTGTCGGTGTTGATTAATAAGGGGAGCGCGAGCGCTTCGGAGATATTGGCCGGCGCGCTGCACGACTCCGCAGGCAGCCAGCTGATCGGGGAGAACACATTCGGCAAAGGCACGGTTCAGGTGACATTCCAGAAAGAAATGGGCGACGGCAGCAACATCAAGATGACCGTTTACAAGTGGCTCACGCCGAACGGCACATGGATTCACAAGAAAGGAATCACACCGACGATGCCTGTTGAGCAGCCGGCCTACTTCAAAGTGGCGCCTCTGAGCAAAAAGGCGACGCTTAAGCCGGATATGAACAACGAGGACGTCAAAAATCTGCAGATTATGCTGCAGGGCCTGGGGCTCGGTCCGGACCGGCAGGACGGATACTACAGCGAGAAAACCGCGCTGGCCGTCAAGGCGTTCCAGCGGCTGAACGGTCTGCCGATCACCGGCGAGGTGGATACCGAGACGGCGAACAAGCTGGAGAAGGCGATCTTGGCCGAGATCCGCGACCCGAAGAATGACCTGCAGCTCAAGGCGGCTGTCGAGTATATGCAAGGTGCCGTTAAGAAGTAACGGCTTCCGGGTTTTAGGGAAATTCAGGCGACGGCAGGAAAACGAAGCCTCCGCGTCGAAATAACAACCTCTATCGGGGCCGCCCGACTTAACGGCCTCGACAGAGGTTTTCTTTTTTTATTTATAAACTTCGAAGTCTGATGAATAACGTGCGGAGCAGCCGAGAGCGTTCTGTAGAAACGAAGTGATCGCCTTTGTTTCCGGACTTCAACCTATAGAAGGTATAGAGAATCCAGAAGTCCGGGAACAACAGCGATCGGAAGAACGCGTTGACTGCACGGCAGCTTGTTATTCGCCGGACTTCAAAAAGGAGCCGGGCATGGACTTTGGTTTGGAACTGGCGCACCGGGGACTCCGGGCGCTGTTGCAGCTGTTGACGCATCCTTTTTACTATGTAGGCATTCTATTCATCGTGCTGCAGTACCGCCGGCAGATTACGTTCGAACGGAAGCTGTTTGCGACCAAGCTGCATTCGCTGCTGTCGGAAACATGGCGTACCGTGCTGTGGGGCTGGGTGGGCGGTCTTGCCGCTTCCGTTCTTATGGCGGGAATCGGGGCGTCCGTGCAGCCGGAGGCGGTTGTTCTGCTGTGGCTTGTTTCCCTGCTGCTCATTTTCGCGCGGGTGCGCTTTTTGTGCTGGGCTTATGCCGTCGGTGTCATCGGCTTGGTGCAAGCGGTCTTGCGGGCATTTCCGGGGTTATACGACGGGGAGGCTGCGGCTTCCTGGGCTTGGATGACGGGACCGCTGCTGTCGTTGAATATGCCGTCCATGCTTGCGCTTGTGGCGGTTTTACATCTGGCGGAAGCGCTGTTCGTGCGTTTTCAAGGCACGCGGCTCGGCACGCCGATGTTCTACGAGAGCAAGAGGGGCAAAATTGTGGGCGGATATCAGCTGCAAGGCTACTGGCCGATGACCTTATTTCTTCTGGTGCCGATGGCCGGAGGCACGGCACTGCCTTGGACCCCGCTGCTTGGCGGCGATATGTGGCAGCACGGCTGGACGATCGTCGGCTTTCCCGTGATGATCGGCTTTACCGAGATGACGATGTCGCGGCTGCCCCAGGAGAAGGTGAAGCTCAGCTCGAACCTGCTGCTGCTCTATGCAGGCGCCTTGCTGCTGTTTGCAGCCGTTGCCGCCTGGTGGCCGCCGTTTATGGCCGTGGCATCCGTGCTGTCCATCCTGATGCACGAAGCGATGATCGTTTACAGCCGGTGGGATGAAGCAAGGCGGAGTCCGTTGTATGTACACGGGAGTCGCGGGCTGAAAATTTTGGGCATTCTGCCCGGCAGTCCGGCGGATGAGCTTGGGCTTGCCGTCGGCGAGATCGTTTACAAAGTCAACGGGATCCCGGTCCGTACGAAGCAGGAGCTGCACCAGGCAATGCAGCAGAACTCGGCGTTCTGCAAACTGGAAATTTTGAATTTGGCGGGCGAAAGCAAATTTTTGAAGCGCGCGATTTTTTCGGGAGAGCACCATCAGCTTGGCATCGTGCTTGCGCCCGATCAAGAGGCGCTCCATTATGCAGAGGTAAGGCAGCGGCCGATCTGGGCGTACTTCAGCCGCAAGCCGGTCGGCTTGCTCAGCAATCGTTCGGACTCCAAATCGGTGTAAGCACAAAACAAGCCGCTGCGTGAACATGCTTCACGCCAGCGGCTTGTTTCAGATAAGCGGGAAGTGCGGTAAATAAGCAATAGTACGGCTTTAATTGCCGGAGGGTTGATGAGCGGACGCGGGCTTCTCCCGCAGCACGACAATTTCGACCCGGCGGTTTTTGGCGCGGTTCTCTGCGCTGTTGTTTTCCGCCACAGGTCTCGTATCCGCATAGGCCGTCGAAACGAGCTTTTTCGGATCGAGTTGGGTTTCGTAGAGGAAATACCGCAGCACCGAAAGGGAACGGGCCTGCGACAACCCCCAATTGTCTTTGTAGAAAGAACCTGTAGCGAGCGGCAGGTCATCCGTGTGCCCTTCGATGCTGACCGTTGCGTCGAGCGTCGGGAACAAGCTCGCCAGCTTGGTTAAGACCGGAATCGCGGGCGGCTTCAGATCCGCTTTGCCGAGATCGAACAGGAACAGATCGTTCAGCGTGACAGCTACCCCTCGCGGCGTATTGGCTGCGGACACCTGGGATTGCAAATTGTTTTCTTCGATATAGACCTGCACTTTTTGGAGCAGATCTTCGAGCTGGCGTTCTTTTTTCTCCCGCTCTTCCCGTTCTTTCATTTCCTTGAGCTGCTGCTCGGTTTTCGTGCTGTCATCTCCGCCCTTCGCCGGGTTGGCGGAACCGGTGATGCCCATGCCCTTCGGCATAATCGTATCGGCCTTCATGAATTCGAACTTCAGCGCTTGAGCCAGCACCTCATATTTTTGCACGTCCACCTTGCTCATCGCATACATGATGACAAAAAAGATGAGCAGCAGCGTAATCAGGTCCGCATAGGTAACCATCCATCGCTCGTGGTTTTCGGGGGCTTCCTGCTTTTTATTCTTCCTCGCCACCGGCCTCACCTGCGCCTTCGACTTTTTTATGTTCCTGATGGAGGAACGAATTCAGTTTCTTTTTGATGAGCTGCGGATTTTCCCCGGCTTGAAGCGCGAGGATGCCTTCCAGCATCAATTCCATCTCGGAGATTTGCTCTTTGCTGCGGATTTTGATTTTGCTTGCGATCGGCAGGTAAAGAACGTTGGCGGACGATACGCCGTACAGCGTTGCGGTAAACGCGACGGCAATGGCCGGCCCCAGACTTCCCGGATCGGACAAGTTACCAAGCACGTGAATAAGGCCCATAACGGTACCGATGATCCCCATGGTCGGAGCAAAGGCTCCTGCCGCGTCGAACATTTTGGCGTAGCCTTCGTGATGGTGCTCGATCGCATCCATCTCCAGCTCGAGAATTTGCCGGGTCAGCTCCGGATCGGTTCCGTCGACAACCATCATGAGGCCGTCCCGCAGGAACGGGTTGCTGTGCTCTTGCGCGCGCTGTTCCAAGGCAAGCACGCCTTCGCGTCTGGCGATCGTCGCCATATCGACCAGCTCGTCGATAATCGCGGCGTGGTCGCGCTTCGGTTCCTTGAAAGCCATTCCCAATGCTTTGCCGATTTGCTTAAGCTGGGACATCGGGAAGCTGATCATAACGGCTCCGATCGTACCGCCGAAAATAATGAGCATGGCACTGGGAACCACCAGCGCGGAAAGGTGGCCGCCGTCCATCAAATAGCCGCCTACCAGACCGCCAAGGCCTACGATAATACCTATTAATGTAGTCAAGTCCACTGTCGTTCCACCCCTAGATTTCTAAAATTGATGTAGTGCTGCATCCTTTTTCTTTGTCCTGCGCAAGCGTCTTTGGAAAAATAGGAAATGGGATTCGTTTGCAACAGAAAGAGAAAAAGGGTATAATATATGGGAACAAATATTCCTATCACAGGAAATCGTCGAACGGAGTCGAACGCGCGTCAACCGACGCTTAGTTATTTATCGGAATATGGTAGATAAAAGTTTAGAAGGAAAACAAAGTCTTTTTAATGAACGGGTGATCAGATGAGCAAAATGAACGAAGTCGTCTACAGCGACAGGAAATTCCAGCTCGTGGCGGACTTTCAGCCGCAAGGGGACCAGCCGGCCGCAATCGAGCAGCTGGTGAACGGCGTGCGGGAAGGGAAAAGACATCAGACGCTGCTTGGCGCAACGGGAACGGGGAAGACGTTTACGGCGGCCCATGTGATCGCCCAGTTGAACCGGCCGACGCTGCTGATTGCGCACAACAAGACGCTGGCCGCGCAGCTGTGCAGCGAGCTGCAGGAGTTTTTCCCGAACAACGCCGTTTCCTATTTCGTCAGCTATTACGATTATTACCAGCCGGAGGCGTATATTCCGTCGTCGGATACGTATATTGAGAAGGATTCCAGCATTAACGAAGAAATCGACAAGCTCCGGCACTCGGCGACCAGCTCGCTCTTCGAGCGGCGTGACGTCATCATCGTGGCGAGCGTATCGTGCATCTACGGCCTCGGTTCTCCGATGGAGTACCGGGATCTCGTGCTGTCGCTGCGGGTAGGTATGGAGCGTTCCCGCAACGAGATTTTGCATCGGCTTATCGATATTCAGTACCAGCGCAACGATATGAACTTCGTGCGGGGCACGTTCCGCGTGCGCGGCGACGTTATCGAGATTTTTCCGGCTTCACGCGGCGAGCAAGCGGTCCGCGTGGAGCTGTTTGGCGATGAAATCGAGCGGATCACGGAGATTAACGTGCTCACCGGCGAGATTATCGGCGAACGCGATCATATCGCCATCTTCCCGGCTTCCCACTTCGTGACGCACGAGGAGACGATGAAGCGGGCGCTCGTGAACATTGAGCGGGAGCTGGAAGAACGACTTGAGCAGCTGCGCGCAGAGGGCAAGCTGCTTGAGGCGCAGCGGCTGGAGCAGCGGACGCGCTACGACATCGAGATGATGCAGGAGATGGGCTTCTGCTCCGGCATCGAGAACTATTCCGGACCGCTGACGTTCCGCGAGCGCGGGGCGACGCCGTACACGCTGTTCGATTATTTTCCGGACGACATGCTCGTGATCGTGGACGAGTCGCACGTGACGCTGCCGCAGATCCGGGCGATGTACAACGGCGACCGGGCGCGGAAGGAAGTGCTCGTCGAGCACGGCTTCCGGCTGCCTTCGGCCCTGGATAACCGGCCGCTCCGGTTTGAGGAGTTCGAAGAGAAGGTGAAGCAGATCATCTACGTTTCGGCGACGCCGGGACCGTACGAGCTGGAGCATTGCCCCGAGATGGTGCAGCAGATTATTCGTCCGACCGGACTGGTCGACCCGGTGATCGAAGTGCGCCCGACCAAAGGTCAGATCGACGATCTGCTGGAAGAAATTCAAGACCGGATCAAGAAAGACGAACGGGTGCTTGTCACAACGCTGACGAAGAAAATGGCCGAGGATTTGACCGATTACTTCAAGGAAATCGGCATCAAGGTGCGGTATTTGCACTCGGACATCAAGACGCTCGAGCGGATGCAGATTTTGCGCGAATTGCGGCTCGGCACGTTCCACGTTCTCGTCGGCATCAACCTGCTGCGGGAAGGGCTGGACTTGCCCGAGGTATCGCTTGTCGCGATTCTCGACGCCGACAAGGAAGGCTTCCTCCGTGCGGAGCGTTCCTTGATCCAGACGATCGGGCGGGCGGCGCGCAACGCCAACGGACATGTGATCATGTACGGGGACAAGGTGACCGATTCGATGGAGAAGGCGATTCAGGAAACGAACCGCCGCCGGACAATTCAGCTCGCTTATAATGAGAAACACGGCATTACGCCGCAAACGATACAGAAGAAAGTGCGCGATGTGATCGAAGCCACCAAGGTGGCCGAACAGAAGGCCGACTATTTGTCGGAAGTGAAGCAGGCGAAGATGTCCAAGAAAGACCGCATTTCGCTAATCGAACGGTTGGAGCAGGAAATGAAGGAAGCAGCCAAAAACCTGCAGTTTGAGCGTGCCGCGGAGCTCCGCGATGCCGTGCTCGAATTGAAGGCCGAGCTGTAGTCAAGGGAGGCTTTCGAAACGTGGCCAGAGACAACATTGTAATTAAAGGCGCCAGGGCGCACAACCTGAAAAATATCGACGTCGTCATTCCGCGGGATAAATTTGTCGTCCTGACCGGCCTGAGCGGCTCCGGCAAATCGTCCTTGGCGTTCGATACGATCTATGCCGAAGGGCAAAGAAGATATGTCGAGTCGCTGTCCGCCTACGCGCGGCAGTTTCTCGGCCAGATGGACAAACCGGATGTCGACTCGATCGAGGGATTGTCTCCGGCCATCTCCATCGACCAGAAGACGACGAGCCGCAACCCGCGTTCCACCGTGGGTACGGTAACGGAAATTTACGACTATCTGCGTCTACTATTTGCCAGGATCGGGCGTCCGCACTGTCCGGAGCATAAAATCGAGATTACCTCGCAAACCGTCGAGCAGATGGTTGACCGGATCATGGAATATCCGGAGCGTACCAAGCTGCAAATTTTGGCGCCGATCGTCTCGGGACGCAAGGGCGAGCATTCGAAGCTGCTGGCGGATATCCAGAAGCAGGGCTTCGTCCGCGTACGCGTCAACGGCGAGCTTCGCGAGCTGTCCGAAACGATCGAGCTGGAGAAAAACAAAAAGCACACGATCGAGGTGGTCGTGGACCGGATCGTCGTGAAGGACGATGTCCAGACACGTCTGGCCGACTCGCTGGAAACGGCCTTGAAACTGGCCGAGGGGCGCGTCATCGTAGACGTGATCGATCAGGAAGAGCTCCTGTTCAGCCAAAATCTGGCCTGCCCCGAGTGCGGCTTCAGTATCGAAGAGCTGGCGCCGCGGATGTTTTCGTTCAACAGTCCGTTCGGCGCTTGTCCCGAGTGTGACGGCTTAGGTCAAAAGATGATCGTGGACCCGGACCTGCTCGTTCCGAATTCGAAGCTTTCCATCGAAGAGGGGGCGTTCGAGGCATGGGCCGGCAGCACGTCGAACTACTATCCGCAGTTCCTTTCGGCGGTGTGCGAGCACTACGGCATTCCGAAAAATGCGCCTGTCAGCGAGCTGACGAAAGAGCAGATGCAGAAGCTGTTGTACGGGACCGGCGGGGAGAAGGTGCGGTTCCGGTACGAGAACGATTTCGGCCATAAGAAGGAAGCAATGGTTGCCTTTGAAGGCATCGTGAACAATCTGGAGCGCCGTTACCGGGAGACGTTCTCCGACGGCATCCGTGAGCATATCGAAACGTACATGAGCGCCAAGCCTTGCGGCAAGTGCAAGGGCGCCCGCCTGAAGCCGGAAACGCTGGCGGTAACCGTAGCGGATAAAAATATCGCGCATGTCACCTCGCTGTCCATCGGGGAAGCGCAGCAATGGTTCGACTCGCTGAAGCTGACTGACCGCGAGACGCAGATTGCGCATCTGATCCTGAAGGAAATCAAGGAGCGTCTGGGCTTCCTCGTCAATGTCGGGCTCGACTACTTGACGATGCACCGCGCGGCGGGCACGCTCTCCGGCGGCGAGGCGCAGCGTATTCGTCTGGCGACACAGATCGGGTCGAGCCTGATGGGCGTGCTGTACATCTTGGACGAGCCAAGCATCGGCCTGCATCAGCGGGATAACGACCGGTTGATCCAGACGTTGGAGCATATGCGGGATCTGGGCAATACGCTGATTGTGGTCGAGCACGACGAAGATACGATGCTGGCGGCCGACTACATCATCGACATCGGGCCGGGAGCGGGCATTCATGGCGGCAAGGTGATCGCCCAAGGCACGCCTGAGGAGATTATGAAGGACGAGGAATCGCTGACCGGGCAATATCTCAGCGGCCGCAAGTTTATTCCCGTTCCTGCCGAGCGGCGGAAGCCGAATGGGAAGTGGCTGGAAATCCGCGGGGCGAAAGAAAACAACCTGCGCGGCGTCAATGTGAAATTTCCGCTGGGGGTATTCGGCTGTGTGACCGGCGTATCCGGCTCCGGCAAGAGTACGCTGATTAACGAAATTTTGTACAAAACGTTGGCGAAAGAGCTGAACGGCGCCAAGGTTCGCCCGGGCGAATACAAGGAGTTCAAGGGACTGGAGCATGTCGACAAAGTGATCGACATCGATCAATCGCCGATCGGCAGGACGCCCCGTTCGAACCCGGCTACGTATACCGGCGTATTTGACGATATCCGTGACGTCTTCTCTGCGACGAACGAAGCGAAAGTGCGCGGCTACAAAAAGGGCCGGTTCAGCTTTAACGTGAAGGGCGGACGCTGTGAGGCATGCAAGGGCGACGGCATCATCAAGATCGAGATGCACTTCCTGCCGGACGTTTACGTGCCGTGTGAGGTATGTAAAGGCAAACGGTACAACCGCGAAACGTTGGAAGTGAAATATAAAGGCAAGAACATTTCCGAAGTGTTGGAAATGACAATCGAGGATGCGTGCGAGTTTTTCAAAAACATTCCGCGCATTCACCGTAAAATGCAGACCTTGTTGGACGTCGGGCTCGGGTACATGAACCTGGGACAGCCGGCGACGACACTCTCCGGAGGAGAGGCGCAGCGCGTGAAGCTCGCAGCCGAGCTCTATCGGCGCAGCACGGGCAAGACGATCTACATTCTGGACGAGCCGACGACCGGATTGCATATTCATGATATCGACCGGCTGCTTAAGGTGCTGCACCGCTTGGTCGAGAACGGCGATTCCGTCCTCGTCATCGAGCACAATCTCGATGTGATCAAGACAGCCGATTACATCATCGATCTCGGACCGGAAGGCGGCAACCGGGGCGGTACGATCGTCGCTTCCGGTACGCCGGAGGAAGTGGTCAAGGTAAGCGGCTCGTACACAGGCAAATACCTGAAACCGATCTTGGAACGCGACAAAGTGCGCTCCGAAGATTACTATAAGCGGCTTAAAGAAATGGAAGATGCGGCCGTTTAACTTCGATGGCCCATAGGAATAGAGAAAACGCTGCTCCAAGCCGGGAACCCGCTTGAGAGCGGCGTTTTTACGAGCGCGGCGGACGAACGGATCGAGCTGCTTCGCGGGGGGCGGTTTCGCCAACAAGCCGCCGCCGACTTCATACGTGGGAAGTCGGGCACTTCCTCTTCGCGGATCATTTTCGTTGCGGGGGGAAGGCCAGACACTGAATTTCCGTGTGGCCGGAGTTATAAATATTAGAAGAAATGGACATTTTATATTTGCGCGGGAGATTGCAGAAATCACGGACGGTTCGGAGGCCATGGGTCTTGGCTCCTCCCTGATGTTGCACAATTCCGGTAAATCGTTTACAGCGTTCCATTTGATAACGATTTATTAGAAATAGGCGGAATGCGAGCTATAGATGAAAAGGCTCTCATATAAGCCTTTCACGTCTTGAGTGAAGTGCCTCACAAAGGGGGCAACGGCCAAAAAGTCAAGCCCTGCCGCTTCCCGGTGAAAATGTTGACAAACTTGTTACACTTGGATAAATCGCTTGCACTTCCAAGCTAGTCAAGATAAGATAGGATTAAGTATTTTCGCATATTGAAGGAGGTCCCTCCATGTTTTTGGCTGAAGAAGCGGCACAAGCCACGAGCACCTTTTCCGGGTTCGATATATTCGTGATCTTGTTCACGATCATTATTGCTATCGGCATCATCCGGTTGCTCGGCGCTAAAAAGAAAAATCCGTTCGCCATTGGCTTCGGTCTCGTTAGCTTGGCCGTATTCGTAACCCTGGACGTCATTATGGTTATGGGCTGGATGGGCAAGCTGTAAGCTGCCGCTGCTTGCAGAGGTGCGAATAAGATCATACATGCACGGACAAGGACAGGTCTCCTCTTAGGGACGCTGTCCTTTTGACGTTTCGAGAGGATATTCCTGAAAATAAAAAAGAGCGCTACCTCAGGCAGAGGGGCGCTCCATTGGATTAAACCCACCACATTTCGCCAAGCGGCTCTTTGATGAGAATTTGCTGCAGGTTTTGCACCGCTTTCGTAAAGCCTTCGTCCACCGACATCAAGCCGTCTTCATGCTCGATGCTGACGACATAGTCGTATCCGACCAAGCGAAGTGCGCTGATAATGTCCGCCCATGTCTTGAGATCGTGCCCGTAGCCGACGGTACGGAACTGCCAAGCGCGGTCCAGCATGTTCGCGTAGGACTGCATATCCGTGACGCCGTAACGGTTAACGTTGATCGGATCGATCGACGTATCTTTGGCATGGAAGTGGTGAATGGCGCCTGCGCGGCCGAGAATGTTCACCGCTTGCACCGGATCGATGCCCTGCCACCACATATGGCTCGGGTCCAGGTTAGCGCCGATGACGTCGCCAGCCGCTTCGCGCAGACGCAGGAGCGTAGCCGGAGTATGGACGGAGAAGCCGCCGTGAAGCTCGAGGCCGAATTTCACACCGCGGTCGGAAGCATATTTGCCGGTTTCCGTCCAGTAAGGAATCACTTTGTTGGCCCACTGCCAGTCGAGAATTTCTTGGAAATCGGGCGGCCAAGGAGCGACCGGCCAGTTCGGATATTTCGCGTTATCGGAATCGCCCGGGCAGCCGGAGAACGCATTGACGACAGGCACCTCGAGCTTCTGGGCAAGGTCGACCGTTTTGAGCAGCGCTTCGTGATCGGCTTGAGCAAGCGCTTTTTGCGGATGGAGCGGGTTGCCATGGCAGCTGAGCGCGCTGATCGTCAGTCCGCGGGATTCGATCGCTTGCTTGAACGCTTTCAGTTTGCCGTTATCGCTAAGCAGCACGTCCGGGTCGCAGTGCGCTTTGCCCGGGTAGCCACCGGTGCCGATTTCAACGGCATCGAGTCCTTTGGAAGCAATGTAGTCAAGTGCTTCTTCGAAAGGTTTTTGCTGGAATAATACCGTAAACACGCCTAATTTCATGGGACACCTCCGAAAATAATCGAAATGAACGCGCGTACAATAGAACGCTCATCCAAATTATATCATTAATTGCCGACAACTCAAAGTAAGAGTTTCGGACATTGGGAGCCCGGGAGGATGCCCCTGTCCACTCCGGCGGTTTTTCGACAAAAACGCTCGACAACGTTCCCGTTTCTTTTCCTTTTGATTGGTTTACAATGGAAATAATTCTCTTCGGACTGGAGGGGAGAAGGGGCAACTTTTTCAAGAAAGGGCGGATCGTACGATGAGCAAAGACACCCAAATTGTTGAAACCGTGTCAGGCACTTGGCTGCGTTTCCCAAACGGCTTTAAAAAGTTTCACTGCTTGGTGGAGCTGCCCGATCAGCTCTCGCTCAATATCAATACGAAATCGGGCTGCGTGCATGTACATAAGAAGGACAGCGATGATGTGTTTCAATATGTGGGGGAATTGTATATAACGGCAAACGGCAACCAGCTGCAATGCGCGGTTCAAGCTGCCCCGGCCAAAGAAGTCGTGGAGACGCCCACGAAGCAATCCGATGCCAGTTAAGTTATTTTCGCGAGATCGCGTAAAAAAACAAGCAGCGCCCGCAAAGGGACGCTGCTTTCATTATGCTCAGAACGGCCAGTTCAGGAGACCGCGGTAAATGTGGAGGACCGTTTCGCTTTTGCCGCTGTAAACGATGACTGCCGCTGTCACAAGCAGCTGGGTCAACGCGCAGCGGGCGTAGAAGTACGTCCGCGATACTTTTTTCTTGTTAACCGTCGTCTTCCCGAGCAGATTTTCCAGCGCGATCAGCACGCCGTGGTAGACACCCCATAGCAGGTAAAGCCAGCTAAAGCCGTGCCATAGCCCGATCAGCACCATAATAAGGATGGACAGGCCGGCTGCGGTCCATTTGGTCGGCGTTTGACGCGAGAAAAAGATAAAAATGTGATCGCGGAACCAGTCGCCGAGCGTAGCGTGCCAATTGCGCCAGTACTGCGTCAGCGTCGGCGACTGGAACGGCTTCTTGAAGTTTTCCGGTATGTTGTAGCCCATCAGCCGTCCGAAGCCGATCGCAATATCGGAGTAGCCGGAGAAATCGAAGTAGATCAAGGCATAAAACCAGACCATCAAAAATAACGACTGATGCGTATAAAGCTCCTGCCCCGATAAGTGGTCGAACACGTCGGTCATCCATGTGACCAGCACGATCTTCTTGAACAGACCGAGAATGATGCGTTTGATGCTGCTTTCCGTCTGTGCGGCATCCACCCGATACGGCTGCTTCGTATCCGCCATGAAATCGCGGAACTTGAGAATCGGGCCGGACGTGAACGTCGGGATGAACAAAATATAGTTGAAGTAGTCGACAACCTTTGCACGGGCGTCTTTGCCGAAGAAGTAGGCGAAATATAGCGCGTCGATCACCTTGAGCACGTTGTAGATCAAGCCGAGCACCATCGCAACGTCAAACAGCGGATGAGTAAATACCTCCATCCCGAACAGCCGCAGTGAGCAGACAGCCGCCACATTGGCCGCGATCAGCAGAATGAACCAACCCTTGCGAAAGCGTGACGTGTGGCTGAGAAATAAAAAGGCCAAGTAGTTCAGCGCCGTGTAGGCCAGGTAAAAAGCAAGCAGCTTTTGACTGAACAGCAGCAAAAAGCATAGGTTGAACGCGAGCAGCAGCAGCCGCTTGTTATCCGCCCACCGCCGGGTTAGGGCAAGCACGAGCACCATGCCGGCCATGGCCATAACCGCGTTCATATTTAAATACCACATCGAAGATTCCTCCAACATATGCATCCGCCGTACGGGTCGGAAACCGGCCCGGAGCGGGACGGAAGGACCGATCGGGGTTCGCACCGATCAAGACAAGATCAGAACCCTTCGTAGATGAACAATCCTTTGCCGGTAAAGTAGATCAGCACCATGACGAGCATGGCGAGATAAACGATCACTTCGACGATTTTGCGAGCGAAGCGAGCCATGCGTCCACCTCCTTCGTAAACACGGGAGCGCCTTCCTGACGGCTCAGATGAACGAGATCGTGAAAATATTTCGGATCGTATGCCGTCAGCAGATCGAGCATCGGCACGCCGGCCGCCTGCAGTCGGCGGTTGACTTCTTCCTGCAAAGCAGGCATGTAGCCCGGCAGCTTGTAGCCGCGGTTCCAAGGCATCCAGACGACGCGCAGCGGCAAGCCTTGCTGCTTGCTGTAAGCGATGATGAAGTCCAATGCGTCCAGATTGTTCTTGAAATCCCGGTTGGTCATCCAGCCGAACCGCTCCTCGTACTCGTCCCACTTTTTGCGGAGATCCTCATCGGATTTTCGGCCGAAATAAAGCTCCTTGTCGATCCAGCGCGGCTGGTAGGCCAGCGGATCGGACGCGCTCAGCTTCAGCGTCTCCGGGAAGCGGGCGCATGTTTTGAATTGGGCGGCGTCCTGCCTCAGAAGCCCTTGGTACAAGCCGCAGGCAATTTCCGTCCCCGTATCGCGGAAATAGTCGCGGTACGCGTAGACATAAGGCTGGTACCAAGGCTTGAACCACTGGTAGGTCGGGTCCGTTTCCAGACTGTCGATCATCGTATGAACGTCGATGCCGACGACAAGCTGTCCCTCCACCTGGAAGCGCTGCTGCTCCAAAATCGCTTTCAGATCGGTCAGCTTGCCGTAGGAAAGCCCGAGCTCCACCAGCTTGGCCGACGAATCCGCCTCGATATACGCTCCCGTCACCGCGGAGTTGCCGTAAAAGGCCGGCCCCCGATTCTGCCCATCGTGATGGAAGAGCGTCTTCGTAAAATCGTTCTTATAAAAACGCCGCGACGTCACCATCGGGTCCCACCAGGAGATGAGCACGTCCGACAGCACGAAAGCGGCCAACAGCAGCAGCACGAAGCTGTTTTTGCGAAGAAAAGCGATCATAACGGGAAAACCCACACTTTCTAATGAAGGCGATCATTAGTTATCAATCACAGAATCACGGGTTACGGTGCTAGAGCGATTTTTGCTGCCACGCGTGGTACTGCTCGCGGAACGCTGCAGGCCAGTTCGCTTCGTCCAAGCCGTATTGCGCGAGGAAGGCGAACGCCCAGCGTTCGATGCCGAACCCGACACAGCCGGTAACGGCGTTGCGCTTGCCCATTTTAATATTGAAAGCATTGCCGAATGTGTTGCTGTGGAAATTGACGGAGCTGCAGGCGATCGACTTTTTGATGTTCGGAATCGTCAGCCGGAGCTCGTACTTCATTTCTTGGTTCCGCTGGAACGATGCTTTGACTTGGAAGTCATTTGTGAAAAACGGATCGTTCGCGATTTCCAGGACGCTGTCCACATTCCATTCGACGGCCAGCTCCTTCAAATATTCGATGGCGCGCAGCCGGTTCTCCTTCACATAATCCGGTTTGCCGACGAAGATAATCTCCCGCATGCTGAAATCGAGCAGGCGTCCGAAGTCCGTATGATTGCGCGATTCGAAGCGGTGGCATTTGGAGATGGCCGTCACGGTCACGCCGTCGCCTTCGAGCGTCTCGTTCTGCAGCCCCTCATAGCAGTGGTAGCAGGTGGAAGGGTTCATCGTAAATTTCGGCTTCGCCAGGTTGGCGTTCAGATCGAGCGGCTGCTCCTGCTTCCAGCCACCGGCGTCACGGATCGATTGGGAGAACGCTTCGATAATGTCGAGGTCCTCGCGCAGGTGCGACAGGAAGTGAATATGCTCCGGAAACGAGGTAAAGTGATTGGTTTTGTTCAGCGTATCACAATGAATGACGGCCGGATACTGCTCCTCTGTAATTCCTGCAAAACGGTTCGCGATTTTCGTGACGAAGCTGTAGTCGAGAAAACGCATCAGGCTGGAGAACGGCTCGCGGAAAATAAACAGGCCCGGCTCCAGCACTTTGATGATTTTGCGCTCGACAAGCTCGGCGATGATATCGGCTTCGTAAGGAGTATCGGCCTTATGCTCGAACAGGATGTTTTCCTTGAAGCCGAAATCTCCTTGCGAGAAACGGTCGATCAGCTTGCGCACCCGCTCTTCGATGGCGGCGTTGCCTTTCGGGGAGTCGTGAACGATATGAATGTGTCCGGATTCAAGCCGGATGTCGCGGATCGTTTCGTCAATAAACGCCGCGGCGTATTTGAGCTGTCCGTGCTGGCTGGAGGCGAGCCCCTCCAAAGATACGACGCATTCCATGGGCTTACCTCTCTTTCTTGTTGTGGATGAACGTCGCGATTTCGCGGACGGTATTGAGCGGGTACAGCATTAAGTCCTGATTCGTCACTTGGATGCCGTACGTTTTCTCGATATGCGCGATCAGCGCCGTAGCTCCGATGGAATCAATGTATCCATAATCGAACAGGTGTACGTCTACGGAAAAATCGTCGTCATCGTCTTCGATTTCGTAACGGCTCTTGATGTGTGCCTCAAGCTGTTCCAGCAATTCCTGCATGGGGTAAGCCTCCTCGGATAAAGTAAGATCAAGCGATATGCGCCGGCCTTGCAACGAGTGCCGGCATACAAGCGGAACGGCCGATTGCGGGACCAGGAGGCCTGCCGCACCGGCCGTCCGCATGAAGAATGAATGCAAGCTAACGGGCCGGGGCCGTTTTGGCAACGGTTAGCGTCACCGGATCGCCGTAATGCGTGACCGTATAAGTCTTTTTCGCTTCGTCCCGGTCGACGGTCAGACCCGATCCTTCGATGGTCAGCGGCTCGGCGCTGTAAATCTGCACCTGCTGCATGCCGGGCGCGTTCAGCTTCAGCGTCCAGCGGTCCGCGGATTTTTGCAGCTCGTACGGCACGTTCGAGCGCGTCAGATGCGGCTCGCTGCCGAGCGCCTCCGCCCGTTCAGGCGAGGCGAACCGGATGGCGGCTGTCTGCGGTACGCCCAGGTACAGCTTGCCGCCGCGCGTATCGCGCACCTCGGCATCGGTGACCGCTTGCTTGGCCGCGTAAGGCTGACCACGGTCTACGACAAGGCCGAGCGTGCCGAGGTATTCGGCGGCCTGCGCAGGAACATCGGCGGTGATCGCCTTGACGCGGAAGCCGGGCTCGACGGTCATGCCGAGCATTTTCTTGACGCGGTCCGTGACGACCTCGTGCCATGGCCGGTACAGCTCGACGCGGGTCGTCATCGCATTCAGGAACGAGCGCGCCATTTGGGGCTCGGTCATAAAGTTGTAGCTATAGTCGTTCCGAAGCTTGTCCAAATACCGGACAAATTCCAGCAGCTCCGGCACTCGGGTCGGGAAATGGTACTCGATGTGCTCGAAATAATCGATCGGGAGGTCGAACGCCGCGTACGCTTCGAAAATATCTTTCGTCGAATAATGCGTGTCCGTGCGCAGCACCGGCGCCGGGGTATTCAGCATCATCGGCTTGTTTAAGTCGGGCTCTCCCGCCGCATCGGTCATGAGAAACGGCAGACCCCAGTTATATTCGACCCCGAGACGCGGATCGGCTTTGATATGCGACGGCTTGAAGCCGAAGTTGAACCAAATACCGGATTCCCGCTCGTTGCGCAGCGTCTGGCTGCGGTCCGGGTTGTTGATCCGCCACGTATGCTGGTTCGTGCCGGTCATGCCCCACGGGATGCCGAGCTTCTCGAACGCTTCTTGATGCAGCGCGATTTCCTGCTTCTCCTGCGCGTCGCTCGTAAAGTTATGGACAAAAATGTGCGGGTACAGTTCCAGACGGTTGTCTTTCGTGTACCGGATAAATTCGTTCAACTGGTCCGCATACGGGAACTTCGGATCGTCGACGGTCGACGGGATGCCGAATTCGAGCTGCCCGACGATCAGATCGTCCTTGCCGTCCCCGTTCAGGTCGTACCAGAGCGGGACCGCGTTATGCCCGCCGACGAGCGCATGGTTGCCGAGCTGGTTGACGGTCGCCGCTTCGATGACGCCTTTGTCGACCCAGGTGGCACGCTCGCTGCCCGAGTCCTCCTGGATGAAAACGCGCAGGTCGCCTTCGCCGGTGCCGACGACGAGATCGGCTTTGCCGTCCCCGTTCATGTCGCGGACGGATGGCGCCGCAAACCGCGCAGACAGCGTGAACAGCGCTTCGCCCGCGTGCCAGGCCACCGCGCCGTTCGCTCCGCGCGTGCCGCGGTACAGCGTCACCTGCCCGCCGGCATCCCCGATCACGAGATCGGGGACGCCGTCTCCGGTGACGTCGCCCACGGCCGGCGCGATCGGCGCCGCGCCGCGGATCAGCTTCCCGTCCGCCAGCAGCGGGACGGGCGCCTTGAACGCGCCGCCGGCTTCGCCATAGGCGACCGCGAGCGTGCCGTCCGGCTGGCCGATCAGCAGATCCGGCCGGCCGTCGCCGTTCAGATCAACCGCCGCCACGCTGGCGTACGATCCGACCTTCAGCGGCTCCCCGCTTGGGAGCCGCAAGGGCTCGCGCCGCGCGAACGCCGCCGGCGCCTTCAGTCCCGCCGGGAGCTGCTGCCCGGCGTAGGCTCCTTCCGTTTCACCGGCGTTCCGGTAAACGTATAATCCGCCGTCGGCCGACCCGACGATCAGGTCGGGCCGGCCGTCGCCGGCAAGGTCGGCCAACGCGGGGTACGCGCGGTAGGGCAGCGTAATCGGATCGCCGAGCGAGCGGTAATCCGGATAATTGGCCAGCCGGATCGACTGTCCGTCGGCCGACAGGCGCGTGCCGCTCGAATAGAACGAATTCGGCGTCTCGCCGGCGAAAGCGGGTGTGTCGTTCGTTCCGGTATTCAAGTGGACGACGACCGATTCCTGCCAACGCCCCCATGTGAACGACGAGCGGACCAGCGAGAATGACGGGATCTGCTTGTACTTCTTGAGCAGCTCCGCCCACTGGATGCCTTCGCCGTCGCGGATCGCTTCCAGCGCTTCAAAATGGTTCTGGTACGCCATCGCCGGCCGGCCGTAAGGCCCGTACGACTTTTTGACGCTGTAGCCAAGCTTCGTCTTGGAGACGAAGGCGGCGTATTCGCTGCGCAGCAGGGCGTTCCCGGCTGCGAACGTGAAATGAAAATAGGGTGCGAGCGGCAGCTGGCTGCGGTCGAAATACAGCGCGTCCGGAGTCGGCTTCTTGGCCGCATTCGTGTCCGCCGCGAGCTTCTCGAAGCCGAGCTTCGGGTCCATGCCGCTGCTTAGATCGTAGCCCGTCACAAAATACCGGTTCGGCAGCAGCGTGCCGCTAAAAAAAACCGTGCCTTCCCCGTACCGGTTCAACGTATAAAGCGAGATGCCGTTCATGGAAGCGAGCGTCTGCGCCGTGGAAGGGACAAGTCCTTTCCCCCAGTAGAACCGGCTCAAGCTGCCCTCGGTGTCGTGCCGGAAGAAGCTGTCCGCGAACGACCGCAGCAGCTGCTGGACGCTTTGCAGGTCGGCATCGACATCGGGATAAGACCAAAGGGACGGACTTCCGCCTCCGGCTCCGAGCGCGCTGCGGGCCGGCGCAGGGACGTCGACGACCTGTCCCCCTCCGAGAAAGCCGGGGTCAAAATCGTCCGCAAACGGGTTTTCAAGAAATAAATGCCCGCCTTCCCGGACGTAAGCTTGAAGAAGCTCGCGCTGGGCGTCTGTCATGCTCCCGTGCAGCAACGGGTCCAAATAAACCGAATCGTAAGACCGGAGCTCGCGTGCGCTCAGGCGGCTCAGCTCCTGCCGCTCCAGCTCCAGACCGACGACCGGCGACTGACGCAGCTGTGCGTAGGCGGTCGAATCGGAAGCGCCGCTTGCGGTAGCGTAGAGCAGGCGCACCTTCAGCTCCTTGTTCGCTGTCAGCAGGAAGACGAGAACGACGGCCGCAATTGCAACAATCGCAATCGCCGCCGCCTTGCGATAAGCTCGTTGTCGATTCAAAAAAATCTCCTCATTGCTCGTTAGGCTAGATTCCCTTGCCATTATAGCACGGATGGCGGGCTTTGTTAACTTTTGCGCGGTCCGGCCGGGGCCTCCGCGCCCCCGTAAATCGACCCATCCAATAGCGCCGAGAATGGAAAATTGGATGGGTAGAAAAGCGGCTGATTGGGGGGTTACGCCGTATTCGTTCTCATGTAAAGTAAGAGTAGGACGCATACTTTTCGAGAAGATTATCCTTTATTATAGAAGAAAGGACGGAAGCTCCTGATGAACGAATGGATGCTGTATCTGCTTATTTTCGTTATCGTTCTGTTCGCGCTGATTGCTACCATTGTGGTGGGCGTATCGGCCAAAAATAAAGAAGGCAACCCGACCTACGACCAGCGGACGGGAAAAAATCTGCTGCGGCTGACATGGATTTATGCCGTCGTTCTCTTCGGCGGCTATCTGGTTTTCGCGTTATACATGTACTATATGTAATCCAGACTGCGGCAGAAGAAAGGGACCGACCATGTGGAAACCGGACCGCTTGGGCCACGTGCCCATGTACCGACAAATCGCCGATTATTTCGAACGGCGCATCGTTCTCGGGGAGCTGCCGCCGGGCTCGATCCTGCCGCCGGAGCGCAAGCTGGCCGGGCAGTGGCAGCTCAACCGCAGCACGATTATCCAAGCCTACGAAGAGCTGCGTTCCCGGGGGTTGATCGACCGCAGGAAAGGGAGCGGGACCCGGGTCAGCCTGCAAAAGTGGGAGGAATCGCCGAAGCCTGCCGTCGATTGGCAGGCCTACGCCGAGCAAAGTCCCCCGCCGGGCTCTCCCCTGCTTCGCAAAGTCCGGGAGGAAGCCCGGAAAGGCGCGGAGGTCGTTGATCTGGCCGGCAGCGAGCTGTCGGAGGACCTGATTCCGATGGAGGCGTTCCGGCAGCTGATGCGCGAGCAGCCGCTCACGGAGCCGCTGGGGTATACGGACCCGCAAGGGTTTTACCCGCTTCGGGAAGCGCTCGCCGTTTACTTGCGCACCTACCGCCAGGTGGATGCGACCGCTTCGTCCATCTTCGTCACGTCGGGCATTCAGCAGGCGCTGTATCTTATTGCTCGCTGTCTGCTGCGTCCGGGGGATGCGGTGGGCATCGAGGTTCCGTCGTATCATTACTCGTCCCATGTCCTGCCAAGCGCCGGGCTGCGGACGGTCGCGCTGCCCGCGGATGAGGCGGGAATCCGGCCCGACGAGCTGGCGGCAGCGATCCGCAAGGACAAGCTGCGCATGCTGATTTTGAATCCCGCGTTTCAAAATCCGACGGGCCGCACCCTTCGTTCGGACCGCCGAAAACGGCTGCTTGAAATCGCAGCAGAGCTGGGCATTCCGATTGTGGAAGACGATCCGTACGGCTTGGCCGCATTTCGGGACGAGCCTCCGGTACCGCTGAAAGCGATGGATACGAGAGGCGTCGTGCTGTATGTCGGCTCGCTGTCCAAAATGGCGGCGCCAGGTCTGAGAACCGGGTGGCTGGTCGGCCCAGACACCGTCATTCGTCAGCTGTCGTCAGCCAGACAGCAGATGGATATGGGACCGAGCGTTCTCCCGGAATGGCTGTCCGCGCGTTTTTTGGCTTCCGACTTTTTTCACAGGCACCTGCTTCGGGTCCGGCGCGCGCTGAAGCTGAAGAGCGAGCTGCTGATGAAGGAGCTGGATGCGCATCTGCAAGGGGAAATGACGTTTGAGCGGCCGGACGGCGGACTTTACTTGTGGGGAAAGCTTGCAGGGGGAGTTTCGGCGGCGAGGCTGCTTGACGAGGGAATCAAACGCGGCGTGCTGTTCGTGCCGGGAAGCGTGTTCGGGCCGGACAGCGGCCATGTGCGGTTAACGTTCGCGCGTCCTTCCAAGAAGGACATCGCTGTCGGGGCGGCGCGCTTCGCCGAGGCCTTCCGGGCGGCTTCCAAGCGGTGACACTCCTAAAGGCAGACGTCCTGGCCTTATTGATCGGCCGTCTCGTCGGTGCTGCCATAGCATACCGTCCGGTTGCGGCCTTCGGCCTTGGCTTGGTACAGCGCTTTATCCGCCAGATCGATCAATTGCTCAGGGGGAGCGGATGCGTCAGGCACGAGAGTGGCAAGCCCCAGGCTGACCGTGACATACTGGCTTGCGTCCGACTGTTTGTACGGCAAGGCAAGCCGTTCTACGGCCATTCGGATCGACTCCGCCCATTCGTAAGCCTCCTCCGCCCCAACCTCCGTGAGAACACAGGCAAATTCCTCGCCCCCATACCTCGCGATGAAATGAGATTGTTGCAGCAGCACGGCGTTGGCCGTCGAGGCAATCGTGCGCAGCACCTCATCTCCGCCCAAATGTCCGTACGAATCGTTAAACGCCTTGAAATGATCGACGTCGAACATAATGACGGATAACGGCGTCCGGCTCGCCGCGCAGCCCGACCAGGCTTCGGCCAAATGCTCGTCCAGCTTTCGGCGGTTCGCGATGCCCGTCAGACCGTCGAGGTCCGAGAGCTTTTGCAGAAGGGTCAGCGCTTCCTGCAGCTGGCGCTCGGTCGTTTTGCGGCCCGTAATGTCCCTTAGCGTAACGAGCAGGGCAGCGCTGCCTTTGTATACCGTAGGCGATACGGACAGCTCGACGATGATTTCGGTGTCGTCCAGGCATACAAGCTTTTGCTCGATCAGCTCGGGCTGCGCTTTGCCGGACCGGATGTCCTGACAGTGCGTCCATGCCGTATTACGGTTATCCGGATGAAAGAAGTCATAGATCGACCGGCCGAGCAATTCTTTTCTTGCAGCGGCCCGGAGCAGCCGGATTCCTTTTTCGTTAATAAAGACAATAAGATCCTGGCTCAGCACCAAGGTGGCGTCCGGCGAAGCTGTAATGAGCCGCTTGTAGCGCGCTTCGCTTTCCTGCAATTGCCGGGTCGATTCATGGGCCCGGACGATGTAAAGAAAAGCATAAAGGGACAGCAGCCCGACAACGGTGGATATGAGCCAATGATAAGCGAGTATGCTCGCGAGCTGCTGCAGCAGAGCATTCATATGGAGGTTCAGGGAAACCGCAGCGGACACATAGATCATCGCGACGGTATTGAGCAGCAGAAACCGCCGCAAGGACAGGCCTTTGCGCCCCGCCAATGCGCCGCAGGTAATGCCGATCAACAGCATGAGGATCGAGGCGACTATCGAAGAATGGGATGGACCGAATAGGCCGATTCTTCCAAAAGTGATGATGATCGCGCTGACGACGGCGGAAACCGGCCCGCCCTGCATCGCTGCGACGACCGTCGGGATATGACGCAGATCGACGATGACGAACTCGTTCACGCGCACGCTGTAAATCATAAGCAGGATACCCTGCAGTCCGAAGCAAACGCCTAACGCCGTCTTCATCTTCCACGAAGAAGACGGCCTCAGCCGATAGTCTTTGAATAGTTGGCCGATGATAAAAAACGAGGTCACCAGCAGCGACGCATTCGTTATGAAATCTTTGAACATTGCGTCCTCCGAATCGGATCGTTTGGATAAACAAGTACTCTCAATATTCGTCATAATCTGACAAATTCCCTCTTTATTCGTCATTTCCATTTAATGAGTTTTAAGCGTGCGTTGGCAAGGGCTTGCCATGGTTTGTCGCCTCCGTTTCTGGTACACTAGGAGGAAAAGCGTTTTTTTCGGAGGAATGAATTCAACTATGCGTGAACTTCGCAAATCAGATATCGAGCTGTTGGCGCCTGCGGGAGACTGGGATTGCTTGCGGGCTGCCGTGGCGAACGGGGCGGACGCGGTTTTTTTCGGGGTCGAAAAATTCAATGCGCGGGCCCGGGCCAACAATTTTCATACGGACGAGCTGCCGGATATTATGTCGTTCCTGCACCGTTATGGGGTGAAGGGCTTTTTGACGTTTAATATTTTAGTATTCGAAGAAGAGCTGGAGGATGCGAAATCCTTGATCGAGGCCTGTATCGATGCGGGCGTCGACGCGGTGATCGTACAGGATCTGGGCTTGGTAAAAATGATCCGCGAGCTTTCGCCGGATTTTCCGATTCACGGCTCCACGCAGATGACGATTACGTCGCCGGAAGCCGTCGAGTTTACGAAGCCGTTCGATATCGAGCGGGTCGTGCTCGGACGGGAGAACAATCTGAAGCAAATCAAGCAGATCGGCGATCAGGCGAAGCTGCCGATGGAGGTGTTCGTGCACGGGGCGCTGTGCGTCTCGTATTCGGGGCAGTGCCTGACCTCGGAGATGTGGGGCGGCCGTTCGGCGAACCGCGGCGAGTGCGCGCAGGCGTGCCGGCTGCCGTACGATCTGATGGTCGACGGGGAGCAGAAGCCGATGGGCGACGTGGCCTATCTGCTGTCGCCCAAAGATTTGGCGGCGCTGGAGCTTGTCCCGGAGCTGATCGAAGCGGGCGTCACCTCCTTCAAGATCGAGGGCCGGCTGAAGAGCCCGGAGTACGTGGCGAACGTCGTGGCGAAGTACCGGCGGGCGATCGACCGTTATTTTGACGGCGATAATCCGAAGCCGACGAAGGAAGAGCTGCGGGAGCTGGAGCAGAGCTTCTCGCGCGGGTTTACGCACGGGTTTCTGAAGGGGACGAACAACAAGCAGCTGGTGGAGGGCACGTATCCCAAGAGCCGAGGCGTGTATGTAGGACGCGTGAAGCAGGTGCTGCGCGACGGCGTGCTGTGCGAGCTTGAGGCGCCGCTGAAGCGCGGCGACGGCATTTGCTTCGACGCGGGCGACCCGACGAAGAAGGAAGAAGGGGGCCGCGTCTACGATCTGCGCCGCAAAGGCGTGAAGCTGGAAGGCGAAGCGCCGGGCGGGCTGATCGAGATCGTGCCCGGGCGCAGCGACGTCGATTTGAGCCGGGTGCATGTCGGCGACCGGATCTGGAAAACGAACGATCCGCACCTGGACAAGCGGCTGCGCCAAACATTCGAGACGGACAAGCCGTACCGCGTCTTTCCGGTGAGAGTTAAGGTAACGGGCGCGGCCGGTCAACCGCTGAAGAGCGTTTGGACCGACGTGACGGCCGGCCATACCGTGACGGTCGAATCGGAGCTGCCGCTGGTGCCTGCGCAGAAGCGGCCGATGGATGCGGCGCTGTTCGAGGAGCAGTTCGGGCGGCTCGGCGGAACGATTTTTGCGCTCGAGGCTGTCGACGTGCATTTGAGCGGCGACTTGATCGTGCCGATGCGCGAGCTGAATCAGATGCGCCGTCAGGCGGCGGAGCTGCTGCTCGCGGAGCGGGAGCGTCCGCGCGCTTACATCAAGCGGCACGCGGACGTTTACGGCGACGCACCAGCGGCGCCCGCACCAGCTTCGAAGGCGCGGCCGTCTCTGACCGCGTTGTGCCGGAGCCTTGAGCAGGTGCAGGAGGCCTGTAAGCTGAACGTCGACCTCGTCTATGCCGATTTCGAGTTCATCAAGCAGTTTCCGGCCGCCGTGGAAGCCGCCCACGCCGCAGGGAAGCGCATCGCGCTGGCGACGCCGCGTATTCATATGCCCGGCGAAACGGGTTATTTCAAAAACATTTTGAACCTTGGCCCCGATGCCGTGCTTGTCCGCAATACGGGCGCCGTTTACTGGTTCATGCGGTACTTCGCGGAGCATCCGGCTGAAGCGCGCCCCGAGCTGATCGGCGATTTCTCGCTCAATATCGCCAACCACAAGGCGGCGGCGCTGTTCCTGGAAGCGGGCCTTCAGCGCGTGACGCCGTCCTACGACCTGAACATTCAACAAATGATCGATCTGCTGCGCCGGACCGATACGTCGAAGCTGGAGATCGTCATCCATCAGCATCTGCCGATGTTCCATACCGAGCACTGCGTTTACTGCACGTTCCTGAGTCCGGGTACGGACTATACGAACTGCGGCCGTCCGTGCGAGGAGCAGCGGGCGTCGCTGCGCGACCGGGTCGGCTTCTCGCATCCGGTGCGAGTCGACGAAGGCTGCCGCAACACGGTGTACAACGCCATCGATCAATCGGGGGCGGAGTATCTCGCCAACTTTATGGAGCTTGGCGTATCTTCGTACCGCGTCGAGTTTCTGGAGGAGACGGCGGAGAAGGTGCGCGAGGTGCTTGGCCTCTATGACCGCGCTTTGCGCGGGGAGATCGGCGGCACGCAGGTATGGAAGACGCTGAAAGCGACCAATCAGCTTGGCGTCACCCGCGGTCAGCTCGTGAAGTAAGCTTTTCATAGGGATATGGCATGGCAAGTAAGCCTCGTTGCCATCTCGGCGTGCAGTCGTTCCGGGATGGCGGCGCGGCTTTTTTGTTTGGATTTCACTGATCACGGGAGATCTTGTTCACAATTTAGACACAAATTTTTAATCCAATTTTCAGCTTCGGTTAAGCTCTTATTATTGTTTCGTTTGTATATTGTTGTTGGTCTGTAAGCAGGTTAAGCGGAATGTAATATGGAAATGGTTGTAAGTAAAGAAACCAGTTGTCAGATGGGAGGGTATGACGTGCTTGAGGTGAAACAGGTCAGTAAATTATACGAGAACCAAAGAGGGGTCCGGCACATCGACTTCTCGATGAGCCGCGGAGAAATCGTCGGTTTCCTCGGACCGAACGGCGCCGGGAAAACGACGACGATGCGGATGATCACGGGCTACTTGAACCCGACGCACGGCACGATCACGATTGACGGATTGTCCATGGCGGACCATCCGAAGAAGGCGCGGCAGAAGATCGGGTATTTGCCCGAGACGCCGCCCTTGTACCCCGAAATGAGCGTTAGAGCGTACTTGCAGTTTATTGCCGATCTGCGCGGCATTCCGGTCAGGGAGCAGAAGCAGCGCATCGGCGGGGTGATCGAGCGGCTCGGTCTGGAGGGGCGCGAACGGCAAATTATCCGCAGCCTGTCCAAGGGTTATAAGCAGCGGATCGGTCTCGCCCAGGCGATCCTGCATAACCCGGACCTGCTTGTGCTTGACGAGCCGACGTCCGGCCTCGACCCGAAGCAGATTATCGAGATTCGCCAGCTTATTCGCGAGCTGGGCGAGAACCATACCGTGCTGCTGAGCACGCATATTTTGCCGGAGATCAACACGTTGTGCAACCGGGTGCTGATCATCAACCAAGGCAGCATCGTGCTGGACGGCCAGCCGGACCAGCTTGCGAATACGATGGGCGAGACGTTCGAGGTCTCGCTTGAAATTAAGGGCCCGCGCGAAGCGGTGCTGGCGGAGCTGCGGGGCATCCCCGGCGTCGGCAGCGTGCGGGAGCTTGCGGGCGAACCGTCGGCAGCGCCCGCTCTTGCGGCGGGGCCATCCGACGCCGAAGCTGCGGCGCCGTCCACGGCCGTCTCTGCCGAAAGCGAAACGGTCAAGGTCATTGTCGCCTCGGCGGACAAGACGGACATCCGTGAAACGTTGTTTTACCGGATGGCCGATAAGCGCTATCCGATTGTGTCGATGAAGAAGGAAAGCCTCAGCCTGGAGGACATCTTCCTGAAGCTGACGACGAACGAGTCGCTGGATTCGACGGCCGCGGATGACGACCCAACACCGGAAGCAGAGGAGGCTGTTCCTCATGCGTAGAACGCTGGCTTTAGCCAAAAAAGAGCTGCAGATGTATTTTTACTCGCCGATCGCTTATGCGGCGTTTGCGTTCTTTTTCGTCATTGCCGGGTACTTCTTCAGCGCGAATTTTCTGTACCCGCCTTATGTTGTCGACGTTCGGCCGATTTTCGGCACGATTACGTTCATTTTCCTGTTCATCATCCCGCTGCTTACGATGCGTCTTGTATCCGACGAGCTGCGGATGGGCACGGACGAGCTGCTGTTAACGTCGCCTGCAAGCATCTCGGAGATCGTGATAGGCAAATATTTGGCTGCGCTCGTCGTCCAGCTGCTGCTGGTCGTCGGCAGCCTGATCTATCCGCTGATCCTGAGCGCTTACGGCACTTTGGACCAGCCTGTGCTGTGGATGTCTTATCTCGCCATGTTCCTGCTTGGAGCGGCGATGATGTCCGTCGGCCTTTTCGCTTCTTCGCTGTCCGCGCACCAGATGGTTTCGGGGATCGCGTGCTTTGCGCTTTTGTTCGTGTTCTGGACGATCGAATGGCTGGGCGATACCATCGGCGGCAAAGTCAAGGACTACCTCGGCACCTTCTCGATTGTCGGCCGGGCTGTGGATTTCCAGAAAGGCGTGCTTGATTTTGCCGACGTCCTTTTCTATGTGACGTTCATTGCGGTGTTCGTCGTGCTCAGCATTCAAGTGCTCGAAAGAAAACGGTGGAGATAAGCGCTAGTCCGAGATTCCGCGTACCCGCGGAAGAAGTCCAAGCAGAAGGGGGAAAGGCAAAGTGAACAAGTGGATTCGCGGCACGAATGCGACCGTGCTGTCGCTGGCGGTCATTGGCATTTTCATCGTGCTGACCATTTTTCTGAATTCGGTCAAGGGCCTTCAGGTCGACCTTACGCAAAATAAAAAATTTACGCTGTCCGATCAAACGACCCAGACGCTTCAGGCACTCGATAAAGACGTGCGCATCGTATCGCTGACAAGCGATCAAACCGATCCGTACATCAAGCGCCAAGTCGTCGATCTGGTACAGGAGTATAAGAAACGAAACGGTAAAATTACGTTCGACGAATACGATATGATCAAGCAGCCGGCGATCGCCAAGCAGTACGAGGTGGATCCGTCGGGGACACTCGTGGTAGAGAGCGGCACGCAGAAAAAAACGATCTATTATTACGATATGTTTCTGCCAGGCCAGCAGCAGGGGCAGTACAAGTTCAGCGGCGAGGAGAAGCTGACGCAGGCGCTGGTCAATCTGAACAGCAAGGAAAAGAGCAAAGTCTATTTCCTCTCCGGGCATAACGAAATTCCGCTCAGCCGGATGAGCCTGTGGCGGAGCGGCCTCGAAGGCGAGAACTACGAGGTGAAGGAACTCAACCTGCTGCGCGAGGGCAAAATTCCGGATGACGCCAGCATGCTGTTCATCATCGGCCCGGAAAACGATCTTAGCGACAAGGAAGCCGAGTTGATCAAGACCTATTTGAACGGCAAAGGCAAGCTGTATCTGGCCCTCGGCTTCAACAAAGATATGGCTGCAAATTGGAAAAATATCGACGCCATTATGGCAGCTTACGGCATTAAAGACCAGCACGCCGTGGCGATCGAGCCGAAGCAGAGCATCCTGTACGATCCGCTCACGATCGTTCCGGAATACGGCAGCCATACCATCACAAGCAAGCTGCAGCAGTACAATCTGCTGACGATGATGACCTTGGCCGTCTCGTTGAATGCGGATCAGCCTGTGGCGGATTTCCCGGTAACGTCGATTCTTAAGACGACCGCTCAAGCCTACGGCGAGACCGACCTGAAGACGCTCGCCAACAGCAGCCGCAGCACCAAGGACGCGAACGATGTGAAGGGCCCGCTGAACCTCGGCTACGTCGTGGAAGACAAGGACAAGAAGCCGAAGGCTGTCGTGCTCGGCGGATCGACGTTGTTCGACGACCGGGTGATTGCGCAGCAGGGCAACCGCGATTTTGCGCTGAATACGGTCGGTTGGCTGCAGGAGCAGCAAAATCAAGTAACGATTCGTCCGCGCGAAGGTGACGCCATTCAGACGGCGGTGCTGACCGCAGGGCAGGGGAATATGATTTTCTACGGTACGGTGCTGGTTTTCCCATTCCTCTTCCTGATCGCGGGCGGCGTGATTTGGTGGAGGAGGAGAAAAGGATGAAGCGGTTAATCCCGACGCTCGTTCTGGTTCTTGTCTGCATCGGAGGCTTCTGGTACGCATCGAGTCAGGACTTCTTCAAAGAGAAGAAGCCGGAAGCGCCGGCGCTGGTCACGGTGAAAAAGGAAGATGTAGCGAGCTACACCATTAAAAACGGCGATACCGTCATCGAAATGCAGCAAAAGGACGGCAAATGGGCAATGACGAAGCCTTCGCCGCTTCCGCTGAACGACTACGCGCCCGCAGCTTGGGTCGAATCGTTCAATGGAGCCAAAAAGGAGAAAACCGTGGACGCCAATCCGTCCGATCTGGCCCAATTCGGCCTCGACAAGCCGAAGCAGGAGTTTACGGTGAACCTTGCCGGCGGCACGGCGAGTACGCTGTCCGTAGGCGACAAGACGGCTGTCCAAGGATTTTATTATGCGAAGTTCAATTCTTCGCCGGAAGTGTTCCAGCTTAGCGAATCTACGGTGAATGCGCTGGCGAAGAACCAGACCGATTTTATGGAAAAGAGTCCGGTCAAGCTGAACTACGAGCAGGTCCGCTCGCTGACGGTCGATTGGAAAGGCCAGGCTTGGACGATCACCAAGACGGAGCCGGACAAGAAATCGTACGAGGCGGTCTGGAAGCTCGGCGACAAGGAGTTTAAGGGCGCCGATGCCAGCCAGTTTTTGGATAAACCGGCATTCCTGACATCGGATCAGCCGGCCAAGAAGGCCACTGAGATCAAGGGGCTGGAGAAGCCGGAGCTGCGCATGGAAATTAAGGAAGCCGATGCGTCCGCCGGGGGCAAGGAAATATCCAACGTTTACGTCGGCGCCGTCGAGGGTGATAACGTCTGGATCGCAAAGCAGGGCGGTGAATGGGCGTTCGCCGTTCCGTCTGCGAGCATTCAGGAGGTGGCCGACTTGAGCAAGAAGGAGCCGGTCAAGCCGGAGACTCCCCAAGGAGAGGCGCCGAAGCAAGAAGCGCCGAAGGAACAGAAATAAGCAAAAGGACGTCTGTCGGGACTCATCGGTCCCAGCATGGCGTCCTTTTTTTTCATTTTGCAGGAGGTACAGTAGCCTGATTCGTCATGCCTGAAAATAAATCGGAGCACCATACATATTTTCCCACCGATCGGGAAATCTAATGCCAACAAGGAAGGAGGATTTGTGATGATTTCAGGTCAACAGCAAGGAACGGTCAGCACGAAGGAGCTCGCCTATATTACGGACAGCCTCAAAAACGAGGAGCTGCTCGCCAAAATCGCAGCTCAAGGCGTAGCCGAAAGCCAGAATCCGCAGCTGAAGCAGAAGCTGGCGCAAATCGCGCAGGATCGTCTGCAAAATACGGACCAACTGCTCCGTACGCTGCAGCAGCAAACGCAAACAACCCACTAGGGCATACATAAGGAGGTGCGGTAAACATGTATCAGCAAAACTTCTCCAATCTCCAACCAACGCAGACCCAGCCGGTTCATTTTCATTTGAACGAACAGGATGTCGCCAACCTCGTCTTGTCCGAGCTTAAACGCACGGCCCGCGAATATACGACCGCCGCATTGGAAGCGACGCATCCGGCCATTCGCCAGACCTTTGTGTCGTTGACGCAGAAGACGCTGCAGGATCAGGCCGAGCTGTACAACGTCTTGTCTCAATCGGGTGGCTACGGCTCCATAAGCATGGCTTCCCAGCAAGAAGTGCAGCAGGAGCTCCAGCAGCAGCTTCGCAAGACCGAGCAGCTCCATTCGGTCGTTCAACAAGCGGTGCAGGCTGCCTATGTCGGCGCCGGCCTGTACGCGCAAAGCGCGCATCCGCATCCGCAGGCTTACCCGCAAGCCCAGCCGGTCTATCAAGCGCCGGTGTATCAGACGGGCTATCCGTCCGGCAATGCGACTACGACTTCCTCGACCGCATCGCCTTATGGCAGCAGCGGCTTCTCGGCATTTCCAAGCGGCACTTACAGCCAGCCGTCCGGCTCCGGCTTTAGTCCGACAACGAGCGGTTCGGGCTCGTACGGTTCAGGTGTCGGCTCAGCGGGCGGATCGAGTCTATCCGGCACGGGAATCGGCCAAGCGATCGGAACCAGCGCCTATAATCCGGGACTCAGCCAAGTCGTCGGTTCGAGCTTCGGGGGCGCGCTTTCCTCCTCCGCCGGAACGCACAACAACGAATATGGTGTAAAATCCTCCGCCAGCGGGACGGACAACCAGGACTATTTCTCGGCACGGTCGGTCCAAGATTTTAATAATAACAAATACAGCAGCGGGCAGGAGACCTACACGGGGACCACTTCCTCGGAAGACACAAGCCATGCCCCGTCGTCTTCCGTCCGCGGCGGCAGCTCAAGCTTCGGCAGCGCCTCCTCGGGAGCCGAAGCGTCAACGTCGGGTCAAGCTTCCGGATCCGGCTCGTACCGCAATAAAACGCAGCCGCATTCCCAACAGGGCACGGCCCATGGGAGCAAATATATGATGTAAGCGAGCTTCGACCCGGCCCGGCCGCACCTTCCAGGTTCTGCCGGGCTTTTTTCTGCGCATGGTTCTATTCCCGGTAACGGCGGCCCGGCCGCAGCTATGTCAGCCGCTGGACGAACTCAAGCCGGTTGCCGAACGGGTCCAGGCAGTGAAAGCGGTGCATGCCTTCCAGCGGCACGTCCTCCTGCATGACGACTCCCTTTTCCGATAACGCTTGCTTAAGCTTGGCAATATCCTTGACCTGAAAAGCCGGATGCGCTTTCGACGGAGCAAAGTCGGTCTGTACTCCGATGTGCACCTCATGGGTGCCGCAGGCGAACCATACGCCGCCGCGCGCCCGGAGCGGTTCGGGCTTCGGAATTTCCCGCATTCCCAGCAGTTCTCCGTAAAAAGCCCGCGCTTTTTCTTCACACCCCGCCGGCGCGGCCAATTGAACATGGTCGATTCCTGCATAGTCGTGAGCTTCCATGATTGATACCCCCCACCATTATAATTTCACTAAATGAAAATTAATTTCATCAAATGGTACAAATTTATCATATGCGATTTTGATTTTCATGTAAATAGAGCCGCATCCCCCACTAACCGAGCCTTGCCAAAAAAGGGTATAATATTTTCGTAGCGACATGGAGAGGGGCATGGATGATGTATCGTATTCTGATCGTGGAGGATGACGAAAAGATTGCCGGTATCCTTCAGGAATACTTGGAAAAGTACGGGTACGAGGCGGTTCGGACGACTGACTATAAACATATCAAGGATGCATTTCTTCAGCATAAGCCCGAGCTTGTGCTTCTGGATATCAATTTGCCTAGTTACGACGGCTTCTACTGGTGCCGTCAGATTCGTACCGTCTCCAGCGTGCCGATTTTGTTCATGTCCGCGCGGGTCGGGGAAATGGACCAGATCATGGCCATCGAAAATGGCGGTGACGATTACATCACGAAGCCGTTTCATTCGGAAGTCGTCATGGCGAAGATCAAAAGCGCTTTGCGCCGCGCTTACGGGGAATACGCGCAGGTGCAGTCCGGTCGCGAGCTGACGGAGCTGAACGGCCTGTTCGTCGACCGGACCCGAAACTCGGCCGAATGGCAGGGACGCAAAGTGGATCTCAGCCGCAACGAGCTGCTGCTGCTGGATCTCCTGCTGAAGCAGGCGGGAGAAGTCGTTTCCCGCGAACGGCTGCTTGAAGCCCTTTGGGACGACATCGATTTCGTCGACGACAACACGCTGACGGTGAATGTCACGAGAGTGCGTAAAAAATTGGAGGAGCTCGGCATCACGCGCGCCATCGAAACGGTCCGCGGCCAAGGCTACCGGCTGCAGTCTTCCTGGGAGGGCGAAGGATGAGCTTTCGCGACTTTTTGACGGACCGCATCGGATTTATCGTCATTTATGGGTTCAATGTGATCTTGATCGCAGCGGTTGTGCAGCTGGACCTGCTGGGTAAAAACGTATCGCTCGACGGAAGCAATATCGCTTACATGGCTTTATTATCGACGGCAGGACTCGCTTCGTTCCTGGTCTTGGACTATATGAGGCAGCGCGGGTATTTCCAAGGCCTTCAAATGCTACAACAAAGCGGGCTGAACGGCGGCAAGCCCGAGGCGATGGAGGGCGTCATAAGCCTGCCCGCGGGGATCACCCGGGAGCAGCGGATTGCCGTAGAGCTGCTGTTGGAATTATACGGCGCTTATACCGACCGGCTCGAGAAGCACCGGATTGCCCAAGATCAGCACCAAACGTTCGTTCGGCTGTGGGTGCATCAAATGAAAACGCCGGTTTCCGTCATCGGACTGCTGACCGAGCAGCCGCACGGCGCAGCGAACGAAGCGTCCCGGCGACCGGTTGGGGCTGTGCTCGAGAGCATCCAGGAGGAAAACGACAAGCTGCGTCAAGGACTCGACATGATGCTGCACACGGCACGGCTTGAGAAGTTCGAAGCGGATCTTCGCACGCAGAAGGTCGATCTGCTGCAAGCGGTCCGTCAGGTCATTAACGAGCATAAGAAGGCTTGCATCCGCTACCGGATTTATCCGAAGCTGATTGCCAGCCACGAAGCCTGCTACATCGATACCGATGATAAGTGGCTCGGCATCATTTTGCATCAAATCGTCTCGAATGCGATTAAATATTCCAAAAGCAAGCACGACGGCAGCAAATCGCTGATCATCACGGTCACGAAGGACGGCAGCGGGTGCCATGCCGTATTTCAGGACGAAGGGATCGGCATTGCCGAGCAGGATCTCCCGCGGGTATTCGATCCCTTTTTTACCGGCGAGAACGGTAGACTCGTCGCCGAATCGACCGGTATGGGGCTGTTTGTCGCCAAGGAGGCGTGCCGTAGGCTGGGACACCGGCTCGAGATCGAATCGAAGCTTGGGGAAGGAACGACCGTCCGCCTTCATTTTCCGCGCAGCGGAGCGCTGCACGAGGGGCTGCTGCCCCTTAAGTGACAGTGTTGTAAGAAAACGGGATTGTCATGTAAGGTGAATCGATGGCTTGGCCGGCGGAACCTTCGTATACTACAGGCAGAGTGAAATGATCAAAGGAGGACCCGCATCGTGACTACTGTACTGAAGACGGACGCCTTGTCCAAAATATACGGCAGCGCCGGCAAAGGAGTCGTCTATAAAGCGCTTGAACATATCTCGCTGGAAATCGAACGTGGAGAATTTACCGGCATTATGGGACCGTCGGGCAGCGGCAAGACGACGCTGCTCAATCTGCTCGCCACCATCGACAAACCGACCTCGGGGCATATTGAAATCAACGGCACCGACCCGGCGAGGCTGAACAACAAGCAGCTTGCTTTATTCCGCCGCCGCGAGCTCGGCTTCGTATTTCAAGATTTCAACCTGCTGGAGACGCTCTCGATCAAAGAAAACATCATTTTGCCGCTCGTGCTGGAAGGGACGAAGCCTTCCGAGATTGAGCGGCGTGTGGAGGAAATCGCCGAGGTTCTCGGCATCACCCCGATTTTATCCAAACGGACGTACGAGGTATCCGGGGGGCAGCAGCAGCGAACGGCCATTGCACGCGCCATCATTCACCGTCCGTCGATGCTGTTGGCCGACGAACTGACAGGCAATCTGGATTCGAAGGCGGCGAAAGACGTAATGGAGTCGCTGCGAAGCCTTAACGAGGAGCGGGAAGTGACCATACTGATGGTGACGCACGATCCGTTCGCCGCCAGCTACTGCAAGCGGGTCGTGTTCATCAAGGACGGCAAGCTGTTTTCGGAAATTCGCCGCGGCGCGAACCGCCAGGCCTTTTTTCAACAAATTTTGGACAGCTTAAGCGTGCTGGGAGGGAACTTCGATGAACTTCCGACAGCTCGCCCTTAAAAATATTCAAGGCAATTGGCACCGGTACGTCGCATTTTTCCTAAGCAGCGCTTTTTCCGTTATGGTCTTCTATATGTTCGGTTCGTTCATCTACCATCCCGATGTCGTAAACGGTCACATTATAGCGGCAAGTCTGGTGAAGCAAGGGCTCGCCGCCTGCCAGGTTCTGATCGTTGTGTTCTCGTTTTTTTTCGTACTGTACGCCAGCTTTGCTTTTCTCAAAACGCGCAAAAAAGAATTCGGACTGCTCACCTTGTTCGGAATGACCCGGTCGCAGATTTGCCGGCTGATGTTCTACGAGCAGATGATGATCGGCCTGCTGTCGATCGGTGTCGGGATCGGCGCCGGCATGCTGTTCTCGAAGCTGTTCTTTTTGGCTATTGGGCGTTTGCTCCAGACAGATAGTCCGATCCGTTTCGCCGTTCCGCCGCAGGCGCTGCTTCAGACGGTCGTCGGATTTCTGGCCTTGTTTCTCGCGATGACCCTGTTTGCGATGCTCAGCGTCGGCCGCAGCCAGATCATCGCGCTACTACGAGCGGCCAAGCAGCCGAAGAAGCCTCCCGTTGCTTCTCCGTGGCTGACTGCCTTGGCGGTATTCTGCCTTGGAAGCGGATATTACTTAGCTTTCACCACTTCGAAGCTCATCATGGTGCTCATGCTGCCGATCATTTTTTTAACCGTTCTCGGTACGTATTTTCTGTTCACGCAGGCGAGCGTGGCCATTATCCGCAGATTGCAGAGCATGACGGGCTTGTACTACAATCGGACGAATCTGATTGCCATCTCGCAGCTTGCGTTCAAAATAAAAGACAACGCGCGCACGCTGTTCGTCGTTTCCGTTTTGAGCGCGGTCATTTTGACGGCATCAGGTACGATTTACGTTTACTATAAAAACGCAGACAACCAGCTCGTAGAACAGTTTCCGAATACGATAAGCTTTACCGAGCAAGGGCTTGGTGCCTCTAAAGGGATCGACCCGGACAAGATCAAGGCTGCATTGGCCGCCGAGGGGGCGAGCTTGAAGAAAGAAGTGAAAATCACGGGCGTGCAGGTCCCGCTTAAGCTGCACGGCTCCCGGGTATCGGATACGACGGCGTTGCTGATATCGGAGGCCGATTACAATCGGGCGGCGGAAGGAATCGAATATGCGGCTCCGCTTCAGATCCGGCCGGGGCACGCCGTCTTCAGCTATCCTTACAGGATGGGCGACGTCGTGCTGATGGAAAAGGGTTCGCAGCGGACCGTTCAGTTAAACGGGCAAACGTGGCCGCTCGAGATGGACGGGCAGGTGACAGGAGGCGTGATCAACCTGCTGGACGAAGCGATCGGGCTGCTCGTGGTCAATGATGGAGAATATGCCTCGATGATGGGCAAGGTGCCCGACGACAGGAAGATCGTCTATTACGGCTTTGAGCTGGACCGCTGGCAGGACCATCTCGACACCGTGGCGAAGGTGAAAAAGTCCGTTCCCGAGGAGCAGAGAAAACAGTTGTTTACCCGCACCTCCGTCTACGCCTCGAGCAAACAAAGCTCGTCATTAACACTGCTTATCGGTTTGTTCGTCAGCTTTCTATTTTTTGTCGCCTCGGCGAGCATGCTGTATTTCAAGCTGTTCACCGAGCTGCAGGAAGACGACCATCAATATCGCGCGCTCATGCGGATCGGAATGTCCGTGCCGGAAATCCGGCGGATCATTAATGTGCAGATCGGTCTGCTGTTCCTGCTTCCGGTTGTCGTAGGCGCGGCTCACGCGGCTTTCGCTTACAAGACGCTGGCGAATTTGCTGTCCATCAACGTATGGTCCTACGGAACGCTGGTCATTTCCATTTTTGCCGTTTTGCAATTCGGTTACTTCCTGCTCACCCGCCGCGCTTATATGGGCCAGATGAAGAGCTTGTAAGCACCGCCATAACCTGCGCCTTCTCCGCAAGCTTGGTATATTTTTTCGTTTTTGAACCATAATACGAAAAAAAAGCCAACACGGAAGGGGCATCATCCGGGTGAAAATCATCGTCACACTGCTTCTGGCCGCGGCGCTTTTGTGCGGCTGTACAAGGGAGCCCGATCGCGACGCTTCCGATATGAAGACGCTGCAAAAAACGGTAGGCCGCGAGAGGCTGCTGCAGACATTCAGCCAAATCGAACAGCCGCCCATGGGAAAAGAAATCATGACCAAGTCCGATCAAGAGATCATCGCTTGGATTAAGCAAGTGGACGACTGGACGCATAAAGTGCTGTCTTCGCCGGTAACCGGGGAGATGGACGAATACGCCATGCGCGAGATGCGGACGCAGCTCGAAAAAGTATATACGCCTGACATGGCGCAGCGGATGATCGATTACTTTTACCGCCGGGATACCCGGATCGGAACATACCAGGCGAACAGCACCAAAGCGATGCTGGGGCTGCGCAGCGAATGGGGGCAGTACGAGCTGCGCAAATCGCAGCCGGCTGAGGGGCAGTACAAGCTGAGCCTGACCGGCAGGACGAAGCAGGATTACACCGAAACCGTGATGCAGCACGAGTCCGCCTACAGCGTGCAAGGCGACCGCTTGATCGTCAGCGAATTCAAGACCCGCTCTTGAACCGCCAGAATAGCTTATCTGGAGCAGACCGACGCTTCTTTCGCGCCGGTCTGTTTTTTTGTATGCTGCGCCATAAAAAAAGTCTGACCGAGCCGCGGGTGCAGACGAACAAGCATTCCTATTCCTTGCTTGTTTTATGGTATAATAGGAAGAAGAGCCGTCCCCGCCGGCTTCATTGACAGCGGGCTCGGGCTCGCATAGACTTGACTTGAGACAGGATGAACCAGCTCCGTGCGTTCCTTTTCCGGGGGCCGCGGGCTTGCCGCGTTTAACGGACAGGAGGCATTTTCTTTGCATTTGCGTATGGAAGAATGGAAGCATGTGTTTAAACTTGACCCGGACCGGGAGATCGGCGACGAAGCGCTTGAGCGCATCTGCCTCTCCGGCACCGATGCGGTAATGGTCGGAGGCTCGTCCGGCGTCACCTTTGACAACACCGTCGACCTGCTGGCGCGCATCCGCCGGTATGAAGTGCCGTGTGTCTTGGAAGTGTCGGACAGGGAGGCGATCGTACCGGGGTTTGACTTATTTATGATCCCAATGGTGCTGAACGCCGGGGACCCGCAGTGGATCGTCGGGCGTCATCAGCAGGCGCTGAAGGAATACGGCGCGATTCTGGATTGGGACCAGCTCGTTCCCGAAGGCTACATTATATTGAACGGCGATTCCACGGCGGCCAAGCTGACCGAAGCCGACGTACGGCTCGATGCGAAAGACGTGGAAGCCTATGCCCGCCTAGCCGACCGTTTGTTCCGCTGTCCGATCGTTTATTTGGAATACAGCGGCGTGTTCGGCGATATGGAGCTGGTCGGCCGGGTGAAGCGGCTGCTTTCCCAAGCGCGGCTGTTTTACGGCGGAGGCATCGACAGCCCGGAGAAGGCGCGCGAGGCGGCCAAAGCGGCGCATACCGTCGTCGTAGGCAATGCGGTGTACGATGATCTCGAGCGGGCGCTCGCTACGGTCCCGGCGGTAATGGAAATGCGTTAGAAAGGAAATAAGAATAATGATCAACGAACCTATCGATATACACAAAGCGATTCAAAAGCTCAACCCGCAGCAAAGACGCGCCGTCGAAACGACGGACGGGCCGCTGCTGATCATGGCCGGGGCAGGCAGCGGTAAAACCCGCGTGCTGACGCACCGGATCGCTTATTTGATTGCGACGCGCAAAGCGGCGCCATGGAGCATTCTTGCCATTACGTTCACGAACAAAGCGGCGAGGGAGATGCAGGAGCGCGTCAGCGCCCTTGTCGGCCCGCAGGGAGAAGACATTTGGGTGTCCACCTTCCACTCGATGTGCGTGCGTATTTTGCGCCGGGATATCTCAAGGATCGGCTTTACATCGAATTTTACGATTCTCGATTCGGGCGACCAGCTCTCCGTGATCAAAAATTGCATGAAAGAACTGAACATCGACTCGAAAAAGTTCGAGCCCAAAGCGGTGCAGGCCGCGATCAGCAACGCCAAGAACGAGCTGCTGACGCCGGAGAAATTCGAGCGCAAGATCGGCGATTACTTCGACGGCATCGTCGCCAAAGTGTACTCGTCTTACCAGCGCAAGCTGAAGGCTAACAACTCGCTTGATTTCGACGATCTGATCATGACCACGATCGATCTGTTCCAGCAAGTGCCCGAGGTGCTCGATTTTTATCAGAACAAGTTTCAATACCTTCACGTCGACGAATACCAGGATACGAACCGCGCCCAGTATATGCTGTGCCGGATGCTGGCGGACAAGTACAAGCGCATTTGCGTCGTCGGCGACAGCGACCAGTCGATTTACCGCTGGCGCGGGGCCGACATCAGCAATATTCTCGATTTCGAAAAAGATTACCCGAACGCCACCACCATTCTGCTCGAGCAAAATTACCGCTCGACCTCAAACATCTTGAACGCCGCGAACAAAGTGATCGCTAACAATACCGGCCGCAAGCCCAAGAATCTGTGGACCGACAAGGGCGAAGGGCAGAAAATCCGGCTTTACCAAGCCGATTCCGAGCATGAAGAAGGCTATTTCATCACCGGCGAGATCCGCAAAAACGTGGACAAAGGCCGCCGGTTCAGCGATCACGCCATATTGTACCGCACGAACGCGCAGTCCCGGGTTATCGAGGAAATTTTGATCAAATCCGACATTCCCTACCAGATCGTCGGCGGCATCAAGTTCTACGACCGCAAAGAGATCAAGGATATTCTTGCCTATCTGCGGCTCATTTCGAACCCGGACGACGATATCAGCTTTGCGCGGATCGTCAACGTGCCGAAGCGGGGCATCGGGGACACGACCGTCGAGCGGCTTGCCGCGGCGGCCGGACAATTCGGCGTATCGATGTTCGCGATGCTGGAGAACGTGGACAGCATGGAGATCGGCGCCAAAGCCCGGAACGCGCTGGCCGATTTCCGCGACATGATCGAGAACCTGTACCGGATGGTCGATTATTTGTCCGTTACCGAGCTGACGGAGAAAATGCTAGAGATGAGTGGTTACCGCGAAGAACTGAAGCGGGAAAACACGATCGAGTCGCAGGCGCGGCTGGAGAACATCGACGAGTTCCTGTCCGTGACGATGGACTTCGAGAAGCGCAACGAGGACAAATCCCTCGTCTCCTTCCTGACCGATCTGGCGCTGATCGCCGATATCGACTCGATGAATCAGGACCCGGAAGCGGGCAAGCAAGGCGTCGTGCTCATGACGATGCACAGCGCGAAAGGACTGGAGTTCCCCGTCGTCTTCATCATGGGCCTGGAGGAAGGCGTATTCCCGCACAGCCGGGCTTTGATGGATAACGAGGAGCTGGAGGAGGAGCGGCGCCTTGCCTATGTCGGCATTACCCGCGCCGAGGAGGAGCTTTTCCTCACGTGCGCCCGGATGCGCACGCTGTTCGGACGGACGACGGCGAATGCGCCGTCCCGGTTCCTTCAGGAGCTGCCGCAGGAGCTCCTGGAAACCGTGCGCGCCGGCGGCGGCTTCGGCCGCGGCGGAGCGGCAAACCCGGCGTGGGCCGGCGGCGAACGCCGCTTCGGCA
>NZ_BILX01000013.1 GCF_004000785.1 Paenibacillus ehimensis NBRC 15659 | reverse complement strand
GTATTACGAAATCGGGGGGCGGCTGGCGGGCTGCACGCCGGACGAGCCGATCTACCGCGATTGGATCGCAGCCTACGGCGGCGAATGGTTCCGGGTGCTCGTCGAGGAGCAAATCGCCCGGCTGGACGAGCTGGCGGAGCAGGCGACGGCTCAGGACCGGGAGCGGATGCAGAATCATTTCATTCTCAGCAGCCGGTACGAGTATATGTTCTGGGACATGGCTTACCGCAAGGAGACATGGCCGGTTTAATAGCCCTAATCGCAAAGTGCGCACCGCCGGAATACGGCTGTGCGCCTTTTTTCGTGCCGATCTCATTCAACCGACTTCCGAATTTCATCCAGCATAAAGCCGGCGAATTCCGATAACAGCCGCTGGTCCTGCTCTTTGCCGTCCGCTCTGCCGCCATACCGCTCCAAGCTCAGACGAACGGTCTCCTCATACTCGGAAGGCAGCGTCTTCAAGCCCCATTCGCCGCCCTCTCGTTTCGAAGAAACGACGCCTTCCTTGAGATAGTATAAGACTCTGCATAAATTCAAGACATAATAATCGGTTGCCTTCAGGATGCCCTGCGGTGCATCCTCCACATCGTGAAGAATGGATTTCACGTAAAACCGCTTGTCGATGGGTTGCATCACTTCGTGCAGCGGCTTACCGTATAGAGCGATTCCCCGATGATAAGCGACGACAAGGTGTGCCGCCAAATCCGGATCTTCCCGCCCTCCGCAAATATAATTCTCGTCCGTCCGATACTTGTCCCTGTGCAGGGGAGAATAATGAAATTCAAAAGGCGTAGGATGGACGAACTCGTTCAGACTGCTCTCCAGGACGACGCTCAGCTCGATTCCGCCTCCGTTCGGCAGTCCGTCGTCGATGGCAAGGAGCTTTTTGGCGATCCGCTTCGCCGTCTCCGCTGTCAGTTCGCGTTTGGCAACAACCAGCAGGTCGATATCGCTTTTGACCGGGTTAAAGCATCCCATAGCCAAAGAGCCATGCAAATAAATGCCAGCGAGCTCTTCGTTCAGCTCTTCTTTAAACAGCCCCGCGATGTTGTCCAATACTGCCGGTACAGACATATAACCCCTCCTTTCTATGCATTGGCCTTCCCACGCCGTTCGCTTTTCCGGTACTAATTGCTCCCGGTCAAGTCATAGGATAGGTTGACAACGTCTTGGAGGGATGGCCATGAAATATTCCCAGATGACCGCTTGGGACGAACACCGGTTCTGGCTTGAAATATTGGAAGATCACGCCTATTTTATGCGCGATTATTTGTCGCCGGCCGAAGAGCAGTGGGTCGACACGGCGAAGCGATATATCGAAGCGTTCCGCCGATTGCGGGAGCGGTTATACGCCGTCGACCGGGACTTGCCTTACGAATCCCCCGAGATGGCGGAGTTCGCCAAGGCCAGCTATTCGGTAGCCGGCGGCTATTTTCAATTCGAGGGGCATATGCAGCATTTGCGGGTGCAAAACCGTGTCAACCTGAACTTGACGCCTACGTTTCTGAACGGAACGCTGAATGAGAATCAGGAATACCTGCGGCTTCTCTTGTATGCCGTCCGGGCGGAGCGGCCTCCGGAGCTCTCGCTGGTCGATCTGATGGACCTGTGGCTGGAGGATCAGCTCGGGCACGCCATATTGGCGCGCAACGCCTTGGACCCGGTCGAAATTCCCTTATCCTTGAGGGTACAGCAAGTCGAGCGGGAATTTCAAGCGCATATCATCAAAAACCAAGCCATCAAAGGCTATTTGCGGTTTACTCCGCCGCTTTTTCCGCTGCAGCGGTTGTTTGCGAAGCAAGTGTCCGAGTCCGTCGTAGTCTTTTACCATCTGATTGAGCAAATTCTCGGACTGTACCGGAACTCTCAGGTGTTAAGCCGGGTGACGCTGCGTTTCCTGGAGCATCATCTTCCGGAGACATGTTACTTTCTGCGCAAGCTGGCGAATTTTAATATCGCCATCTTCGAGATCCCGGATTGTCCGTTAACGAAGCAGACCGTAAGGTAGTTTGCCGGCGAGCCTTGCGGCTCCCATGGTTGGGCTACATCGCGACCCCGGAGCTTTGGATGACAACGTCAGGCATCACGCGAATCTTGGCTTCGGCCAACGCTTTGCCCCAGTCGTTCTCGACTTTTTTCCATTGAGCGAACTGAAAGGCTTTGGCATAAACGCCCAATCCGATCGGGTCGATGCGGTGCTTCTGGATTTTCGCGATCAGGGCTTCGAACTTCTTTGTCAGCTCCTGTTGCAGCGCTTGCTCCAACGGTTTCTTATCTTTCTCGAGGTCGTATTCGAACAGCCGCTCCGTCAAATTCACCTTAATCTTCATTCGAATATCGAAGGCAAACCGGCTGTTCTCGTGCCTGACCTTGATGTCGTACTGCGTATCTCCGATCTCAAGGCTCAAAAAAGCCAGATGCTCGGCCGCCTTTATTTTTTTGGGCGGGATGTGAAACGTAAACGGAAAGGGCTGGCCTTTTCTTTGCTGCAGCAGGAGCAATAAAGCACTTTCCTCGTTATTCAGCGAGGTGGCATAGGCCCCTTCCTTGGACAAAAGAGCCGTTCCCGTGACGACAATTTCATTGCCACTCAGCTTCACCTCCGTCATCGCAGGGGTCCTCCGCGGATCGAGCAGCTGCTGGTGGAACTCCTGCATGATCGTTTTGACGGCTGTCCGGCTCGAGAAGGCCGCCTCCGTTTGTTCTTTAAGGACGACGCCCGGGCGGCCTTTGTCTTTCATATTCGCGTACATGATATCTTTGACAGGGCCGTCCACGGCCAAGATGTTTGCATTGATTTCGCTTTTGGGATCGCGCATGAACACATCCATATAATGAAGCATGTCCGGGCGCTGCAGCAGCTTTTTTCCGATCAAAACCGTCTGAATTTTCCCGGAAGCGAGCGGACCGGTGCTCATCGCATCGAGCTTCGATCTGGCCTGCCTCAGCGTATCGGCTGACGTTTCCGATATATTGTATTTTTGCTTGGCTTCGACACTGAACACAGGAGTAGACGTGTAGACGGTCAGCCGTTGGTCGTTATTGAGATCGGCGCCCGTCATGAGAATAATTTGCCGGTTTTCCAAATACATTCTTCGTCCGCACCCGGGGACGACAAGCAGAAGAGTAAGCGTCAGGACAAAGATAAGACGTCTTTTCATCGCAATGATCCCTTTCTGAATTTAAAGAAAGCTCTTTGATAGATCCAGAGGAGGATGGGAAAAATGACAGCCGCGCATAAGCCGAGATTGCCCCATAGCTTGCCGAGTCCGGTAATATGGGCATACGAAGGGGTGAAAAAGAACGGCAGCGCCAGCCATCCCAGCATGAGCACGCGCAAATATTTGCGGTGATCCGGCTTCCCGAGCAGCCGGCTGATGCCGAATACGGACATGTACAGATAAGGGATGACCGTCATAAACAGGATGAACAAATAGAACGGAAGAAAAATAATTTCAAACCGCTCCAGGATCGGAAGGCGAATGAGCTTCAGCAGGTTCAGCGTGGGATAGACGTATTCCATGACTACATCCTGACTGAAGCGCACGTAGCTGAAGATCGTAATCAGCATAAAGATAAGCATGGACATCGTATTGGCGATAATTACCCCCTTGACCGCCGATTTTTTGTCCTGCAGGAAAGGGTACAGCATAAAAGCAACCTCGAATCCCAGAAACGACAGCACGGTGGCCTTAACCGTCCCGAGAATGGCAAACCAGCCGTTTTGGCCGACCGGAAGAAGGTTCAGCCAGTTGCTCTCATGCAAAGTTAGAAAGAGGATCATCGGCATCCATAAGGTAAAAAGATACACGAACTCGGCAAACCGGCCGATCACCCGGATTCCTTGCTTGGCCGCCATGTAGACGGGAATCATGAACAGCGGCATCAGCACGTATTCTTTGACATTCGTCAGAATCCATACATGGATGATATGGATCGATGAAATCATAGCGACGGTAGCGGAAAACGTGCTGTACAGAATCCACAGCGAGGAAACCGCGCCGCCGAGCCAGCGTCCGAAAAATTTGGGAAACAAATCGAACAGCGTATCGTGCGGATGCTTTTCCATCACTTTAATGATGATGATGCTGAAGAGAATGGCCAGCAGCCAACCGAGCAAGATCGCCAGCCATCCGTCCGTCCCGGCCGTCTTCGCCAAATCGCGCGGGAGGGACAGCACACCGATGCCGATCTGGGTTTTATAGATCGTAAAGATGAACTGCTTCAAGTTGATTTCATTCATGGTATATTTTTTCATGAACGGCCGTCACCTTTTCCCATCGTCCCCTTCTCGGCTGGGGCCTTGCCGTTTTATTTGAGCCGGATTCGCCGAGAATGGGCGCTTGTTCATTTTCCACAGGGGCGCGCGAACCCATATATCCTTCCAATCGGGTATCCGGATGGGAGAGATCGGGCTTCCGTACGGAACGCCGACCGACTCCATGGCAATCACATGCAGTACAAAGATCGAAAGCCCGATCACAATACCGACCATCCCGAACATCATGGCAAGCACCATCATCGGAAACCGGATCAGGCGCAAAGCCGAAGCCATATCGTAATCGGGAATGATGAACGAGGAAACGGCCGTGATCGCTACAATAATGACCATGATGTTGCTGACGATGCCCGCTTGAACGGCGGCTTGTCCGATAATGATACCGCCGACGACGCCGATCGTTTGCCCGAGAGGGCCCGGCAGACGAAGCCCGGCTTCCCGCAGCATTTCAATCGAAATTTCCATGACGAGTGCTTCGATGATCGGCGGAAAGGGGACCTTGGCTCTCGATTCCCCGATAGAGATCAGCAGCCGCAATGGAAGCACTTCGTAATGAAAGGAAATGATGGCTATATATACCGCCGGCAGGCTAATCGTAATAAAAAATGCGATAAAGCGCAGCAGCCGGATAAAGGAAGCCACGATCCAGCGGCTGCTGTAGTCCTCAATCGATTGAAAGAACGTCAGGAAAGTAACGGGGCCGATCAGCACCCCGGGCGAATTGTCGACAATAACCGCAACCCGGCCTTGCAGAAGGTGAGAGACGGCCGAATCGGGCCGCTCCGTAATGATGAATTGCGGCAGCAGGCTGGCCGGGTGATCTTCGATGAACTCTTCCAATTCCCCCGCATTAAAGACGTGATCCGTATCGATCTGCCGAAGACGGGTCTCGATTTCCTCCAGCAAGTCGGGCTTGGTAATATCATCCAAATACAAAACCGAAACCTTGGTTTTCCCTCTTGTGCCAATGACGTGCTGCTTGATTTTCAATTCGCGGTTCGGCAAATAGCGTCGAATGAGCGCGATGTTCTGGCCGTCCGCTTCCACGAAGCCGATATGCGCCCCTTTTAAGGTCTTTTCGGCATCGGGCTCCTTGATGGCCCTCTCCGGGCCTCCTTGCGTCGGAAAGACGTAAGAATACGACAGACCGTCGATGAAGAGCACGCTGTTTCCATGAAAAAGCGACATTTCGACGTCGGCCCACCGGGTGATCGTCTGGGTCTGTCCGGTGATCGCCGAGGCGTTCGAGAGGTCGTCGACCGAATCCAGCTCGTGAATAAGCGGATGCAGAATATGATTGCTGACGGCGGGCTTGTCCGTCAGCCCGTCGAAATATACAAGCAGCGCATGCGCTCCCGGCCTCATCTGGAAATGACGGGTGATCAGATCGGGCGTATGGCTAAAGGTGCGGTAAAGGGTGTCCAAATTTTCGGCGATTGATTTCGAAATATGGGTCATGGTGTTACCTCCCGTGCTTGCGGGCGCGAATCCTCCCTTATCCTTACAAGTTGCGCAGAAATAAACAAAAATATACCGTCATCGAATTTCGTCACAGCCGAAAGGGGATTCGACATTTTTCGTCTTTTTCGTCCATAAAACGTTCAAGAATCCGTGACTTTCGATGTGACTTAAATCATAGAGCCTTTTGGCCCGGGACCTCTACAATAAGGACATAAGATGTCCCGCACAAGGGGAGGGAATAAGATGGCTAAACCGCACAACGCCGCACCCCATACACATCAAGGGGAAACGCCGGTTGTCAAACACAAGAACGAAGAGGAAGGCTTGAGAGGCACGTTTGCTTCCGTCATGCTGCTCGGATTGTTTCTGCTGCTGAGTTGGTTCGGGGTCTTCGTATTGTTTATGGTCAGGGGGTAAAACCGGAGACGGGAACGGAACAGAGATTGAAGGAGTTGAAGGAGCATGCATATTCATCGTTTGGAAAAAATTTGGCTCATTTTCGGGATTTCTATGTTAGTCTTGTTTTTGACCGTCGTCGGTGTGGGAGCGTTTGCATTAGGAATGGAGCCGCCCGGTGATCACCGGCATACGGTAAATCCTGAAACGCTGAGTACGACACCGCCGTTCGATAAGCCGGGTCTTCATCAAATTGGCGACAAAGAGTACGAAGCGATTTTGGTTGCTTTCGCTTTCGGGTACAATCCCGATAAACTGGAAATTCCGGCAGGGTCGAAGGTCCGCTTTCAAGTCACCAGCTCCGATGTCGTGCACGGGTTCCAAGTGAACGGAACGACGATCAACATGATGGCCGTGCCGGGCGAGGTAAACCATTTCTCGTATACGTTCGATAAACCGGGAGAGTATCTGGTGCTTTGTAACGAATACTGCGGGGCCGCGCACGAAGTCATGATGATGAAAATCATCGTAACCTAGGCGCGAACGGTCGCGAAAAAAACGCAGCATCTTATATTGTGAAAACTATCACAATTCGTGAAGGCGGAAACGGGGCGGTTCCTTCGCCGGAATGTCTTGCCCGGTCCGCAATTAAAGGAGCGTATTCCCTATGATTCAAAATCTGAAAAGTTTCGATCGGCGCGATTCGGCTCTGGTGCTCGCCCATATTCTGTTCGCTTTCTTCGCGCTGTTTCTCGGCGGCATTGCCGGCGTCATGCAAGGGCTTGTCCGCGGGGGGATGCTTGCGCTGCCGATGGGCATCGGTTATTACCAGCTGCTGACGGCGCACGGCGTCTTGATGGCGCTCATCTTCACCACCTATTTCATCATCGGCTTTTTATATGCGGGGGTTGCCCGTACGCTCGGAGGCCATTTGCTGCCGATCGCCCGCAATCTCGGTTGGCTCGGCTTCGGCCTGATGACGCTCGGAACGGCGATTGCCACGGTGGAGATTTTGCTGAACCGGGCGACGGTGCTGTACACGTTCTATGCCCCGCTCAAAGCTTCGCCCGCGTTTTACATCGCGCTGGTGTTCGTTGTCGTCGGGAGCTGGATGAGCGGCTTCGGCATCTTTATCAACTACCGCTATTGGAAAAGAACGCACCGCGGAGAAACGACCCCGATCTTTACGTTTATGGCCGTCGTGACGATGCTGATGTGGATTATCGCAACGCTGGGCGTCGCGATCGAGGTGTTGTTCCAGCTCATTCCGTGGTCGCTCGGCTGGGTTGATACGGTCAATGTCGTGTTGAGCCGGACGCTATTCTGGTATTTCGGTCATCCGCTCGTTTACTTCTGGCTGCTGCCTGCCTATATGTGCTGGTATGTCGTCATTCCGAAGGTGATCGGCGGCAAAATGTTCAGCGATGCGCTTGCCCGCCTGTCGTTCATCATGTTTCTGCTCTTCTCGATTCCCGTCGGCTTCCACCATCAGCTCATGGAGCCGGGGATCTCAAACGTATGGAAATTCGTTCAAGTCGTTCTGACGTTCATGGTCGTGATTCCGTCGCTGATGACGGCGTTCTCGCTGTTCGCCACCTTCGAGATGCATGGCCGCTCCGTCGGCGCGAAAGGCCTGTTCGGCTGGCTGAAGAAGCTGCCTTGGAAAGACGTCCGCTTCTTCGCTCCGTTCATGGGCATGCTGATCTTCATCCCGGCCGGAGCCGGGGGGCTGATTAACGCCAGCCACGAGCTGAACGCCATCGTTCACAATACGCTGTGGGTAACCGGCCACTTCCATCTGACGGTGGCAACGAGCGTGGCGCTGACCTTCTTCGGCATCACGTACTGGCTGATCCCGGCTATGCTGGGGCGGGAAATGACCCCGCTCATGCACCGGATGGGTATCATTCAGACGATTGTATGGATGGTCGGTATGTTCTTCATGTCGGGCTCGATGCATACGGTCGGTCTGTTCGGGTCGCCACGCCGTACCGCCTTTACCACCTATCAGGACCATCCGGATGCGATCATGTGGATGCCGTACCATGTGGCGATGGCCGTCGGCGGCACGATCTTGTTCATCGGCGTCGTCATGATGATTATTAACATCGTCATGCTGCTAAGCGCCCCGAAAGGGCAAACCGAGTTCCCGATCGCGGAAGCGAGCGAAGCGGCGGAAAAAGCGCCGGCCATCTTCGAGCGCTGGGGCGTATGGGTCGGTGTGCTGGTTGTCCTTATTCTTGTAGCTTACTCCGTACCGGTCATGGATATTATTTCGAATGCCAGCGTTGGCTCGAAAGGATTCAAGACCTGGTAATATTCGATACTCTATTCCTCCATTTTCTCTCTTTTGCCTCCGCACGGGCCATGGGCCGGCGGAGGTCTTTTTTTTGCACAGCCCGGCGGGCGGCCGCCGGGCTGTTAACGTCGATTATCGTTTCGGGTAGAGCGGGTAATCGACGGTGGTAGGAACCTCGATAAGCATGATCCGCAGCGTTTCGTCGTCCGCGGCTTGAAGCGACACGTTCGTATCGGCGGCTGCTCCAAGCAGCATGAAATCTTTGTGCCGGAACGGGGTCACCGCACCTCCGGCCGAAGCGTCCGTCCAGGCTCCGTGCCCGCGGACGGCGAGCGCCGTCAACGTATGGCCTGCCGGAATGACGTGCGGGTAGACGGCGCCGGGTTCCAGCGTCAAATCCCACACTTTGGCGTCGGCCACGAGCTCGACCGGCGAACCGTCGCCGATGACCGTTTTGCGCACGTAGCCTTCCCCGGCTTCCTCCGGAAATTCCTCATGGTCGAACTGGCGATAAGTCGGCGTCCGTTTCAGCGCTTCATTCAGCTCCGGCTCGAACCAGATTTGGAAGCCTTCCATATCCGGGCCGATAAACCGCTCTTCGTGGGAGACGCCCGATCCGGTCTGCATCACCTGTGCGCCGCCAGGCCCGACGACGCTTCGCGTGCCGAGCGAGTCGCCATGCTCCGCTTTGCCGGCGAGAACATACGTCATAATCTCGAACGCCTGATGGGGATGAGACCCGATATAGCCTTCCTCCGCAGCAAAAGCCCACGCCCAATAGAACAGCGGACCGACCCGCTTGACGACCGACCGTTCGCCGGGAAATCCGATCGGCTTCTGCTCCGTAATCCGGCCTCCGTCGAAGGCCCCGGTTCCTTGCATCGTTGGGGGATAGATCATAATTTGCATCAAAATAACCTCCTGAATCGAAATAGTTTGGGCTGAAAAAATCTCAATATTAAGATATGAGCTGCGGTTCGCCGGAGGCGACCCGCTATTTGAAGCTTTCCTGCGCCGCGATCCCGAGCTTCTTCAGCAGACCGATCGCTTGGCGCTTCTCCTCGGGGGACAGGCCGGCGACCGCGGCTTCGATCGCTTCGCGGTGCTGCGGGAACACCTCGTCCAGAAATGCGACGCCTTTCTCCGTAATTTCCGCGAAGCTTACCCGGCGGTCTTCCGGGCACGGCTTCCGTACGACAAGCCCTTTTTGCTCCAGCTTGTCCACGACGTAGGTGATGTTACCGCTGGTCATCAAAATTTTGCCGCCAATCTGCTGCAAAGGCTGCGAGCCTTTATGATACAGCAGCTCCAGCACCGCATATTCGGTCGGATTCATGCCATGGCGCCGGATGTCCCGGTGGGCGTGCGCCGTGACCCATTCGCATGCCCGGGAAAGCACAATGAACAAATGCAGCGATTCGTCCCGGTTGTTCTCTGCGTTCAACGTTCGCAACTCCTTTCGCTGCCCGCGATGAGCCTAAATTCAGTATTCCTCATTCCTGAGGGGCAATACATTTCTGGGCTAGCTTGTTTTAGATTTGGTTATAGCTTACAAATTCGCCTGTCGGTTTGCGATAGCCGCGCGGCCGTTGTCCCGACACATCCTCTTTGCCGATCGTAATCAGCATAGCGGGAACGTAACGGTCCGGAATGTTCAGGGCTGCGCGCATCGCATCCGGGTCGAAGCCGATCATCGGACACGTATCCCAGCCGCGGTCTTTGGCAATCAGCATGAACAGCATGGCCGACAAGCTGGCGTTGCGGATCGCTTCTTCGCGCTTGAATGTTTCGCCCCGGTTCTCATAGAATGCGGTGACGTAATCGACCGTTTGGTCATATTCCTGCTTGCTCATCACGCCGAGATGAAGAAAGCCTTCGTTGATTTTAGCCGCGTTTCGGTACGCCTCCGTATCGCCCAGCACCAGAATGGCTGCGGAAGCCGTCAGCACTTTGTATTGCTTGCTGGCCGCTTCGTGAACTTTCGTTTTTAACTCCGGGTCTTTGACGACGACGTAATGCGCATGCTGCAAGTTGAAGGCCGAAGGGGCGAATTTGACCAGCCCGAAAATCTCTTCGAGCTCTTTGTCCGGGATCTCGATGTTCGGAATGAATTTGGTTGCCGATCTTCGCGATTTTAACAGGGCTGTAAAGTCGTTCATAGGGAGGACCTCCGTCGATAGATACGATTATGTCTTAAATTTAAGATAATACTTTTTAAGATGATTGTCAAGGGAAATAGCAAAAACCGGGTAGAGCCTTAAGCTTGTTGTGAAAGTGGTGCATGAGGGAATAGGAGTTTACGAGAGGGTGGGGTATCCACTTCCGACCGCTGCCGAGCCCCCCGCAAAGTGAGGTTGAATCAGGAAAGCTTAGTCCGAGTACTTTGCGGGGACCCCGAGTCCTCGGGAAATTTGGCTTGGAAGCCGCTTATCAGCGGATATCCGGATTTGACATCGCTCCTCGGCGGGATGCCGCAAAATTAGCGGGCCGTGCTGACGGCGGCGACGGGCAGAAGGCCTTTCGGACTGCGGTTGTAGTAAGGACGGCTGCGGCCTGCGCTCCGGCGCAACAGCTCTTTGTAGTAGCTTTTGATCGAATGGCTCCCCAGCAGGCCTTTGCTTCGAAAGCGGATCACGCAGCGGTACCGGACATGCCGGTATACGGTTTTGCCGAAGGAGATGGGCAAGAGCGGCACAAGGTCATACCGGTTGGCAATATGGGTGCTGTGGCGAATCCGGCTGTTAAACAGTCGGACAAATTCGGGATTCCCGACCTTCGGGGCCCCGAACGTGTAGACTACGGGTTGTTTGAAGGGAGTGTGAAAGACGAGGTCGAGCGCGCACAGCGTAACAAGCGAGCCGCCGATGCTGTGGCCGGCCAAATACAGTCTTTTTTGGGGAGCAGCTTTGTTCAAATAGCTTATAATCCGCTCTCGAAGCGCGGATGCGTACAGCTCCGTGAGACCGCGGTGCGTGAGTCCGGCGTTGCGGACAAAAGGGAAAGGAATTTGATCGAATTGCAAATCTTTCTTCAATTCGGATAAAGCCGCCGTGCCGCGAAGCGCGATCACGATCGATTGCCCGGACTCGAGAATGAAGCCGAGGTAAGGATACTTTTTCTTGCCCAGGACGGCGCCCAGCTTGTACCCGGGGGGCAGCTCGAACGATCCGTTATGGTTGTACTGCCGGAGAGCCTGATACACGATGGAGGCCAGCAGGATGGCCCGGTTCGAAGCGATGGCCATACGACATGCTCCTAACATTGGAATCGGTCGTATAGTGTATTCCGGCAACTCCGGCAGTGAAACGGGAGAACGGGAAGCGGGCCGCGGGCTAGTCCTTCTTCGGTTCCGCCAAAGGCGGCGCTTCCACCCGGTCTCCCCGGGTCTGCGGGTGCGAGACGACAAGAAACTCGACGTCCCCGGAGGAAACGTTCTTCATCTGATGCGGCACACCCGGCGGCACCTCGCAGCCTTCCTGCGGACCAAGGGTGTGGAGCTCGCCGTCCACCTCCAGCTCGGCCGTCCCCGTGAGCACGAAAAACAATTGGCGCGCCTGGTGATGGTAATGCCGGACCTCGGCCGTATGCGGGGGCATCCGCTCGTGAATGACGCTCAGCCCGGGCTGCTGAACCAGATGCCAGCCGTCGCACCGGTCGCCCCAAATATAATGCGGTGCATTCGCTTTACTTATTTTCATGGTTGCGGTTCCTCTCCCTCGCCTTAAGTTGTCTTGCTTATCTCCGCCTCATCCAGCCAGCGCCGGCGGTAGCAGTTCATGCCGGCCTGTCCCAACTCCTCCAGCAGGCCGTAATTGGCCCATGCCCCGACGACGGCGCCAATGCCGGGGACAAGCTGCAGCATTTTGCGGAAATCGATCGTATCGCGGTATTCCTGCTGGAGCTGCCTCCAATCGATGTGCTGGGCATAGGTGTCCGCGGGAGGCAGCGTTTTGACCGTTTGCGGCCAATTTACGACGGCCCGGTACAGCTCGGGCTTTTTGTTCTGGCTGGAGAAAGCCACCTGAAATACATGCAAAATGTACAAGCGTTCGCGATAATCGAGCGTCGAATGTCCGTAGATGTGGGCGAGCTCGAACAAGAACTTCATCTTGATGCCGATCAGAATCGGAAAGTCCGCGAGCCCGAGTAAAATGCCCCCGGCTCCCGTCCCCGCGCCTTCCGCCGCCGCCAGCTTTTTGTAAAAGCCGATCAGCTCCTCCGCTTTTTGGTCGCGCGACGCCAAGGTCATGCCTTGGAGCGGTTCGCTTTTCGGAATATAATCCAAGCTGAACAGCGCTGTCTGAACAATGCCTTTGACCGCTGCAGTAATGGCCGTATGCACTTTCTCGGGTATGGCTTCGTTGATTCGCGTTTGCAGCGCTTTGGACGTTTTTTCGAGCATGCCGGGCGGCTTGAGCAGCTCCTTCTCCCACCCGATCAACTGCTTCCGGATTTGCTGCTCGTATACGGTAAATGAATGATTCATAGGATCCCCGCCTGATGTTTGGAGTCGTTCGGCTTGACTGTGCCGGGTTCGGATATGCCGTGCGCGAAGCGCTTGGGCATCGCGGAATATCCGCTATTATACTTGATACGTACCGGCAACGAAAAGTTTTCACTCTATCGCATCGCAAAATCGTGACAAGCTATGGCGCGATAATGTGGTATAGTTAGGAAAAAAAGGAGAGGATGCGTCCTATGGAATGCCGCTGCGGCTGGTGTAATGAAGATCCTATATATATCGACTATCACGATAAGGAATGGGGCGTTCCCGTTCATGACGACCAGAAGCTGTTTGAGATGCTGATCCTGGAAGGAGCCCAGGCTGGACTGAGCTGGTATACGGTGCTCAAAAAAAGAGACCGGTACCGGGAGGCGTTCGACGGCTTTGATCCGAGGGTGGTAGCCGCTTACGACGATGCCAAGTTGGACGAGCTGCTCGGCGATCCGGGTCTTATCCGCAACCGGCTCAAAATGCGCGCCGCCGTGGCGAACGCGAAGGCTTTTCTCGCGGTGCAGGAGGAATTCGGCAGCTTCGACCGCTACATCTGGCAGTTCGTCGGCGGCGATACGATCCGCAACCGCTGGCAGAGCCTGAAGGACGTCCCGGCCAGCACGCCGGAATCGGATGCGATGAGCAAGGCGCTGAAGAAGCGCGGCTTCGCGTTTGTCGGCTCGACGATCTGCTATGCGTTTATGCAGGCGACCGGCATGGTGATGGACCATACGGTCGATTGCTTCCGGTTTGCGGAGCTTTCCGGAGCTCGGGCGGATTAATCCGCCCAGCAGCCCCGCCGGAACACCGGCTCCACCGTGCCGTCCGGCAGCTCTCCGTCGATATCGAGTTCGTCCGACCCGATCATGAAGTCGACGTGCACCAGGCTGTGATTGGCTCCGCGCTGCGCCAACTGCTCCCGGGTCATGGCGGTGCCGCCCTCCAGACATAGCGGATACGCGTTGCCTAACGCCAGATGGCAGGAGGCGTTCTCGTCAAGCCCCGTATTGTAAAACAGCACGTTCATCTCGGCAATCGGCGAATTCTGCGGCACAAGCGCCACTTCGCCGAGCCGGGCCGCGCCCTCGTCGGTCGCGATGAGCCGCTGCAGCGCCTCTTGTCCTTGCTCCGCCGTACACTTCGTGACCTTCCCGTTCTCGAACGTCAAGCTGAAGCCGTCGATCAGCGTCCCGTTCCAGTTCAGCGGCATCGTGCTGCGTACGGTTCCGTGGACACCGTCGGCGCGAGGCAGCGTGAACATTTCCTCCGTCGGAATATTCGGCACGAAAAAATTCCCCTGGGCGTTATGCATACCGCCTGCGACCCATTGGTGCTCCGGGGGCAGCTCCACGTCTAATTCCGTTCCCGGCGCGCGATAGATCAACCGGGCGTACCTCTTCGCATTCATCCGCTCCACCTTTGAGCGAAGCGCCGCCAGATGCTCCTGCCAGGCTTCCACAGGCCGGTCACGGTCGGCTCTCGCCGCTTGAACGATGCGTTCCCACAGCGAACGAACCGCCTCTTCTTCATTTGCCTCCGGGAACACTTTAGCCGCCCAAGCCGCCGACGGAACGGATACGATCGTCCAACTGAACCTTCCGGCCTGCATCATGCGGCGGTATTCCAGCATGGCGGCGCCGTACGCTTTGCTCGCCGCAGCGATCCGCTCGGGCTTCGCATGTTTGAGCAGATCGGGCGCAGGAGAGTATACCTGCAGGAACGCCGCCCCTTCTTCCGCCAATTGACGGAAGCCGTCCGCTTTCCATTGCGGATATTCATGGAATGCCTCGTCGGGAGCATGCTCGTATTTCAACCGTTTCAGCACGTCGTCGTCCCATTCGACATAGACGTGCTTCGCTCCCGCCTCGTACGCTTTGCGCGCAACGATGCGGACGAAATCCGCAGCCGATACGGGGGAGGTTACAACAAGCGTTTGCCCCTGCTGCACGTTGACACCTACCTTCACGGCCAGCTCCACATAATGTTCGATATACGTTTCCAATCGGCTCACGGTCTGCACTTCCTCTCGGGATATTCGAAAGTTCGTTCTTCATTATGAAGCCCCGGACGGCAAAATTCAAACGGCCCAAACTTCGGCCCGGACAACTACAGCCTATCCACATCCGCAGCGCCAAGAATATACTGCCAAAAAGATCGCGGGGAGGCTGCTTCATGAAAGAGTATGATGTCGTCTTCGTGACGCCGGGTTCGTTCGTCATTCCTTCGGGCAACAGCAGCTCCGTCGAATTGGTCGTGGAACAGGTAGCCCGCCGCCTGCGGGGGCACGTCCGGCTGGCAGTGATCGGGCGGCGGAGCCGGAGGCTCCGTTCGACCGAAATTCGTCAAGGCGTCCTCTACGAGCGCGTGCCCGCCGTTTCGCCCCGCCGCTATGTGGAGGGTGTCAGCCGCAAGCTGAGAAAGCTGCGGCCGAAGGTGATTCAGGTGGAGAACCGCCCGCGCTTCGCCCGGTTTCTCAAGCGAAAGCATCCGGGCGCGCAGGTGTGGCTGTCGCTGCATTCCGTTACGTTCGTCTCCAAGCCCCATATCCGGCGGCCCGAGCTGAGGCGCTGTCTCGCCGCGGCGGACCGGATCGTGGTGAACAGCCATTACCTGAAGAACGAAATGGTGCGCAGAGACCCGCGTGTCAAAGCTAAGATTGTCGTCAATCATCTTGGGGTCGATCCGGACCGGTTTATTTCCCGATGGTCTCCGGAAGGAGCCGCCAAGCGGGAGGCGCTGCTCCGCAGGCTCGGCCTGCAGGGCCGCAAAATCATTCTGTATGTCGGCCGCCTGATTCCGATCAAGGGCGTGCATCATTTGCTGGCGGCGATGCCGGAAATTGCGGGCAAGGTGCCGGAAGCGCTGCTGCTGGTAGTGGGGGGAGCCTTTTACGGCTCGAAACGGCTTACCCCCTATGTGAGGCGGCTTCGGAGGACGAGCAAGCCGCTGAGAAAGCATGTGCGCTTCGTTCCGTATGTTCCGCACGGCGAAGTGGACGAATGGTTTCGTTTGGCCGACGTCCTCGTCGTTCCGTCCGCCCGCCGCGAGGCGTTCGGTCTCGTCAACGTGGAAGCGATGGCCGCGGGTGTCCCGGTCATCGCGACCCGCGCCGGAGGAATGCCGGAAATCGTCGAGGAGGGCGTTACCGGACTAACCGTGGAGCCGGACGCCCTGGGGAGCGGCCTTGCCCCGGCTGTCATCTCCTTGCTGCAAAACGAGGCCGAGGTCCGGCGCATGGGGGAGAAAAGCGTGGAGCGGGTGCAGCGGCTCTTTACATGGGAGCGGATGGCGGAGCGTTGGCTTAAGCTGTACAACGGGCGGTGAACGAGGCCGCCTGTTTTTTTGCGTTTGGCCGTGCGGCCGAAAAACCGCTGCGGCTTTCTTATGCGTATGCCCATTTTTTGCCGGGCGAATGACCTCCCTTTGGGTGAATGCATATGTTACAAGTGTCTACTTGCAATCATTTCCAGCCTGGCCAACTAGGCATGACACCATATGGGAGGACATAGCATGAAGCGAGAAAACCGCCGGGTTCCCGGCACGCGACGACCGGTGCGCAGCAAGCGCATGGATTCGTACATTAATGAGCTGAAATGGCTGGACGACAAGCCGCGAACCTTGAGGCCGCAAGCCGATTTTGACGATGATATCAGCGTCAGTCATCTAGTCCTTGAGGAAGAAGAACAACAACAAGAGGATGTCCAATGGCATCCGGTTCCGGAACCTCCCCGGGCAGAACCTCCCCGGGTTGAAGCGCCCCGGGTTGAAGCCCCTCGGGTGGAACCTCCCCGGGCCGTTGAAGAGCCGGCCAGACCGCGGTTCACGCAGGGAACGACCGTGTATACGGACGATTTGGCCGAAGAGTCGGTCACGACGGAAAAAATTGCGCGTTATGCCGTCGACGGCACCCGGATCAAACGGAATAGCGTCGGCCGGGACAATTTGACCGACTATGCGGTAGACAGCACCAAGCTGGCGGACCGGAGCGTTACGGCGCAGAAGCTGGCTTTTCAGTCGGTGACGGCGGAGCACCTTGCCAAGGCCTCGGTCTCAACGGAAAAAATTCAAGACCGAGCGATCAGCGGGGAGAAGCTTCAGGACAACAGCGTTACTTCAGAGAAGCTGGCGGATAAGACGATCGATGGGATGAAAATTGCCGAAAAATCGATCCACACGAAGCATTTTGCCGACGAGGCCATTACCGGGGAGCTGATTCAGCATCAGTCGATTACGTCGGAGAAAATCCGAAGCGGCGCCATTCAATCGATTCATTTGGCCAACGGCGTGATCAATTCGTCAAAGCTGTTGGAAGGCGCGGTGACGACGGAAAAGCTGCGCGATTTTTCAGTGACCTCCGCCAAGCTGGCCGATGGAGAAATCGGCGCCGAGAAGCTGGCCCCCCAGTCGGTCACGGAGGAGAAGCTGGCGCCTTGGAGCGTGGCTTCCGAGCATTTGAAGCTGAATTCGGTGCTGCACGATCATTTGACGGCGGGGTTGATCCGAGGCGTTAATATTTCGCCGAAGCAGATCGACGCAAGTCATCTGACGGAAGATGCGGTGCAGACCGTTCATCTGAAGGACGGAGCTGTGACCTCCGGCAAATTGTCCAAGGAAGCGGTACAGGGGCAGCATGTGCAGGAAAAGGCGATTGAAGGCCGGCATGTGCAAAACGGAGCGGTGGAAGGCCGCCACTTGTCCGCCCACGCGGTGACAGCCGATAAATTGGCGCTTTATAGCGTCAGCACGCAACAGCTGTCAGACTCCTCCGTCACTTCCGAGAAATTGGGCGAGCAAGCCGTTACCTCGCGGAAGCTGGCGAAAAGATCGGTCTCCGGCGAGCATTTGGCAGAAGACGCCGTCAATTCGCTGCATTTGGCCGACAAGGCCGTGCAGGCCTCGCATATTGCCTCCTTCGCCGTCGGTACGGATCATCTGCAGGAGCGCTCGATTGCGACGGAGAAGCTGCAGGACCGGGCTGTCACCTCCGACAAGCTGGCCGGGGCGGCGGTGCAGCCCCAGCATTTGCAGGAGGGGGCGGTACAAACTACGCACCTGGCGAAACACAGCGTCACCACCTCCAAGCTGTCCGGCGAATCGGTATCGACCGACAAGCTGACCAATTTGGCTGTGACGACCGCGAAGCTGGCTTCCGCAAGCGTAACCTCGGAGAAGCTGGGCAAGGAATCGGTGCAGGCGGAGCATGTGGCTTTCGGCGCGATACAAAATGCGCATCTCGGCAAAGCGTCCGTGAAGATGCACCAGCTGGCTACCGGCGCCGTCACCCGGGATAAACTGGAAGACGGCGCGGTCACGTCGGAGAAGCTGGCGGAAAACGCGGTGACGGCTCTGCACCTGACGGAGGGAGCAGTACGCGGTCCTCATTTGGTGGAGGGGGCGGTCGACGGCAGCCGCTTGGCAGCGGGCGCGGTGACGGCGAAGCATCTGACGCCCGGTGTGGTAACGGCGCAGCACCTTACGGAGGGCGCCGTTCGAGGTCAGCATCTGGCGGAAGGCGCGGTGAACGGCAGCCATCTGGCCGAAGGGTCCGTGACGGCTGCACATCTAACTCCCGGTGCGGTTGGTACGGAGAATCTGAGGACCGGAGCCGTGGGCGAAGCGCAGCTGCAAGCGCAGGCTGTGACGGCCGAAAAGCTGGCGGAAGGCGCAGTCACGGCGCAGCATCTGGCGGGAGGATCGGTACGCGGTCCGCATTTGGCGGAAGGGGCCGTCGACAGCAGCCGCTTGGCGGCAGGGTCCGTGACGACAGCGCATCTGGTGCCGAATGCGGTCGGGGCGAAGCATCTGATGGCGGAGGCTGTAGGCGAAGCCCACTTGCAGTCGTATTCGGTCACGTCGGAAAAGCTGGCGGAAGGCGCAGTGATGACGCAGCACCTGATGGAAGGCTCGGTGCGCGGTCCGCACGTGGTGGAAGGTGCGGTGAGCGGCTATCACTTGGCGGCAGCCGCGGTGACGTCGGAGAAGCTGGCCGAAGGTGCGGTCACGGCGCTGCACCTTGCGGACGGATCGGTACGCGGCCGGCATCTGGCGGAAGGCACGGTCGACGGCAGCCGCTTGGCGGAGGAGTCTGTGACGTCGCTGCACCTCACGGCGGGCGCCGTCGGCGCAGAGCAGCTTGCGGCGGAAGCCGTGGGGGAAGCCCACCTGCAGGCGCAGGCGGTGACGTCGGGAAAGCTGGCGCTGCGCTCGGTGACGGGAGTGCATCTGAAGCCGGGCGCAGTGGGTACGGAGCAGCTGGCGGCGGAGGCCGTGGGGGAAGCCCATCTGCAGGCGCAGGCGGTGACGTCGGAGAAGCTGACGGAAGGTGCAGTCACGGCGCGGCATCTCGCAAAGGGAGCGGTCGACGCAAGAAGCTTGGCGGAGGGCTCCGTCACGATGGCGCATCTAACGCCGGGCGCTGTGGGCGCGGAGCAGTTGGCGGCGGAAGCCGTGGGGGAAGCCCATCTGCAGGCGCAGGCGGTGACGTCGGGAAAGCTGGCGGAAGGCGCGGTAACGACGAGACACCTCGCCGAGGAAGCGGTCGACGAAAGCCGTCTGGCGGAAGGTTCCGTGACAGCGAGGCATTTGACTCCGGGCGCCGTGGGCGAAGCGCATTTGGCGGCAGAGGCCGTAGGCGAAGCGCAACTGCAGGCGCAGGCGGTGACGTCGGAGAAGCTGGCCGACGGCGCAGTGACGGCGCAGCACCTCGCCGAGGGAGCGGTCGACGCGAGAAGCTTGGCGGAGGGGACAGTCACGACGGCGCATCTAACGCCAGGCTCGGTAGGCGTGAAGCAGCTGGCGGCGGAGGCCGTAGGCGCAGCCCAATTGCAGGCGCAGGCCGTCACGGCCGAAAAGCTGGCGGAAGGCGCGGTGACGGCGCTGCACTTGGCGGAAGAATCGGTTCGCGGCCGGCATCTGACGGAAGGCGCAATCACGGCGCTGCACCTTGAAGATCAGGCTGTTCGCGGCCGGCATTTAGCGGAAGGCGCGGTCACCACAGAGCATCTCGCGGAGGGCGCGGTGGACGGCAGCCGCCTGGCGGAGGGCTCTGTGACGACGGCGCATCTAACGCCGGGTTCGGTCCGCACGGAGCAGCTTGCGGCGGAAGCGGTAGGCCCGGACCAACTGCAGGCGCAGGCGGTGACGTCGGAGAAGCTGGCGGAAGGGACGGTCACGGCGCAGCACCTCGCGGAAGGAGCGGTTCGCGGCTGGCATCTGGCGGATCGTGCGGTCACGACGCTGAACCTGGCGGAAGGAGCCGTGGACGGCAGCCGCTTGGCGGCAGGCGCAGTGACGGCGGCGCATCTGAAGCCGGGCGCGGTGGGCGCGGAGCAGCTCGCGGCGGAGGCGATAGGCAGAGCCCAACTGCAGGCGCAGGCGGTAACGTCGGAGAAGCTGGCCGACGGCGCGGTGACGACCCTGCACCTCGCGGAAGAATCGGTGCGAAGCCGGCATCTGGCAGGTGGCTCGGTGCTGGCTCTCCATCTTGCGGAAAGGGCCGTACGCGGCCAGCATCTGGCGGAAGGCGCGGTAGGTGCGGAGCAGCTTGCGCCGGAAGCAGTAGGTGAAGCGCAGCTGCGGGCGGAGGCGGTGACGTCGGAGAAGCTGGCGGCAGGCGCAGTGACGGCGCTGCACCTAGCCGAAGGCTCGGTTCACGGCCGGCATCTGGCCGAAGGCGCGGTAGGCACGGAACAGCTGGCGGCGGAAGCCGTAGGCGAAGCGCAGCTGCGGGCGGAGGCGGTGACGTCGGAGAAGCTGGCCGAAGGCGTGGTGCAGGCCCAGCACCTTGCGGAAGAGTCCGTACGAAGCCGGCATCTGGCCGAAGGCGCGGTAGGCACGGAACAGCTGGCGGCGGAAGCCGTAGGTGAAGCGCAGCTGGCGGCGCAAGCGGTGACGTCGGAGAAGCTGGCGGAAGACGCAGTGACGGCGCAGCACCTGGCCGAAGGCTCGGTTCACGGCCGGCATCTGGCCGAAGGCGCGGTAGGCACGGAACAGCTTGCGGCGGAAGCCGTAGGCGAAGCGCAATTGCAGGCAAAGGCGGTGACGTCGGAGAAGCTGGCGGAAGGCGCAGTCACGGCTCAGCATCTGGCCGAAGGCGCGGTTCGCGGCCGGCATCTGGCCGAGGGCGCAGTAAGCGCGGAGCAGCTAGCGGCGGGAGCCGTAGGCGAAACGCAATTGCAGGCGCAAGCGGTGACATCGGAAAAGCTGGCGGAAGGCGCAGTGACGGCGCTGCACCTGGCCGAAGGCTCGGTGCACGGCCGGCATCTGGCGGAAGGTGCGGTGAGCACGGAACAGCTAGCGGCGGAAGCCGTAGGCGAAGCGCAATTGCAGCCGGAGGCCGTGACCTCGGAGAAGCTGGCGGAAGGAGCGGTCACGGCTCAACACCTGGCGGAAGGAGCGGTTCGCGGCCGGCACTTAGCCGAGGGCACGGTGAGCACCGAACAGCTTGCGGCGGAAGCCGTAGGCGAAGCGCAATTGCAGGCGGAGGCCGTGACGTCGGAGAAGCTGGCGGAAAGCGCGGTAATGGCCCAGCACCTCGCGGAAGGAGCGGTTCACGGCTGGCACTTGGCGGAAGGCGCGGTGGGCGAGGAGCAGCTTGCGGCGGAGGCCGTAGGCGAAGCGCAGCTGCAGGCGCAAGCGGTGACATCGGAGAAGCTGGCGGAAGGCGCAGTGACGGAGCTGCACCTTGTGGAAGGAGCGGTTCACGGCCGGCATCTGGCGGAAGGCGCGGTGAGCACGGAACAGCTAGCGGCGGAAGCCGTAGGTGAAGCGCAGCTGCAGGCGCAAGCGGTGACGTCGGAGAAGCTGGCGGAAGGCGCGGTGACGACCCAGCATCTGGCGGAAGAGTCGGTGCGCAGCCGACATCTGACTGGGGGCGCGGTGCTGGCCCTGCACCTGGCGGAAGGGGCGGTACGCAGCCGGCATCTGGCCGAAGGCGCAGTGGGCGCAGAGCAGCTAGCGGCGGAAGCCGTAGGTGAAGCTCAGCTGCAATCGCAAGCGGTGACGTCGGAGAAACTGGCGCAGCGTTCCGTGACGGCGGATCATTTGTGCGTCGAGTCGGTCGACGGGCTGCATATCAAGCAGGAGACGATCTCGGGCTACCATCTGGTGCCGGGTACGATTTCCTTCATTCATTTGGACCCGTCGCTGCAGGAACTGCTGAACAGGCGGTCGGCTGAGGAGGAGCAGGACGATGCCGATGTCGCCCACAAGTCCGGCGATCCGGATCGTTTCGATCCCAGCGGCGAAACGGAAGACAACGGTATCCGGAGCGAATTCGAGGCACCCGGCATGGATATGGCAGCATTTGTGCTGGGAGCGGAGACAGGGCTGGTTACCGGGCTTGAGCCGGAGCTGGCGGAGGTCCGTATTAGTGCGCTTGGTCTCGCAACGGAAGCCGGGTCAGCGCAAGATTCGGAAGCCGATACCGCAGGGGGCAGCCGGCTGCAGCCGGAAAGCGTGGGATCGGAGCACCTGGCGGCGGGAGCGGTCACTCCGGAGCATTTGTCCTTCCAGCCGGTGCAGACGGTTGGAGTCCGGACGACGGTGCAACAGTTCGGGATTAGTCCGTTCCTGCTAAGCCTCGAAGACGAGCTGACGGAAGTCATGCTGATCTTTGACCGGCCTTTTGCGGACAACAACTATGTATTGGTCGCTTCGACAGATCAGACGAACACGTACGCCGTCATTCAGCAGAAGGAGCCCGACGGCGCTATTGTGGAAGTAGTCCGTTCCAAGTTTTCCCCGGAGCTGCAAGGCGTGGTCAACTGGATTGCGATCGGCGCGGCGAACGAGTAAGTGAAGCGGCCATGTTTTCCTCAAGGAAGGCTGTACATCCCCGTTGAGCAGCGGCTTTGAAGCCGAAGCTTTACGGGGATATTTTTTGACCTGACAGCCCGGTCCGCGCAACGGCTCTGCGGTCCCCTGCGTATAAAAGTTAAACGGCCGGAGGAAAGTATGGCTAATCTAAGGAGAAGGACGGGCCTGGAACATGGACGATTTTGCTTTATATACGATGCTTTCCTTGATCGTTCCGATCATCGTTTTACTTACGATCATTATCTGCAAGATGATTGCAGGGAAGGCGATCCCGAACAGCGATTACACTCCATTCGATCAGATTACGGGAAATACGCCGATCGAATTTCACGAAGAAAAGCAGGAGAAGGAAGAGAAAGACGAGCATGGCGATGATAAGGACAAAAATATAAGCAAAACACCCCTCCATTAAAGCCTTTTTTGGAAAAGTCATTGCTGTGCCGGCGGAAGCTTTACTATCCAAAATGCGAAGCGGCGGGCGAAGGAATCACGATCCTTCCCCGTCGTTTTATTTTGGGCTCAACCAGGAGGCCGTTTTCTGCACAAACGCTTGTAATCTGTCGATTTTGGTTTATAATCAAGAATATCACTTAAATTAGCTTAATATAACTTATAATAACTTAAAAAAGGCGGAGTATTGGAAGGAGAATACGCATGTTTCAAGAAGAAAGACTAATTGCGATTTTACAAAAGTTACAGGAAAAACAGCGCATCACCGTCACGGAAATTTGCGAGTGGCTGCAGATCTCGTGGGATACCGCCCGGCGCGATCTGATCAAGCTGGAGGAGCAGGGGAGCATCATTCGTACCCGCGGAGGCGCTATGCTGCCGTCGATCTCCAAGGAGGTGCCGAACTACGAGCAGCGCTTGCAGTTGGATACCCCGTCCAAGCAGGCGATCGGCAGGCTGGCGGCGACGCTGATTCACGATGGCGATTATTTGTATACCGATTCCTCCACGACGGTGCGCTGCGCCGTGGAGGCGATGCGGACCCGGCGCAATGTGGTCGTTACGAATTCGATCGATCTGGCGGGCATGCTGACGCAGAAGGACGAGATCCGCATCCATCTTCTCGGCGGCCTGCTGGATAACGAGCAGCGGCTGGTATACGGGGCGCGGACGCTGGAAATGCTGTCCGAATATCAGGTGGACAAAGCGCTGCTGGGCACGTGCGGCATCGCGCCGCACGGTCTGACGACGATGTTCGAGGAGGAGAGCTATTTGATCCGGCAGGTCATGCGCAAGTCGGACCAAGTGATTGTGCTGGCCGATCATACGAAATTCGGCAAGAAGCTGTTTCACCGCGTCGCCGGGCTGGAGGGGATCGACATTATAATAACGGACCGGGAGCCGAGCGACGAAATGAAAGAAGAGCTTCATAAGCATCAGGTGGAGCTTCTGATCGCAGGAGAAGGAGAGCCTCATGATTAACCGGTTGATTTGGATGGGATGTTTGTGTTATGTCATTACCGGCGTGAGCACGGTCATCGTCGGCGCGGTGCTGCCCGAGCTGCTTGCGCATTATTCCCAAAGCTACGGCAGCGGGGGCATGCTTATTTTCGTGCAGTTTGTCGGCTTGCTCAGCGGCGTGCTCTCCATGCCGGCGATTTCCCGCAAGCTCGGGCGTAAATCGGCGGTCCTGCTCGGGCTGGGGCTGGTCGGGATGGAGCTGTTCGCCGGTTTGCTTCCGCCATGGCCGGCGGTCGTTCTGCTGGCGGGGCTGGCCGGATTCGGCACCGGCTTGGTCGAATCGTGCATCGGCACGATCATCCTTCTGGCCGTGAAGCAGAAGCAGGCGGCGGCCATGAGCAAGCTTGAGGTGACGTTCGGTGTCGGCGCGCTTGTCATGCCTTCGATCGCCAGCTTCCTGATTGCCAAAGGGCTGTGGACGTATTCGTTTTTTCTGCTCGGCACCGGCGCGCTCGCGACGGCGATCGTCTGGAGGCGGATGTCCTTCGGGGAAATGGACGGCATGCTGGCCCGCAAAGAAGCGGAGTCCGGCGGAGGACAGACGCAGCGCCCGGCTTATGCGAGATCGGGCATTCCGTTTCTGGCGTTGTGCGCCGTGTTCTTTTTCCTGTACGGCGGAAGCGAAGTATCGGTCGTGCATTTCTTCCCTTCGATCTTTATGGAGCGGTGGGGGATCGACAGCTCGCTTGCGACACTAACCGTTACCGTCTACTGGACGGCGATGGTGATCGGACGAATCCTGACCGGCATTCTAGGCGACAGATGGACCTACTTCCGCTTTCTATGGGCGGCAACGCTGCTGAGCTTAGCGGCGCTGCTCGTCCTTCCGTTCAGCCACTACGCCTGGGGAGGCTACGTACTAAGCTTCCTGCTGGGGTTGGGCATGTCCGGGATGTTTGCGGTGGCGCTCATTTACGCCAATCAGTCGCTTCCGGGCATGACCGAGAGGACGACGAGTATTTTGCTCGCGGCTAACGGGCTCGGCGGTTCGCTGCTGCCGCTGGGCGTCGGGCGGGTCATGGACGCTTTCCCGATTCAAACGGCTATGTGGCTCTACTCGGCCGTGATGCTCGTCATGCTGGTCGTGCTTACGATTTCGAAAAGACGCCCTCAACCGGAAAGCGCGCCTCTGCACGCCGGCCGCAGCATGGAATAGACCACGCAGGCGCGCATGAATGAACGCACGTAAATTTTGTGCATGGGGCGCGAAAGGGCAGCCCGGACGGAGCTAATAATTATAACAAAAGCATGCGCCGCTTCTTCCGAATGGGAGAGCGGGCATGCTTTTTTCAGCTGCATCGATTTTTTGAAGTTGACATTTCAGGATTACATGTGTAGTCTAAATAAAGGATTACATCAGTAATCCAAATGAACGGGAAGGAGCATGCAAGATTCATGAAAGAGCTGCCTAAAATATCCGAGGCCGAGTGGGAAGTGATGAAAATCCTCTGGTCCCGGTCTCCGCAAACGGCCAACGAAGTGATCGAGGCTCTCGAAGGACAAATGGACTGGAAACCGAAAACGGTCCGGACGCTGATCAGCCGGCTGCTGCAAAAAAATGCGATCGCCTTTCAAGAGACGGGCAGAACCTACTTGTACTATCCTTTGGTTTCGCAGGACGATTACGTGCAGACCGAGACGCAGTCCTTTCTCAAGCGGCTGTACGGCGGGGCGGTCAAACCGCTGCTGGTCCATTTCTTGCGGGAACAGAAGCTGTCTTCGGACGAAATTAGCGAACTCAAGCGGATTCTCGACCAGAAAACGGAAGAGGGGACGGACTGCGAAAGAAGAAAGGACAGATGACAATGGACAGTCTAAGCCTTTCTCTCTTGAGCTTTTTTGACTGGGTATTGGAGACCTCGCTGATGGCCGGGGTGCTGGTCGGGCTCGTCTTGTTCGTCAAAGTCATCGCAAGGAACAAGCTGTCCCCCAGATGGCACTATATACTGTGGCTGGTCATTATGGCGAGATTGCTCCTGCCGTGGGCGCCTGAAAGCTCGTTCAGTGTATATAACCTGCTTTCCTATGGCCAAGAAGCTCTACGGACTTCCGAAGCGCCTTCGCCGCGTCTCCCGGAAGCATCTCCCGTCGTTCACCAGGAGGTGCCGGAGACCGCGCCAACGAAGACCGCTCCCGTGGAAACCAAGCAGGCACCGCCTGTTCAGACGGCTGATCCGGTGGAAAAGCAGCCTTCGGCTAGCTTTTCGATCCATAAGCTCGCGTTCGGCGTGTGACTGCTGGGCGCGGTTTGTCTCGGGATCTTGACCGTTGCCGCGAACCGGCGCGTCTATTCCCGGCTCGCAAAGCAGCCAGTCATTACAGACCCCGGAATTGTCGGTCTGTTCGAACAATGCCGGAAGACGATGGCGATCCGACAATCGATCCCGTTAATCACGGCGGGACCGATTTCAAGTCCGGCCGTGTTCGGGTTTATGCGTCCGCGCATTGTGCTGACGGATTCGCTTATGAACATGCTGGACGACCGGCAGCTGCGGTTTATTTTTTATCACGAGCTGGCTCATGTGAAACGCAAGGACGTCGCCGTGAACTGGCTGATGAACGGCCTGCTTATCCTGCACTGGTTCAATCCGGTTCTGTGGTATGCCTATTACCGGATGCGCGAAGATCAGGAAATGGCTGCCGACGCGCTTGCGCTGTCCTATATCGGTGCGGAGCACAAAGAAAGCTACGGCCATACGATCATTCGCTTGTTGGAGCATTACGCCACCCTGTACCCGACCCCCGGTATGGCCAATTTATCGGGAGGCAAACAACAAATAAAAAGGAGAATCATTATGATCAAAAATTATCATAAAAAATCTTACCGCTGGTCGGCGCTCGGGCTGGCTTCCGTCATTGCCCTTTCTTCCGTGACGCTGGTCAATGCCAAAGCTTCGCCGGAGTCCGCATCCGGCAATCTGTCGGCGCCCCCTGTGATCGCGACGGAATCGTCCGGCAGTTCGGAAGCGAAGAAGAAGCTGACGATTCACGATATCCCGTTGGACAAGAACGTCGTTGAAGCGGCCCAAGAAGAGCTGCGCCGCTTTCTGGGAGATTCGCAAGCGGAGCTTTACGAAGTGGTGGACCCTGAAATCACGGCAGAGTGGATCTTACTGAATAAGAACGGAAAAGGACAAGTCGCTATTGACCGGAATACGAAGCAAATTGTGAACGCTCTTGTCCGATATACGTGGGACGAAACGGATGCGGCCGTGAAAAATGCTGCTGCGGAAGCTTTTCGTCAAGTGGATGCAAACAAAACGTTTGCCGCCGAGAGCGTAGAGAGACAGAAACGGTTTGAGGACGGTAAATCGACGCATGAATGGAGGCTTCAGAGCAAAGACATGATCGTAACCCTGGATGCGGACACGCTGAGCGAAAGAGGCATATTGATCAGCTATCCTTTTGCACAGGGGAACGAAAAAGCGAAAAACGCTGCATTGAAAGCACTCCAAACGATAAATGTCGGAAAACCGGTAGCCTTTAAACAGGCAGACCACAATTATTCCAGCGGGCGATACGATTCATGGAAGTTCTTTGACGACGGCGGCTATTATACCGTTGTGATTGGGGCCAAGACAGGCGCAATCCAGTCGATCTCGGCGTACGGCAAAAAAGAAGACAATGAAGCCAATTTGCCCCTCCTCCTGGATAAGGATAGAAAGCCGATCTATACGAAAGAAGAAACTGTCGCCGCCGCCAAACCGATGGTGAACAAGCTGTTCGGCATCGATTTGACCGGTTATACGGTTGAATTCGATTCCGATAATCCCTACTATCATACCTTTTCGAAGGCCGAGCAGCCGACAGTCCACGCCATTGTTGACAGAACGGGAGAGTTTTGGAGCTATTGGGTGGACCCTGTGGATGGGACGATGAACGATTAAAAAAGACGAATCATTTGGAAGATCACATTCCATGAAAACAATGAAGCTACGATTCAAATCGATTCTCGCATTAAGCATGCTATCCGTTATGATGATCACATGGATGCTGGCCTTCGGCGCCCCGGCGTCAGCTTCCGTAAAGTCTGTGGGCGAGCTCGTTTTCTCGCCGTTGTCGGGCAAATATGAAAAAGACGCGCTCGTCGTCAAAGGAGTATTCGTCAACATCAGCAACGCGAAAGTCAACAAGGTAGAAAAGCTCAAGCTTACCGTGCAGGACGGCGGCGGAAACGAATTGGCGACGCGGGAATGGGACAACGATGCGTTTCTGACGGGTCTGAGCCTGGAGCCGGGCCAAAGCAAGCTGTGGGACGTTACGTTTCCCGGTGCGGTCCAGGGGGCGGACTTAAAATCGCTCGACGTAACGTATCAAATGACTTGCGCGACGGAGAAATGGGCCGGACGCGGCGAGGGGGTACATATTTTCATCGATAACCGGAAGCTGAACCCGGAGGTGGCTCCTTTTATTAAGGATGGAAGCATGCTTGTGCCGCTTCGTTCCACGCTGGAAGCGCTCGGAGCGAAAGTGGAATGGAATCCCGAAACCCCAACGGTACAGGCGACGAAAGGCAGCGAAGTCATGACCTTTAAGATCGGTCAGAAGTCCTCGACGATCAACGGACAAACGATCCAATTCGGCGTTCCCGCTCAAATCGTGGACGGCTCCAGCTTCATTCCGCTTCGCGACGCGTCGGAAGCTCTGGGCTGCGCCCTTTTTGTCGGCATGCATACAGCCAAATCGATGACCATCGTGATCGTGGACAAACAATAACGGCACATGTAGTAAACAAAGAAGACGGCACCACTCTTGGCGAGGCCGTCTTCTTGCGTCCGCAATCGCTTAAGGCGAATCCGGAGTTAAATCTTGTTAGTGTGCGGAAACCCGTTCGCCGCCGCCTCCCGAAGGCTGCGCACGTTTCAGGAAGAACGAAACGATCCAAGCGGCGACGACCAAGCCGAAGGCCAGCAGAAATGCGCTCTTCATCCCGGCCATCATCGCCAGAATAGGCAGCGGGGCATCCGCTTTGGTTCCTGCGGCGTTTTCGAGGAAATTTTTAGAGCCGTTGGTCATCACCGTGACCAGCAGTGCCGTTCCGACCGCGCCCGACACCTGCTGAAGCGTGCTGATAATGGCCGTGCCGTGCGGATATAGCCGCGGCGGAAGCTCGTTCAACGCGTTGGTCATGACCGGCATCATCAGCATCGAAATCCCGAGCATCAGCAGCGTGTTCAAAATCATGATCATCGCGTACGGAGTCGACAGGGAGATCGAGGAAAACTGCCACAGTGTATTAGCGATAAGCGCCAGCCCGACGACCGCCAGCCACTTGGCGCCGAATTTATCGAACAGCCGTCCTGTAATCGGAGACATGATGCCCATCAGAATCCCGCCCGGCAGCATGACCAGACCGGCCTGAAGCGGGCTGTAGCCGAGTGCGCCCTGGAGGAAAATCGGCAGCAGCATCATCGCGGAAAACATCGCCATCATGACGATCATCATGATGACCGTCGATAATCTGAATACGTTGAATTTAAAGGTTCTCAGATCCAACAGCGGTTCCGCCATCGTCAATTGTCTCCAAACGAACAAGACTAAAGCCACGGCGCCGATGATAACGGGAATAAGAACCGCGCCGCTCGACCAGCCACCGTGCCCTTCGCCGGCGCTGCTGAAGCCGTACACGATTCCCCCGAATCCACAGGTGGAGAGCAGGAGCGACAAGACGTCGATTTTCGGATTCGTCGTCTCGGTGACGTTCTTAAGCTTCAGATAAGCGATGGCGATAACGAGCAGCGCGATCGGGATGACGCCGTAAAAGAGCACCCGCCAGCTGAAATGCTCCACAATGATGCCGGACAGCGTCGGTCCGATCGCCGGGGCAAAGGTGATGACGATACCGATCGTTCCCATGGCCGAGCCCCTTTTTTCCAAAGGAACCGTAGCCAGCACGACGTTGGTCAGCAGCGGAAACAGCAGACCGGTTCCCGACGCCTGCAGCACCCTGCCGAGCAAAAGCATGCCGAATCCCGGCGCGACAGCCGCGGCCAGCGTACCCAGCGTGAACAAGCACATGGCCGAAAGAAACAAGGTTCTTGTCGTAAACTTCTGAATTAAAAAAGCGGTGACCGGGATAAGCACCCCGATAACCAGCAAGTATCCGGTTGTTAACCATTGAGCGGTACTCGGTAAAATCCCGATGTCCGCCATAATTTTCGACAAAGCGACGTTAAGGAGCGTCTCGTTCAAGATGGCTACGAACACCCCAAGAATCATAACCAGAACGACCAGAAAGTTGGCTCTGCTCCCGAATGTCCCTCCGCTATCGTTTGATTTCGTATGGTTCTCCACGTTGTTACTCCTCTCTTTGTAAAAGCATAAACAGACTTCTCTCTAATTCCTCCCGTGCGACATGGAATGGCATTGCGGTACGTAGGGGCAAAAAAATGTTCAGCAGCCATTCCATTGTAACATGGATCACAGGCTGTTGTTTCTTATCGATTGCGATTTTTCTATTAAAACTAAAAAATACCTGTCATGCGAACGGCGAAGAGACCGAATCCTCTTATCAAGAATATCGGTCTCTTTATTATTTCGCTTTCGATTAAATTTCTTGCTAAATTTCTTTCCTTTGAAAATAAGTAAGGCCGCTGGCGAAAAAGACGAGGAAGCTTCCCAAAATAACAAACAGCAGCGTCTCCGGCGGGACGTTAAACGCGCCGTAGTCCGCTTGACCCTGCGGCAGCATGGACAGGACGGGCTGCGCCCAAGGGTAATAAGGACCGTATTTGCTTGAATTGACGATAAGCATATTCGGAATCGTAAAGATGACATTGATCGCAAGCGGCGCGGCAAAGCTGGCCCAAGCGACCGACACGAACATTTGAAGGGAGGCCAGAGGCAAAGTCGCCACCCAGCCTCCCAGCACGCTTCGCAAAAAAACGTCCCAAGGCACAGCCGAAGTAAAGCCTTTGAGCGTACCGATGATCAGGACGACGGCGAGCAGCAGCAGCTGTGTGACGGCAAGCAGCGCGATGACGATCGCAAATTTGGCCAGGTACAGCTGCGTTCGGGAAACCGGCAAGGCCAGCACCTGCTTCCAGCCTCCGCCCGCATGCTCGTAGCGGCAGACGAAGGCGGCGAATACCCCGGTCAACAGCGGCAGGAACAGAAAAGCATGCATGGCGGCTGTTGTTGTGAACAGCCACTCCCATTGGGGAAGGTCTTCGAGCATGGGCTGCAGGAAGCCGCTGACGGCTGCCAGCGCCGGACTGACGAAGACGAGCAGCCAAATGTTGGCCTTGCGCATTTTGAGCCACTCCGAGCGCAGCACATTCAGAAACGTTCTCATTCAATTCACATCCCGTCTTGTAAAATGAATTAATCCGATCGCGAAAATGACCATTCCGGCTGCAAGGCCGGCAGCGACCGAGTATTCCGGTTTGCCCGCTTCGTTCGTCAGCCAAGGAAGCTTCCATAAAAACCAGTCGGGCATCTTGGGGGCATAGATCGACACGACTCCTCCGAGAATGCCGACGGTCAATGGAAAGGCTTGATTGCGCATCGTCGAGGACAGCCACAGCTGCAGCGCCAAAATCGGAAAAGAGGCAATAAACGGATAGAAGCTCAGCTTGACAATATCAGCCAGCGGCACGTCCGTGCCGAGCTTCAGCCCGAGCCCCAGTCCAATGATGCCGATGCCCAGCAGGAAGCATGAGACGAACAGCATCAGCATGCATAAGGTAAATTTGGCGCTGAACACGGAAGCCCTGGTTATGGGCAGGGCCAGCAGCTGCTTCCACGAATTCATCTGGTGCTCGATGTTTGCGACCATTGATGCAATGATGGCGATGCCGAGCAATAGGGTCACGGGAAGGAGATATTGAACGTTGCCCAGGAAAGCGCCCCAGGGGTCGACCGCGTATTTTTTCATCAAGTAATCGTAGCGCAGCACGTAGTTGGCCCCCTGCAGCGCTATAACGCCGAACGGACCGAGGAAGATTAGAAACCAGATCGCTTTCCGGCGAATTTTCAGAAAGTCGGCAGCCAGCACCCGGAACATCATAAGCTGGTTCCCTCCCCGACCATCTCAAGGAAAATATCTTCCAGCGATTTCTTCACTTCCTCCACGCGGTAAATCGAATGCCCCGCCTGAACGAGCAGCGCGACGATTTCCGCAAGCGTATCGTCGGAGAGATGCTCTATCAGCAGAGAGGCTTCGCGGAGCTCGGCATGGCATCCGGTCAGCGCGACGGTGCGCCGCGCGCTCTCGGGGTTCGACAGCGCGATGCGGATGCTGCTCTGGGCCCGCTCGCGCAGCCTGTCGATCGTATCCTCGAACATCATCGCGCCTTGCTGGATGATGCCGACGCGGGTGGCCGTCAGTTCGATTTCGCTGAGCAGGTGGCTGGAGACGAGCACGGTAATGCCGTGCTCCTTCGGCATCGCTTTGATCAGCTCGCGGATTTCCAAAATCCCGGTCGGATCAAGGCCATTGGTCGGTTCGTCCAGAATGAGCAGCTCCGGGCTGCCGAGCAGGGCGGAGGCAATGCCGAGCCGCTGCTTCATGCCGAGGGAGAAGCCCTTGACCGGACGCTTCGCTTCCTTCGTCAGCCGCACGACGGCGAGCACTTCGTCGATTCGCGATTTCGGCACGTCCAGAATACGGCGGATCGTTTCCAGATTTTCATAAGCGGTCAAATGGCCGTAATAGGAAGGGTATTCCACCAGCGAGCCGACCTTGCGGAGGATGGCCCGCTGCTCTGTTCTCAGGTCCTTGCCGAAGATGCGGATCGTGCCTTCCGTCGGCCTGATGAGTCCGAGAAGCATGCGGATCGTTGTCGTTTTACCCGCGCCGTTCGGACCGAGGAAGCCGTAAATATCGCCTTTGCGGATATCCAGATTGACCTTGTCGACCGCCTTGCGCGAGCGGTAGTGCTTGGATAAATTGTGTGTGGTAATAATGGATTCGTGGCCCACCTTCGATCACCTCGGCTTTCATGATAGACGCCGAAGGTTAAAACTAAAGGGAGCTTTCGTTTAAAATTCGTTTAAAATTTTGGGTACATATAGATGGCCGTTCCGTCGCGGGAGCTGACGATATCCTGCTTCAGGTTCATTTCCCTGACCATTAAAGCGACGATGGACAAGCCGATGCCGGCCCCTTTGTTATCCGACTCCGCATGGATGCCCGGCCCCTTGTCCGCGATGACGACGGCAGTGGTTCCGTGCCGCTCCTCGGTACGGACGCAGACGTATTTTCCCGAATCGGCATGGCGGACGATGTTCTGGAACAGGTTGTCCAGAATGCGGGTAAACCATTGCGGGTCGACGTTCCAAAACAAGGCGGCTTCCGGCAGCCGGACATCGACATCGAAGCCTTCCTTCTCGAACACCGGATACCAAGAGGCGACGGAGGTCCGGCACAGCCTGAGCACGTCCGTCCGGGCGGTTTGCAGCGGATATTTTCCCGCCGACAGTAGAGTATAGGACATCAGGTTCTCGATCAGTTGGGCCACATTGTCTACCTTCGTTTCGATCAGGTCGAGCGATTGCTTTCCCTTGGGCGATAAGGCTTCCTTGCGCAGGGAATAGGCGTGGCCCCGAATCGTCGTAAGTGGCGTCCGCAGATCGTGCGACAGGTTGGCGATAAGCTGCTTGCGCAGCGCCTCCTCTTCTTGCTCCCGCCGGCGTGCGCTGTTTAATTGGTCGATCATATGGTTGAACGCCAGCCCAAGCTGCCCGATTTCGTCGACTCTCTTCACGGCGATCGGCTGCGGAATGCCGGATTCGTCGGTCTCCGTCATGGCGATTTGAAACCGGAGAAGCCGTTTGCGGATGCGGGCGAAGAACAGCCAGGAAGTGAACAGGAAGAACGAAAATACGGAGAGAATAAATACCGTAAGAAAACGGTCGTTGGACGGATAGATCGCTTCGCTCTTCATCATCTGCCGCGGAATTTGCAGGACCATGAAGCCCTGCTTCGGGTCTTGGCCGATAAAAGCGACGACGGTGAACGGGTCCCCGCCATAGCTGCTTTTCATAAATTGCATGCTGTCCGCCATCGTCCATTGCTGCGGAACCGAAACGGTTTCCCCAAGCTTCAGCCGCAGCCGGCCGAAGGCGTCTACCCAGAACATCGAAGCGAGCGGATACCGCTCCTTCAATGCCCGGAGCTTGGCGTCCACCGCATCCTCCGCCGCCTTGTCCAGCTCTTTCGCTTCTTGATGCCATGCTTTTTCCAGATTGCGGCTGTCATAGATGTTGAATGCCTCGGGGAAAAACAGCTGGCTCTGCATGTAATAAATCAGGCTGCCGACCGGAAACACGAGCGGCCATATGCACAGCGCGATTAAAATAATAAACACGTACCGGGCCAGCAGCGAATTCCGGAACTTCGTTTTGACTGTCGGGCTCATAATCTCACCCTGTAGCCGATGCCGCGGATCGTTTCGATGATTTGCGGATTTCCGGGATCGCGTTCGATCTTCTCGCGAAGGTAGCGGATATGCACCATCAGCGTTTTGTCGCCTTCCAGGTAGGGTTCTCCCCACACCGCTTCATAGATTTGATCCTTCGTCAAAATTTGGTTCGGATGACGCAAAAAATACATGAAGATTTGGAACTGCTTGCCCGTCAAAATAATTTCCTCGCCGCTCTCGCTGTCGACCAGACGATTCTCATCTGGATGGACGCGCAGATGACCGAGCTGAAGCTGCGGGGACACCCGCTTGTCGAAGCGCCGCAGCAGCACTTCGATCCGCGCCGCCAGCTCGTCGGGATGAAAGGGCTTCGTCACATAATCGTCGGCAAATTGAAGCCCGTGAAGCTTGTCCTCGATGGAAGACCGCGCCGATATCATCAGAATGGGCGTGGCCGGGTATTCCTTTTTCAGCCGCTGCCCGACCGTAAAGCCGTCGAGTCCCGGAAGCATCACGTCCAGCAGAACGAGATCGGCTCCCTTCATCCGCTCGCCCGCCCGGTCGCCGGACGTCAGCCACACAACCTCGTACCCCCTTTCGGTCAGATCGCCGCTGACCCATTGTCCGATTTCTGCGTCGTCTTCAATATATAAAATTTTCATATCGGATATCCTTTCTTTCGCAAACGGTATGAACTCGTTGAAATTATATCACGTTTTGGGGCGGCAGGAATTTCCTATGGGTCTGTAGAATTATGTCGAAAGTATACAATAGTTCAAACGTCTACATACCTTAACGAATAGGGGAATCCGCTCGAATGTTCCGTAACCATCGTATGTATGCCATCACGCTTCTATCCGCATGGGTCATGGCGGCGCCGCTCGCCATGCCGCTTCCGGCGGAGCGTGTATGGAGCGCGGCAGCCGCCTTGGTGCCCGACGCCAATCTGGAAAAGGTGATCCGCAGCCAGTTGAAGAAGCCGGAGGGCGACCTGACGCCGGAGGACCTGCAAAGCCTCTCCCGGCTCCTGGCTTCGGACGGCAAGAAAACGCGGCCGATCGCACAGCTTGTCGGGCTGCAGTACGCCCACCGGATGACGCGGCTCGACGTGAGCGGCAATCAAATCAGCGACGTCTACCCGATCAGCGGGCTCAAGCAGCTTGCTTATTTGGACCTGTCGGATAACCGGATCGCCGATGTGCGTCCGCTTGATTTGCCGAAGCTGAGGCATCTGTTCCTGAGCGGCAATCCGCTGCAGGACCCGGCTCCGCTTTGGAAGCTGACGCGGCTGGAAAGCCTGGCGGCGAGCGGCGCGGGCCTCGAAGCCGTGGACGGCATCGGCTCGCTGGCGGGACTGCTTTATCTGGATTTGTCCGGCAATCCGCTCGGCAAGCTGGGAGAGATTGCGAAGCTTGCGGGAGTAAAGTATCTGAAGCTTCGGAATACGCAGCTTGCGGACCTCTCGGGCATTGCCGCTATGAAGGAGCTGAGGACGCTCGACCTGCGGGACAACAAGATCGCGGACATCCGCGCGCTGGCGGACTTGAGCAAGCTGAGCGAGGTGCGGCTCAGCGGCAACCCGCTGGAGGCGGGCTCTGTGGACACGGTGCGCGCGCTGCAGGACCGCGGAGTCCTTGTCGAGTTTGACCCGTCTGCGTTCCCGGGCTATGAGCGCGGCATCAACGTGTTTGTCGGCGGCGAGCGGATCGCCTTCGAAGAGCCGCCTCTCAACCGGAACGGCTCCGTGCTTGTGCCGTTTCGCGGCGTGTTCGGGAAGCTCGGCTTGCAGGTGGCGTGGAACGAAGAGCTGCGCCAGGTGACCGGGACGAAGCCGGGGCTGGAGCTCGTGCTGACGATCGGGCAGGAGGAAGCCCTTGTGAACGGGCAGACCGTCAAGCTGCCGGCCGCGCCGGAGCTTCGCAACGGGACGACGCTGGTGCCGCTGCGTTTGGCAGGGGAAGCCGCGGACAAGCTGGTCGTCTGGAATCAGGACAGGCAAGCCGTTTATATCGTAGACAACGTCACGGACGGCATCGGCGAGCGGTACGACGAGAAGGGGCGGCTGATCTACAGCGGCGGGCTGAAGAACGGCAAGTATAACGGACAAGGAATTCAATACTCCGGCAGCGGCGAAATCGAATACGAAGGCGAATGGAAGGACGGCCGCAAGCACGGCAAGGGCAAGCAATATGACCCGGCCGGCCGTTTGCTGCTGGAAGGGGAGTTTCGGGACGATCTGCCGAACGGTCAAGGCAAGAAGTACGATTCGGACGGAAGCCGGCTGGAAGGCGAGTTTGTTCAAGGCAAGCTGAACGGCCGCGGCAAGCTGTTCTTGGAGGGCCGGCTGTTCTATGAAGGCGACTTCAAGGACAACAACTTCCACGGCAAAGGAACCGTCTATTTTGCGACGGGGGAAAAGTATGTCGGCGAAATAGAGCACAATGTCAAAAAAGGCTACGGCATCGTCTATTATACAAACGGCGAACGGTTCGAGGGCAAAGTCAACGACCAGACGTTAGTCGAAGGCAAGTACTTCGTCTCGGGCAAGCTGCTGTTCGAAGGAGCGTTTAAGGACAACCATTTTGATGAAGGGACGATGTTTTTTTCGAGCGGAGCGGTTTACAAGGGGACGTTCAAGGACGGGGAGTTCGGCAAGGGGACGTTCCTCGATGCGCAGGGAAGGACGCTTGACCCGGCGAAGGACGGCAAGGGCTTTCAGTTCTACGCCAACGGCGATTGGTATGAAGGGGAGACGGCAGGTGGAGAGCCGAACGGTCAAGGGGTCTATCATCTTATGGCAGGCGGACGGATTGAAGGATCGTTCCTCGGCGGCGTGATGAACGGCGAGACGAAGGTGTACACCGAGGAAAGCAAGCTGCAATTCGAGGGATGCTATGCCGACGGCGAGCGCAGCGGCAGCGGCAAGGAATACAATACGGAAGGCAAGCTGCGCTACGAGGGCGGCTACAAGGCCGGGGAACGGAGCGGACAAGGCAAGGAATACGATTGGGAGGGCCGCTTGATCTACTCCGGCGACTTCAAGGACGGAACGAGAAACGGTCAAGGCACGAAGTACCGGAAGGACAAAGCGGTCTACGAAGGCGGGTTTCGCGATCGGCTCTATCACGGCCAAGGCAAGCTGACGTTCTATAACGGGGATACGTACACCGGGGAATTCATAGAAGGAGAATACGGAAAGCACGGCTCCTTCGCCGATTCGTCCGGGAAGGCGGTTGTGAACGGAGCGGACCAGGGCATGGGCGTATACCGCTTCGCCGACGGCACGGTGTACAAAGGCGAGTTTCAAGACGGCGTCCGGCAGGGCCGGGGCGAAATGTACAACGAGGACGGAACGCTGAACCACCGGGGGGAGTATCGTGCCGGCAAACGAAACGGCTTCGGTCAAAGCTTCGACCTGGACGGGCATTTATGGCACGAAGGCGCGTACGCAGACGGTTATGCCAAAGGGCAGGGCAAATCGTTCTACGAAAACGGCAAGCTGCAATACGAGGGGGACTTCGATTACGGCACGTGGTCGGGCAGCGGGAAGGCCTACACGAAAGAAGGCCGCCTGCTCTATGAAGGGGAATTCGAGGATGGCGAATTCCATGGCCGGGGCAAGCTTTATTATGCCGATGGCACCGTCTACACGGGAGCCTTCGACTTCTCCGAATTCGGCGAGGGCGGCAGCTTTGCGGACGCCACAGGACAGCCGCTGCCCGGCATCAACGCGGCGCGCGGCGGTACCGGCAAGCTGTATTACGCCGACGGCACGACGTATGAAGGCGAGCTTGCGGAAGGGCAAGCGCACGGCCGGGGCAAGCTGTTCGACACGGACGGCAAGCCGGAGTACGAGGGCGAGTTTAAGAACGGCTACCGCAAGGATTGGTATGACCAATAATCCGGAGTATTCACCGGGCCTGTCTCTATTAACGGAGGCAGGCTTTTTGCCGTTTAGATAGTTTTCGGTACAAGAGCCAATTTTTCGGCCCGTATGGTATTCGTCCACCAGACCAGCCTTAAGGGAGCATATCATATGAGCATGGCATTCATCCGTACAAACCGTGCACACTCATCATACGAGAGAAAGGAGAAGCGCGATGAAAGGCATAATACTCGCAGGCGGGACCGGTACCCGGCTGCGTCCGATGACGAATATCATCAACAAGCACTTGCTCCCGGTGGGCAAGTATCCAATGATCCACTACGCCATCCGCAAAATGGCGGAAGCGGGCATCACGCAATTGATGCTGGTAACCGGCAAACAATCCGCCGGATTATATACCGAGTATATCGGCAGCGGAAAACCTTGGGGGGTACAGGTGACCTACGGAATTCAAGACGAGGCGGGCGGCATTGCGCATGCGCTCGGAATCGCCGAATCGTTCGTCCGGCCCGGAGAGAAGCTGATGGTGCTGCTTGGCGACAACCTGTTCGAGGATTCGTTAAAGCAGGCGGCGAACGAATTTCAGCGGCAGAAGGGAGGGGCCCGCGTGTTTTTGAAAAAAGTGTCGGACCCGGAGCGCTATGGAGTGCCGGAGCTGGTGGACGGGCGCATTGTCCGGATCGTGGAAAAGCCCGAGCATCCGCCTTCCCATTACGCCGTTACCGGTATTTATTTATATGATTCGAACGTGTTCAACGTCATTCGTTCGCTGAAGCCTTCGACGCGCGGCGAGCTGGAAATCACCGATGTCAATAACGCTTACGCTGCGGCCGGAGAGCTCAGCTACAGCATGCTGAGCGGCTGGTGGACCGATGCGGGGACCCATCGCTCCCTGATGGAAGCGGGCGTCCGCCTGATGGGACGTGAGCAGCCATGAGGACGCTGTTGGTCACAGGCGGGATGGGCTTCATCGGCAGCAACTTTATCCGCTACTGGCTGCAGCGCTACCCGGCGGACCGCGTTGTCAATTACGACTTGTTGACCTATGCGGGCCAACCGGCCAATATGGCCGAAGCCGCGGCTTTGCCGAATTACCGGTTCGTGCGGGGGGACGTCGCGGACGCGGATGCTGTAAGACGCGTGCTGGACGAGGAGACTGTCGATACGGTCGTCCACTTTGCAGCCGAATCGCATGTGGACCGCAGCATTGCCGATCCGCAGGCATTTGTGCGCACCAATGTGCTGGGAACGGGATGTCTGCTCGAAGAAGCCCGGCGCGCCGGCGTGTCGCGATTCGTTCATATTTCCACCGACGAGGTGTATGGCGCGCTTGGCGACGAGGGGATTTTCACCGAAACGACGCCGCTTGCGCCGAACAGTCCCTATTCCGCGAGCAAGGCGGGTTCCGATCTGCTGGCCCGCGCTTATTTCGAGACGTACGGCTTTCCTGTCATCACCACCCGCTGCTCCAACAATTACGGGCCTTACCAGTACCCGGAGAAGCTCATTCCGACGATTATTACGCGGGCGATACGCGACGAACCTATACCGGTGTACGGCGACGGTCTTCACGTTCGCGATTGGCTGTATGTCGAGGACCACTGTGCGGCTATCGACCGGGTCGTGCATCAGGGCAGCCCCGGGGAAGTGTACAACATCGGGGGCCTCAACGAACGGACGAATCTTGACATCGTCAGGGCGATTCTCGCCGAGCTCGGGAAGCCGGAATCGCTGATCCGGTTCGTCCCGGACCGCCTTGGTCATGACCGGCGCTATGCGATCGATCCGGCCAAGATCGCAAGCCGGCTTGGCTGGCAGCCCCAGGTGCCGCTTGAGGAGGGGCTAAAGCGCACGGTCGCTTGGTATGCCGCCAACGAAGCTTGGTGGCGCGAAGCGGCCAAGAGGGGCGGTGGCGTATGAAGGTGCTCATTACCGGCGCCGGGGGCCAGCTGGGCCGGGATCTCGTCCGGGTGCTCGGGGGGCGGCACGACTGTGCGGCCTTCACCCGGCAGCAGCTGGATATCGCCGACGAAAAGGCGGTGCGCCGGCTCATTGCGGAGGCGAAGCCCGAGGTCATCGTGCATGCGGCGGCCTATACGAAGGTGGATCAAGCCGAGGCGGAGCCGGAAGAGACGTACCGGATCAATGCGATCGGCGCCGGCCACGTCGCCATTTCCGCGGAATCCGTTGGCGCCAGGATGGTGTATGTCAGCACCGATTACGTGTTCGACGGCACCAAGGGAGAGCCGTACGACGAGCAGGACCGCACGAATCCGCTCAGCGTATACGGCAAATCGAAGCTGCTCGGCGAGCAGTTCGTGCAGGCCGTATGCCCGCACCATTTTATCGTCCGGACGTCGTGGCTGTACGGTAAGAACGGCAGCAACTTTGTCACGAAGGTGCTGGCGCTTGCGGAACGGCAGCAGGAGTTAACCGTCGTCGACGATCAATTCGGCTCGCCGACCTACACGTACGATTTGGCCGAATGCATCGGCGGGCTGCTGGAAACGGACCGATATGGCATCTATCATGTGGCGAATCGGGGGTTTTGCTCCCGATGGACGCTGGCCAAGACGATCTTGGAGCTGACCGGGCGCACCGGGATTACGGTTCGGCCGGCCCGCTCGGACGATTACGTGCTGCCCGCGCCCCGACCGGCGCATTCGGCGTTCTCGGATCGGGGGCTGCGGCTCGCCGGGCTGCCGAGAATGAGGGATTGGAAAACGGCGCTGAAGGCATTTTTGCGCAGCGATTGGGGGAAGACCGATGAAAACGACGATCGAAGGGGTTCAAACGAAGCCGCTGGTTAGGCACAGCGATGACCGCGGCTTTTTTATGGAAATTTTGCGGGAGGACGACGCTTTGTTCGGCCGGTTCGGCCAAGCGTCGCTGTCCATGTCGTTTCCGGGCGTCATCAAGGCGTTTCATTACCATAAACGGCAGGACGACATATGGTTTTTTCCAAGCGGGCACGCGCAGGTCGTGCTTCATGATATGAGGGCCGATTCCCCGACGTATGGGCAAACGTCCGTGTATTACATGGGCGAAGATCATCCGTATCTGCTGTTCATTCCGCGGGGCGTCGCTCACGGCTACCGGGTGCTCGGCGTCAAGCCGGCGACGATCGTTTATTTTACCAATCTGGCTTACGATCCGAAGCAGCCTGATGAATACCGCATCGCCTACGACGATCCGGCGATCGGCTTTGACTGGACGACCCGGTTTCGGTAATCAATAGGGAGGGTGACCGCAATGAGCCGGACTCAACAACTCGCACGCCGGAAAGCGGCCGTGCGGCAGCAGGGAAGCCGTGCGGGAGGGCTTCTCGGCTACGAACAAGGGTATCGGTACGGACGGTGCGAGGCCGTCCGGACGTTAGCCCCGCCGGTCGCGCCGGCCTGGCATGACCTGAAAGTGCTCTTTATCCCGCAAGGCTTTCCGGCTATCGATAACGGCGTCGCCGCTGCCTTGCGGCGGACGGTACGGGAAACCGTCGTCGGGACGCCGGAAGCCATGCTCGCGCTGGCGGAGCAGCACCGGCCCGATCTGCTGCTGGTGCTGAACGGGCTTCACACGTTTCCAGCCGATCATCTGCAGCAGGTGGACCGGATTCGCGAGCTCGGCATTCGTACGGTGATCTGGTTCGCCGACGACCCTTATTTTACGGACGATACCGCAGCGATCGCTCCGCATTACGATGCCGTGGCGACGCACGAGCAGAGCTGCGTGCCGTTCTATTTGTCGCTCGGCTGCTCCCAGGTGCTGTATGTGCCGATGGGGGTCGATACCGACACCTTCCGGCCCGTTCCTGTCGCTTCCGGCTATCAAGCCGATATTTGCTTTATCGGTATGGCGTTCTGGAACCGCGTCGAGCTGTTCGATCAGATTGCCGGGTACTTGTCGGGCAAAAAGGTGATCGTCGGCGGAGGACTATGGGAACGAATGCGGCTATACCGCCTGCTCAAGCCGAGCATCCGCCCCGGATGGATTCCGGTCGAGGATACGGTGCGCTATTACAACGGAGCGAAGATCGTCATCAATCTGCACCGGGGCTGCCGGCATTACGGGAGCGATAACCGCAACCTCCGGGGCCTCTCCGGGCAATCGATCAACCCGCGCACTTATGAAATCGCCGCATGCGGAGCGATGCAGCTTACCGACGTGCGCGACGATCTGACCCGTTATTATACGCCTGGCGTGGAGCTTGACGTCTACCGGTCTGCAGGAGAGCTGATCGATAAGCTGGAGTATTATTTGAAGCACGACGCCGAGCGGCAGACGATCGCATTGAACGGCTTGCGGCGGACGATGCAGGAGCATTCGTTCGTCACGCGGATCGGCCAGCTGCTCGGCTTGCTCGGCTGCTGAAGCCGGAAGGCGTCAAGCAGCCAACCACAAGAAAGGAGGCAGGAGCATGTCCAGAAAAACAGCGCGTTCCAACATAAAGCGAGTGGCAAAGCGGGTGCCTCAGGCCCGCCGCACCGCTTGGCACAGCGGCTGGGAGGATGGGTTTCGGCTCGGCATGAGCGGCGGCTATCATTACGGCCGGTGCGATGCCGTCATGCGGCTGCTGCCGAACGATCCGATCGGCTGGTGGGACGTCCGGGTCCTGTATGTGACCTCGGGCAAAGGCGTCCCGTATTCCCCGCTCGACGAAGCGGTGATGGGGGCGCTGCAGAGGCTCGTGCGCGAGCTGATTGTCCTGCAGCCGAGCCAGGATTGGAAAACCGCGGCTCTCAAGACGCGGCCCGATATCGTGCTCGTGCTGGAAGGGTTGAATATTCCCGTCGAACGGATTGACGAGCTGCGGGCCGAAGGAATCCGCACGGCCATCTGGCTTACGGACGATCCGTATTATACCGATCTGACGGCGCCCCTGGTCACGCATTACGACGTCGTATTTACGCTGGAGCTTGCCTGTGTGGAGTTTTACCGCCGGCTCGGCTGCGGGCAGGTCTACTATTTGCCTTTTGGCTCGAACCCGGCGATCTTCCGGCCAAAGCGGGTGCCGATCCAATTCCGGCACGATATCAGCTTTATCGGCTCCGCTTATTGGAACCGGGTTGCCTTTTTCGATCAGATGACGCCTTTTCTGGCGGCGAGAAACACGTACATCGCGGGCATTTGGTGGGAGCGGCTGCGCCAGTTCCAGCTGCTGAGCCCGAAGATCGCCCTGAACAATTGGATGGGGGCGGAGGAAACGGCCGCGCATTACAACGGGACGAAAATCGTGATCAATCTGCACCGGGCAACGGACGATCCGAGCTATAACTTCAACAGCCAAGGGGTCGGCGCCGTATCGCCGAATCCGCGCACGTTCGAGATTGCGGGCTGCGGGACGCTGCTGCTCACCGATGTCCGCAGCGACATTACCCGCTTCTATACGCCGGGACTGGAGATCGTCACCTATGCTTCGCCAAGCGAGCTGATGCACAAAATCGATTATTATCTGCACCATGAAGAGGAGCGGCGGTTTATCGCGCTTAATGCGCTGCGGCGCACCATGCTGGAGCACACGTACCCCCATCGGATGGCGCAGATGATGCGCATTCTGTTCGAAGGCGCCTCCGGCTGATGCGGTGACTTGCCGTCTTCCGCGAAATAGGCGCTTTTGCTTCGTCCGTTTCCGCCAACATCCGCATATGGTATAGGGACGTATGCGGATGGAAGGAGGGACGGAGGATGGCCAAACGCACTGCGCGCAAGCGGGCGGGCAGAACCAGGCTGCGCCGGGTCCGAAAGAGAACACGCAGCCTTCGGCCGCTCCGCAACCCGCGGCGGGCCGGACGCCGCACGATGAAGACGGGACGGCGGCGGCGGACCGCAAGGCCAAGGCGGCGCAGCTTCGAGCAGATTTATAATGAAGCATTCGACAAAGCGTACAATGAAGGCTTTGCGTTGGGCTTCGCCAAAGGGCTTCAAGACGGCGGAGCTTCGCAAGGCTGAGCGCAAAGCCGCGGGGCCGACATGCCGGGGATTCCTCAAGAAGGAATGTCCCGGCGTTCCGATCCCGCGAAACCGGACAAGCCTTCCGGAAGGCATGACAGGCATGAGCCGCTCTTTAGGCGCCAGAATAGGTAAATGTCGTGCCGGACGGGTTATCTCCCTAATATATTATAAAGACTTGAATACAAAACCGAGGCGGAGGGGATGCAGGTGGAACAGGAAAGCGGCGGGCTGCGGGCGGAACGTTCTCCGGCTCCGCTCCGTATCATGCTTTTTGCTCCGAACGGCGGCAGGCAGGCGTTGACGGGCGCGGAAAAATATATGCTGACGCTGATCCGGGAGCTGAAAGAACAGGCTGAATGTCTGCTTGTGGCCGACGAACCCGGCGTCCTGGCGGCCGAAGCCGGCTTGCCGGTCATCGTGCATCCGGTGCCGCCCTACCATCCGTCTGCAGAGCATGGGGAAGCGCCGGACGCCGCTATCCGGCGGCATCCGGCGTTCGGGCCCCTCGCCAATCTGCTGCATATGCGGCAGCCGGATATCGTCCTTGTCAGCGGCCCCCATCCCGTGCTTCCTGCGTCCGCGGCCAAGACGCTCGGCATTCCGGTGCTCTGGCTGTTGACCGAAACGGTAACCGACCCGGCTTGGACGCCGCAGACCGGGCAGCGGATCGAGCGTTACGCCGACTGGATTGCCGGCGTGTCGGACGCCTCGCTTGCGCCGCTGCGCACAAGAGCGTCCGAGAGCAAAATTTTCCTTCTCCCTCCGACCCGAAGGCGTGAGGAACTAAACCCGGATCTTCATCCCGTTCATCGCCACAAGCTCCGATCCGCTTTGCCGGTCGACGAGAAGCACCGGATCGTCGGCTTCGCTTCTCCTCGATTGAAGCCCGAAATGGGACTCGCGTCGTTCGCCGCTATGGCTGTGCAGGTGGCGGCCGCGCAACCGGACGTTCGTTTCCTGATCGCCGGCAGCGTCTGCGACGAATCGCATTACCGCAGCTGCCGCCGCTTGATCGACGAATCGGGGTACGGGAGCCGGTTTCACTACGTGGAACTCGAACCGCATCGCGAACAAGTGCTGGCCGCGATGGATCTGATCGTCGTGCCGAGCTTGTGTGCGGAAAGCTTCAGCATGACGGCGCTTGACGGATGGCTGCTCGGAAAAAACGTCATCGCTTACCGGAGCGGCGGCTTGGAAGAGATGCTCACGGCAACCGGCGGCTCCGGGCTGCTGGCGCCGCAAGGAGACGTTGCGGCTTTGACGGACCGCGTGCTGAAGTGTCTGGAGGCCGGAGCGCAGCTGGACGCCAGGGCGGAAGCCAGCCGGCGTTCCGCCGAGGCGGCGTACGGGGAGGACGCGTACCGGGAGCGGCTTGCGATGCTGATGGCGAGTGTCCGCAAGCGTGTCTTGGAGCTTCGGCGCGGGCGGAAGCCGGGTTCGCTGCCTGTGCTCCGGTCCAACGCCGTCTACAAAGGAAAGTGGAGCCCGGCCGTGTTTTTGCTGGAGCATGGCACGAAGCGGCCTTTTGCTTCCGCAGAAGCGTTCCGGTTTTACCGCTATCGGGGAGAGGATATCCGCGTGGTGCCGGATGCGGTGCTGCACCGGTTCCCGACGGGGCGCGCTCTGCGGCACGATCCTCCGTCGCCTCCGAACCGGCCGTCGGTCATGCTGGCTAAAGGCAGGGGACGGATTGTGTATCTTTTGACCGGCGGCCGAAGGCTGCCGGCTGTATCGCAAGCGGCGCTGCGGCAGCGGGGCCTCGATCCGACTCGTGTCGTGCGGCTGCCGGGCGCCGAACTGCTCGCCCTGCCGCTCGGCGAGGCGCTGCAAGGCCCCGCAGATCGCAAGCGGCGCACCAGGCGCAAGCGCAAGGGCCGCTGGCGTCTTGGAACAAAGCAAGCGGGCCGGGGCAGTCGGGGCATTCGCAATAACCCGGCACGCCGCAGGAGGCTTCAACGCCGAAAGCGCACCCGGGCCCGCCCTTGACGGTTGGCTGCGGTTGGCGGAAGCCTTGGCGAAATAGGCATTGCAATCGGGGAGGCGGCAAGAGGTGGTGAGGCACCGCGATGAGGAAAGGCGGCCGTACGGAAGGCATGAGCCGATGAAAGTGCTCGTGATCGGCGGCGATGGAATGGCGGGACATATGCTGCTGCGGTATTTGGCGGCGCGCACTTCGTATGAGGTGTTTTATACGACGGAGCAAGAAAAAACAGACTGCAGGCGGCCTTGGCCGCTCCCGGGGGCGGGTCTTCGTCTCGACGCTTCGGATAGCGTGATGGTCGATAAGCTGGTGGAGGCCGTGCGTCCCGATCTGATCGTCAACGCCCTCGGGATCATGTACGATGCGGCCCGGCAACGGGAGCTTGAGGCCGTGCGGATCAACGGTCTGCTGCCGCATCAGCTTGCGGAGCTGGCCGACCGGCTGGCCGCCCGGCTCATCCAGATCAGCACGGACAGCGTGTTTCTGGGGGATCGCGGCTGCTACGAAGAACGCCACGTGCCCGATGGGACGACGGCGTATGCCAGAACGAAAGCGCTTGGCGAAGTGGTGCGCGCCCCTCATCTGACGATCCGCACGTCGTTGATCGGACCGGAGCTGCAGGAGGAAGGCGGCGGGCTGCTGCCTTGGTTTCTGAGGCAGCAGGGGGAGATCCGGGGATTCGTCCGCGTGCCGTGGAACGGGGTGACGACGCTGGAGCTGGCGAGGTTTATTCACTATGCGGCGGAGCGGGGAGACCGGTTAAGCGGCATCGTGCATTTGACCGCGGGGGAGACCGTCAGCAAATACGAGCTGCTGGAGCGAATGAAGCGGATCTTCGAGAAGCGCGATGTCCGCATCCGGCCCGACGATACCGTAGCGCTGGACCGTACGCTGCGCTCGACCCGTCCCGAGCTTGATTTTGCCGTGCCCGGCTACGACCATATGCTCGAAGAACTGCGAGAATGGATGGAAGCGGCCCCGTAGCGGAGACGCGGCGTTTTCTCCGGGGCGGGGGCAATGCGGAATCGTTTCATGAGAGGAGGGAGCCCTATGCGGCATATTCGCAAGTCCCGTAATCGGAAAGGCGGCGCCCTGGGGGCGGCTGCGGTGCGGACGGCGAACGTCTCGGTCATTATTCCGGTCATCAACGAGCGGAGAAAGCTGCCTTCCGTGCTCCGGGAAGTGATGAAGATCGGTGCGGGGAAGCTGGAAATCATCGTTGTGGCTAACGGTTCGACGGATGGCTCGAAGCAAATCGCCGAAACGATGGGCGCGAGGGTCGTCAGCTTCGCGGAGCCGCTCGGTCACGACGTGGGACGCAGTATCGGAGCCAATCTTGCGAAGGGGGAAATTTTGCTGTTCCTCGACGGCGATATGGTGATTCCCGCGCGCGATATGAGACGGTTCGTTCATGCGGTGCATCACGGGGTAGATGTGGCCTTGAACCGCTACCTGGGACCGATCCGGACACGAAACGTCCATCCGGTTGTTCTGGCGAAGCACGCGCTGAACGCGGCGCTCGGCCGGACCGATCTGCAGGGGACTTCGATGACGACCATTCCCCATGCGATCAGCCGCAAGGCGCTCGCAGCGATCGGAGCGGAGGCGCTCGCGGTTCCCCCCAAGGCGCACGCGATGGCTGTGCAGAAGGGGCTTGTCGTGCGGCCGGTCCATCTGGTGCCGGTCGGACGCTTGAATCCGCGGCGCAAGCGGCGCTGGACGATGCTTGGCACCGATACGGTCGGTCAATTGATTATGGGTGATCATTTGGAGGCGATTCGCTGGTTGACCACGACAACGGGCGAACGCGGACGCCATACCGATTTGATGCGAAACCGCGACATGGTGAGGTGAATTCATCGATGAGGCAGCAACAGGCAATGTTGTTTGAGAAACCGGCGGTTCGGGGCCGCCTGGTCCGCCAGCCGCCGGTAGAAAACGGCAAGGCGGTCATAACGGCTGCCCCCGCGCGGAAGAAGCGTGCTGCGGCGGTCAAGCGCGTCCGGAAGCGGGGCCGGAAGCGTACCGCCTCCGGCCCTCGGCTGTTTCTGCCCAGGAAGCCGCCGGCGTCCCGGGCTTACGGCGGGGCCGCTTATCAGCTCGGCCTGCAGCTTGGCCGCGAGGACACTCCGCCGGCGCCGCCGGAGGGCGAGAGCGAGCTGCGCGGGCTGCTGAACCGCCGCTGGACGGCGCGGGTGAAGGAACGCGGCTTGGCCGGTTACCCGTGGGGCCGCTATCACGCAGCGGCGGCCGGCTATGTTCGCGGCTTCTTCGCAGGCATGGGCCGGCCGGCGCCGGACTGGGTGCCGCTTCCGACGGAGCGCTCGGTAGCCGTTATCGTAACGGCCAAGAACGAGGAGCGCACGATCGCCGCCGTGCTGAAGGAAGCGGGCCGGCTGACGGACGAGACGTATGTCATCGTCAACGGCTCGATCGACGGCACGTTCCGGCAAGCCAGAGCGGCTTCCCGGGCTATCGTGCTGTCCTACCCGCAGGCGCTCGGTCACGACGTAGGAAGAGCGATCGGCGCCAAGCTGGCCCGGGCCGACATCCTGCTTTTCACGGACGGGGATATGCCGATTCCGGCGGAGCAGCTCGTGCCCTTCGTCCACGGCATCGAACAAGGACTCGACGTGGCGCTTAACAACATTCATCCGTATCTGGGATCGTTCGGCCGTCAGGATTCCGTCACGATCATGAAGCAATTTTTGAACATGGCGCTTGGCCGACCGGATCTGAAGGCCGGCTCGCTCACGGCCGTGCCGCACGCTTTGTCGCGGCGCGCGGTAGAGACGCTGGGCCTGGAGCTGCTCGCGGTCCCGCCCAAGGCGCAGGCGCTTGCGTTGCTTCAGAAGCTCCGGGTCGGCCATGCGGGCCGGGTTAACGTCATCCGGGGCAACAAGCGGCGCAAGCTGAACAGCGGCCGCCGCAATCCGGTGGCCTCCATGATCGTGGGGGACCATCTGGAAGCGCTGAAGCTGGCCACCGACCGGCTGGGCGAGCGGCTCATTTACCCGGATATGCTGCGCAAACGACGCTATATCGGAGGCGATGCCTGATGCAGACCATCAGTATCATTATTCCGAATTATAACGGAGCCGAGTGGCTGGCTTTATGTTTGGAATCGATCCGCCAGCATGTCACCATGCCTCACGAGGTGATTGTGGTGGATAACGGCTCCACCGACTCGTCGCTGCGGCTGTGCTTGAAGCATGAAGTCAAGCTCGTCTCGCTGCCCGAAAACCGCGGTTTTCCCGCTGCGTGCAACTTCGGGCTGCGGCTCTCATCGGGTGATGCGCTGATGCTGCTGAACAACGACACGCGGCTGACGGCCGGCGCGCTGGACAATCTGATGCGCTGCTTGTACAGCGGCGGCGATGTCGGTATCGTCGGCCCCATGACGAACTATGCCAGCGGCAAGCAGCAGCTCGAGGAACCCTTCACCTCGATCGCCGATATGGCGGCGCGCATGAACCGGCCGGACAGCGGAAAATGGCGGCAGACGGAGCGGATCGTCGGCTTGTGCTTCCTGTTCAAGCGCGAGCTGATGGAGCGCATAGGGGAGCTTGACGAGCGGTTCTCGCCGGGACATTTTGAAGATGACGACTATTGCTACCGCGCCCGGCAAGCGGGATACCGTCTGCTGATCGCGGGGGACGCCTTCATCTACCACGAAGGCAGCGCAAGCTTCCGGCTCGAAAACGAGCAAAAAATCAAAGCTTTGCTGGCGACGAACCGCCAGAAGTTCATCGACAAATGGGGAGTCGATCCGCAATCTTTTATATGAACGGGTTGGGCAAATACCGTGGTCCCTGGCGCTTCGGGCGCATAGAATACTAGAAAAGCGGAGCGCATCCGGCACGGCGAGGAGGTGGAGGGAACGATGCATCGGCAAGTGACCAGTATGATCCGGCATATGGCGGCGTCGCAGCAGGAAATGGCCAATATTCTCGAAGCGAATCGGCATGTGGCCGTGCGCATGGCCCAATTGGTGCACGACATTCCGCCCGATAACCCTTCTTTTCGGGATATCGAGTCGTTGACGGAGCATTCGTTGAACGTCTCGAAAAGCATCGCCATTTATTTAAGCGGGCTTGCCGATCTGGAGGAGGCGCTGGCGGAGCATATGGCGCTCATTGCCAAAATCGTTGAAATACCGGACGACGAGGAATGAATCGGGCAGCTTGCTGCCCGGAGGAAGAGGGGGTTCTACATGAGCAGAATCGAAAGCTACCATAGAATGTTGCAGGCTGCCTCCCAATTCCAATACAACATCGCCTTGATTCTGGAAGCTAAAGCGCTGGAGGCCTCGCGTTCGTGCCAATGGATCTGCGGACATTTGAATGCCGCCCACTTCGAGGATCACGGCGACCAATTGAAAAAATCGCTGGAAGTGCACGATCAGATGATCGAAGTGATCGAAGGCATGACGAAGATGGAGCTGGCGCTTGCCAAGCATTTGCAAATCCTGCTCGGAGGAAGCGAGTCGGGTGGAACGAACTCGGCGGATGGGGACGGAGGAAATTATTATTCGTAAGGAAGCGGCGATTCTCAATGAATTGGCATGAAGAGGAAAATAAGGTCAAGCTGCATATTCTTCATTCGCTCGCCCGAAGTCAGCGTGCGCTGGCCCGCATGATCGAAAGCGTGGCCGATGTCGTGGAGGGCTCCGAAGAGACGGCCCGCAAGCTATCGGTGCAGATGGAGGCAATCAGCCGGTATCAGGGACAAATCGCCATGAAAATGGCCGGCGTCCGCATACGCCGCTTGCGGCGCTCGCGGCGCGGAATCCCGGGGAAGCCTTGGCTTGGCGAAGAAGTGAAAAGGACCGTATCAAGAGAGAGAGTCCGTACCTAACCTCCAGGAGGAAGGACGGACTCTTTTTCTCATGTTCAGGATTTCGGAGACAGCGCCTTCCAGCTCAGCAGCAGCCCGCCGTACACGAGCCCTCCGCCGAAGCCGAATAACAGAACGGTATCGCCGTCCTTCAGCTTCTGCTCCCTCGTTGCTTCTTCAAGCGCAAGCGGAATCGTAGCCGCTGACGTATTGCCGTACTTCTCGATCGTATGCAGCGTCCGCTCCAAAGGAATCCCCATCTTTTCGCATACGGAATCGATGATGCGGAGATTGGCGCTGTGCGGGACGAACCAGTCGATGCGATCCGTAGTCAAGCCGGTTTGGGTCAGCAGGTCGTTCACGCCCTTCGGAATCGTTTGAACGGCGAATTTGTACACCTCGCGCCCGTTTTGGACAAGCTTGCCGCTCGTATTCACCGGGGTGCCTTCCATATGATCGGCAAGCAGCGAGCGATAAATGTGAATCCCGCCGCTGCCGTCGGTACCGCCCGTATAGGCAATAAACTGAGGGCTTGCGTCCGAATCGTCCCGTTCGAGCAGGACCGCTCCGGCTCCGTCGCCGAACAGCACGCATGTCGTACGGTCCGTATAATCGGTGATTTTGGACAGGGCGTCGGCGCCGATGACGAGCGCTTTGCGGTGCAGGCCGGAAGCGATCATGCCGTTAGCCAGATGCACGCCGTATACGAATCCGGCGCAGGCGGCGCTTAAATCGAAGGAGGTCGTCTGCTTCATGCCGAAATGCGCTTGAATCCGGCAGGCCGTGGCAGGGAAAGCGAAATCCGGCGTACTGGTGCCGACAATCAGCAGATCGACATCCTCCAGCACGGCGCCGTAGCGGTCGGCGAGCTGCTGCACCGCCTGGATGCACAAGTGGCTCGTATACTCCTCCGGCGCGCTGATACGCCGCTCGCGGATGCCGGTGCGCTGCACGATCCATTCGTCGTTAGTTTCCACCATTCGCTCCAGATCGGCGTTCGTCAGACGCCGTTCGGGAACGTAGCTGCCGATGGCGGTAATACGGGAGCGGTAAAGTGTCGAAGAGGAAGCAGGTTGAACAGATGATTCCATACGGGTTCACCTCGTGAAATGTAATGTAAAATAAACTGCCTGATATCATGAGTTAGTATTAGTACCTGGTATTAAAAATAATACTTCGATTTCTAGCTTCTGTCAATTGGGCGATTGCCCTATGTATGAGGCGGTGTGCCCGCATGCGCAAAAACAAACTCCCGCATCCATTCGGACGCGGGAGTTTGCTTGCTCTGCAAAGCAGGATGAACCGCTGCGATTACGTGCCGACAACGGCGCTCAGTGCTCTGTAGTTTGCAGTCATCGTAACCCCGACGCCGAGAAGCGTGGTAGGGGTTACGGTGAGGGTGTAAGAATGAGTTCCTGCCGGAGGGGTATCGGTGAAGACGAGGCTTACCGAAATGTTGGACGGTCCCAAGAGGGCTGTCACAGCGTCCAATAATGCGGTGGCCGGCACGCTTGCCAGCAAAGTCTGGGCGCCCGTGCCGAAGTCTCTGTACAAGTTGACCACATAGTTTACATCCACTGCGACAAGAGCCGAGGTGGCAAGCGAGACTACAGCATCGATTTGTGCCGTATCGTTAATTGCTGTAAATATAACGCCAGGCAGCGTAAGAACCGGGGTTTCTGCCGCTGCAGGAAGTGCCAGCGGGGCTATAGCTTGAACCCCTTCGACGTCCGCCGATGATCCGGCAGGTCCTGTTGGTCCCGTTGGCCCCGTTGGTCCAGTCGGTCCAGTCGGTCCTGTGGGTCCCGTTGGTCCAGTCGGTCCTGTTGGACCGGTAAGGCCTGTTAGTCCGGTAAGGCCGGTCAGCCCTGTTTCACCCACGTGAATCACTCCTTTTCTGTTAAGATACTAAATCATATGAGTGGACCATAGGAACCGCCACGGTACATGCCTTAGAGATAACCGCGTATTTATTGGTCTTCCCCAGGGCCTTCCTCTACGAAAACCCGTTCTTCCTGCCGTCTTCCATAGGTTTCCGTACAGGCGTTCCGAGGAGGAATGCATATGATGAACAAATGGATATGCAGTGGTTGTGTACCATACCATCCTTGAAGGAGGAAACCAATGTGGATAAATATTATCCTGTTGCGCTGCCTGTCTTGAACGGCAATGAGAAGAAATACGTGATGGATTGCCTGGATTCGACGTGGATCTCCTCTAACGGATCATATATCAAGCGTTTCGAAGAAGAATTTGCCGCCTTCTGTCGGGTGAAGCACGCCATCGCCTGCAGCAATGGAACGACGGCGCTGCATCTGGCTTTGCTCGCGCACGGCGTGGGGCCGGGAGACGAGATTATCGTCCCTACGTTAACGTTCGTTGCCACAGCCAATGCCGTCACCTATTGCGGAGCAAAGCCGGTGTTCGTCGATTCGGAGCCGGAGACCTGGAACATCGATCCGAAGCGGATCGAAGAACGGATCACGCCGAGAACGAAAGGTATCGTCGCCGTTCATCTTTATGGGCATCCTGCGGACATGGACCCGATTCGGCAGCTTGCGCAGCAGTACGGCTTATTCGTCATGGAAGATGCGGCTGAAGCGTTGGGGGCCGAGTATCGGGGACAGCGCACCGGGGGACTGGGGGACAGCGCGATCTTCAGCTTGTTCGGCAACAAGATCATTACCACGGGCGAAGGCGGGGTATTGACGACGAACGACGATGCGCTTGCGGACCGGGCCCGGCTGCTTCGGGGACAAGGGATGGACCCGGAACGCCGTTATTTCCATACCGTCGTCGGTTACAATTACCGGATGACCAACATTCAAGCCGCCATCGGCTGCGCGCAACTGCAGAACGCGGAGTGGCATATCGCGCAGAGACTGCGGATCGCAAGCCATTATACCGAGTATTTGCGGGATTGTACCGCTCTCACACTGCCTATCCAGCAGGAGTGGGCGAAGAACGTCTATTGGCTGTTCAGCGTCGTGCTGCGCGAAGGCACGGAAGCGAAGCGCGACGAAGTCATCCGGCGGCTGCAGCTCCGCGGGATCGAGAGCCGGCCGTTCTTTTATCCGATGCACGTGCTGCCACCCTACAAGCAGCTCCAAGCCGCGTCGGAGTTTCCGGTGGCGGGCCGGATTGCCGCTCAAGGCATCAATCTCCCGAGCTATGGCACGTTAAGCGAAGCCGATGTGAGATATATTAGCTCCACGCTGGTAAATATCGTTTCAAGTCTTTGACACTTTTTAAAAGGAATCATACGCAGCGCCTAAAGAATAGTTCTGGACCAGTTCGCTGGACAGGACTATTTTTTCATGGCAAGCAGCGGGTTGATGGCGAAAACTAAGGTACGTGTAGAACAAGTTAACTAGTTAACTATAAGGTACTGGTGGATAAAAGGTATACGGGTGCCTATCATGTCCAATAATGCAACTGAGGGGAATTGCTTGGGATTTGTTAAACTGATTCGCACACGGTAACTCTCCTCTCGATTTTTTCTCTGGAGGGATGAGATGTGTACAAGTTCTCGCTGGCTGACATTGAGTCAGTCGTTAGCAGCGGCAAGGCCGTGATGGCGGCGGAGGATGGCATTGTCGTGGCTGCAGTACAGGAAGCTGTGATGGCGGGAAGGACCGCGACCTTCTACCTCACCCGTGCTCAGTTCACCGCAGTCAACTCGTGGTATTGGACTCCCCGGGTCATCAGGGACACGGGACTTGAGCCGGTATCGTATGAGGAAAAGGCTCGAATCCAGTCCGATTTGGGGATCGAGGAAACCAGGCTGGCCTACTCCAACCGTATTGAATGCCAGTGTGGGCGCATGTACGGCGCATATGAGTTCATGCAGCAGGGAATCAGCGAGCATGGACGGGAGGCCGTGCAATCGATCTTCAATCTGAAGGATGTAGCTGTCATTCGCGTTAATCCGCGCCAAGAAGCAATTTGCCCCGACTGCGGACAGATTTTGCGGGCACCGCACTACTACTGCTACTGGAGCTACGGATGCTGTAGGCAACCTATGTGACGTGGATGTTGGGATGACCGCACCAAAAAAGTAAACACTTTCTGAGGACCTGACACTAGGTCCTTTTTTTGCTGCAACGTTATATAGGTGTGGAAAATGGAGGGTCCAACTTATGTTCACTCCGTAGTTCTTCCAGCATTTTTGTATTTCTTGTTGTTCGTTCGCGCCGTCGACTTCATACAACATGAGTAGAATCATTTTTCTTAGCCCTGAGGAATATTGCATTTTTTCAGCTAAGTTCAAGGCGGTAAGCAGATCCTTGATGCCGCAGTTTCTTCTTCCATGTTTAAAATTGTAAATGGCTTTTTCGTACCAAAAGCGGAATAAATGTTTTCTTTTAATATGAGTTGTCATGGTATCCGGATGGGGGATTCTTTCACAGAAGCGATTTACTACATCATCTACCGAATAATTCATTTCGATTTGCTGCTTCCATCATGCCCAACATGTAAGGGAGAGTATCAGTAGGGTTGTCTTCCAAAAAATCTGAGTAATCAGGGAGGATGTTCTGATTTCCGGTCATTAAATTCAACATTAACATGTTTCCTTTTCCCCAAATACGAAACTTCTCGACCTCTTTTTTTCCGATCTCATCAAGAAACTCAAACCATCCAAGGTCGGAATATACCGAAACATAGTTTTTTGCTTCTTCATACTGCTCTTGCATGGTTAGAGCAATCCCTTTTAAAAGAAATCCTTGCCCGTAGTAAACCACTAAATGCCGATCCGTGTTTAAAGATTCGATAGGTTTTGTGCTATATCGCTTTCTTAGCTGATCTTCATATACTTTGCCCGCCAATTCTCTTAATTCATCTGCGTATCGTTCGACTTTTTTCCAATTTTCCAACGTGTAATAAATATTTGCCATGTGCAACAAAGCATCCAACTGAAAATCTTCAGCTAAGCGATTGTAATATAGCTCAAAGCGAACCAATGCTTCTTTATTATCCTCTGCATTTGTCCCAAGTGAAGCGCGGAATAAGCGATATTGGCTTATCGTGAATCGGTCATGAAAGCTGTCTCTCTCGTTCTCGATGACAAGGCGGTAAAAGTGAACAGATTCGCTTTGCAATCCTTTTTCCCAAAGCTGTTCCGCTACGTAGAAAAGAATTTCTATATTTTTGGGGATTTCGAGTAATTTCGAAGCAGTCGAAGTTATGAGATCAAGCCGTCCCAGTTCTGCGCAGCGAATAAGGAATGGAATCATTCGCGGGCGAGATACCTTCTCATCCGAAATGCATTCTCCAGGATATAATTCGTAGAGCCATCCGGGGGGCTGATGAAGAGCTTTTGCTATGGAGTCAAGCAGGTTTATCGTAATGGGGCGTGGAGGTCTACGGTTTAGAGTCTCACTCAGATATCCGAGACGAATTCCTGCCAGCTTGCTCAATTTAGTGAGGGAATAGCCGTATTTTTTCATTTGTTCATCGATTTCGGAACGCAAACAGCGAATGGTAGCAGATTGTCTCATCAGAACCACCCTTATTGAAATAATGCTACCAAAAATATTACATATTATTCAATTAAATGCAAATTAGTGACATACTAAAATTCTCCAAAAATCTCATTTTCTTGTTTTTGGTGAAGTGGTCTTATACTACAACTGAACAAGGAGGTGAGAGATTTGAAGCAATGAGTAGCAGACTAAAAAGAAGGATCAAAAGGATGCAAAGGCAACTTGTGATGTTGGTTGAGGAAAAAGGGTCGTTTTCAAACGAGGAGGTGATCCGCTTAAGCCAGCGTTTGGATCGGTACATTTTTGTCGCTCAAGGATATCAGTTATTTAGAAGAAATGGATATAGCCCATACACAGAATTTTATGAACATTCGAACAACTTGCCGTAGCTATGAAAAGTACTTTAATGGGTCGATCCCAATTTTGAGACATGACGAATCAGTAACTTCATTTTTGGTGAGAGAGGTTACTTACGCAAATTTGCTTTGTCAAAAGAGGTTTATGGAAAATTTTTATTTGCATTTAAGATGTTTTCTATTAAAATTGTATATAAAAGGAGATAATGTATGAAAAGATTAAAAAAACCACTATTAAGTATTTTATCCTTAGCCTTATTAATTTCCGTTAGCCCAGTTGCAGGTGCCGAACAAAGTGACGTTTTGCCAGAAGCAACAGCCAAAGCAGATGCAGCTAACTTTGTGAAAATTTCTAAAAGTTTTTATCCTAACTGGAAAGATAAAGGTAATTTATCCGTAAAGAAAGAACAAGATCTCTTTGACTTTGATGGTAATTTAAATGCATATCTTTTTAGCGTTACTGATGACGCTGGAAAAAAGCATGGGTATATCATTGAAAGTGCTATCGCAAATCATCCCGGTATGCTGGAGGCGGCAACGGATGGAGAAAGCCCTTTTGCTAAAACAAAACCTGGGAACGGTATTTATGTTGGAGTGGCGTCTTATTTTGAAGAAGCAGATGCAGACAGTTTTCTTGCACTCAATCTAAAAGGAAAGCAAGATAAAATAGAGAAAAAATCTCTCCAGTCTAGCGGCAGTTTTAATCGCGAGAAACTAAAACAAGGGAAAGCTGCAGTTGCTTCTACAACAATAGCTGCAGCAGCAACTGCTTCCTCTGGCAAATATATCTATGGGGTACCAGACTATCAATGGACTATTGGTTGTGTTCCAACTTCCGCTGCAAACATAGTAAGTTACTGGTCAAAAGAAAGAGGTTACTCTAATCTAACCCGTGCTTCTAATGGATCTGAAATGCCCTACATTGATATTATCAGTACACTTGCTAATTATATGAACACAGATTCTAGAGGCGGGACATCTTCCATTAATGCTATAACGGGGAGTAAACAATATTGGAGAACTTATGGCAGTTATAATTTGGAAGCCAATGGATATAGCTATTTTACAAATTATAAAAATGAAATTGATAAATATCGCCCGGCTCTAGTGCTTGTCACTGACAATGATACTCCTTATAAATATGGCGATCATGCGGTTACTGGAGTCGGTTACCAAATTCTTGATAATGGTCAACAGAATTTAATTATTCATGACACTTGGGATAATACCCCAGTTGATGTAATCTATCCATGGGGGAACCATATTAAAACAGTGTTAACGCAAGAGCCTAAATGAGGAATTAATAAAGAAGATTGCTCTCTAAAAGGGGAATCTTCTTTATTATTTCGCAAACTTGAGGATGGTGAGATAATGAAGAAATATTTAATCGGCTTTTGTTTTGGTATATTTGTTTCTATTTCAAGTGTTTCGTATGCTTCTGATATTATTCAAGTAATTAAATCTAGCGTGATAATCAATCTCAATGGGAAGGACTTAAATTTCCTTGGTTCTGGTTATGAGATACTAAATTATGAAGGAAATAATTATGTACCAATTAGATTTATTGCAGAAAAAATGGATATCCCTATTGCATATAACAGTGAAAAGAATAAGATAATTCTCGGTTCAAAAGAGCCTATAGGTCTAAAGAATCTTCTAAAAAGTGAATTAAAGGATATCGAATATATTAATATTGTGTATGGTGACGGTATAAAGCTAAGGATTGATAATATCGATGACATTCAAAAAATTCTTACTAAAGTGGAACAAATAACATTAAATATATCGAAAAATCAAGAACTTAAATATGGATATTTGTATACGATGTATTTGGTTACAAAAGAAAAAGAAATTCCTTATTCAAGTAATTTACAAATAAATGAAATTGTGTTTGAGCCAACCCCGGTTACAGACGAACTTGATGCCATTATAATGGGATTTAAACCTAAGAAATAAAGAAATCGTGAGAGCGGATAGGTTTATTTATGAAAGAGCTCACACGTATGATGCACTTGGATTCTTTTATGTTTGATGTATAGAGGAAAAATGACAATAGGATGCAGGAAGCAAGGAATTTGGTCCCAAGTTTTACAAGTTTGGCTTATTAGCAGGCCTAATTCGATACATAAACGACAGAATCATATCATGTCGAAGTATATACTTTACAGTTTCATTATCTGGATGGCAATGAGTTCCCTCTGGAATCTTTGACATACGCCAAGGATTCCAGAGGGAATTATTATGCGAAAAAATTCGAGAAGATGGCCGAATTTAATTATACTTTACAAAAGAAATGCATGCTCAGTTATTGAGAAAACCAATGAAGAAGTTTTCTTCCCTGCCAAAATATTTACTAGACTGCTTGAATGATAACCCCCCTCTTTTACGATCCTTGCCCAGAGTAAGCAGGCATTAGTTCGATGTTTTGCGCTTTCAAGCTCTCCTCCTCGACGGATTTCTTAACATAAACTTGATGAAAAACATTGTTTTTTGTATTTCTTTCTGTTAAAATTTAACTATTGAGGGAGGTAAAAGAAAAATGAAGCGACAGCCTGATGTTAGCTGTTCAGGATCGGAGGTCGATCTTTCACATTATTTTTTTATGGCGGAGCATCTTTACAAGGCCGGAAGAAAGCAAGAGGCAGTTCCCTTGTTCCGTCATGTCATCGATAACGTGAACGATACTCACCATCCGCAATACATCATGAGCCAGTTTCGGTTATTTCAGTCTCTCATTGGCATCGGATCGGAAGAAAACAAAGAAGCGTTGGCTAGATTTGAGTCACATTATTTTTATCTGCCGGATGATGTGAAACTGGATGCCTTGCTACAAATGGCAAATGTTTATTACACCTTATGGGACTGGAAAAAAGTCGAAAGATATGCAGATGAATTAAGAACTTTGGCTAGAACGATTTATGATAGACAGCTTGAAAATAAAAAAAACAGCAAACCTCCCGAGATTCTGCAATCCGAGCGGCATTTAGTAGTATATTATGGACAAGGGTTCCTTTTAAAAGGAGTCGCTCTAACCATGCAGGAGCGATTTGAAGAAGCGAAGCACTACGTTTCGGAATATTCCGAACTTGGATGGTTTGAATTTCTTGACGAAATCGGGCACAAGGAGGTCGAGAAATTTCGCATATGGGGCAAGGCAAATATGTACAACCTAGAATTAAAATGCGGGAATGACAAAGTTCTTGACGAATTGTCGGAATTTTTAGACGAAAATCCTATCGAACTACTTCCAAGCCTATTAACCGTTATTGAATCAGCAAATATGTACAACTTTAAGATCGATGAATTTTTAGACAAATTCTGTACGAAGCTTCCCCCTATCAACACTTCTGTTACATACATAAACGGTACGCAATTATTTCATTTCAGGTATGAGAAAGCGGTATACAGTTTCAGAAATCAACAAATTACCACCGGGTTGAATGAATTATTGCATGCACTATACCTTTCTCAAAAGATGAAGCATTACTCAGGCTTCGAAAGGTGTGTTACCTTATTTGCAAAGCATATCGATTACGCTACGGAGCAACAAAAAAGGCATTACCGAAATCTATTGGAGGGAGTGTCGGATCTATGAAAAAGGTTTGGCTGTCCTTGGTTTTGGGGTTGTTTTTAGTTAGTGGTGTGTCTGGTATAGCGCAGCAACAGCAGGAGCCTGATCTGCTATCTACCTATGTTCATAACGGAACAGGCGGTTAATCTTAAAACAAACGTTGGAAAAGTGTCTTTTTAGTTCTTAAGTATACCTACTAAAAAATCGCCCTCTACTTGCCATCTTGGCCAAGGGGGGCGATTTTTCAATTCAACTTGTTCCAAACGCCGGGCAGCGTTTGAAGAAGGGCGAGCTGCCCGGCTGGGAGCATAAAGTATCCGCCACTTCGGAGCACAATATGCTGCGGACGCCAGTCGCGGAAGCTGACCTATTACAATGGCGATGCCTCTCGATTTGCGGTGCAGGTTGAGCAGACGCACGACGTTTTAGCTGGGAGAAGCTTAAAACCGGGAGGCGTATTCATCTACCAGTCTTATTACGGGGGAGTCCACGCTTTGCACAACAGGTATTACACCGGGCTTCTCGAGAAGCCATTAGGGGAAAGCGGGAGTTCATTTGATCCACTATTATGTTTTTAACGCCACCCATAGCGTCTTTTTGACGGTAGGCTTGAAGGGAAGCGAGCGGGGCGCGGACGACTATATTTCGCCAAATAAGGATCGCCCGGAGCTGATGATATTTCCGGAAGGTCGAAATTAAACAGGCAGGGCATTCAAAAGGTTTACGACCGGCTGCATTGAATCAAATTTCTGATCTTGAAAACGAGTTGATGGCATAGGCATTATAAAGCAAACTAAATGCCGGGAGGAATGCCGATGTCGGATATGTTCGTTGTTCGTTCGTTAGAAGAAATAAGGTTTTGGTCCCGTATTATGAAGGAACATTCCTTCTTTCTTAGGCTAGGGTTCAGATGTGAAGATACTCAGTTGATTCATGAAGCCAATCAATTTTATGCGGTATTTGAACAAATTGAACTAAAATCGCACGCTTATGAAGCGAATACAGACCCGCAGACGATTAGCCAGTTTAATGAGGAAGTTTACACGGCAGCTAGCTATATTTGGGCTTTTAAAAGAAAAGTTTTGGGGTTAATCCTGAGCTGCCAATTACCCGGGGCAAATAACTTCCCGCTATTAGTCGATCATGTAAGCCGCGAAGCAAACTATTTTAGAAATCGATTGGCTGAGCTGAATGCCGGAAGGCTGGAACCGCTGCCCGATGCAATTATCGACGAAAATGTATTTTTCTTAAAAATAATGGCCGACCATGCCAAATTTATCGGTCATTTACTTGATCCGTCAGAACGAAAGCTGGTAGAACAAGCACGAGAATTTAGCCATGATTTTGACCAGCTTGTCTTTCAAGCCATAGATTTAAGCTCCATGCGCCCCCGATCCCAGACGGTTCCTCTGCTGAGCCAATTTGTCGATCAGAATCAAGTATCCGTCAAGTCTTTGCGTGACTTTAAGAAAACAGCGCGCGATTTAATAAACGACTGTCGTATAAAAAGCATTATCCATCCGTTATTGGCTGATCATGTATTTAGGGAAGCCGAGCATTTTCTTGTCATTCTGGAGATGTTTGAACAGTTTTTGAGAGGCCAGGATGTACAAAGATGAGTTTTGAACATTGAGAACAAGTACGGCGCAAATAAAAGGGGCCCCGTGGGAATCGGGGCCTCGAGCTTTCTTGGCTGCTGAAAATGATTATTCGTCGTTGTCTTTTTCTTGTTTCTGCTCCTGCTGCTTCTGGAGTGCATCCGCAACGGCTTTGGAAATCAATTCTGTATCGATTTTGACGTAAGAGTTGCGATTGTTTTTAATGAAATTTTTGCTGGAGTTGGTTGCTTTTTTGTTGTTTGAAGCGGTCATTCCGAATCACCACCTTTCTCTTATCTAGTATATGAATCTTCTTTTTATTGCGAGACTGGCGAACGTATGAAAGGAAAGGATTATTGCCGTTTACATTTTCTTTATAATATAATCAATTGATTATATAAGCATATTGATATATATTTATCGAGAGAAAGCTGTTACAGAGTCAAGATTGTCTGACGGGAGAGGGTTACATGGAACAAATCAACGAAATTGCCGACAACTTAAAATTGCTCGGCGACAAGACGCGCCTAACGATGCTTGCCTTATTGAAAGAGCGTGCTCTATGTGTTTGCGATATTGTGGAGCTGCTGGATATATCGCAGCCGAATGCAAGCCAGCATCTGCGTAAATTGAAATCAGCCGGACTTGTGAACGAAACACGCAAGGGGCAATGGATTTATTATTCCTTAACGATTGAAGACAAGCCCTACGTTCAAGCGGTTTTGGGGTACATTCCATCGTATAAACAAAAAATCGCACAGCTCAAAAATGACTGTGACTAGTATGGAGGGCTGGTTTGCGTGGTGATCCCTGCGTTTCTTATATTTTTACTCGCCCTGACGTTTGTCATCTGGCAGCCCAAGGGATTAAATATCGGCTGGTCGGCAAGTGCCGGAGCCGTCCTCGCTTTAATTTTCGGCGTGGTCAGCTTCGGGGATGTCGGTACCGTAACCAGTATTGTATGGAATGCAACCTTGACGTTTGTGGCGATTATTTTCATCTCGCTGGTGCTCGATGAAATCGGCTTTTTTGAGTGGGCGGCCCTGCACATGGCGCGGCTCGCACGCGGAAACGGAATGCTCATGTTTGTATATATCATTTTGCTTGGATCGGCGGTTTCCGCCCTGTTCGCGAATGATGGCGCAGCCTTGATCCTCACGCCGATTGTGCTCGCCATGGTTCGGGCGCTTAAGTTTGAGGAGAAGACGATTCTGCCGTTTATTATGGCGAGCGGCTTCATTGCCGATACGGCTTCGCTGCCGCTTGTCATAAGCAACTTGGTCAATATTGTATCTGCCGATTATTTCAATATCGGCTTTGCGGAATACGCAAGCCGGATGATCGTTCCGAATTTCTTTTCCATCATGGCAAGCCTTCTGGTACTCTACTTGTATTTTCGTAAACGTATCCCGAAGAGCTATCCCGTCGCGCAGCTGAAAAGGCCGATGGACGCCGTTCAGGATAGGAGGCTGTTTAAATTATCCTGGGTCATGCTGTTCGCTCTGCTTATCGCTTATTTCGTCAGCGAGTTTTTCTCCATCCCCGTATCGATGGTTGCAGGGACCGCCGCTATCGCGTTTCTTGCGGCCGCGAGAAGAAGTCCGGCCATTTCTGCGTGGAAGCTCGTGAAAGGGGCCCCCTGGCCGGTTGTCATTTTCTCGATTGGCATGTATGTGGTTGTTTATGGCTTGAAGAATGCCGGACTGACTGATGCGTTGGGCCGTATCATCCAAGCGGTCTCGGACAACGGATTGTTTGCGGCTACCGTGGGTACCGGTTTTATCGCAGCCATCCTGTCTTCGATTATGAATAACATGCCGACAGTCATGATCGATGCGTTGGCCATTCAAGGAACGCAAACCGAAGGCTTTCTTCGGGAGGCGTTGATTTATGCCAATGTTATCGGCTCGGATCTAGGTCCCAAACTTACGCCGATCGGCTCCTTGGCGACCCTTCTTTGGCTGCATGTGCTGTCCGCGAAAAACGTGAAGATCGGTTGGGGCTACTATTTTAAAATCGGTATGATCTTAACCGTTCCTACTTTGTTTATTACTCTCGCAAGCCTTTATTTATGGCTTTATGTGCTCCAAGCCTTGACGTACTAATAAAAAAGGAGAGATATTCGACATGGAGAAAAAACCTTTGGTTTACTTTTTATGTACGGGAAATTCTTGCAGAAGCCAGATGGCAGACGGTTTTTTGAAAGCTTTAGGCCAAGATCGATACGAAGTGAAGAGTGCAGGGCTTGAAGCGCATGGGTTAAACCCCCGGGCGGTTCAAGTGATGAAGGAAGCCGGTGTGGATATTAACACACACACATCGGATGTCATTGATCCGGAAGTATTAAACCGGGCCGATTACGTGATTACGCTATGTGGGCACGCGGATGAGCATTGCCCTGTGATCTCGGGCAAGAACGTAACCAAGTGGCACTGGGGTTTTGATGACCCGGCCAAAGCACCCGGTACGGAAGAGGAAATGATGGCCCAGTTCCGTAACGTTCGCGATGCGATTAAGCATCGAATTGAACAGTTCGTGCAAAAAGGATTTTAGTCCGTCTCGTCATATGACATGGGCCCCGGGCGACCGGGGCCTGAGCTTTACTTGTTTGCTTCCGCTAGCAATTAAATTTATTTTGCTGTTGCTGCTGCCGTTGTTTTTGCAGAGCCTCTGCCAAGGCTTTGGAGATGGCTTCTGTCTCCACTTTTACTTTTACAAAAGAATTTCCGCTGTTTTTAATAAAGTTTTTGACGGATTGGTCGCTGCCCAAAGAATGATTGGAGCTGGCCATTAGAATCATCGCCTTTCTAATATTTTCATAGGAAAAGAAGCCCCGAATGATCGGGGCCTGAGCGTTAGTCCATTGCTGCGATCAGAACCAGTTATTTTGCCGTTGTTGCTGCTGCTGCTTTTGCAGGGCTTCTGCCACGGCTTTGGAGATCGCTTCTGTATCCACTTTTACTTTTACTTTAGAGTTGCCGCTGTTTTTGATGAAGTTTTTAACGGTTTTTCCTTTTTCTTGGGTGTTCAAAGGCTCTTTTTGGAAAGTCATTGAGAATCACCACCTTTCTTAATAATACTATATGAAGCTTCATACCGTTGTGAGACTGATAGATGCTCATTTTCATAGCTTTTTGGAGTGTACAGGATAAATTTGATAGTCATAGCGTATCGGCTTGTTATGGATTCGGGCGATTTGTCCTTTGGCGGAGGTCCGCACGGCCCGTTCAGGTTCGGTGATGCGCTGCAGGTTATGAGCGTTTGTGAATTTAGCCAAAAAAGCGTTTATTTCCGCCGGACCTAGTTTTCCGGAACCATAAAAACAGAGAATCAAGGCATAGGCGATAGGCGTCGTATCGACGATAACGGTCACATGCGAATTGCCGCTATGGCTGACGGTTTGTTCCACACTACTCATTGGCTCTCCTCCTCTCTCGCGTTGGTCTATTTATTCTATGATCTATTAAGAGGATTCGAACATGGCAATTATCTGAATATAGTTAAATTCCGCTAGACTCTTATCGACTCTATTGATTGCTGTTTCCGTTAGCTAGTTGGAGGATCCAGTCTTTGATATCTACGATTCGCAATGTTCTGGGCCGCGTGCCCGTTCCCGATATCATCAAGGGGACAAGTGAATCTTGTTCATGAAGCGAACCGTGAGCTCCGCCGCCGATATGGGTCGGGGAGCTGTCGCCGACAAGCTCATACCCGGGCTTCACCGTAACGACGACGTATCTGCCTTCATGAGAATGTACGGCCCCGTACAATCTTGCCAATACGTCAGGATATTTCCCATAGGTGATCCGATTGCCCGCTGCCGTCAGATCTACGAGTCCGGGTTCGCCGGACAGGGTCCACGACTGCCCGTAGTCGTCCGTATCTTTGCCGCCGGGGCGATAAAAAAACAGCTTCCCGCTTTTCCCCGAGGCTACCCGGACATGCTGGCCGTCTTTCATGGCGATGATGTCGAGCTTATCCTCATTTTGCAGCAGCTTTGCGAGATCGGTTAACGGCACAGCGGCATCGAGGGCATAGATATAGGCCATCCGCTCGTTGGAGGCAATTACAAGCTGATCGTCGGCACTGACGGGCTGATTGATTTTCGCAATGCGGTAACGGTTCAGCAGCGGTTTTAATTCGACCGTGGCCGCCTGCCGATCCTTCGCAACAGCGCTCTGCGCGCTATCCCCCATGACGATCCATACGGCTTCGTTTACGGCCCGTTCCCATGAACCGTAGGCGTTAAGCATCGACTGAAGCGCTTTGTCCGCTTTTTCAATGCCGCCCCAATATGCCGTGCCCTTGCGATGAACGGTGTTATCATTCTCCGGAAAGTAGACGATCGTTACGCTTGGAAGCTTGTCCTGTTGAATCAAAAAGGCGGCATCCTGTCCGGATAACGCGTCGTTCATCCCGTATTTTTTCCATAAACGCACATTTCGTCGGTTGTTCACGGGGTCCAGCTGGGCAAAAGCCGCATACGAAAACCATTTTGGTCCCGTGATTGTCATTTGCTCCGGCACATGCTTGCTGTAGGCGGCCAAGCGGGGGATTTTTAACGTATGCTCCGTTTTTCCTCTAAACACAATCGCGTTGATGGACGCGGAGTCTTTTCCTTGGTCGGCCAGTTCTTCATGAATCGTTTTCGTTTCTTTGCTTAATTGAACCTGATTTAGCTGATACACGGCATCTACCAGCACTTGCGGCTGGTTGATCTTAAACGCTTCTTTGAAGCCGTTTCCGTAGTAAATCATCCTTTTCTCGCGATCGCTGTACCATACGAGTCCTGGCACCCGATGCCGGTCTGCATATGTCCCGGTCAGCAAGGTGCTGTCGATCGTCACGGACATGGTGGGAAAAGAGCTCACCATCTGAGGGAAGAATTGCCCGCGAGCAAGCAGAAACTGCATGGCAGGAGCGCGGCCGTTTTGAATCGCTTCGCGCAGCGGCTTGTCCATGAGCGAATCGATAACGATCAACAGGACCGGTTTCGGATGCCGGTTGGCCGTCGAATAGGGCTTGACGCTCTGTTGATTTATTCGTTGGCCGGGGTCCTTGCTGCAACCGGTAATCGGCAGGCTTAAACTTGCTGCCAGCAAAATGGAAACGATAGGTTTACTTTTCATGCCGGTCCCCTTTCTTTCGATACGTTTCCCGAACCCAAATATTGATTCGAATGATTTTGTCGAATCCTTCGTAAACTACTCATGGTTAAGGGCATTAACCAATCACGATCTTAAGGGGCGATTATATCCTTATGAATGGAAAAATGTTTGGAAGATGGACAACGATGTCGCTTCTGGCCCTGGCAGCAGGCGGAGCTGTCGCCTACGGTGTGGCAAGACGCAACGGCGGCCGCAGAAACTTATTGCAAGGCGCACGGGGCTTCCGGTTATTCCGATAATGGATCTGACCTCGCCTATTCGGGCGAGGTTTTGTTTTGCAATCTGGGCTTGGCCGAAAAAAACAGCTCGTGATATAAGAAGCATTTGCGGAACCGTTCGAGAACCGTACAGTCATAATCGTGGTCTTGAAACAATTGCAGGTACTGTACTTCGTTACGAATATATTCCCCTTTGTCGTACCATTTCATAAACCTGTTGCATAGAGGTTTATTCTTGCACAAGCAAGGCTCCATCACGATGATCGTTCCGTTTGGTTTAAGAACACGCTGAAATTCCTTCATGTATCTGGAGATTTCCTCTGAAGAAATATGGTGCAGTACGGCGATAATCAGAATGTAATCGACCGATTCCTGCGGAAACGGAATCGTATTGTTTTCCAGTACCTGGAACCGGTGCTGGGGAAACAATTGCTGCGCGTAACGAATTCTCCCGGCATCCGGGTCCATCCCGATGTAATATAACGGATGGAACATGGAGCAATTGGCCCCGGTACCCGAGCCGAAATCCAGGACGGATCGCCCTTCGAACGTAAAATGAGATTGCACGTGGTCGTGAATATATTTTTTGGTAAACCATTTCGGCCGGACAAACCAGTGATAAAGCCGGGGTGAGAATGAAATCGTAATGAAATTCACCAACTTTCGATTTAGTCACGAAACATAATTTAACCTAAAGGGCTAAAAATCATCCAAGCAGCAACATGTCCAAATTCCAAAAAAGCAAAGACGCCTCATCCCGCCTGAGGGAGGAAGCGTCCTTTGCCTTTTAGCTTCTTTGTTTCACCACCCGCGCCGGAACGCCGACGGCCGTGCAATGGTCGGGAATGTCGCGGACAACGGCCGCTCCGGCTCCGACGACGGACCATTGCCCGATCCGGATGCCGTCGATCACCTTCGTTCCCGTTCCGAGCAGGGTGCCCGTACCGACCGTCACGTTCCCGGACAAGGTCGAGCCCGGCGCGATATGGCAAGCGGTGCCGATCCGGCATTCGTGATCGACCGACGCGTTCGTATTGATGATTGCATAATCCCCGATATGCGTATCGGCGTGAATCACGGCGCCGGCCATTACGGCAATCCCGCTTCCGAGCGTTGCCGATTCGGCAATAAAGGCGCGCGGGCTGATCGCATTGACGAACTCGAAGCCGGCCTCGGCCGTCTGCCGGCACAGCTTCTCGCGCAGCCGGTTGTCTCCGATGGCGACAAAGGCGTGCCGGACGCCTTCCTCGTACAGGCACTGCAGTACGGAATCGTCGCCAAGGATAGGGATGCCCGACACTTCGGTGCCAGGCGCCTTGGTTGTGCAGCCCGCAAGATCTACCGTAGGATCGGACTTTAACATATCGATCACGACCTTGGCATGCCCTCCGGCGCCGATAACGACCACTTTGCGTCTTGTCGGCATGCGGAATCTACCTCCTCGCTGTTCAGCCGAGTCCGATCACCGGTTGATAAGGCTTTGAAATATGTGGTAGTATTCCTGCGCCACGTCGGACCACGTGCGCTGCAGCGTTCCCCAGATGGCGGCTTTCTCTTGGGAGACCAACGAATGGCGGTTCTGGTAAAGCTGAGCGATGGCGACGGTCATTTCGGGCACCGAGTAAGGATCGAACGTGACGAACGCGTTCATATCGCTGATCACTTCTCTGGCGACCTCGATCCGGCTGATCGCTACCGGCGTATCGACGGTTAAAGATTCGAGAATCGGGAAGGGACAGCTTCCTTCGAAAAGCGTAGGCACGATCGTTCCCGATGCATATTTGTACAGCGAAGGCATGTCGCCGGACGGGAGCCTCGATAAGTAAACGATGCTGTTCAAGGCTTCGTAATCCCGGCACCGTCCCAGCACGGCGGCGATTTCGTGTTCCAGCGGTCTGTGGCGGTAATGATCCGTCAAAACGAGCTTAAGCTTGGAAGCCCGGCCTTCAGGGGATTGACGGTAATTCAGAAAAGCCTCCAACAGCCGGTCGTGATTTTTGTGCGCCCGGATGATGGAAGGGAACACAAGATAATCCCCGTACAATTGATACTTGCTGCGAAAAGCTCCTTCGGCAAGCAGTCCCAGGTTGCGGTATTCCTCCACAGGGGCGGCCAATCGGATCACCTGCGTTTTATGAAGCGGGAGCTGCAAGTAGCTGAGGCCCTCGTAGTTTTGAACGTAGACCGAGTTAAAGACGACCTTGGCCGCTTTGTTCGCCATAGCATGGACGATCGTGTCCAGGCCTTGAACCAATTCCGCATGCTTGCGGACGTACAGCTCCCGAAAATGGGTGTATACGAGGTCGTGAATGCATAATACAACCGGACGTTCGAGCTGCAAGGCCATATCCATTCCTACATAAGGCACGAACCAGACGTCAACCGGGAGATGACGGTTCAACCAGGGCACGTCTGGAAAATGGTGCATAAACAACCGGTTCGGATAGAGCGGGGCGAAGGCTTGGAACAATTTCTCCACTTCCGCAAAATTATGCTCCGTCGTCGCAACGTGAATCATGATGTCCGGAGCGTTCAACAGCAGCCCTTCCGTCAATCGGACGACAAAACGCCCGATGCCTTCGCCTTCCAGATGAATCTTCGGCTGGTACCCGAGAAACATGCCGATGTGCTTGAAGGAATGCGCCGGAGGCAGCAGAGGCGCAGCTAACGGCGGAACGGCGTGGATCTTCTCCTGAAACTCCCCGGATTCGATAAAGCTGCAGAGCAGCCGGACCCGGGGCAAGCCAAGCGAGAGATGATGCAGATGGCTTTCAAGTCCCGGCAGATCGGGCTGGCGCAGCAGCAAGTCTTGATATAAGTAATACACAAACTCTACATCGGTTACATGATTAATCCGGTGAAAAATACCGATGAACGTCGTATGGGGAAATTTTGCCGGAGAGTGGGCCGGGCTGTACAGACGTTCGGCTTCGCTGCTTTGCAGGAAACAGAGCAGGAAGTTGGTTTTCGGCACGCCGGCGTTCAGCCCGTTCATATGCGAGTGAAAGCCTTCCGGATCGGCATCACGGAAAAACAACTGCCGGTACAGCTCCCAGATGAACTCGTCTCCTTCCAGCAGCAGCAGGTTGCGCAAAATATCGATGAGGCGGAGCGTCGGCGCCTGCTTCAGCTTTTCCGTAAAGCGGGCGCTGCTTACTCTTAATCGGATAATGTCCATACGACAAACCTCCCTTATCATGAATTTGCCTTTCCATTACAGCAAGCCGAGATGGGTCAGACGGTGCTCGATCAACCGGCCGACGGCGGAGGGCGAATACCGGCTGCGGATCGTCTGCTGTCCGGCGGCAGCGATACGGCTCCGCCAATCGGCATGCCGGACCAGATTGCGCATATGCCCGGCCGCCTGGCCGAGGTCGGGGTCGGCCCATACTTGCTGGGCGCCGTAAGGCCCGGCGTCCGTTCCGACTTGGACGAGCTTGTACCCGACCGTACACGAGTTTTCCGGGGTCATGAAATCCGTATTCCCGGACCAGTGCGTGCCGATAACCGGCTTGCCGAGGTACATGGCTTCCGCCAAGCCGAGACCGAAGCCTTCGGCGCGGTGCAGCGAGACGAAGCAGTCGGTGCAGGCGATCAGGGCGTTCACTTCATGACGCGAAAGCGTGCGGTCCATGATGATAATGTGGGGGAAGCCGGCAGCCGCGCGATGCAGAAGGGCTATGTCGTCCGGCTTCATCCCCGCATTGTTCACTTTGACGACGAGACCGGCCGACGGATCGTCCCTTCCGAAAGCCGTCTTGAACGCTTCAATGACGGCAAGCGGATTTTTCCGTTCCTTGAAGCTCTGCGTGTCGTACATGGAGCAGAACAAAAACCGGTTGTCCGGCAAGCCGAAGCGGCTCCGGTTCATCGCCGCATCGTACGTGACCTCGATGCCATGCGGGATATGGATGACGGGAACCGGAGACCTTTTGGCTATATTGGCCGCCACATATTGCGAGGGCGCCCATACCTCCTGCAGGAACTGGAAGCCTTCGGCGTAAAAATCGGGAAGCTCCGGAAGCTCCCAATGCCAGAAGCCGATATTATAGCGCCCATGCAGAAGGGAAGCGCCAAAGTGGTCGACGACATGCTTCAGCGTGTTCCCATTCACGTGGAAAATGTTTACTTTATAGGCGGGGTCTTGCATTTCTTTGTGCGCCCACGTCATATCTTCGTTGCGGTAGTCTCCGAATACGGGGCAGTTCAATACCCCGAACGGAATCCTCGTCGTCTGCAGCGCCCGGGCGGCCAAGCGGCCGGATTCGCCGATGCCGGTCTCGGCGCGGATTAACCCGATTAAATTCACTCCGGTGGCGGGAGGGGCTGCCGCGGGCAGGGGGGGATGAACTGCAGGGCCTTTTTGTTGGCGGGGATACAAGGACGAGGGGTGCGGGGGCCGCTTTTTTCGCTTGCGACTCGCGCCTTTTCGATGCTGTCGAAGAGCTGCACGGCTTCTCCGGCCCCGTTTTCCGGCAGCTTGCGGCGCTTTTTTGCGCTTCGGCCTCTTGGAGGCTTTGGACAAGGTCCGTTTTTGGCTCCGAGGGCGCGAAGCGCGCCGGTTTTTCTTCTTTCGCATGTCTTTCATCTCCAGACTGGAATGGATCTTCCGGCGCCTTACGGGAAGGAGCGCCAATAGTTCAGAAGATCTTTGAGCGTTTGGTCCAAAGGAATTTCCGGTCTCCAGCCGGTCGTCTCATGGAATTTCCGGTAGTCCCCCAGCAAGATTTCCACATCCGACGGACGCAGACGGGCCGGATCGACCTTGACCTCGATTTTTACCGAGCTGAGCGCAAGCAGCCGCTGAAGCAGCTCTTCGATCGTGATGCAGGAGCCGGAAGCGATGTTGTACGTTTCGCCGGGAACGCCTTTCTCCAGCGCCAGCCAGTACGCGCGGACGACATCCCGGACGTCCGTAAAGTCCCGTTTGGCCTGCAGGTTGCCGACATAGAGGACCGGAGGCTGCTTGCCTTTTTCGATATCGGCGATTTGCTTGGAGAAGTTCGAAGAGACGAAATTTTCTCCCCGGCGCGGTCCCGTATGATTGAAGGTCCGGGTGATGACGGTGTGCAGGCCGTAGCTTTTGAAATATTGATAGCCCAAAAACTCCTGCGTCACTTTGCTGACGGCATACGGGCTGAGCGGCCGAAGCGGATTCGTCTCCTTGATGGGCACCTCGTGAGGCTCGACGTGGCCGTATTCCTCGCTGGAGCAGGCAATTTGGATTTTGCAGTCGGGCTTGATCCGCCGGACGGCTTCCAAGATGTTGATTTGACTGGCGGCATTGTTGTAGATCGTATCGACCGGAGAGTTCCAGGAGGTCGGTACGAAGCTTTGGGCGGCCAAATGAAAGATCCGGTCGGGCTTCACATTGGCGATCAGGGCTTCGACGGAAAAAGGATCGCGCAGCTCGCATTCGACCAATTGAATATCCTTTATATGCTTGATGTGATCCAGCCGGCTCCGCTGGCGGATCGTCCCTACGACTTCATGCTCCTGCAGCAGATACTCCGCCAAATGGCTGCCGACAAAGCCGGATATCCCGGTAATAAGCACCTTCATAAGTTCGTTCTCCTCCTTTAACGTTCCATAAACTTCTGCGCGTCCCGGATATGCTGCTCGTGGGCTTTGTCGCATACGAGCAGGCCGTCAGAGGTCGAGACGATGATTAAATCCTTGACTCCGATGACGACGGTCTTCAGGTTCTCCGTATAGACGATGCTGTTGCTCGTATAGAGAGGGGAGGCGTCTCCCATCACGATGTTTCCTTGGCCATCCGGTTGGTGCACGCGTTCCAGCGAGGTCCAGGAGCCGATATCGTCCCATTCGAAATGAACGGGGATCGTATAGATCGACGAAGCTTTCTCCAGGATGGCGTAATCGACGGATATTTTGGGCAAGCGCGAATAGACGTCTTCCCACTGTCCGCCGCAGCCTTCGAGCAGCGTCCACATGTCCTTTTGGCTGCGGCTCATATAGTGGGCGATGGTCGAGGGCTTCCAAATGAAAATGCCGCTGTTCCAGTACACGTTTCTTTGCTCGATCAATTGCTTAGCCCGCTCCAAAGGGGGCTTCTCGATAAAGGCTTTCGCCGCAAGCGCCCGTCCCTCTACGGTTGGCTCTTCCGTCACGATATAGCCGTATCCGGTTTCCGGCCGGGTCGGCGCGATCCCCAAGGTAACGATCGAATGGTCAGACCTGGCCACGATCTCCGCTTGCTTCAGCGCTTCCCACAGGCTGTTTCCTTCCGGAATGTATTGATCGGACGGGGTCGTCACCAGAACGTCGTCCTCGCCTTTTTGCAAAAAATGCAGAGCCGACAAAGCGATGCAAGGAGCCGTATCCTTCGGTTCGGGCTCTATGACGATTTGTTCAGGCTTCAGCTCGGGAAGCTGCTCGCGAACCATGCCGCTGTACTGCTTGGTCGTCACGACATAGATGGACGTGCCCGGCACATACTGGAGAAATCTGCGGTACGTTTGCTGCAGCATGGTTTCTTCGGAGGTTAGGGAGAGGAATTGCTTCGGCTTCGATTTGACGCTGCGCGGCCAAAATCTCGTTCCTTGTCCGCCGGCCATGATCATGATTTTCATCGGTCTCATCCTCCTTATGCAGGTGATCATTCCGCCTCCGATTAATATATTGGGGCGGGCCGGTTCATCGGAACGTCGACTGTCCCCTGTACATTCGTACAAATTACAAGTAAAACCCCCGATAATGATAATGGGCGGAATGAAATACGGCGATGTAATGACTTGCAATATCGTCCCAGGAGATCGTCGGATCGTTCATGCCCCGGACCGCGGATTGCTTGTAACGCTCGTAATTGTCGGCAAAGCTCTCCATCGCGCGGGTCATATCGTCGGGCGATTCGGGGTTAAACCAGGCCACTTCGGCGCTCCGTCGCGCCAGATGCTCCCGCATGACCGGGATGTCCGAGCATAGAACCGGCGTTCCCATGCTGAGCGCCTCCTCCACCGGATAGCTGCCGCCTCCCTCGGCAAGACTCGGCATAATCAGGGCATAGGCATTCTTGATTAACGGAGCGACCAACTGGTCCTGCACCAGCCCGAGCGGGTAGACGTCTTTGTCGAGCTGGAGCCCTGTTCTTTTGATCAGCGAGACCAAGGTCGGAATCGAAGCCAGCTCCGGCCAGAAGGGAGGCACGCTTCTTAGCATCTGCGTATTGTAGCCGATCAGAAGGAGCGGGTGCCGGCTTCGTCGGGAGAAGCGCGAGTAGGCGAGCAGCAGATTGTAGTGGTTTTTGTGCGGAGAGGTATTGGCCGGATAAATGAAATAAGGAAAGGGGAAGCTCTGGGCCAGCGCAGAATCCAGCGCCGGATTCTCGAAATATTTGGACGGTGAAATGGCGTGCGGAATCAGGAAGGCGGATTGGCAGACCGGGCCGAAATGCGCGACGAGTCTCGACTTCACATACTCGGAGGAAACGACGATGTGCGTGCTTCTCTCCAGCCAGACCTTGGCTTTATCCCATTGCTCGCGAATAGCCGATCCCGGTGTGAACGGCGGTACGAAATCGAAAATGGTGGCATCGTGAAACGTGATGACGGTCGGCTTGTGAAAGTCGACGAATGCCGGACCATGCGGCCAAAAGACGTACACGACGTCGCAATCGGCAATGTAGGGATGATTCGGGTTATTCCGAATGTCCTCTTCGCTGTATACAATGTCGATTTTGGGATGCTGCGCCGTATTGACTCTGTCTTTAAAGCCGGTCTGAGTCGACAGGACGACCCGGACGTAATGCACACCCGGCTGACGGGCAAGCGCCGTTGCCAAATTCGTCAGCAGCCTGCCTCCGCCTCCGATGGAGAACATGTAGCTCCATATCAAAATTTTCATTCCGTGATCTCTCCTTGAGGGCAAAGTTCGTGAGGTTCATGGTTTCGTATGTACTAACATATGGGATAGGCCTCTTCATCGGCACGACGTATGTCCCAGTCGGAATAATTTTGACGAAACCCTAATTTCGCACAAACGAAAACCTGCCATCGCTGGATGACAGGTTCGCCGGAGGTTGCCGTAAAAATATTCACCGCACAAGAAAAGGCGTGTAACCTTGCCAAGCTTCTACCCATATACTGGACCAACATAAAGGGTCAATGGGTATGCAAATAGGCCGCATATTGCAGCGGACGCCGATAAACCGCGTCTTGACCGCCAAGCTCGTCATAAATATCTTTTTGCGGCTTGCCGTTTACTTCGATGATCCACAGCCGCTCGCCGTTGTCCAACGCAAAATCGACGCTGAGCTCGCCCAGATGACGGCCGGTACCCGACTCTACGGTTTCCGCGGCGCGCAGACTGGTGTCGCGTATCGATTGAAGGATGGCGTCCGCCTTCTCCTGCGGGTACAAATGGCGGAGCACGTCTTCGGACAAACAAACCTTGTCGCAGATGCTCGTATTAAAGCAGCCCTTGTGAGCGATCCGGCTGACGACGTTCGTTACCGACCATACGCCCGACTCGTCTTTTTGAACAAGCGCCCGGATATCGAAGACCTGATCGTTCCATTGCTGCAAATCGATCCCTTGCTGGATGAGGTAACGGGTGGACCCCAGAAGCTCGTCTAGCTTCGTTTGGCATTGCGGGACGTCTGCAGCGATAAATTCCGGCAAAAAATGATGCTGGCTAAGATGAACCTCCCCCGACTCCTTCACCTCGACGCGGTACACCCCTTTCCCTAAATGTCCGCAGCAAGGCTTCACGTACATGACTTTATAAGTTTCCAGCAGCTGTGCCGCAGACTCTCGGTCATAAAGCACGGTTTCGGGCAGATAAGAAGCGAGCGGTTGGCTTAACTGCTTATAGATCTCGTATTTGTTGAATTGGTTGCGTTGATTGAAGCATTTGTTGCTCCCGATGATGGCCTCCAGCCTTTGGAGAGTCGTCTTTTTCATATGGTAGCAGCGGTTGTACACGACTTGGGGAAAAGGAAACCGGCGCTGTACCCACTTCCCGTTCGAACGCTGAAGGCCGAGGATGCTTTTCCGCTTCCAATCAATCTCGGACGGCGTGAAACAGACGAGTCTCATATGGGGCGTTTTGCAGGCAAGATATTTTCTCAGAACATACTTCCTCTGCTTGGGGTTCGCGACCATGATGCCGACGGTTCTGACGGTACGGCGTTTCTTTTTCATACGCTTTCTCCTTTATGGTTATAAAGTGAGTCGTAAACAAGGTATGTAGCCGCATCGGAAATGCATGGACAACAATACAGCCCGGCCGAAAAACAGGCGTCTGCATGGCGATCGCAATAAAAAAATAAATTTGGGAATTTAAGGGTAATCGCCCTGTCTAAAGGCGGATGCATTGAGTACATTGTTCTTGAAATCAAAAAGGAGAGTGAACATGTATGGGTAGAATACCGGGCCCTCCAGGCCCTCCGGGACCACAGGGTCCACAGGGAGCACAAGGACCGCAGGGAGCACAAGGACCACAGGGTCTACAAGGACCCCAAGGTCCGGCCAGGATCACCGCATTTGCTTTTCTGTGCAGCACAGTAGACCAAACCGTAGCCGCAGCGGCAGCTCCGGGTGCGCAAGGCGGGGCCGTTACCTTCAACAATTCTCTCATCAATGGTACGGCCATTACTTTCACCCCGACCTCAACCATCAACATTCTGGAAACGGGCATTTATCATATCAACTGGGAAGTGTTCCCGACACCGGGCAACAGCGCATTCGGATTGTTCTTCGATCCGGACGGCGCCGGTCCGTCTCCGGCCACCCTGGTCCTGTGCAGCAACTACGGCACCAATGCAGGAAACCAGCCTTACACGGGGCAGGTCGTCGCCAACTTGACGGCCGGCGGCGTATTAACGTTGAACCGGATTGACAATATGGGCGCTCTGACCCTGCAAAGCACCATCGGAGGCGGCACGCCGGTGGTAAGCGCGTCGCTTTATATCGAGAAGCTGACCTGACGGGTTGTCTGAGGCTCGCTGCCAGACCCTACCGACACCCGCAAGGTAGAGAAGCGGCGGCGTTTCCGCGCAGAGCGGGACGCCGCTTTTTGCTGCCATGCAGCATCGTGGAGCTTGGCTCGTGCCGTTCGGCAATCTGTCACAAAAAAGAGGTTGATTCCTTTAACGCGGAGTGCTATATTTTATATGTAACCGGTACCACATGCTTAATCAAGTGAGAAATATCATTATTTTATAAAAACAATGGCAGCATTCGGTAATTTTTTTTAACTGATATGTAACCGGTACCACATGGCAGGGGTGAAGGAGAATGGCAACCATTCGGGATGTAGCCAAGCTGGCGGGCGTGTCCGTTGCGACGATTTCCAGGTATTTGAACAAAAGCGGCTATGTGAACGTGGAAACGGAGCAAAAAATCAAAAAGGCCATCGAAGCGCTGAACTACGAGCCGAATGCGGTGGCCCGGGGATTGGCCGGCAAGAAGACGAACACGATCGCCTTGATCCTCCCCGACATTTCCAACCCCTTTTTTCCGGAGCTGGCCCGGGCCGTCGAGGATGTCGCCTCGATGTACGGGTATACGGTGATTTTGTGCAACTCCGATGACGAAGGGGTCAAAGAGAAGTCCTATATTGAGGTGCTGAAGAAAAAATATATCGACGGCATTATTTTTGCTTCCAATACGCTGGATTCCGCCGATGTCGAGCAGATGACCAAGAAAGGCATCCCCGTCGTCTGTCTCGACCGGGTGCCGCCGAAGCAGTCGTGCAGCGTGGTCCGCTCCAAAAACCGGGAAGGCGCGAAGCTGGCCGTCGAGCATCTTCTAAGCATGGGCTGCCGGAAAATTGCCCACATCTACGGCCCGCAGGAGTTCATTACGGCCAAAGAGCGGCTGGTCGGGTATGAGGAAGCGGTGAAGCATTTGGCCTGGTATTCGCCGACGTTTATGGTTCAGGGAGACTTCCGGATCGAAGGCGGAATCCGGGCAACGGAGCTGCTGATGGAGCGCCATCCCGATGTGGACGCGATTTTTGCCGGGAACGACCTGATGGCGGTAGGCGCGCTCAAGGCGCTTCACCGGATGGGCGTTCAAGTGCCCGGACAAGTGGCGGTGTGCGGCTTTGACGGCATCGGCATGACGGAGATTACACAGCCGGAGCTGACGACCGTCGCCCAGCCGATCTATGAGATGGGCGCGCTCGTCTCGCGGATCTTGATCAAGAAAATCGAAGGCACGCTAGAGGCGGATCAGACGTACGAGCTGGACGTCGCCCTCGTGCCCAGAGAGTCGACCTTAAGGAGGAACGGACATGAAAGCTCCTAAAATCGTTGTTATCGGAAGCTTGAATATGGATATAGTCATCGAAGCGGACCGCTATCCGCAGCAGGGGGAGACGATGCTCGGACACGGCATCCGGTTTCTTCCCGGAGGAAAGGGCGCGAATCAGGCCGTGGCGGCGGCGCGGCTCGGTGCGCAAGTAACGATGATCGGCGCGGTCGGAGCCGACGGCTTCGGACAAGAGCTGCTGCAGGCGCTGCAAGCCGAGAACGTGCGCACGGATACGGTGCGGGTCGCGGAGCAAGCGGCTACTGGGGTCGCCAGCATTTACGTTTGTCAGGGGGACAACAGTATCGTCGTCCTGCCGGGCGCGAATCATACGCTGCTGCCTGCGGATATCGACGCTTGCCGGGAAGCGATCGCCGCGGCGGACATCGTGCTGCTGCAGATGGAAATTCCCGTGGATACCGTCGCGCATGCGGCCCGGCTGGCGAAGGCCTGCGGACGGACGGTCGTGTTGAACCCCGCCCCGGCACAGAAGCTGCCGGAGGAACTGCTGCGGAACGTCGACTACATTACCCCGAACCGGACGGAACTGGCTTTGCTGACCGGACACGCCACGGAGGGCGGCGAATTGGAAGCCGCGATGCGGGAGCTGGCCGGCATGGGCGCGCGGCACGTCATCACGACGCTCGGCTCGGAAGGCTCCGCCTTTATGGCGCAGGAAGGCGCGCTGACCCGGGTTCCCGGCTATAAAGTGGAAGTCGTCGATACGACCGGGGCCGGAGATTCGTTTAACGCAGGGCTGGCCTATTCTATTGCACAGGGCAAAAGCTTGGAGGAAGCCGTATCGTTTGCGGCCAAGGTTTCGGCTCTCGCCGTGACGAAATTCGGCGCCCAGCCGGGGATGCCGACGCTTCGGGAAGTGCTCGATTTCAACGGGTGAGCGGAGGGGACACATCATGAAAAAAACCGGAGTCATCAACAGCGAAATTTCCGAAGTCATCAGCAAATTGGGCCATACCGATACGATCGTCATCTGCGACAGCGGGCTGCCGATTCCCTCCCATGTGCGGCGGATCGATCTGGCCTTGAAGCAGGGCGTGCCTTCCCTGCTGGAGACGCTGTCCGTTGTTCTTGAGGAAATGGAAGTGGAGGCCTCGTTCATCGCGGACGAAATGGAGCGGGCCAGCCCGGAATTCAAGCGGGAGCTGGAAGCCGTCATGAAGGGCATCCCGGTTCGAACGGTCAGCCACGAGCAATTGAAAAGGCTTACGCACGAAGCGAAAGCGGTTATTCGGACAGGCGAGTTTACACCTTATGCGAACATCGTTCTGCAGGCCGGCGTGATCTTTTAAGAAAGGAGTGGCCGTCATGACGACATACCTGCTGGAAATGAACGACATCAGCAAAAGCTTCCCCGGCGTCAGAGTGCTGGATCAGGTGACGTTCAACCTGACCGGCGGGGAAGTGCACGCGCTGATGGGGGAGAACGGCGCGGGTAAATCCACGCTTATGAAAATTCTCGGCGGCATTCACCGCAGAGACGGCGGCACCGTGATCCTGAAGGGGACGCCTTGCGAGATCGCTTCCCCTTCCATGGCGCAAAGCTTGGGCATTGCCATGATTCATCAGGAATTGAACTTAATCCCGCATTTGACGGTGATGGAAAATATTTTTCTCGGACGGGAATTTACTTACGGCCGGAGCGGGATGATCAACTGGGGCAAAATGAGGCAGGAATCGGTTCGCTTCTTGTCCCAGCTCGGGCTGTCCATCGATCCCGGCATCGTGGCGGGCGAGCTGTCCGTCGGACAGCAGCAAATGATCGAGATTGCTAAAGCGCTTTCTATGAACGCGGAAATTCTCGTGCTCGACGAGCCGACGGCGGCGCTGACCGACCGCGAGATCGAAGCGCTCTTTACGGTGATCGAATCGCTGAAAGCCAATGGCGTCGGGATGATCTACATCTCCCACCGGATGGAGGAAATATTCCGCATCTGCGACCGCGTCACCGTCATGAGAGACGGGCATACGGTAGGCACGGACCGCGTAGCGGATACGAATATCGACAAGCTGGTCAAAATGATGGTAGGCCGGGAAATTAAGGACCGCTTTCCGAAAATCGACGTTTCCGTGGGCGATCCCAAGCTGGAGGTCCAAGGCCTGTCGCTGCCCGGCAAGCTGCACGACATTTCCTTCGCCGTGCGCAGCGGGGAAATCGTCGGCATCGCCGGTCTGATGGGCGCCGGCCGGACCGAGCTGGCCAAAGCCTTGTTCGGGGTGACGCCGGTCCGCCAAGGGGAGATCCGCGTTAACGGCCGGCCCGTCGCCATCCGCAAGCCGGTCGATGCGATCCGCGCGGGTATCGCGCTGGTCACGGAGGACCGCAAGGACGAAGGGCTGTTGTTGAACTTGTCCGTGAAGGACAACATTTCGCTGCCGAATTTGAAGGACGTTTCCTCGTTCGGGTTTGTCAGCCGCAGCAAAGAAACCGGCATCTCGGAACGGCTCATCTCGCAATTGCTGATCAAGACCCCCAACGGCGAGCAGAAGGTCGGCTCCCTGAGCGGAGGCAATCAGCAGAAGGTCGTGATCGGCAAATGGCTCGAAACGAATCCGCAGGTGTTTATTTTGGACGAGCCGACCCGCGGGGTGGACATCGGCGCCAAGAAGGAGATCTACGATTTGATGAACCAATTGGTCTCCCGGGGCGTGGCCATCCTGATGATTTCGTCGGAGCTCCCGGAGGTCCTCGGCATGAGCGACCGCATCCTGGTGATGCACGAAGGCCGGATTGCCGGAGAGTTCGCGAGAGGGGAAGCCACGCAGGAAAACATTATGCACTGCGCGACAGGAGGAGGAAAGCATCATGCAAACGGAAGCGAAAGCGGGCGGTAAGCGGGCAGGCAAAGCGTTCAGCCTGGGTCCGCTGCTCGGACTCGCCTTAATCGTCGTCGTTTTATCGGTGATCAACAGCGACTTTTTGACCGTCACCAACATCTTCAACGTGCTTCGGCAAATTTCCATCAACGCCTTAATCGCGTTCGGCATGACGTTCGTTATTTTGACCGGAGGGATCGACCTCTCGGTCGGAGCGGTTCTGGCCCTGTCCAGCGCGTTTACGGCGGGCATGATGGCCTCCGGCATGAACCCGTGGCTGGCGGTTATGATCGGCCTCGGCTGCGGGGCGGTATTCGGGGCCGTCAACGGCCTGCTGGTCACCAAAGGGAAGGTCGCCCCTTTCATCGCCACCTTGGCGACCATGACCGTCTACCGCGGCTTGACGCTCGTCTATACGCAGGGCCGGCCGATTACGGGACTGCATGAGGATTTCGCCATCATCGGGAAAGGGTACTTTCTCGAAATTCCGATGCCGATCGTCTGGATGATTCTGACCTTTGTCATCCTGTTCATTATATTGAAATATACGACCTTCGGGCGGCGCGTCTATGCGCTGGGCAGCAACGAGGAAGCGACTTGGCTCTCGGGGATCAACACCTCCAGAATCAAAATCATGGTTTATTCGGTAAGCGGATTATTGGCGGCGTTAAGCGGAATTATACTCACCTCCAGACTCAACTCCGCGCAGCCGACGGCAGGCACCTCCTACGAGCTGGATGCGATTGCCGCGGTTGTCCTCGGAGGAACGAGCTTATCCGGCGGACGGGGCTGGCTGGTGGGGACGCTGATCGGCGCCATGATCATAGGCGTATTGGACAACGGTCTGAACCTGCTGAACGTATCATCGTTTTATCAGCTTGTCGTGAAGGGCGCCGTCATCTTGGTCGCGGTGCTGCTGGACCGTTCCAAAGCCGCAAAATAAAAAAAGCAAAGGGGAAAAGTCACATGAAAAAAATGTACATGGTTTTGTCGCTCCTGCTGGTATTCGTCATGGCAGCCGCCGGCTGCTCCACCAAGTCCAATCTGGAGGGCGGAGCCAAGACGGCCGAGCCGAAGAAAGAGGGAGGCGCCGCCTCCGGCAAGGCCACTATCGGTCTCTCCATCTCCACGCTTAACAATCCGTTCTTCGTGACGTTGAAAGAAGGCGCCGAGAAAGCAGCGAAGGAAGCCGGAGCCGAGCTGGTCGTTGTCGACGCGCAGAACGACACTTCGAAGCAAATCAGCGGCATTGAGGATCTGATCCAGAAAAAAGTAAACGTCATTCTGATCAATCCGACCGACAGCGTGGCGGTCATTACGGCGGTGGAGGCGGCCAACAAAGCGAACATTCCGGTCATCACCATCGACCGCGCGGCGAACGGCGGTCAAGTCGTCTCCCATATCGCATCCGACAACGTCAAGGGCGGACAAATGGCCGGTGACTTCATCCTCAAAGCGATCGGCGGCAAAGGGAACCTTGTCGAGCTGCAAGGCATCGCCGGAACTTCCGCAGCCCGCGACCGCGGCAAAGGCTTCCATAATGCCGTAGACGGCAAAGACGGCGTGAAAGTGGTCGCTTCCCAGCCTGCCGACTTCGACCGGGCGAAAGGGCTCTCCGTCATGGAAAACATCCTGCAAGGGAACAAGGACATTGCAGCCGTATTCGCCCACAACGACGAGATGGCGCTGGGCGCGCTGCAAGCGATTCAAGCCTCCGGCAAAAACATCGTTGTCGTCGGCTTCGATGCAACCGACGACGCGGTGAAAGCCGTAAACGACGGTAAAATGGCCGCAACGGTAGCGCAGAAGCCGGCCGCCATCGGAGATATGGCCGTAAAAACGGCCGTGAAGGTATCGAAAGGCGAGAAAGTAGAAGCTTCGATCCCTGTCGATCTGGAGCTGATTACGAAAAAGTAAGTCATAGCATTAAGCTAATAGAAACGCTTTATACGGAAAGAGGACGATCCCCGGAGCGGAATGAACAAAAGCCGCGGGTCGTCCTCTTTATTTTTGAGTAAAATATAGACATTGGATTGCTTAAAACGAGCGATGAAGGAAAAACCCCTCAGAGCTAGTAAGTTGATAAGCCTAACTCTTGAACATTTTCGTTGAAAAGCCGTATTCGACTCTGAATGTATTCATCCATTCTATTTCATGGTATAATAATCCAATCACAATGGAATGGCTTTATGGGCGGTCGGCTAACCTCTCGGAAGGGAGGTGATGCCAATGGACGTGAAAGACGTTATGATTATACTTATTAGCTCAAGTGGACTTTTAATTGCTCTGCTGACGCTGATAATAAAGATCATCGAACTTTCGCAGAAAAAGAAATAGACCGCCCCTCTCGCAAAGGTAAACGGTCTATTCTTCGGCATACCCTTTGAAGCCATCCGCCCTTAAAAGCGGCTATTGTGATACGTGAGGGGAATGTTAGATGTTAACGGCATCTGCATTCCCTTTTTAGTATGTGCTTTAATTTCAATTGTTAGTGCCAAAGAAAGTACTACATTTCATTTTACTCCTGTTTTATGGTATTGACAATACCTTTGAATATATTTCTGTGCATTATACTGAATACATTTCTAAACCATAAACTGAATATTGAAGGAGTCCTGGGGTTCGGTCCGTGGGCTCTTTTATTTATTTTATTTCATCCGGCTTAACATTCCGGCGAATTTGTCTCGAAGCTTGCGGCGCATTCGGTATATAATGGATACGGAACGGCGGCAGAATATTATAGGAAGAAAGGCGATGGAATGCTTTTATGTCGATGCGCAAGCTAAAAATATTGACGATTCTGCTCCCGCCTCTGGTCATCGGAGGGTTCGAGTATATACGCCACGACTTCCTGCTGGACGTGCTGTCCATGGAGACGGGCAATTTCTACATGACGCTGCTTACGCTGCTGCTGTCGTTTTTGTTCGGCAACTGGATGTTCAACCGGATCGAGGCCATGAACGCGAAGCTGACCGTCGAGCAATCGAAACGGGCGGTATATGAGGAGCGCGAACGGCTCGCTCAGGAGCTGCATGACAATATCGCGCAAATTTTGTTTTTCCTGAACGTGCAGCTGAAGAAAGGGCAGATCGAGGAGGCCCGCTCGGCCGTTTCCGAGATTGACCACCATCTGCGGCAGGCGATCTTCAACCTGCGGACGGCGCCGGAGGAGGGAGCCGATTTCGGCTCGCGCCTGCGAACGTGGCTGGAGGAATGGAGCGGCATGAGCGGCATTGCCGTCAGCCACAGCATTACGGTTCCGGAGGAAGGCATATCGCCGTCCGCGGAGGTGCCGCTGTTTTCCATTATCCGGGAGGCGTTCACCAACATCCGCAAGCACTCCTACGCCGATCACGCGGAGGTCGAGCTTGGCCCGACGCAGGACGGGCGGAGCTGGAGGCTGCGCATTGCCGACGACGGCAAAGGCATGGAGGGCGATACCGGACAGCGGCCGAACCGGTACGGGGTATCGATTATGCGCAAACGGGCGCAGGAGCTGGGCGCGGAGCTGGAAATCCGGGCAAAGGAAGGGCAGGGGCTGGAACTGATCGTTACCGGACCGCTGCGGGAGGTGAAGCTGTGATGATGAATTACCGGGTGCTGATTGCCGACGATCATCCGTTAGCGCGGCGCGCCATCCGCACGCTGATCGACGGGGAGGACGGCTTCGAATGGATCGGGGAAGCCTGCAGCGGCGACGAGGCCGTCGAGCTGTGCGGCCGGCTGCTGCCGGATCTGGTGCTGATGGACATTCAGATGCCGGGCATGAGCGGCCTTGAAGCGACCAAACGGATTAAACAGCAGTATCCGCACATCCGCATCGTCATGCTTACGGTGTCCGACGATGTGGCCGACCTGTTCACGGCCGTAAGGCATGGGGCGCAGGGCTATCTGCTCAAAAATATGGACCCCGACGATTGGATCGCCTACTTGCGCGGATTGCTCGACGAGAACAGCGAAATTTCCCGTGGCATGGCGGACCGGCTGTTTCATTCGTTCCGTTCGGCCGGCGAATCCGCGGCCAGCGACATCGGGCCGGGTGTGCTCTCCCAGCGCGAATGCGAGATCCTGAGCTGCGTCGCCAGCGGGCAGAGCAACCGCCAGATCGCCGAGACGCTGGTGATTACGGAGAACACGGTCAAGAACCATATCAAGAACATTTTATCCAAGCTGTCGCTCGACAATCGGGTGCAGCTGACCGCTTATGCGGTACGTCACGGATTGACACAGATCGGACAAAAACAAGGGGGAAAATAGCCCGGTCGAGCCATTCTTTCCTTAAGCGGTTTACGATACAGTACAGTAGGATAAACTGACTGCTTAAAGAGAAAGGGGCTTTTATTTATGAAAAAATGGCATTTTGCGCTCGCGCTCGGACTGCTCGCTTCCATGCTTGGAGGAGGCTTCGCCAGCGCGCATGTGACGGTGCTGCCGAAAGAGACGACGCAGGGAAGCTATGAGAAATTTGCCGTTCGGGTGCCGACGGAGAAAGAGATTCCGACGGTCAAAGTCGAAGTGAAGTTTCCGCTCGACGCCGTATCGATCTCCCGCTTCGAGCCGAAGCCGGGCTGGAAATACGAGCTGACGAAGGATGCGAACAATAAAATTACCGGCGTGGTCTGGACCGCTACCGGCGAAGGCTTGGGCGCTACGGAATTCGGTGAGTTCTACATGCAGGGGAAAGTAGCCGATACCGCGACCGCGATTACGTGGAAGGCGTACCAGACCTACAAAGACGGCAGTGTCGTCGAATGGGTCGGCGCAGACGGCTCGGACAAACCGGCTTCCGTGACGAAGGTGAACGCGAAACCGGCCGGAGCCGGAACGGACAGCCACGGCCATACGACCTCGCCTGCCGCCCCAGCCGGAGATAAAGCTGCGGCCGAAGCTCCTGCCGCGTCCCAAACGCCGCTGTATTTGTCCATTGCGGCCGTCGTGCTGGGAGCCGCAGCGCTGATCGTTTCGCTGATGCGGAGAAAAGCCTAGCCTGTCGGCGAATCAGACCGCTATTTGGCAAGGCCCGTTTCCATCGTCCCGATAGGAAATGGGCTTTTTGGCTTGTCTTTTCCCCCGCAAAACAGTTAAACTGGTGAAAACGCCATTCTAATTACACCACGTCAAAAAAGGAGACAGCCGCAGGATGCCGTCAAAAATTTTGAAAGAGTTTAAAGAGTTTGCGATTAAAGGAAATATGATCGATCTGGCGATCGGGGTCATTATCGGAGGCGCTTTCGGCAAGGTCGTTACGTCGATCGTCAACGATCTGGTCATGCCTCCGATCGGGCTGCTGCTCGGCAAGGTGAATTTCACGGATTTATTTATTAGCTTGGATGGGAAGTCCTACGCGACGCTTAAAGATGCTAAGAATGTAGGAGCAGCAACATTCAACTACGGATTGTTCCTCAGCACGCTGCTCGATTTTCTGATCGTCTCGTTCGTTATTTTTATCGCCGTCAAGCAGATCAACCGGTTCCGCCGCAAAGAAGAGGCCAAGCCCGACCCGAAAGAAAACATGAAGGAATGTCCGGAATGCTTGTCCGAAATCCCCAAAAAAGCATCCCGCTGCAAATACTGCACCGCCGTTCTCGAAGCCCCGGCTGCGGAACGCGCTTAGCCCCCTTACAGCTCAGACAGCCTGTGCTCCTGCTTGCAACCTTATGGAGCCTGGCTTTTTTCTTAAGAAATTATTCAGAAAAACCTCCATTTGTTCTAAAGATATTTTGGATATCCTAAGTACATCAAATCCCATTGGACGAAACAAACCGACTCTTACATTCGTTTTACTAGTAAATCAAATGGGGTACAGGTTCGAACCGTGTCTAATTGGTTAAATTTAGAGCAACAAGGAGGGCAAGGCAATCATGAGTTTTCATGCCAACGTTCAAGAAAAGGTGCTTTTTTTAAATAAATTTTTTCAATCTCCGAAAGAAATGGGCAGCGTAACGCCCAGCTCCAGATTTTTGGCCCGGGCGATGACCAAGCCTGTACCGTGGGCTCAAGCGCAGGTTGTTGCGGAACTCGGAGCCGGAACAGGCGCTTTAACCCGGTTCATCCGGCAAGCCAAGGGGCTGAAGACGAAGGTGCTGCTGTTTGAAAAGGAGCAGACGCTGAGGGAGCAGCTGGAAGTACGGTTCCCGGAGTTCTCCTGTCATGCCGACGCCTGCAGTATGGGGCAGGTGCTGGACCAGCAGGGGATCGAGGGCTTGGATGCCGTCATCAGCGGCCTGCCGTTCTATAATTTCCCGCAAAAATTGCGCGACCGGCTGATTGAGCAAATCACATCGTCCCTTAAGCCGGGCGGCCGCTTCATCGCCTTTCAATATTCGCTGCAAATGAAGCCCCAGCTTGAGCAGTACTTTGACATTGAGACGATCCGCTTCGTTCCGTTTAACTTTCCTCCTGCATTCGTATATGTGTGCCGGAAGCCGGGAGGAACGCCCCAATGACCTACGATACGCTGATGCTGTGGATCGGGCAGTTCGGGTATTTGGCTTTGTTCTTCGCCTTGTGGCTTGGGATTGTCGGAATGCCGATTCCCGATGAAGTCGTCGTGATGACCGGAGGCGCAGTAACGGCCAGCGGCCTGCTGCATCCGGTTCCCGCTTTTCTAGTAACCTATCTCGGCGTCGTATCGGGATTATCGCTCGGATACGTGCTCGGCCGGTATGCAGGCACGCCGGTATTGGAGCGTCTCCGCAAAAAGAAGAAAATAGATAAAGCCATAGAGCTATCGGAAAGACTGAATCAAAAATACGGCAGTCTGGCCTTGGTGATCAGCTATTTTTTCCCCGTTGTCCGTCACGTCCTGCCTTATCTCGTAGGAATGAACAAAATGTCCTTCCGCCGCTACGCTCTCCTTTCCTACACGACAGGCTTCGTATGGACTTTCGCTTTTTTCTTCATCGGACGGCTGACGGCCGGTCACGCCCAAGAAATCGGCATGCTTATTTACAGCTACGGGCTCAAGCTGCTGTGGATTCCGCTTTTGCTTGTCGCGGCATGGATTGTTTTCAAGCTCGCGCAGCGCAAAAAATGGCAGGAGGGCGAGTCGATTGGAGCAGGCGAACAGCGTATTGGTAGCTGATGACGATCCGGATATCCGGGATATCATTCAAATTTATTTGCGGAACGAAGGCTACCGCGTACTGGAAGCCGAGGACGGAGTAGAGGCCCTGGAGCTGGCTAAACGGGAAAGCTCGACCTCATCATTTTGGATATTATGATGCCCCGGATGGACGGCATTCGCGCATGCATGAAAATCCGGGAGATGAGCGAGGTTCCTATCATTATGCTGTCGGCCAAGGGCGAGGATCTGGACAAAATCACCGGCTTGTCCATGGGCGCGGACGACTACGTCGTGAAACCGTTTAACCCGCTGGAGCTGGTCGCCCGGGTCAAGGCCTGTCTGAGACGGCAGCACATGATCGGCAAGAAAGCGGAACGCGGCCGGATGGAGGTCGGCGACCTCGTCGTTGATCCGGCCCGTCATTTGGTAACGGTTCGCGGCAAAAAGGTTAATCTCACGCCGATCGAATTCGCGATATTGGCTCTGCTGGCGAAAAATCGGGGCCAGGTATTCTCCGTTGATGCGATCTACGAGCACGTCTGGAAAGAAGGCGCTTTTCATTCCGATAACACGGTAATGGTACATATCCGAAATCTCCGGGAAAAGCTCGAAGACATCCCCCGGGAACCCCGGTATATTAAAACCGTATGGGGAGTGGGTTATAAAATTGAGTAGGGTGCGTTTCCCGAAACGGCCTTTTTCGGTCACCCTTCGCGTGAAGCTGATGCTGACCTTCTACGGCTGCTTCCTGCTGAGCGCTGCTAGCTTGGGTTTACTGCAATTGGCTTACCAGAACTTTTGGCCGAATGATTCGGACAACTATGATTCGATCCGCAGGACGGTGAACGAACGGCTTGACAAGCTCGACAAAGACTGGTCGTCCTTGAACGGGCCTGACGAAGAGGCCGCGGCATCATTGGTCGAACGGGCCGGTTCGGGAGGCAAGCTGAGAGCATACGTAACGGACGAGTCCGGACGTGTGCTTTTTCGCTCTTCCGAAGCTACGGAAAGCAAGCTGAGCTTGCACGACCTGCTGATGTCGGCCAAACAGGCGAACCACAGGCAACCGGGCGCGGCGTACACGGCTGTGCTGCCGGCGCAGTACCGGGACCAGGCCGTCTATTTGATCGTTTCCAGCAAGCTGGTTCCGCAGCCGGACAAGGGCTACGAGATCGGGGAGATGTTCAATTTTTTCCTGTTTATCGTTTTGTTCGTGCTTTTCTTCTATGTTCTCACCTGGCGTAAAATGAGAGAGATTCGTTACATCAACCGCAGATTGAACGATATTGCCCATGGCGAGCTTTCCGTGCGGCTCACGATGAAGAGCCGGGACGAGCTTGGATTGGTCGCGGCCAATATCAATTCCATGGCGGAGCAGCTCGCCCGGCAGCAGGAGAAGGAACGGCGTCTGGAAAAGTCGAAGATGGACTTGATCACGAATGTCTCCCACGATCTGCGGACTCCGCTTACAAGCGTCATCGGGTATTTGAACCTGCTGATGAATCCTGTGCAAACGAATGCCGCCGAGCGGGAACGGTATCTGACGGGCGCCTACAATAAAGCGAATCAGCTTAAGAAGCTGATCGACGACTTATTCGAATACACCCGGCTTACCGGAGGAGAGGTGAAGCTGGACTGGCGCGAGATTGACATTCGCCATGTGCTGGAGCAATTGGTCAGCGAATTCGAGCCGATCGCGGAGCAGCGTCAGATTGCTATCGAATGCCGGCTCCCGCAAGCCCCGCTGGTTGTCCTAGCCGATGCGGAAAAGCTCGTTCGCGCGCTGGACAATCTGCTGATGAACGCCGTTAAATATTCCGTTGCCCCCGGCCGTGTAACCGTTACGTTATCGGCCTACCCGAAGCGCGCGGTCATCGAATTCGAAAACGAAGGCCGGCCGATCACGAAGGCGCAGGAGGAATTGCTGTTCGAGCGGTTCTATAAGGCGGACGAATCGCGGACGGGAGATCAGCTGCCTGACGGCGCCGGACTCGGGCTGTCGATTGCGCGCAACATTGCCGAACTGCACGGAGGACGTCTGGCGTTCCGGCACGACCAGGGGCGGTTTGTTTTTCGCTTGGAGCTGCCTCTGAACGGGTAAAGCCGGGAGCTTCGCGGGCTGCAATATTTTAACAAGCGGAAAATCCGTATGTTCTTATTGACTTTAGATGAATAATTTTGTACACTAACAACGTTTCATTCCATTGAAATCGACAATTTCATTTAATTTCATAGAAGCACTTCTTATCAAGAGAGGCGGAGGGACAAGGCCCGATGAAGCCCGGCAACCGTTCCTGAACAGTTCTGAAATTCAGAATTGCAGGAAATCAGGTGCCAATTCCTCCAGAACCGGGCAAGGTTCTGGCAGATGAGAGGGACATGAGTTAAACCGCTAACCCTGTACCTCGTCGTGCAGGGTTTTTTTGCGCCAAGCGAACGTGCCCGTTGGACCGAACAAGGGCCGTTTATTCCGGGGAGGAAGACGATTTGATTCAGTTGAAAGGCATTACGAAAAACTACGATGTCGGAGGCAGACAGGTTACGGCGCTGCGGAATATCGATTTGACGATCCGCAAAGGCGAAATCTTCGGCATCATCGGCCATTCGGGGGCAGGCAAAAGCACCCTGATCCGCACCATCAACATGCTGGAGCGCCCGACATCCGGGGAAGTCGTCGTGGACGGCGTCGAGATGACGAAGCTGGGCACCGGCAAGCTTCAATTGGAGCGGCGCTCGATCGGGATGATTTTTCAGCACTTTAACCTGCTGTCGTCCGCCACGGTCGCCGATAATATTGCGTTCCCGCTGCGGCTCGCCAAGCTGCCGAAGGAGCAGATCGCCCGCAGGGTGGAGGAGCTGATCGGGCTCGTCGGATTAACCGGCCACGGCGGCAAATATCCGGCGCAGCTGTCGGGGGGCCAGAAGCAGCGGGTCGGTATCGCCCGGGCACTGGCGACAAATCCAAAGGTGCTGCTGTGCGACGAGGCGACGTCGGCGCTCGATCCGCAGACGACGGGCGCGATTTTGTCGCTGCTGCTGGATATTAACAAGCAGCTCGGGATTACGATCGTCTTGATTACGCACGAGATGAACGTGATTCGCACGATTTGCGACCGGGTGGCGGTCATTGACGGCGGAGAGATCGTGGAAGAGGGATTGGTGACGGACGTGTTCCTGAAGCCGCAGCATCGGACGACCAAGGAGTTCGTCGCTCAGGTTTCCGATGTGGCTGCGATGGGGCTTGAGACTTCCGGGCGTGCAGCGGGGGGGAATCGGACCCTAGTCCGGGTAACGTACATCGGCGAACAGACGTACCAGCCGGTGCTGTACGAGACGATGCGCGAGACGAACGTGCCGTTCGTCATCCTGCAAGGGACGGTATCGAAGCTCAAGGATACCCCTTACGGGCAGCTTGTCGTAGAGCTGCAAGGGCAGGAAGGCGGCGCGGAGCAGGCCATCGCCCTGCTGCGCGGCCGCGGATTGGATGTGGAGGTGATTCAGCATGGATGAACTGCTTAATCTGGATTGGGCGGCGATCGGAGAGGCTACCTACGATACGCTGACAATGCTTGGCCTGTCTATGGTGTTTACCGTGCTGATCGGTCTGCCGCTCGGCATCATTCTCTTCGTTACTTCACGAGGGCAGCTCCTCGGACAGCCTGTGGTGTACGCGCTGCTGTCGCTGGTGGTCAACGTGCTGCGCTCCGTGCCGTTCGTGATTCTAATGATTATGCTTATTCCCTTCACCAGGCTGGTCGTCGGCACGTCCCTCGGGGTATCCGGCTCGATTCCGCCGCTGGTCATTGCTGCGGCTCCGTTCTTCGCCCGCCTGGTGGAGACGTCGCTGCGCGAGGTAGACCGCGGCGTCGTGGAAGCCGCGCAATCGATGGGCGCCACGTACTGGCAGATCGTATCGCGGGTCATGCTGCCCGAAGCGCGGCCGGGCCTGATCGCCGGGGCGACGATTACGGCGGTCACGCTCGTATCGTATACGGCCATGTCGGGGGTCATCGGAGGCGGCGGTCTCGGCGACCTGGCGATCCGATTCGGCTATCAGCGTTTCCAAACGGTCGTGATGATCGTTACCGTACTGCTCTTGCTTGTGCTGGTTCAAATCCTGCAGTCGCTGGGCGACCGGCTTGTCCGGAAATTCCAGCGGAAATAAGGATTTTTATATACAAAAGAATGGATACTATAGGAAAAGGTGGAGGACTCTTACCATGAAAAAAATGATGATCACCGCATTGTCCGTCGTGATGGCCTTCTCGCTCGCCGCTTGCGGCACCAAACCCGCTCCGGACTCGGCAGCCCCGCAAACCGGAGGAGCGACGCCGGCTCCCGACAAAAAAGAAGTGACGCTGAAGGTCGGCGCAACCGCCGTTCCGCATGCGGAAATTTTGAACTCCGTCAAAGCCAAGCTGAAGGAGCAAGGCGTCAACCTGGAAGTGAAGGAATTTACCGATTACGTGCAGCCGAACGTACAGGTGTTCGAGAAGCAGCTGGATGCGAACTTCTTCCAGCACACGCCTTATCTGGAGCAGTTCAACAAAGATAAAAACATGAACCTCGTAACGGTTACCGGCGTGCATATCGAACCGTTCGGCGGCTACTCGCAAAAAATTAAAAAGATTGACGAACTGAAAGACGGCGCAATCGTTGCGCTTCCGAGCGACCCGTCCAACGGCGGCCGCGCGCTGGCGCTGCTGGAGAAAAACAACCTGATCAAGCTTAAAGAAGGCACAGGCGTCAAAGGAACGGTCAAAGACGTTGTTGAAAACAAGAAAAACCTGAAATTCAAAGAGCTGGAAGCCGCCATGCTGCCGCGTACATTGGGTGAGGTCGATCTGGCGCTCATCAATACGAACTATGCGCTCGAAGCGAAGCTTGTACCGACGAAGGACGCGCTGTTCATCGAAGCGAGCGACTCCCCATACGTGAACATTCTCGTATCCCGCCCGGACAACAAAGATTCCGAGGCGATGCAGAAGCTGGCGAAAGCACTCACTTCCGAAGACGTGAAGAAGTTTATCGACGAGAAGTATAAAGGCGCAGTCGTACCTGCGTTTAAATAAGCGATACTGATAAGCTGAGCGGGGCCTTAGGGTCCCGCTTTTTCGTGTCTTACGAGTATGAGCTTCCTGGAACAGGGGGATAGATCGGCGGCTTCGTGACGGGCGGCAAGGGCGGGCATCGGCAATTTTTCCTGTATGAATGCTTGACCGCCAACTTGTATTTCTCCGCATTACGTCGTATTCTGCATACGAATGGATAAGAAAGGATGCGCCTTGATGACGGAACACTAAAGCGATAGAAAAGGAATGATCGGAACGTCGTAGTGGATGAAGCTCATTTTGAAAGGAGAAAGCCGGTGAATACGTCAACGAAGGAAACAAAGCTCTTGTATGAGGTTAAAGCCGCTGTGCTGCATGTCCGGGATTTGCCTCGCATGGCGGCTTGGTACGCCAAGCTTCTGGGCATGCCGCTCCAACCTCTGGACGACGACAAACCGTTCTACGAGTTCGACATGAATAATCAGGTCAATCTGATGCTGGACGATCACCGCAATAAGCAGGGTCGGGAGAAATATCCGATTTGCATGATAAGAACTACGGATATTCATCGGGCACGCGCCTGCGCCCAAGAGAACGGGATTTCGATCTCTCAAGATGTGCTGCTTCCCCATCCCGGGCTTGCGTATTTTCAAATTGTCGATTCGGAAAGCAATGAGATCATGATCGTACAATCGGATTGGGTCAATCCGAATCCGGTACGGCCGACCGCACCGGATCACCCGATCCAAAACCGTATCAACAGTGTCGTGATTCCCGTGGCCCATCTAAAAAGAGCGACCGAGTGGTACAGCAAGCTGCTCGGCCAGCAAATCAAGCCGGATCGTCAGGATGGCGGACCGATCTATTGGTTCGATATGCAGAACGGCACGGGAATTCTGCTCGACAATAATCGAAACAATCAGGATCTTGCGGCGCTGCCGACGTTTATGCTCAAAGCTTCCAACATCCATGAAGCCTTCTCGTTCGTTCGAAGCAGCGGCGTTACAATCGTCCGCGATGTGCAGTTCGACCACTATTTTATCATCGAGGACCCGGAAGGAAACGCCGTGATGATTTGTCTCTGAGATGTTGCATCCCTGATTTGTCACGCATTCGAGGGATTGATATAATTGACATAATGATATTATCGATAACAGAGGTCGTGACGCATGCAAAGCGAAAGACAGCCCTTGTACGTGCAAATTCAGGAGCACTTTAAGCAGCTCATCTCCTCCGGCAAACTGGTAGACGGAGACCGGATTCCTTCCGAGAAAGAGTTGATTGCGAGGTTCAACGTCAGCCGGATTACGGTGGCCAATGCGCTTGCCCAGCTCGCCAAGGAGGGGTGGATTTACCGCATTCCCGGACGCGGCAGCTTTGTCGGCAGCGGGGAGGGCGCTTCGATTTCGATCAGCCCTCCAACGGTCGGTAGGCCGACCGAGACAGGGGTGCAGGGCCCCGCCGTTCGTTCCTATGCCGATCGGCACGCCGGAGTACGCCAAATGATCGGCCTTCTCATCCCGTCCATGGCGGATTATTTCGCGCTGCGGCTGGTGCAGGGGATCGTGAATGCGCTGAACGATACCGGCTATTATCTGGCGACTGTCCTAACGCACAATTCCAAGGAGAGGGAGCGGGAAGCGATCGTCGAGCTGACCCGGATGGGGGCGGCCGGACTGATTATTTTTCCGGTCGATGCGGAGACGTATAATGAGGAAATATTGGCGCTTAAAATCAACAAGTTTCCGTTCGTGTTAATCGACCGCTACCTGCCCGGGGTAGAGACGAATTTCGTTTGTTCGGACAGCGCGCTTGGCGCCAGGTTGGCCGTGGCGCATCTGTGGGAGCTCGGGCACCGGAGAATTGCCATCTGCTCGGACTCGCCGCTGCCGACCGTTTCCGTAGACGAGCGCATCGCCGGGTACATGGAGGCGCTGAAGGAGCAGGGAGCGATGATCGATCCTTCGCTGATCTTGACGGACTTTCGGATCGACGACGTCCTGCCGGACGAGCAGCACCCGCTGTACCGGCATTTGCAAAGCAGATCGGCCACGGCCTATATCGCACTGAACGCCAAGCTCGGCATTCATATCGCGATTCTGGCCCGGCGGCTCGGGCTTTGCGTGCCCGACGAGCTGTCCATCCTGACGTTCGACGACCCTTCTCCAGGACTGGAGGAGCCCGGTCGGTATACGCACGTTGCCCAATCGGAAGGGGAGATCGGAAGCAAGGCCGCCGAAATTTTAATTCGGCTGCTGGATCGCCCGCAGGACAAGGACAACGGGCAGTACACGAAAATCATCCTAAGACCGGAGCTGGTCGTAAGAGGATCGACCGGTCCCGTCAAGCCGTCCTAGCTTCCAGCGAACCGGTGACAACTTGCGCTGTGGGAGCTTATGAACGGTTGCTCTCCTCCCCCATCATGTGCGTCACTCAGCCTCTGCCAAGATTCGTGCTTGGCGGAGGCTTTTTGCCGTCCTTGTGATGAAAATTTTATAGCAAATATGCATATTGATAATATATTTGATATATCGTACATTGGAGGTATATCTTAGCGATAGAAAAGGAGAACGGACATGAGATTCGTACAAGAAAAGCTGGAGCGCCGTATCAACGAATTGGCGAACGCCAGATACCGGGATCGCTTCCCGTTGACCGGTATTCGCATGGTGGAGCAAGCCGCTTCCCTGCAGGAGGCCCGGGAGCAAGCCGGAACACCGGCAACCGTCGGGATTCGCTGGGGAGGACGCGACCAGACCGCTTGGTTCGTGGGCGTGCTGACGTTCCCCGAGGCATGGAAGGACCGGGACGTCGTAGGCTTAATCCGGCTCGGCAACACGGGCGGAGGCAATTGCAGCGGCTACGAGGCGCTCGCTTATTTGGACGGGGAACCGGCGCAGGCGCTGGACCGGAACCATGGGGAGCTGTTTATCCCGGCTGACGCCGTCAACAAGGGCAGCGCGGAGCTGATCATTCAAGCCTGGAGCGGCTTGACGCCGCCGGATGCGGGACACCAGCCGTTCGATCACCGGATCGACGAGCTGGACCTCGCTTGGCTCGACCCGGCCACGGACGACTTGTACTATACGGCGCTGCACGTACTGCAGGCGGTACGCTGCCTGGAAGATCGCAGCAGCGAGAAGCACGGCATGCTGTCGGCGCTCGACGATGCGTTTCAGCTGCTGGATTGGCGCGCGCCGGGCTCGGAGGCTTTTTACGCTGCGGCGGAGCAGGCTTTGGCGCTGCTCAAGCAGCGGCTGGAAGAGCTGCCGCGGGGGGCGCGGCCTCAGGTGACGGCGGTCGGTCACTGTCATATCGACGTCGCCTGGCTGTGGAGGCTGAAGCACACGCGCGAGAAATCCGCCCGCTCTTGGTCGACCGTGCTGCAGCTGATGGACCGCTATCCGGAATATATCTTTTTCCAATCCCAGCCGCAGCTGTACGCTTATTTGAAGGAAGACTACCCGGCCATCTACGACAAAATCAAACGGCGCGTGGCAGAGAAGCGCTGGGAAGCGTCCGGAGCGATGTGGCTGGAATCGGACTGCAACATCCCTTCCGGTGAATCGCTTGTCCGGCAGCTGCTTTACGGCAAGCGGTTTTTCCGCGAAGAATTCGGCGTAGACAACCGGATTTTGTGGCTGCCCGACGTGTTCGGCTACAGCTGGGCGCTGCCGCAAATTTTGAAGAAGGCCGGCATCGATTATTTTATGACGACCAAAATCAGTTGGAGCCAATATAACCGCTTCCCGCACGATACGTTCCATTGGCGGGGCATCGACGGTACGGAGCTGCTGACCCATTTTATTACGACGCCCAACAACGACGGCAGCTGGTACTATACCTACAACGGCAATGTGACCGCATCCAGCGTGCAGGGGCTGTGGGACAACTACCGGCAAAAGGAACTGAACGATCAACTGCTGCTCGCCTACGGATGGGGTGACGGAGGCGGCGGACCGACGCGCGACATGCTGGAGGCGGTGCGGCGCTTCGAGGACATGCCGGCGATGCCTCAGGTGCGTCAAGGCCGGGTGGAGGCGTTTTTCGAAGCGCTTGATGACAGGGTATCCGATCACCCGCGGCTGCCGTTATGGGACGGGGAGCTGTACCTGGAATACCACCGCGGCACGTATACGTCGCAAGCCTACAACAAGCGGATGAACCGTCGGATGGAGACGCTGCTGCATCAAGCGGAATTCGTCAACAGCCTTGCGATGCTGCTGAACGGCGGGCATGCGTATCCGGTTGAACCGCTGCGGAAGAGCTGGATCATTACGCTCCGCAACCAGTTCCACGATATTATCCCGGGGTCGTCCATCGGAGAAGTGTACGAGGACAGCCGGGAAGAGTACGCGGAAGCGGAGCAATTGGCGGTCGCGGCGTTGGAGCAAGGCACCCAGGCGATCGCAGGCGGTCGCGGGCAAGGCGGAGCTGCGGCGTCGGAAAATATCGGTTACCGCGTCATCAACCCGTTGGGCTGGGAACGGTCGGCGCTTGTGGAAATTTGTTTGGATGCCCTTCCTGCCCCTGCCGAGCAGCTTGCGTGGTTCACGCCAAGCGGCGAAGCGCTGGAGAGCCAGCTTGTTCGCGGCGCCGACGGCCGGCCTGTCTCGATGCTTGTTCATACGCCGGACGTTCCGGCATTAGGCTATACGACCTTTGTCGGCAAAAGCACGGACGTCGCTCCGGCGGCAAGCAGCGGCGAATGGAGCATCGGCGAGCGGCTTTTGGAGACGCCTTTTTACCGGATTGAGCTGAACGACAGCGGTCAGATCGTATCTTTGTACGATAAACGGAATGCGCGGGAAGTGCTCAAGCCGGGCGAAGCGGCCAACGTGCTGCAGGTGTTCGAGGATAAGCCGATGGCGCACGACGCTTGGGATATCGACATCTACTACCAAGAGAAGAGCTGGACCGTCGAGGAGCTGACTGAAGCGGTTGTGGAGGAGCAAGGGCCGCTGCGCGCCGTGCTTAAGCTCGTATGGCGTTTCCACCGCTCTATCATCGAGCAGAAAATGACGCTGTACCGCGACCATCCGCGAATCGATTTTTGCACCCGGGTCGATTGGCATGAGAAGCAGCACCTGCTCAAGACGGCGTTTCCGGTCGACGTGCGGTCGACGAAGGCGACGTACGAGATTCAATTCGGCAACGTGGAGCGGCCGACGCACTGGAACACGAGCTGGGATTGGGCGCGATTCGAATCGGTGGCGCAGCGTTGGGTCGATCTGTCCGAAGGGGGCTACGGCGTCAGCCTGTTGAACGATTGCAAGTACGGCCACGATATCCGCAATCATGTGCTGCGTCTCAGTCTCATTAAGTCGGCGGTATCGCCCGACCCGGAAGCCGATCAAGGGCTGCATGAGTTTACTTATTCGCTTTATCCGCATAAGAACGGTTGGTTGGAGGCGGACACGCACCGTCAGGCGTGCGAGCTCAACATGCCGCTGCTTCCGGTGCGGTTGACCGGAGCGGCTCATACGGCCGGCCTTCCTGAGCGGTTGGGGCTGTTCCGCGTGGATGGTTCCCATGTCATGATCGATACGGTCAAAAAAGCCGAAGACGACGAATCGTTCATCGTCCGCTTGTACGAGTACGGGGGCATTCGCGGAGATGTCCGGCTCTGCGCTGATGCGCAGATCGGGGAGCTTGTCTCCGTCGAAGAGACGAACCTGATGGAGGAGCAGCCGCAAGCGGTAGAGCACGGTCCGCATGAGGTCAAGCTGTTCCTGAAGCCGTACGAGATCAAGACGCTCCGGATTGCTCTGAAAGCTTAGCGGGAAGCCCATTTTTAAGTGCGAACGCACCAGCAAGTGCTGCCTTTCATAAACTGAATTTGACTGTATCCCTAGACCTTGTAATGAAACCAAAACCCGGGCAAGGAGGGGTGACACTTTGAAAGGCAGCGATCACAAAAGTAAATTTTTGCTCACCAATCGCGAACGTGAGGTCTTTGAACTGCTCGTGCAGGACAAAACGACAAAAGATATTGCACAGCAGCTGTTTATTAGCGAAAAAACAGTCCGGAACCATATTTCTAACGTCATGCAAAAGTTAAATGTCAAAGGCCGTTCGCAAGCAGTTGTCGAGCTGATCAAGCTTGGGGAACTGCAGATTTGAAGCCTTCGCGAAGCAACCACACCAGCCTTCTTTTTCCGCTTTCCTTCCGGGGGAGCGCGGGAAGAGGGCTATTTGGTTTTCGGTGAAACTTAGCGGACAAGCGACAAGACAGATCATACAGCAACTGTTTATTCAGCAGTCCGGAATCACATTTAAAGGGGATGCGGTTTAAACACATTCTGTGGCGAGCGGTGGGAAGCGGCTTTACACTTGGCTCTTATCATAAAATCTATGCCCAGTATCCCGTCAAAGCCGTAAGGCTCTTGTATAGAACCAAGCTGAATCGGAAAATCATTCAAAGCAATTGGTTCAATTTGAAGCTCAGGAATGTGTTGCTCATAGCAGATTTCACTTATTCCCCTTACCCTATACATTCGCTTTGCTCTTCCGTTTATAAAGTCAATGTGAATGCCGATTTCAGCAAGTGCATCGGTATCAAAAATCGTCGCGGCACATCCTGTATCAAATAGAACGGTCTGTAAAACAATAGATTGATTGTTGTGAGTTAAAGTCAGGGAGATACCAGGCAAGCCGTGCTGGAGTTGTATCTTCATTCTGCTGCCTTACCCCTGAGAAGAACTCTTCAACCACCTCTACATCGCTTCGGCTGGTGTGGAATACGTACGTTTCACGTGTCGGATGCAGCTTGTGCAAATACTTGTACCCGTTCCACGCTTCTTGCGGATTGTCGTAATCCTGAATCACCGCCATATCCTCCAACTGGCGTACACGGTTATTGGAGCTAGCTTTGATTGCCTCTACCAATATAAAACGACCCGGATGCAATTCGGTAATTTCTTCCCATTTCATCAGCTTCACCTCGCTTAGAGTCGCGTTATTTCTATATATAGCATAATTCTCCGAGGAGGCTGGAAGTGAGTGTGGCACAATATAGTTCGGAAGTCACATATACATTTAAAAGACGATAAAGAGAGAACTAACGAAAACAAAAGGTTGTGCAAAAGTAAAATTGATTTCGATAAATGGATTAAAAATTTATCCCATGAAATCGATGAAAGAAAAGTAGGTAGTTATTTCAGTAAAGTAAGGTAATCAAAGATTACAGAACGGAACGGAGAATAACCCCCGACAAAAAATACCCTCATCCCGCAAAGGGATCAAGGGTATTTGCTCGTTGTAAGTGGACTGGTTGGTTTGATTCGATCAAACTTCCATAATAATCGGAAGAATCATCGGCTTTCTTCTGGTTCGCTCATATAAGAATCGTCCAAGCGCATCTTTTACATTTGATTTTATCGTAGACCATTGGTTCTCATTCTCGTGAGTTAATTTGTTGATCGTATTGGACACTATGCGGCTTGCATCGTCGAGCAAGCCTTCCGATTCGCGGACGTAGACGAATCCGCGGGAGATGATATCGGGTCCGGAGAGGATCGTGCCTTCCTGCTTGCTGATCGAAACGACAACAATCAGGATGCCGTCTTGAGACAAATGCTTGCGGTCCCGCAGGACGATATTTCCGACGTCTCCGACGCCCAGACCGTCGATGAGGGTGTTGCCTGCCGGAACTTTTCCGCGTTTGCGGGCCGCGCCGTTCTGGATTTCAACGACTTCGCCGTTGTCGACGATGAAGATGTTGGCCGGGTCGACGCCGACCGCTTGCGCCAGCGTGCTGTGCTGACGGAGCATCCGGTATTCCCCGTGAATCGGGATGAAAAATTTCGGGCGCATCAGATTGATCATCAGCTTCAATTCTTCCTGGCTGGCATGTCCGGAAACGTGCATGCCTGTCAGTGTGCCGGAGCCGTAGATGACGTGGGCGCCGAGGCGGAACAGCTCGTCGACCGTCCGTCCGATATTTCTTTCGTTCCCCGGTATGGGCGTGGCCGAGATGATGACCGTGTCCCCGGGGAGAATTTCCACCTGCTTGTGATTCGAGCGGGCCATCCGGGTCAGCGCGGACATCGGCTCGCCCTGACTGCCTGTACACAGAATAACGATACGGTCGGCCGCGTATTTATTCACTTCGTTCGGTTCGATCAGCATGCCGTCCGGAATGTTCAGATAACCAAGCTCGGAGGCGATGGTAATCATATTGACCATGCTTCGTCCGATGACGACCAGCTTCCGGTTCGACGCGATGCCCGCTTCGATAACCTGCTGAAGCCTGTGCACGTTGGAGGCAAAGGTGGACACGATCACGCGCTGGCGCGCGGTCCGGAATACGTCCTCAAGATTGACGCCGACGCTTTTCTCCGAAGGGGTGAACCCTGGGCGCTCCGCATTCGTGCTCTCGGACAGCAGGGCGAGGACGCCTTTTTTACCGATATCCGACATGCGATGAAGGTCTGCATATTGGCCGTTAACGGGCGTTTGATCGAATTTAAAATCGCCGGTATGCACGACGGCGCCTTCGGGGGTATCAAGCACGACCCCAAGGCTGTCCGGAATGCTGTGATTCGTTTTGAAGAACGAAGCGACAATGGACCCGAACTTTAATACGGAATCCGCATGAATTAACACCCGTTCCGTCGAACCCAGCAGCCCGGCTTCTTTTAATTTTCCTTCAATAAGTCCCATCGTCAGTTTGCTCGTATAGACGGGCATGTTCAACTGCTTGAGGATATAAGGCAATCCCCCAATGTGATCCTCATGACCGTGCGTAATGACGAGCGCCCTGACTTTATTCCGGTTCTCGATCAGATAGGAGATATCCGGTACGATAATATCGATGCCGGGCAGCTCCACATCCGGGAATTTCGAGCCGCAATCAATGACAACAATGTCGTCTGCGTATTGTACCACATACATGTTTTTGCCAATTTCGCCTACGCCGCCCAAGGCAAAAATGGACAACTTTTTTTCTGAACCAGCCAAGTTAGACCTCCTCGATGGAATTGACGACGAACATACAAATCAAACTCAAAAGATCCGAACCAGTCACTTACTTTTATTATAACACAACTCTCGGAAAAAAAGTAAATGTTGGTCGAGCCGTTGAGAAGGGCGCGTTATTTTGCCCCGGACCGGTAAGGAACGCGGACATGAACGATCAGTCCGACCAGCACCAGAACGAGCAGCGAACTCAAGGCGATGGGGGCCGTTTGAGACCAGATAAAGCAAGATAAATTGCTTCGCCGTAAAGCCGATGACCGTTTTTGCATACACGCCCATGACCGTAATGGCCGTAGCGCATTGCCCGGACGTTCCGCGAGGTGCGGTCGATCCATAGGCCGTACAGCGGCGACAGCAGCATGAGAAAGAAGCTGGAGAGCGCATTCGTGTACATAACGAACGCGCCGGCAATTTGGTCTGTCGTCTTGCTGCCGTCAATCGTTTCCTGCAGGTAAAACGGAAAGAAGATCGTGATGATATTGCTCGAAAAAATCGTATTCGCAAAATTGTACAACGCCCAAGCCAGAATCGGCATCGACCAATCCAGAATCCAGCCTCCGCGGAGATTCAACCACACGCAGTCCACTCTCCGCATTGACGTATATCGATCGCTTATTCTCGGTACGACGGTTTATTTCGTGCTGCAGGTCAACAAATGCCGGCGCTTTTGATACAATGGGAAGGAAATGCAGCCGTGCACGGCGCAAAAGGCGGAAGAGAAGCACATTAGCCGTTATTCAACGTTATTCAATGGAATAAGGAGGAATTGTTATGACCGAGCAAGCATCCGGATTGCAACGGCAGCGTTTCGAGCAGCCGATTGACGCAGAATTGACCCTTCGGGGCGAAGTCACGGTACGGGAAGCGGCCGACGGGGGGCTGGCGCCCGTCGTGATCATGGTACACGGCTTTAAAAGCTTCATGGATTGGGGCTTTCAGCCTTATGCCGCCGCCGAGCTGGCCCGCCGCGGATATTACGTCGTGCGGTTTAATTTTTCCTGCAACGGGGTAAACGAGCGGGACTTCGACGAGCTGGACAAATTTGCCGTAAACACGTACTCACGCGAGCAGGCGGATCTGGCGGTCGTATGGGAGCTGCTGCAAGGGAAACGGCTGCCCTATGCGGAGCGGGCGGACACCGCTCGGGTTGCCTTGCTCGGCCACAGCCGCGGGGGCGGAAACAGCATCGTGTATGCCGCGGAGCACCCGGACGTGAAGGCCGTCGTTACGTGGAACGGCATCGCTTCGGCCGACCTGTTCGACGACGCGTTCAAGGAAGAAATCGCCCGCAATGGCGTAGCCTACGTGGCGAACGCGCGGACGGGGCAGAGCATGCCGATTCGGCAAACGTTCTACGATGACTTGAAGCAAAATGCGGAGCGCTTCGATATTGCCGCGCGGTTCGCCGGGCTAAAGACTCCCGTGCTGTCCGTACAGGGCGACGCGGACTCCGACAGGTTGAAGGAAGGCTTCCGCAGGCTGCGCGAGGCCGCTCCGGACCAATCGTTCGTGACGATTGTCGGGGGCACGCATACGTTCGGCGCGGTCCATCCGTTTGCCGGAACGACCCCGCAGCTTGAGGAAGCGCTCGAAGCGACCGCGCGTTTCTTGGACGGCCGGATGCGCGTTGCCGGTGAAAGGGGCAGGCAGGGTTGAACGCAGAACGAAAAGCCGGGACATCGGTCCCGGCTCCGTCGGATTTTTACGGACAGCGGATTCTTCCCGCCGTGCGCAAGCTGAAGGATTTGGAGCATTTGCTCGCATCCTCCTATATTTGGATCGTCCTGCTGGACAGCCATGTGTCACAGTTGATGAGCGTCGCGCAGCTTGTCCGGCAGCATAAGAAGCAGCTGCTGGTGCACGTGGATTTGATTCACGGCCTGAAAAACGACGATTACGCGATCGAATTTTTATGCCAATCCATGCGGCCGGCGGGCATCATCTCCACCCGGAGCAGCGCCGTCGCGACGGCGAAGAGGCATAAAGTGCTCGGCATTCAGCGGCACTTCCTGCTCGACTCGATTGCGCTCGATACGACGTACCGGCTGTCGGAGAAAGTGACGCCCGACTACATCGAAGTGATGCCGGGCGTGATGCCGCATATTATCGCCGAGATGCGCAGCAAGCTCGACATTCCGATTCTGGCCGGCGGCTTGATCCGGACGAACGAGGATGTCGAGCTTGCGCTCGGCTCCGGCGCGGTAGCGGTCACCACGTCCCGCAGGGAGCTGTGGGACGCCTATGCGCCGGAGTAGCGTTCGCCGGGGCCGCGTTTACTCGGACGCGGCAGGCGTCGCCGCATCGTGCAGCAGCACGTCCAGTCGGCGCAGGTGCTCCTCCGCGACCTCCGGCGTCCAGCCGAAGCGCTTCGCCATGTAAGCCGTCGCCGGCTGCTTCCAGCGCTGCGCCCAGGCGATATCGAAGTACACCGCGCCGGTACGGCGGACGAAAAAGTCCTGCGGCGTCGCGACCATTTCCTCGTCGATGCCGTAAGCGAGCGAAGCCAGCACATCCAGCGGCAGGCCGGTTTGCTCCGCTTCTTCGCGCATCAGCGTGCAGCGCTGGAACACGCGGTCCGCGTTGGAGCCGTAGCGCTGCACGATCGACTCGGCTTGACGCTTCGTCAGACCAAGCGCTTCGCCGTCGCGTACCTTCGCTTCCGCGAACGCCTTGAATTGCGCCGAACCGCCGACATCGCCGCCGGACAGCTTGATCCGGTCCGTCGTACAGCCAGGATACGAAGCGCCGTTTTGCTCTTGAAGCTGGCCTGTGACCAGATTGACGATACGCTCCGCCATTTTGCGGTAGCCGGTCAGCTTGCCGCCGGCAATGGTAATGAGACCCGAAGGGGCGATGAAAATTTCATCCTTCCGTGACAGCTCCGAAGGCGATTTGCCGTCTTCGTGAATGAGCGGACGCAGCCCGGACCAGCTGGACTCGACATCGGCCGCCGTCAGCTTGAGGCTCGGGAACATGAAATTGGCCGCCGTCAAAATATAATCCCGGTCGGCCGTCGTCATCCGCGGATGAACGAGGTCGCCGCTGTAGTTCGTATCGGTGGTGCCGACATACGTTTTGCCGTCGCGCGGAATCGCGAACACCATGCGGCCGTCCGGCGTATCGAAGTAGATCGCCTGCTTGAGCGGGAACCGCCCGCCGTCGATGACAAGGTGCACGCCTTTGGTCAGGTGCAGCCGCTTGCCCTGCTTCGAGCCGTCCTTTTCCCGGATCGTGTCGACCCAAGGTCCGGCCGCGTTGACGATTTTGCGGGCAAAGATATCATACGTTTCGCCGCTCAGCATGTCGACGACGCGCACGCCCTTCAGCTTCCCGTTCTCGTAGAGCAGCTCCTCCACCTTCGCGTAGTTGACCGCCAGAGCGCCGCGGTCCGCAGCGGCTTTCATCGTTTCAATCGTCAGCCGGGCATCGTCCGTGCGGTACTCGACGTAGTACCCGCCGCCCTTCAGCTTGTCTTCGCGGAGCAGAGGCTCGCGCCGCAGCGTCTCGGCTTTGGACAGCATGATCCGGCGCTCGCTCCGCTTAACGCCCGCCAGCGAGTCGTACATCATCAGCCCGACGGAGGTCGCCAGCTTGCCGTAGGTGCCGCCTTCGATAATCGGCAGCAGCATCCACTCCGGCGTCGTAACGTGCGGCGCGTTCTCGTAGACGATCGCCCGCTCTTTGCCGACCTCGGCCACCAGCTTGAATTCGAGCTGCTTCAAATAACGCAAGCCGCCGTGAATCAGCTTCGTGGAACGGCTCGACGTGCCCGCGCCGAAGTCCTGCATCTCGACCAGTCCGGTTTTCAGACCCCGGGTTTGCGCGTCGAGCGCGATTCCCGCTCCGGTGATGCCTCCGCCGATAACCAGCAGATCGAGCGGGGCTCCGGCCATCTCCCGCAGCCGTTCTTGTCGGTGTTCCCCTGAAAATTGCGCCTGTGTTGTCATGTGTATCGATCCCCTTTCGAAATGTGCGGCCGCCCGGTACCGGGTAAAAGCAAAAAAGAGAAGACGTGAAACAACTCTACGTCGGCACGTCGCTTATCGCATACGCGCTCCTGCAGAGCTTGCTCACGGTCTTCTCTTGATCTCTGACCTGAGATTAACTTGTTAACTTTATCATAGCACGAGACCGGCTTCGGATCAACCTTGACAGTGAAATCGGGCTTATGATAGATTCCATTTGCAGTCTTTTTCCTAAATAATGGATAATTATTCCCAGTGGAGGAACCGATATACGAAGCCGGGCTTGCCGTCGGATTCCGGTCCGGTCTGCGCGAACTGGAGCAATGGCAAGGCTTCGACCGGACGTTTGAGCCGGCTTGCGACGACCGGACGCCGAACGGAGAGACGAGGGCTGGGCGGGCGCTGTCCTATTGATTGAAAGAACGATAAACCGTCACCAAGGACCGCAGCAAGCGCGGGGTCCGTCCCGGCCGGCGCGGGTCTGCACTCGTTCATGACCATGAGTCAAGGAGGAACGAACATGGAGCTTGACCATTTCAATACCGCGCACCGCCCGTGGCCGCTGCCCGAGCTGCCGTGGATCATGAAGCAGACTTGGCGCAATCTTTTGTTTGCCCATTGGCCCGTTCCGGCGGATGAGCTTCGCGCTTGCGTGCCGAAGGAGCTGCCGCTGGATACCTGCGAGGGCAGCGCGTGGCTGGCTGTCGTTCCCTTCCGGATGACGGATATCCGGCTGCGCGGCCTGCCGCCGATTCCGGGAACGAGCCGCTTTCCGGAGCTTAACGTCAGAACTTACGTCACGCTTCATGACAAGCCCGGCGTCTACTTTTTCAGCCTGGATGCGGCGCATACGCTTGCCGTCAAGCTGGCCAGATGGCTCTGCCGTCTTCCGTACTACCGGGCCGATATGGGCGTAACCGTGCAGAACGAGACCGTGTTTTACCGGAGCGAACGCCGGCAGGCGGGCGCCGCCTTTTCCGCGCGTTACAAGCCCGTGTCGGCGCCGTATACGGCCAAGCCGGGAACGCTGGAGCATTGGCTGACCGAACGTTACTGCTTGTATACCTTGAACGGGCACGGGGATGTGATGCGCTGCGATATCCATCATCGGCCCTGGCCGCTGCAGAAGGCGGAAGCCGAGCTTTACGAGAATAACATGCTGACGGGCAACGGCCTTCCGTTCGAGCCGGACGTTCCTCCGCTTCTTCATTATGCGGAAGCTTTGGAAGTGCGCATATGGCCGCTCCTGAAGGCCGCTGACCGGATGTCTTAGCCCTCGTCCTTCGAGACGAATCCTCATAGCTCGGCGAGCGGCCGAACGTTTCTTCCCGAAGCGCCGGCTTTCTTTTTTTGTTCTTTTCAAAAAAGCAAGCTCGGAAAACGAAAAAAAAGACGCATATTTTGCCAATATCCTGAATGTTTCGTGTCTTTTCGGTGTATAATGGAATTATATGAACCTATTATAGTAAACTATATGCATATAGCTTTACGCGAGGTAAGCCAAGGAGGAAAACGGTTATGGATCAAATTTCATCTCTGTCGGAGCTGCTGGCGGAGCAGAAAGCGTCATCGTATATCGAAATCCCGGGAGCGATGTCCCGGACGTTCGGACAGACGACGCTTTCGACCACGCTTCCGATGAGCAAGCTGTTCGCCATCTACGAAGTGGATCTGGAAGTTCAGCGCTCCATCGTTCCGCAAAACTTGTCCAAGATGATGGACTATATCATGCTCTATCTGGATCACGGACAAGGCATTTATTTTCCGGGTATCATCCTCTCGGCCCGTGGCGCGGGAGATTATGATGCGCAGGCGCAGGTCTACCGTTTGCAGGCGATCGAGAAGCTGTACGTCGTGGACGGCCAGCACCGGCTTGCCGCTTTCCGCCGCCTGATGGAAACGCTGCAGGGCGCGATGGCCCGGGCGAAGGACCGCCGGGAGTACGACCGCATGGAGGAAATCAGCGCGAAGCTGAGCAAGCTGTACGCGTTCCCGATGTCCACCATGATCTATCTGGACATCAACGCGCGCCAGGAGCGGCAGCTGTTCTCCGACATCAACAAGCTTCCGCGCAAAATCGGCGGCAATCTGGCCGTTCTCCGCGAGCAGCGCCGGTTCTATCACGTGCTGGCCTCCAGGCTGGTGGAAGATGCGCCCGTGATGAAGCATCTGCCTGTCGACATGTTTACGGAGCGGGGCAAAGGGCCGGAGTATTTGTTCTCCTACCACCTGCTGATCGAGATTTTGATCGGCTTGTTCGAAGGACGGCTCAAGTCGGCGGCGCGCAACAACGGCTACTATTTTGAGGAAAAAGAGATCGAAGAGCATTTGAAGCTGGCGTCGCTCTATTTCGAAAGCCTGCTCAAGTATTTGCCGGAGCCGGAAAAGGGCGAGCTGTGCTGGACGGAAAACCTGCAGATCGCGCTGGCGATGTTCTTCCACGACGAAGTGACGAAAACCGGCACGTTCAACAAATACGCGCTCGATTACGCGCTCAAAATTTTGCCCCATATCGACTGGAGCGCCATTTACACCGGGGATGAAAAAGACCGCTTGCCAAGGCGCTCGCGCATCGTAAAAGCGTATCAGTTCATCAAAGATTTTTACGTGGAGCACCATATGTTCCTGATCCGCGACGATTCGCCGGGGCAGCAAGCTTTTTCGGGAGAAAGCTCTAAGGAGGACGTCGGTTAATGGACGGTTTAAATTTGCAAATGACCATACATCCGTTTTGCGATCGCTTCGGACTCGCAACGGTAGCGATACAAGTGCAGGATCTGCTGAACTACACCACCATCGATCCGATGGTGCAGCGGAAGCTGAGCGGGGGACAACGCCGCAAAATATCCAACTACTTGCAGGAGCGCGAGCTCGACCGCGTCTTTTTCGGTCCGGTCACCTTAAGCTTGCGCGACGTAAGCAGCCTGGCCAAGGTGCAGAACGGCCTGTACCTGCGTCCCGGCTCCAAGCTGAGCATTCTGGACGGCCAGCACCGCATTCTCGCCCTTGGCTACGTGAACGAGCAGATGCTCAAAGAAGCGCGCAGCCTGGAGAAGAAAGTCGCCGCCATGAAAATCAAGCACCGGAAAGCGCCGGACAATGCGGAAATCGCAAGCGAGCTGGAGCAGTTGGAAGGCCAGGTCGAGCAGCTGGAACGCCGCCGTCTGGAGCTGATGGAAAGCGAGCTGGCGGTGCAAATCTACATCGGGCTCAGCGAGGAAGAGGAGAAGCAGCTGTTCGGGGACATCAACTCCAAGGTTCAGCTCGTCAGCAAAGAGCTCGGCCATTCGTTCGACTCGATCGATCCGCTCAACGTCGTCATTCAGCAGGTGGTAGACCATAACGTCTTCCTGAAATCGGCTGGCGTGGAGCGCAGGGCCAACCTGACCGCTTACAATAAAAACTTCACGTCGTTCAGCTGGATGTACTCGACGGCGACGATGCTGTTCACCGGCAAAATGCAGCCGTCCTACGAGCTGGCGCGCCGGATCAAGCAGGATCCGTCCACATACATCGAGATCTTGCACCAGTTTTACAGCACGCTGATTCCTCTCATGCCGGAGCAGCCGGGGTTGCCGCAGTACACTTCGTCGTCTCGCGCCATGCAGGAAAGCGTCGCGCTGTATGCACACCGTCATTTGTTCACGGACGGCAAGTATACGAAAAACTGGACCAACTGCCTGAACATCTTCGAAGGCTTCGATTGGACGCACGAGAACGAGCAGTTGATCGAGCGCTTCGGGGTGCTGGATAACGGGAAGCTGAACCTGATTCACGAAAAATCGCTGCGCAAGCACGGCAAGCTCGTTCAGCTGTTTCAGGAGCTGCACGGCGATCCGGTCGAGGAAGGCGAAGCGTCGGCTTAAGGCTTAGGGCAGTTGGAAGAGGCAATATAAAATTAGGCGTCCCTGCAAGCGGGGCGCCTTTTTGATATGTTCTTTGATAGGCCCGAGGGACGTGTAACCATTCGCAGAGGACACAACTGGGAGTTTGGCCCGTTCCGTACGAGATGCCATTCCGCGCTGGGGCAGGTTAGCCGGGCATCCGCGCAAGCACCATGCCATCGCTCTTGGCTATCCGGCGGCTGGTCCTCCGGCGCTTCGTCGTTGGCACCTGGAGGCGGTGCGCGGCGCATGACCAGCGTCTCCCATAGGCCATCAGCTCCCGACCGCGCCCCTAGCCCCGCCTCTTAGCCTTATCCGATTAGATCGCGCTCAGCTTGTTCACGATCAGCACCGCCGCCCCGGTGGCGAGCGCCTCTTCGCCAAGCGCGCCTTGGCTGAACACAACTTGATATTTGGGATAATAATATGTTCTTTGAATGGCGACGCGCGTCGCGGTATGGAAGAAGCCGGTATGGCCGCCGATCAAGGCGCCGCCCAGAATAACCTTCTCCGGATGCAAAATGTTAAGCAGGTTCGACAGCCCGATGCCGAAATAAGTGGCGGCCTGGGTAAACAGCTCGACCGTCAGCGGGTCGCCGGCCTGCAGCGCCTGCTGGAGATGGGCGAAGCCGATCTTTTCCGGGTCGGGTTCCAGCCGGAGCAGCAGACTGTCCCGCCCTTGCTTGAGCCGGGCTTGCGCTTGCTGCTCCAGCGCATGAATGGAAGCGTACGATTCGAGCGCGCCGAAGTTGCCTTGATTCCATAAACGGTGGCCATCCGTCTGGATGATCATTTGGCCGATCGACCCTTCCATATCCACCGCTCCGTAGACGACCTGCCCGTTCGTCATCATGGCCGAACGCAAGCCGACGCCGACGTGCACATACAGCAAATGACGGTAGTCGCGCTCCCGGTCCGACCACGATTCGCCGATGAGCGCCGTATTCGCTCCGTTATCGAGCAGAACCGGAAAGCCGAGACGGCTCTCCAGGAAGCTGGTGAGGCTGACATTTTTCCAGCCGGCGGCGGGGAAATGAAGCGGCTCCAGCAGCATGCCGGAAGCCCGGTCCAGCGGTCCGACGGCCCCGATGCCCATCCCGAGCACCTTGTCGGTCGGAAGAGAGCGGCGATTCAGCATGGCGCGGACCTCGGCCACAATCTCTTCCAGCAGCACCTTGGGGGTGACGTCCTCCGTCATGACCCAGCGCTTGCTGTCCAGCTTGTTCAGCTGTAGGTCGAACAAAATAAGCTTGGAATACATCCGCGATATATCCAGTCCGAACACATAGGCATAATCGGGATTCACCGTATACAATATCGGCCTGCGCCCTCCGGTTGATTCGCCGAAGCCGGCCTCCGCAATAACCCCTTGGGCCGTTAGTTCCTCCAGCGTCCGGGTTAAGGTACTGCCCGTCAGCCCGCTTTTCTCCAGCAGATCGATCTTGGAGACCGTCCCCTGCTTGCGGATCTGCTCGAAAATTTCTTTATGCTTGCGCCCGGCAATGCGGTGTTCAATGGCGGTTGTCATCTTTTTCCTCCTTTTACAGAAGGGGGTCTTTGGTTTTTCAAGCGTTAATTATACTACAGTCCCCGGCGGCCCGCTATCCTTCCTTGAGGAAAACGTAGTCCGCTCCCGGCGCTGACGGCATCTTCGAACAAAAGCGTGCGTTCAGGCGGGACCTTCTGGTAAAATAGGGCTTAGTTTGTCCAGGAAAGCTGGGATAGAAGGGACGAAAGCGAAATGACCGAATGGTTCGAAAAGAGCTTTGGACGGGATTACCTGCTCGTCTATAAGCATCGCGATATGCAGGGCGCTTATGAGGAAGTGCGCCGGATGATGGAGTGGCTGGAGCTGCCCGAGGGAGCGGAGGTGCTCGACCTGTGCTGTGGCATGGGACGGCACTCGATGGCGCTGAACGGATTCGGCTTTCGGGTCACCGGAGTGGACTTGTCGGAGGTGCTGCTTGCGGAAGCGAGAAAGCTGGATACCGCAGGCGAAGTGCGCTGGATCCATGGGGATATGCGCAACGTCCCGATCACCGATCAGTTCGATGCGATCGTTAACTTGTTTACGTCGTTCGGCTATTTCGCCGGCGATCGGGACAACGAGCAGGTGCTGCGGGAAATGTACCGTCTGCTTGCGCCTGGCGGGAGGTTCATTATCGATTATTTGAATCCGGCCTATGTGGCGGCGCATCTGGTGCCGCATTCGGTTAGAACCGTCGAAGGAATCCATATCGATGAGAAACGCCGGATCGAGGACGGCTTCGTGCGCAAAACGATCGTGCTGCAGGACGGAAGCGGATCGGGCGAGCGGGTTTACGAGGAGCAAGTGAAGCTGATCGAACGGGAGCGTTTCCTGGAAATGCTGGAGCTGGCAGGGCTGAAAATCGACGCCATTTACGGCGATTACGACGCATCGCTTTACGAGCCTGACCAATCGAAGCGAATGATCTTTGTCGGCAGGAGGGACGTGTAATATGGACGGATCGCCTTCAAGCCGCCAAGGGAGCGTGACGAAGCACGGCGACGTACTGCAGATCAAGGTGCCCCTGCCGTTTCCGCTGCGCTGGGTGAACAGCTATTTGCTGCCGGGGGAGAGCGGCTGGACGCTGATCGACCCGGGGCTTCGGACGGAGGCGGCCGAGGCGGCCTGGACGTCGGCGCTGGTGGAGCTGGGGCTCGGCTATTCCGATATCGACCGCATCGTGCTGACGCATCATCACCCGGACCACTACGGGTTGGCCGGGTGGTTTCAAGAGCGCACCGGCGCGCCTGTGCTGATGTCGCGGAGCGGGCTTGAACAAGCGCGCTTGCTCTGGGGGGACGGGCAGCCGATGACGCAGCGGATCATCGGGCTTTTCCGGCGGGAAGGGCTGCCGGAGGAGCTGGTGAAGCCGATGGAGGACCATATGGACGGCTTTGTCGCGTCCGTTTCGCCGCAGCCGGAGGTCACCGTGGTGGAAGCCGGGGAGCGTGTAAGGCTTGGCCGCGAGGACTACGAAGCGATTGAGACGCCCGGGCATGCCGCAGGGCATTTGTGCTTTTACCGCGCGGAGACGGCCGTCATGTTCTGCGGGGATCACGTGCTTCCGCAAATATCCCCGAACGTCAGCTACTTGCCCGGAGGGATCGACGAGAACCCGCTTGCCAGCTATTTGACCAGCCTGGAAGCGATTCGCGGCTACGAGGTGAGGCTCGCTTTTCCGGGTCACCGGGAGCCTTTCGGCTACCTGCAGCAGCGGGCGGACGAATTGATCGCCCATCATGCGGAGCGTCTGGAGGCGATGCGGTCGAAGCTTGCAGAGCCGGCAACGGCGTATCACGTATGCCGGGCGACCTTCGGGGAGCGGCTAAGCCTGCACCAGCTGCGCTTTGCGCTGTCGGAAACGCTCGCGCACCTGATCTGGCTTCGCGAAGCCGGCCAGCTGACTGAAAGCGTGCGTGAGGGACTCGTATTGTACCGGCAGGCTTAGTAGGACAAACCCAACGCCGGTTTCGACCGACCGGCTGCCATGCGGCATAGCTCCGTTTTTCGAACGGAGCCTGCCGCTTTTTGAGGTCGGCGGGCATGAGGAAGTAGGCTCTGGAATAAAAAGGGAGTCGTTGGGGAATAGTAGATGATCTGTAACGCGTTTTTTCGTTAAACGATTATCGGACTATTTTTTCAACTGGAGGCGGCTTCCTTTGAACCTAAAGCGAATTTTGATGATCCGGGCCATATCGCTGCCGCTCGCTGCGGCTTGTCTGCTGCCCGTGGCGGGGTGCGTCCGCTTGGCGGATGCGGGGCCAAGCGCATGGCAAGCGGAGGAAGCGCAGCTCGTTGCCGCAGGCATTGACGAAGGCCCCGGCGGCCTTCGCGTAACGACAGGCTACGGCCTGGCTGCGTCCGGCCGTCCGCTGCAGCCTTACTCGAACGCCGGTCCGCGGCTGCAATCGTTCGTTTCGTTCCAAGCTGCGGCCTATCGGTGGGAGCGGCACCGGCCGCCGGAGCTTGTGGCGATCGGCGAAGCCTGGGCGCGTTCGCATGGCTTCCCGGCCTCGTGGACGAGGCAGATCCGGATGCTCGGCGTGAAGCAGGGCCGCAGACCGCTTGTGGCGGTGGTCGAAGGGACGGCCGAAAGGTTCGTCAGCAGCCCGGAGACGATGACAGGCGGCATTGCGCGGCTCCGGGAGGGAGGCTGGACCGCGGACCCGCTCCGCTACGCAGGAAGCGCGTACGAGGACGATGTGGTCCTGCCCTATTTGTCCGCAGGTCCGGCTGCGAAGGATAATAATTCCAGCCCATCGGGTGTTTCAACCCGGGCGCTTTTGTTTAAGAAACAGGAGCTTGTGGCCGAGTTGACCTCGTCCCAAAGCAATCTGCTTGCTTGCATGATAGGGGGCTACGGTCTGCCGAAGCTCGAATGGTCTTCGGCGGAGACGCCGTTTGCTACCGATTCCCCGCTGCTGCGTAATATTACTTGCCGGGCTGAAATTGCGAGCAACGGCGATTTGAAGCAGCCCCGGCTGAACCTTGTGATGCGGGTGGCGGCTTCGCCCGGCGGACCATCCGTTTCCGCCGATCATTGGGCATCGAACCTGCAGCGGCAGGGAACGGAATTGATCCGGTTGCTTCAAGGCTTGCGCTCCGATCCGCTGCGCTTGGGGGAGTCCGTGCGGCAGCAATATCCTGGCGTGTGGAACCAGGACCGCTGGCGAGACGCTCTCACCCGCGCACGAATCGATCTGCAGGTCAGGGTTACATTCGACGGAGGTGCTTGACGATGAAAACGAAAAAACACGCACAATGGATGAGAACGGCGGCGCTGCTGTCCGCACTGATTCTCACCGTGACGCTGACAGCTTGCAAGAAAGAGGCGGCCCAGCCGCCGAAAACCCCGGAGCCCGCTCCGACGGAGCAGACGACGCCGGGACAGACGACTCCACCCGGGCAAACGACCCCGCAGCCTGGCCAATCCGGGCAGACGCCGCCGGGTCAGACCGGTCAAGGCGGAGAGGCGGCCAAGCCGCCGGAGGAAGCGCCTATCAAAATCGGTCAACTTCAATACACCGAGATAGAGCGGACGAGTCTGGCCACTGCGGCCAAAAACGCCGGCGTTCCGACGTATTATTTGCCGGAGCGGGGAGCCTCGGACGATAAGATCGACCAGATGGCCACCAGCGCCAAGCTGCTGACGCTGAAATATTACAAGATGACGATCCTGGAGTCGCCGGAGGAGATCAAGCCGAGCGGCAAGGTGGAATCGAAGCAGGAGGTCAAGCTCCGCAACGGGACTGGCCAATGGGTCACGGTTGACGGGAAAAAGACCCTGTACTTGAAGCTGGACAAAACCTATATTGCTCTTAGCTCGGACAAGCTGTCCGAAGCGGACCTGCAAACCGTAGCCGAATCGCTGGCGACATTGAAATAAGCGGGAAAGCCTATGTATACCAGTTAACCGTAAAAACGGCGCTCTCTCCTCGGAGAAGCGCCGTTTTCCGTTACATCTGATTATCTTCCTTCTCTTTCTGCTTGCGGTGGGCGATGCGGCTGCTGGCGGAAGCCGCGATGGCGCCGACGATATCGTCGAGGAACGTATGCTTGTGCTCCCCGCTCTTATCGTTCAGCCGCCCGACCAGCCCCGGCTTGATTTTGTCAATATAGCCAAAGTTGGTGAGCCCGATGCTGCCGTATACATTGACAATGGACAGAGCCAGAATTTCGTCGCAGCCGTACAGCCCCTCGTCATTTTCGATCATCTCCTGAAGCGGAGACAGCAGCTTGCCCTCCTCGGCCAGCACGTCGAGCTGAATTCCCGTCAGAATGGCATTCTGCACTTCCCGTTTGCCGAGGACCTGCTCCACGCTTGCCCGGCATTCGTCCATTGTCAGGCTGGCGTAGTAGTCTTTTTGCAGAAAATACGTAAGCTCCGCTATATCTTCCATGGTGACGCCGCGCTTCGTCAGCCAAAAGGCCGAAGCTTCGGCAACCTGCTTGCTGTTCAAGCTGTAGCTCATAGAGGCCTCCTTAGAAATCCGAGAAAAACCGGAAATGGTTTTTGCCTTGCTGCTTCGATGCGTACATCGCCGTGTCGGCGCACTGCAGCAGCGTTTCGATATCCTGCCCGTCCTCGGGGTAGCAGGAAACGCCGATGCTGCCCGTAATGCTCATGGTTTGTCCGTTCAGCTCGAAAGGCTGGTTTAGCGTCTGCGCGATTCTGCGGACGATCTTGGCAATATCCTCCCGGTGCTCGAACTGCTGCAGCAGCACGACGAATTCGTCGCCGCCCATCCGGCAGACGGTATCCGGTTCCCGGATGGAATGCGAGAGACGGGAAGCGGCCATGGTCAGCAGCTCGTCGCCGGTGGCATGGCCGTATGTATCGTTAATGCGTTTGAAATCATCGAGGTCCAAGTAAATGACGGCCAGCTTATGGTGGTAGCGCTTCGCCATATGCAGCGATTGCGTAAAGCGGTCTTGAAACAGCCTGCGGTTCGGGAGCTGGGTCAACGGATCGTAGTAAGCCAGACGGGTCAGCCGTTCTTCCTGTTTTTTGAACGCTGTAATGTCTTTGGCTGCCAAGGCGGCCTGCCATCCCGAAGACTTGCATGCTAACGGATATCCTTGGCCTTCAAGCCATACGAGAGCTCCGTCCGGCAGCACGGCCCGAAACGTCATAGCGAACGGTTCGCGCTCTTGAACCAGCCGGCGGCATGCCTGCTGCAGCGGAGGGAGATCGGTTTCGTATACCCAGCGGAACAACGCCGAGCCGTAGTTGGGCTCCGGAGACAAGCCGACCGGCGAACCGGTTTCGTCGAAGACCCACAGCCAATCCGGAGATTGAAGCACAACGGCCCGATATAGGTCGTCAGGCACGAAATCGTGAAGACGGTTTTCCATGGAAAATCACCTCTTTTTGGAAAAACACATCTATATTATAGGCTTTTAGTACTGTATAAATCAAGGATACATCCGTCCAAAGTACCATAAATGCATTCGTCCTCCAAATCGGACAAATTGGTGTCATAAACTTGTCTGCCGCCCGTATACATAAAAGTAAAAACGGACAACACCCCAATACCAAGGAGGAACACGCAATGAAACAATACAAATGGATACGATGGGCCGCCGTTGTCGGAATGATCGTTCTGCTTACCTCCGGCTGCTCGCTTCCGGGAAAGAAGGAACAGTCTCAGCAAATCGATCCTCCGCCGGCCGGAGCCGACGCCATGGCCACAAGCGGCAAAGTGTCCCAGACCGTTGCCAATCCGATGCAGGTGACGATTTATGCCAAGGACGAAAAAGGGTTCGTCGCTCCGATTGCCGTTCAAGTCGAAAAGACCCAAGGCGCCGCCCGCAAGGCGCTTGAATACATGGTGGACGGCGGTCCGGTACAAGGACGTTTGCCGGCCGGATTTACAAGCCTCCTTCCCAAAGGTACCGAAATTAAAGGCATTAACATCGTGGAAGATCAAAAGCTGGCTATCGTTGATTTTTCCAAAATGTTTACGGATTATAACTTGCAGGACGAAAGAAAAATTATGGAAGCCGTCACCTGGACCTTGACGGGCTTTCCTTCGGTAGAGAAAGTGCAGCTTCGCGTCGAGGGCAAGCCTTTGAAAGAGATGCCGGTCGGCGGCACGCCGCTTGACGAAGCGCTGACCCGGGCGATCGGAATCAACGTGGAGAAGCCGGAAAGCGTAGAGTACGGTCAATCGACGCCGGTTACGCTGTATTTCTTGAATCAGAATCAGGAAAATTACAGCTATTACGTGCCCGTCACCCGGCTCGTTCCAAGGACGGACAACGTCGCGGAAGCGGTCATCCGGCAGCTCATTGCGGGACCGGATCAGAAGAAAGGCCTGGTGGCCGTCATGGCTCCGGGAGCCGAGCTGCTCAAAGTGGACAAAACGGACGACTTGATTACGGTCAATTTCTCGGACAAAATGCTCGGCCCGGATAAAAAAGCGCCGGCCGAGGCGTTGAAAGCGGTCGTTTTGTCGCTCACGGAAAATACGAACGCGGCCGCCAAGGTGCAAATTCTCGTGAACGGCGACGCCAAAGTAAGCGCAACCGACAATCAGAGCTACGCGAAGCCCGTATCCCGGCCTCAAACCGTGAATCAGCTGAAGCTGTAGCTGCGGCGCGATGCCGCATAAATAAACGCTCCTTCCTGTGCGGCCCGCTTTCGGAAGGAGCGCTTTTTCGTTTCCGCAGGCCCGTTTGGTTTTCGCAGGGCGCTCTGGTACAATGGGAACGTGAAAGCCAAAAGGAGGAAATGAGACTTAGATGAGAAGCGACGGAAGAAGAGTCGATCAGACGCGTTCTGTGAAAATTACGACCAATTACAATAAACACGCCGAAGGCTCGGTGCTGATCGAAGTGGGAGATACACGGGTCATCTGCACGGCGACGGTGGAGGAGCGGGTCCCGCCGTTTATGAAGGGGCAGGGCAAAGGATGGGTGACGGCCGAATACTCGATGCTGCCCCGGGCGACTTCGGTCCGTAATCAGCGCGAAGCGGCCAAAGGGAAGCTGGGCGGACGCACCATGGAAATCCAGCGGCTGATCGGACGGGCGCTGCGTTCCGTCGTCGATCTGGAAGCGCTGGGCGAACGTTCCATTACGCTGGACTGCGACGTGATCCAGGCGGACGGAGGCACCCGGACGACATCGATCACCGGCGCGTTCGTCGCCATGGCGATCGCGGTGGATAAAATCGTGCGGGAGCGGAATTTGAACCGGTTCCCGATCACCGATTTTCTCGGTTCCGTGAGCGTGGGCATCATTCAGGAGCAGCCGTGTCTGGACCTGAACTACGAAGAGGATTCCAAAGCGAAGGTCGATATGAACGTCGTGATGACAGGCCAAGGCAAATTTGTCGAGGTGCAGGGAACCGGCGAAGAAGCCCCGTTCTCCCGGCAAGAGCTTGACGCGCTGTTGGCGCTGGCCGAAACGGGGATCCAGGAGATGATCCGGGGACAAGCGCTGGCGCTCGGACCGATTGCCGAACGCATCAAGGGGGCATCCCATGCGGCTCGGAGCTGAAGTCGTCATCGCGACGACAAACGCCGGTAAGCTTAAGGAATTCGAGACGATGTTCCGGGAGAAAGGCATTGCGGTCAAAAGCCTGCTCGATTACCCGGAGATCCCGGATATCGTCGAAGACGGGGATACCTTTGCGGCGAACGCCTTGATCAAAGCCAGAGCGGTGGCCCGGCAGCTCGGCGTTCCTGCGGTGGCGGACGACTCCGGCTTGTGCGTGGACCGTCTGAACGGCGCGCCGGGGGTATACTCCGCCCGTTACGCGGGCGAGCCGAAGGACGATGCGGCGAATAACCGCAAGCTCGTCAGCGAGCTGGACAAGCTGGCGCCGCTGCCCCGGCCGGATCATGCGGCTCATCCCGAAGCGCTCAGCCCCGCACGTTTTGTCAGCGCCATTGCGCTCGTGGATGTGGAAGGAACGCCCCTTGCCGAAGTCGAAGGGACCTGCGAGGGCGTGATCATTCGCGAGCCGCGAGGCAGCGGGGGCTTCGGGTATGATCCGTTGTTTTACGTCCCGCAGCTCGGCCGGACGCTGGCGGAGCTGACGCTCGAAGAGAAAAATGCGATCAGCCATCGCGGTCAGGCGATCCGCAAATTGTGGAACTTCTTGGCATAAGCAACTGCTCTTACCGGATCGATACTTTGTAATGGCGCAGCCACGTGTCGACTTGAGCCAAATAAGCGAACAGCTGCGGCCCGGTCATCAGCTGGCCGAACCAAGGCAGCTGGAAGCGGCCTTCGTCGTCCTCGGCGAGGGTGCGGATTTTGGCCGTATCGATGAACGGAAGCAGAGGCGAGGACGGATCGCTTAAGATGTCCAGTACCCAGGAGCGGACGGCGGACAAATAGTTCGGATTGTGCGTTTTCGGATACGGGCTTTTCTTGCGGGCCAGCACGTCTTCGGGAAGAATGCCGCGGAGCGCTTTGCGCAATATGCCTTTCTCCCGGTCGCCGGCGGTTTTGACCTCCCACGGAATGTTCCACACGTATTCGACCAGCCGATGATCGCAGAACGGTACGCGCACTTCGAGGCCGACCGCCATGCTCATCCGGTCTTTGCGGTCGAGCAGCGTCGGCATAAAGCGGGTGATGTTCAAATAGGACATCTCCCGCATCCTGTTTTGCTGTCCGTTTTCGCCTGCCAGACGCGGCACTTCGGAAAGCGCTTGGCGGTAGCGGTCCTGCACATACTGGGCGGGCTTCACCCAATCGACGAATTCGGGAGACAGCAGGGCGATGCGTTCGGGGGTTGCCAGCGACCATGGGAACGTTCCGGCATTCAGCGCTTCCTCCCGGTGAAACCAAGGGTACCCGCCGAAAATTTCGTCGGCCGCCTCGCCGGATATCGCCACCGTGGCGCCTTTTTTAATTTCCCGGCAAAACAAATAAAGCGAACCGTCCACATCGGCCATTCCGGGCAAGTCCCTGGCCAGCACGACGGTTCGGAGCGCCTCGACCAGTTCCGGCGTATCGAATTCGATCGCATGATGCACGGTTTCGAGGTGTTCCGTCATCCGCCTGATCCAAGGCGTATCCGCATTCGGCTGAAAGGCGCTTGCTTGGAAATGCTTATCGTTGTCGACATAGTCGACCGAATAGGTGTGCAGGGCGCCGAGCCCTTGCTGCGCATAATATTGTGCGGCAAACGTCGTTAGAGCGCTGGAATCGAGCCCGCCGGACAGCAGCGTGCAGATCGGCACATCCGAAGCGAGCTGGCGGATCACCGTGTCCCGTAGCAGCTCGCGCACTTTGGCGGCCGTCGTCTCCACGTCGTCCTCGTGCGGCTTGCTTTCCAGCTTCCAGTAGGCGCGTACGCTTAGGCCGCGCGCATCCATGACCATGCAGTGACCCGGCTTCAGCTCCTGCATATTTTTATAGACGCCGTGGCCTGGCGTGCGCGCCGGACCGATGGCGAAAATTTCCGCCAGCCCTTCGCCGCTGATCTGAACCGTAAAGTCCGGATGCGCCAGGATGGCCTTCGGCTCCGAACCGAACAGCAGCCGGCCTTCCGAGTAGGAATAGAAAAGAGGCTTGACGCCCAGCCGGTCGCGGACGAGGAACAGCGACTGCTCCTCGTCGTCCCAGATGGCAAAGGCAAAAATGCCGTTGAGCCGGTCGACGCAGGCTCGGCCCCATTCGACGAACGAAACGAGCAGCACCTCGGTGTCGCAGGTGGTAGCGAACCGGTGGCCGCGCTGCTCCAGCTCTTTTTTTAATTCGGGCGCATTGTATAGCTCGCCGTTATAGACGATGGTTATTGTGTTATCCCCGACTTTCCGGGTCATGGGCTGGGCTCCGCCCGCCGGATCCATGACGCTCAGACGGCGGTGGCCGAGCGCGCAGCGGGGCGTGATCCAGCTGCCGGAGGCATCCGGACCGCGCGAGGCGAGCGTATCCGTCATCGTTTCGAGAACGGACGGATACTGGGTCAAATCTTTGTTCCAATCAATCCATCCCGTGATTCCACACATAGCTTTCATCCTCTCCGGTCTCCAGAATCTGTCGCTCCCATGAGGGGTTCAAAGATGACAGCAAGATGTTAAAGGTTATGCTTGGCGGGAGCGGATGATGTCTGTCCGGGCAAGCCGTGCCGCGGAAAACTTGATGAAAAAATGGACAAACGGACGAAGAAAAGTTACACTTAGCGTATAGGTGTATTTTTATAACGGCCTGCTTCTTGGAAACCGGGTGTATAGAAAGCGCCGGTTTTGTCTCACGCTATAGCTGGAGGAACGATGGGCAGGAAGACAATTGATCAACAGGTAAAGGTGGTTCATCATTAATGAAAAGAACGTTCTCAGAACAGCAGAAAGAATACAAGGAAGCCAAAGAAAACTTCGAGAAGGCTAATAAAGAATTCGAGCAAAAGCTCGCTACGACGAAAAAGCTCGGCAACGTCACTCCGGAAGTGATGGAGCAGCTTGTCGGCGATACGGGACTTCATATTGCATTGAACCGGCTCGGGGCGGCGGAAGCCGCGCTGCTGAAATGGTCGCACGAGATGATTCAGAACGAACGCGACTATTTGCAAAACAAAGAGCAGGTCGACCGCATGTACAGCTTCATCGATCAAAATCCGCATATTAAAGCGCAGCTTATCCAAGCCGCGATGAAGATGGAATAGATTTCAAGAAATGAAACGCTGAACAGCGTCCGCATAACGGGCAGCCCGGAGGCCGTGTTTATCACGCATCCGCGGCTGCTTTTTCATGTCCGCATAACGCGCGTCCGAATCCGGCATCCTAATTTAAGGGAACGGTGGAATGGACAGGCAGGCGGGGCGCGGCAGCAGATTTTGCTTTCGCTTCTTTTTTGGGGTACACTGGCATTCATAAAGAAGCTCAGCAAGAAAGGCGGTGTTTCATGAGCGGGCAGACCAATGACAATGTGATTCTTTTTCCGAAAACCGTCGAGTTTTATCAATTCGAACTGACCCGGCTCCTTGAAGCGGAACGCTACGGAGAAGCGATGAAGCTCCTCCGCTTTTTGCTTGCCTGCCAATCGGACGACGAACGGGCCCGGGAGGAATGGCGGTCCTTGCTCGACTGGCTGCAGGTCATGTTCCCGGATCTGGCCTTGGGTCAGGAAGGCGAAAGCGAGGAGCTCAGCGAAGCGGACCTGCTGCGGCAGCATTTGCACGCCAAGGGCGAACAAAATGGCGACTATGCGAAGCGGCTGCTGGCCAGCCTGCGGGAGCAGCGGGCCGTGGACAAGCAGCTGCTGGCTTTGGATCAGCTCGCGTTTTTGGAAGACGAGACGATCGACGAAGAGCTGATCGGGTGGTTGAAGGAGGATGCCGGACGTCATCCGCTGATCCAGTTCAAGACGCTGCAGACGCTCAAGAAGCGGGGCGCGACCGGCAGCGTAACGCTGTACAAAAACGGCGAAGCGGCGGTCGTCGACATCGAGGATACGCCGGCGGCCTTCGATCAGTTTCCTTCGCAGATTCAAGAGATTATCAACCGCGTGCAAGAAATCAGCGAGACGCAGCATCCGGCGCTCTCGTATTTTGCATCGGAGACGTGGAACGAATTTTTGGCGTTTATTTACGGCACTTCCGCTTACCGGCAAATGCTGCGGCAGGACCCGGCCTGTGTGGACGTATGGGCGGCGGCGCTGCATTTAACCTTGCTCGAACAAGTATTTGAAGGCGGAGACAAAGAGGAGCTGTTCGAAATGTACGGAATTACGTCGGATCTGGTGTTCCAGTGGGAGCAGGCATACCGGATGATGCAGCAATTCGCCGCAAACGTATTCACCCGGAAATTATAAAATGGCGCCGCGGGACGATTTCCCGACCTTTCCGCGTTTGAAGCCTTGAAAACCGCATTTATTACGGTTATAATATAGTGGTTATATTGGCGGGCTTGTCCGGCTGTACTGCGGTTCCGCCAGAACGTGACAAAATTGCGATGGATAATTTTTGGAGGGGAAAGCATAAAATGAAAGCAAGCTGGGAAAAGATAGAGAAGAACGTAGCCGTTCTTGATATTGAAGTGGACGCGGACCAAGTAGCCGCCGCTCTGGACAAGGCATTCAAAAAAGTCGTGAACAAGGTTAACGTTCCGGGCTTCCGCAAGGGCAAAGTGCCCCGCGCTATTTTCGAAGCGAAATTCGGCGTGGAAAGCTTGTATCAAGACGCTCTCGATATCATCGTGCCTGACGCTTACATTGCAGCCGTTCAAGAGACGGGCATTCAGCCGGTGGACCGTCCGGAAGTGGACGTCGAGCAATTCGGCAAAGGCCAAGTTCTGAAATTCAAAGCTAAAGTTACCGTGAAGCCTGAAGTGGAGCTTGGCGAGTACAAAGGCATCGCGCTCGAAGCCCCTTCCGTCGAAGTAACGGCCGAAGAAGTGAACGAAGAGCTGGAAAAGCTGCAAAAGCGTCATGCGGAACTCGTTCCGGTAGAAGAAGGCGCAGCCGAGAACGGCGACATCGTCGTGATCGACTTCGAAGGCTTCGTAGACGGCGTTCCTTTCGAGGGCGGCAAAGCGGAGCGCTATTCGCTCGAGCTTGGCTCCGGCAGCTTTATCCCGGGCTTCGAAGAGCAAGTCGTCGGCTTGGAGAAAGACGGAGAGAAGGACATCACCGTAACGTTCCCGGAAAACTACCATGCGGAAGAGCTGAAAGGCAAAGAAGCTGTTTTCAAAATCAAGCTGCATGACATCAAACGCAAAAACCTGCCTGCGCTCGACGACGAGTTCGCTAAAGACGTGAGCGAGTTCGAGACGCTCGACGAGTACAAAGCGGATCTGGAGAAAAAGCTGAAAGAGCGCAAGCAAAACGAAGCCGATCGCAAGAAAGAAAACGATCTGGTAGAAAAAGCTTCCGAAGCTGCGCAAGTGGAAATTCCGGAAGTCATGATTAACGACGAAGCGGAGCAAATGGTGAAAGAATTCGAAAACCGTCTGCGCACGCAAGGCATGAACATCGACATGTACTACCAGTTCACCGGTCAAAGCGCCGACGACCTCAAAGGTCAAATGCGCGCCGACGCCGAGAAGCGCGTACGCAACAACCTCGTGCTTGAAGCGATCGCGAAAGCGGAAAACCTTGAAGCGACGGAAGAGGAAATCAACGCCGAGCTGGAGAACCTGGCCCAAATGTATGGCCGTTCCGTTGACGAAATCCGCAGCATTTTTGCTTCCAACGGCAACTTGGGATCGCTGCTGCAAGATATCGTCAACCGCAAAACCGTGAAATTCCTGGTTGACAACAGCAAAACGGCTTAATTCCGAATTTGTATAAACGCGAACATACATGCAAAGGCACGTGTACATCCATGCGTGCCTTTGTTTTACCTTAAACCGCGTTTGAAGCTTTCCTCGGAACAGGCACATAAGAAGTACATAAGCATAACATAATAAGCGTTACATATGAAGCAAACGAACAATGACATATGCGGTACATAATGAAATACATAAGCGGCAGTAAAGCGGTCCTGTCCGGCAAAACTTACGTTCGCGGCCAGCAACGTTTGTTCGTATCGGGCAGGAAATGACTTTAGTCTTTAAACGTGCTACAATGTTTTGAGTAAGGCTCGAAAATGTTTTGCATTTATGAAGTAAAGGGGTTGGGACGATGACTCTGGTACCTATGGTTGTGGAACAGGAAGGCCGCGGCGAACGCTCTTACGATATTTACTCGCGTTTGCTGAAGGATCGTATTATTTTTTTGGGCAGTGCGATCGACGACGACGTCGCCAACCTGGTTATTGCCCAGTTGCTTTTCTTGTCGGCGGTAGATCCCGAGAAAGATATTCATTTGTACATTAACTCCCCCGGCGGTTCGGTGACGGCCGGTATGGGTATATATGATACAATGCAATTCATCAAACCGGACGTTTCGACGATTTGCGTCGGCATGGCCGCAAGTATGGGGTCCCTGCTGCTCACGGCAGGCGCCAAGGGCAAGCGCTATGCGCTTCCGAACAGCGAAGTAATGATCCATCAGCCGCTGGGCGGTGTCCGCGGGCAGGCATCGGATATTAAAATTCATGCCGACTGGATTCTCAAAACGAAGCAGAAGCTAAACCAAATTTATGTGGAGCGTACGGGGCAGCCTTACGAAAGAATCGAACGCGACACGGACCGTGACAATTTCATGAGCGCCGAAGAAGCTAAAGCGTACGGCCTCATTGATGCGGTTATCACTCGCAGTGACTTGACTTAGAAAAGGAGTGATCCCATGTTTAAATTTAACGATGAAAAAGGCCAGCTCAAGTGCTCGTTCTGCGGCAAATCCCAAGAGCAGGTGCGCAAGCTGGTTGCCGGGCCCGGCGTTTATATATGCGACGAGTGCATCGAGCTTTGCACGGAAATCGTTGAGGAAGAATTGGGTCACGAGGAAGAGCTCGACCTGAAAGACGTACCGAAGCCGAAGGAAATCCGCGCAATTTTGGATTCCTACGTCATCGGGCAGGAACAGGCCAAAAAATCGCTGTCGGTTGCCGTATACAACCATTACAAACGGATCAACTCGCAGCAAAGCAAGCTCGAAGATGTCGAACTGCAAAAGTCGAACATCGTCCTTGTCGGCCCGACGGGCAGCGGGAAAACGCTGCTGGCCCAAACGCTGGCCAAAATTTTGAACGTCCCGTTTGCGATCGCCGACGCAACGTCTTTGACGGAAGCCGGCTACGTAGGGGAAGACGTCGAAAACATTTTGCTGAAGCTCATTCAAGCGGCCGATTACGACGTGGAAAAAGCCGAGCGCGGCATTATTTATATCGATGAAATCGATAAAGTGGCCCGCAAATCGGAAAATCCGTCCATCACCCGCGACGTTTCGGGCGAAGGCGTGCAGCAAGCGCTTCTGAAAATTTTGGAAGGCACGGTTGCATCCGTACCGCCTCAAGGCGGACGCAAGCACCCTCATCAGGAATTCATCCAAATCGATACGACGAACATCCTGTTTATTTGCGGCGGAGCGTTCGACGGACTGGAGCAGATCATTAAGCGCCGGATCGGCAAAAAAGTGATCGGCTTCGGCACGGACGGTCATAAAGCCGACCTGAAGCCGGGCGAATATTTGTCCCTCGTGCTTCCGGAGGACCTGCTGAAATTCGGTTTGATTCCGGAATTCGTGGGCCGTCTGCCGGTGATCTCGACACTGGAGCCGCTCGACGAAGCAGCGCTCGTACGCATTTTGACCGAGCCTAAAAACGCTCTTGTCAAGCAGTATCAAAAGATGCTGGAAATGGATAACGTGTCCCTTGAATTCGAACCGGAGGCGCTGGAGGAAATTGCGAAAGAAGCGATTAAGCGCAACACCGGAGCAAGGGGGCTTCGCGCCATTATCGAAGGCATTATGCTGGAAGTGATGTACGAGGCGCCATCCCGCACGGAGAGCTCCAAGTGCGTCGTGAACAAGGAAGCCGTACAAGCGAAGATCGCACCTCAGATCACCGCAGCGGACGGCCAGTCCATGAAGAAAAAAGAAGAAAGCGCCTAAGCGCCGGATATACAAAAAACTAAACGCCTCCAATCCGCAGGGACCGATGATTCGTCCCCCGGAGCGGAGGATGTTTGGCATCATGGGAGAGAAGAAAACACATGTTCCATAGAACGGAAACGGTTCCGGTTAAAGTCGGCAATCTAACCATCGGCGGCAGCAATGACGTGATCATCCAGAGCATGTGTACGACCAAAACGGCGGATGTAAAGGCGACGGTGGCCGAGATTCACCGGCTGGAGGAAGCGGGATGCCAGATCGTCCGCGTTACGGTCAACAATAAGGAAGCGGCAGAAGCGATCAAAGAGATCAAGAAACAGATCTCCATTCCGCTTGTGGCTGATATTCACTTTGATTACCGGCTCGCTTTGCAAGCCATTGAGAACGGGATTGACAAAGTAAGAATCAATCCGGGGAACATCGGCCGCCGCGAGAAGGTGGAAGCTGTCGTCAAGGCCTGCAAGGAGCGGGGGATTCCGATCCGGATCGGCGTCAACGCCGGTTCGCTGGAGAACCATTTGCTGGAGAAATACGGCTACCCGACGCCGGAAGCGATGGTCGAAAGCGCTCTGTATCATATCAGCATTCTCGAAGAGCTTGATTTTCGCGACATCATTGTCTCGCTAAAGGCATCCGACGTTCCGATGGCGATTGCCGCTTATACCAAAGCAGCCGCAGCGTTCCGCTATCCGCTTCACCTCGGTATTACGGAGGCGGGGACATTGTTCTCCGGCACCGTGAAGAGCGCGGCAGGCTTGGGCGCGCTGCTCAGCATGGGACTCGGCTCGACGATCCGGATTTCGCTCAGCGCGGACCCGGTGGAGGAAGTCAAGGTATGCCGCGAGCTGCTGAAATCGTTTGGGTTGATCACGAATGCTGCCACCTTGGTTTCTTGTCCGACTTGCGGCCGATTGGATATCGATCTGTTTTCTATCGCGAATGAGGTGGAAGAGTATATCTCCAAGCTGAAGGTGCCGATTAAAGTATCCGTACTCGGCTGCGCGGTAAACGGTCCGGGCGAAGCAAGGGAAGCGGATATCGGTATTGCCGGCGCCCGCGGCGAAGGCTTGTTGTTCCGTTACGGCGAGATGATCCGCAAAGTACCGGAAGCCGAGCTGCTGTCCGAGCTGAAGAAAGAAATCGATCATATCGTCGAACACTTCGAACGAACGGGCGAAATTCCCGGCCGAAAGCATCACACGGCAATTTAATAGGGCACAATAATAAAATACACCCGCACATGGCAGGGGAGGGAAGCGAGTTACGGCTTTCCCCCCGGCATTGGCGGGTGTATTTTATTGGTCTAAAGCTTGGCGTCGAAAAGAATCGGGAGCTCTTCCACACCGTAGACAAACGTGCTTCGGATCGGTTTAAACTCGAAGTGATCTGCAAAACGGATATTCGTTACCCGATTCATGATGATGCGAAGCGCTATTTTCGCTTCCAACCGGGCCAAAGGAGCTCCCAAGCAAAAATGATTGCCGAAGCCGAAGGACATGTGCGGATTGGGCGTCCGGTCCTCAATAAATTGATCTGGCTGATCGAATTTGCTTTCGTCCCGATTGGCCGACCCGATCCAGGGGATAATGAGCTCACCTTTCCGGATATCGGCGTGTCCGATTCGAACGTCTTTAGTCGCATAACGGCTTAGGGAAAGGACCGGCGGATAATACCGCAAAACTTCTTCGATGAAGCTTTCGATCAGAGCCGGATTATCCTGAAGTCTTGTCTGCAGTGCTGGAGCTTCCGCCATTCTCCGTACCGCATTCGTAATCAAATTGGTCGTCGTCTCGTTGCCGGCGGCAAGCAGCAAAATGCAAAACTCTACAATCTCCATATCGTTTAAACGTTCGCCGTTTACTTCGGCTTCCACCAATTTTGTGACCAAATCATCCTCCGGACGATTGCGGCGCTCCGCAATGACGTTCAGAAAATACTCGTCCAATTCGCGCCGGGTCTTCTCTCGCTCCAGATACAGGCGATGCATATCTTCTTTATTGCCGGACGCCGGCCCTTTGACAATCGAATCCGACCACTCCTTAAATAGCCGGCGGTCTTGCGCCGGAATCCCCAGCAGCTCGGCAATAACGATGACGGGCAGGGGAACAGCCAGATCGTGAACCAAATCCATCGTGCCGTCATGCGCAACCGCATTCAATAGTTCCTCGGCAATCGATGCAATGCGCGGACCTAATTCCTCGATCGATTTCGGGGTAAACGCTTTGCTGACGATGCCGCGCATCTGCATATGCTTAGGCGGGTCCATACCAATGATGCTTCCGAGCAGGACCGGACCTTTAATCGGTCTGACCGAAGAGAAGGTCGAGTGATCCTTGAGCACGTTGTACACATCTTCATAACCAAAAATATCCCAGCATTCCCTCTGGGGATCGTAACGTACGGGAGTGGACTCGCGGCACTGGCGAAAAAACGGAAACGGGTCGATTTGCGCTTCTTTTGCAGACAATTCCTTCACCGGTGCTATGGCTTTAGATAACTCTTTGACAGATTCCATCCGTCTCATCCTTCCCATAATAGACTCATCTCCCTAATCATTTGGGTGATATTACTATTATAGTGGATAAATTATTAAAATAGAATAATTTACTATTTATGCTTCTGAATGGACATCAGCTAAGATAAGGAATAGAAGAGTACCGCTATAAAAAACAGGCTGGAGTATAGAGGGAACTGACCCCCGTTTGTGAGACAGGGATCAAAAACACCTTGCAAGTTAAG
>NZ_BILX01000012.1 GCF_004000785.1 Paenibacillus ehimensis NBRC 15659 | reverse complement strand
CCCCCCGCCGTTCCCGAAGGGGAGCGGCGGGCTCTTTGGCGTGCGCCGCGCATCAGGCCAAGGACCGCAGCAGACCGGCCAGCAGCCGGACTCCCTCGCGCAGCTGGTTTTCGTTGGCGTAGGAGTAGCTCAAGCGAATCCGGTCGTCGAACTCCGCGAGCGGATCACAGATCGTGCCGGGCACGAACGTTAGCGACTGTTCGATGCCTTTCGCCAGCAGCGCTCCCGCCTTGACCCCGTCCGGCAGCTTGACCCACAGGTTCAAGCCGCCTGCGGGTTTGGTCCACGACAAGCCGGTGCCGGACAGCGCCTCCTCCATAATGTTCATCCGCACATGCAGCGCGATGCGGAGCTTTTCCAAATGCCGCTGCATCCGGTCGGAGAAGAAGAGGAGCAGAAAAATTTTTTGAGTCAAAAGCGGCGTGCCGTTGTCGGCGAGCGACTTAGCGGTCAACAGGTTGCCGATGACCGGCGACCGGGCCGCTACGGCAGCGATGCGTAAGCCGGGAGCGATATATTTGCTGAAGCTGCGAATGTAGGCGACATACCCTTCCGTATCGTAGGCGAATAGGGGCGGCGGCGGTGGCTGCTTAAAGTAAATGTCGTGAAACGCATCGTCCTCCACCAGAAGACAGCGGTGCTCCGCCGCCAGCTCGACCAGGCGCTTCCGCTGCTCTGCGGACACGGTGTAGCCCGTCGGATTGTGAAACGTCGGATTGAGATAAAAGAAGCGGGGCTTGCGCTCCTTCATCAGCCTCGCGACCTGCTCCAAATCATAGCCGTGCGGATGAATGTCCACGGCGGCAAGCTGAGCGCCGTAGCTGCGGAATATGTCCATCGCGGCGCCGTAGGTCGGGCGGTCCACAAGAACGGCATCCCGCGGCTTGAGCAGCGTTTTGGCCAGCAGGTCCAGCGCTTGCTGCGCCCCGGAAGTGATCAGCAGCTCCCCGGACGTGAGAGCAAGGCGGTGTTCGGCCACCAAGTATTCGGCCATCGCCTCACGCAGCTCCGGATCGCCTTGGACGGGCGCGTAGGTTCCGAGCACTTTGGGGTACAGATCGAAGGCTTGCTTCACGTAGGCCGAGAGGTACTGATTCGGCAGCAGATTCGGATCGAGCAGCGCCTGGGAGAACTGGTAGACCACCGGAACCCGCTGGATATCCGATAGCGGATTTTGCTGAATATGAGAATGCACGGCAGGCGTGGCCGTCAGGTCGGGCGACAGGCTGCCGGTCTTGAGATAATAGCCGGATTTGTCTTTCACGTACGCTTTGCCGCTCTGCTTCAGCAGCTGATAGGCTTTGAATACGGTCAGCCGGTGAACGCCCAGCTCTTGGGCCAGCTCGCGGATCGAAGGAAGCTTGCCGCGCTCGCTCCATTCCCCCCGGTCGATCCGTTTCAGGATGTCGTCGCAGACGCTCTCGTACAGCCGGGCCGGCTGGGCGGCGGATGGGTAGATTTTGCTCACGCGTCGCACGCTCCTTTCTTTAGCTCCATTGTAGCACTTTTTATCCCAATCTGTTCTGCGATATTTGAACTGTTCTGCGCCCCTTCTTCTATGATGGAGGAATAGAAGGAGGAGAGAGACATGGTGTGGTTGGGCTATGCTGTGATGTGTTTGATTTTCGGCACGACATTTTTGATGATCAAGGTAGGGATTGATGCGGGACTTCCTCCGTTCTTCTCGGCCGGAGTACGGTTCCTGCTTGCGGGCGCGCTGATCTTCGTCTGGGCGTTAGCAACGGGAAAGGTGCGCTTCTCGCTATTGTGGCGCAAGGACCTGCTGCCGACGGGGATCGGGCTGACGTTCGGCACGTTCGCGACGCTGTATTGGGCCGAGCAGTATGTGAGCTCCGGGCTGGCGGCAATTTTATCCGCGACGGGACCGATTTTCTTATTGCTGATTCAAAGCATCGTTCTTCGGCGAAAGGCAAGCCGCAGCTCCGTCTTCGGGTGCGTGCTCGGTTTTGCGGGAGTGGGGCTGCTGGTTGCGCCTAACCTGTCCGTGGAGATGAATCTGCTCTGGGTGGTTGGCTGTGCCGCGATTCTGATCGGGGAACTGTTCTATGCGTCGGGCGCGCTCTATGCCAAGCGGGCGCTTGTGCGGTACCCGGAGACGTCGCCGCTGGCGTTGAACGCCATACAAATGATGCACGGAGGAATCCTGCTGCTCCTTCTGTCCCTGTTTACGGAGCGCGTGCCGCTGGAAGCTTTGGCCACCGGGCAGGGGATCGGAGCGCTGCTGTATTTGACCATTGTCGGGTCGATGATGGGGCACAGCTTATTTTACTGGCTCGTGGCGCGGACGAATCCGTTCTTCCCGACCACGTGGCTCTATATTTCGCCGTTAATCGCCTTCGCGTTAGGCGCTCTGCTGTACGGGGAAGCGGTCACTTGGGAGGCCGTTGCGGGCGGCATCACGATAATCGCCGGCATTCTGCTTGTGAACGTTGAAGCCATCCGCGGGGCGAGGTCGGCCAAGGGAAGACAAGGAACGGCTCCAGCGAAGCAGGCGGGATAACGGGGAGCGTACGAGTTCATGACGTTCAGGCTGAACCACGGACCGGAGTCTTTGCAAGACACGAGGCAGCTTCCCTCTTTTGGTTCTATATTCTACCAAAATTTGAAATTAAATAGGTTTAATGGTAGAATAGGATCGTATTTACAATTTATATCCAATGGAGGGAAATTATGAAAAAGAAAATCGTATCTGCCGCATTATTCACGGCCCTGGTGCTGTCCGTCTCCGCCTCGGTTATGGCCGGGAGTCCAACGGATTCCGTCACTGCGCCCGCTTCCGGCCAACCTGCCGGTGCATCCGCTCTTCGCAGCTTGGAGGCCGGGCATCCGAATTTGGAAGCAAGAGAGGTTGTCAAATATTATTCGCTGGCTTCTTACGAGGAAACCGAAAAAGAAGCTTTCGTCCTGAACCAAGGAGAAGAGCTGACTGTTACCGTCTATAACTCGGGGTTTCCCATCACGTATACCGTGTATGATGCAGACGGCCAATCGCTCGGCACCTATAGTTCGTACACTCCTTACGGCCGTATTTTTGCAGCGCAAAAGAACGGTCCGATGTACGTTCAGTTTAAAGCCGGAGCGAACAGCTCCTTCGTGAAAAAAATGAACTTCTCCGCCAAGTTTTCGATTTCGTGACCTTACCCGTCTCCTCATGAGCTGCGGGGTGAAGTAGCGGTTCGCCGCCGGTCGTCTCCATGGGTCCTCGACCATTGGAGGCGGCCGGTTTTTTGATTGCCCGTTGCCCTCCCGTTCGACACCATCGACGGGCCGTTTCGACATCCGGACGCGAAGAGCGCCCATCATGTCGATAAAACAGGATGAATCTACCATTTACCGAAGGTGGAATAGCCGGTTCGACGTAGAAAATAAAAGCTCTCTAGTAGTTCTATCAACTCATCTCAAGCCGCTAAAGATCCCTTATACTAAAAAGTGAAGTAAAAATAAGGGAGGTATGGTAAATTGAAGAAACTAACATGCGGTCTAATCATTTCCGGTTTGGCTTACTTCGGCACCGCATCGGTGAGCTTGGGAGTTCCGGCTTATGGCGGGACGGAAGTCTTCAAGCAGCCGACAGGGGAGACGTTTCAAGCGGCTCTGCAGGGCGACGAATGGCTGAACTGGACGAAGGGGGTGGATGACGACGTAATCGTGCAAGACAAGAACGGGTTTTGGAATTATGCCGAAATTGAAGGCATCTCCTTGAAGCCAAGCGGCAAAAGAGTGAACATTGACCCGAAGCCGGAGCAGACGCTCAAGCAGGAGCAGGTAAAGCAGTGGGCGAAGGAACAGCAGATCGTGGAGAAGATCAAATCCAATGTCGCGCCGTTTCTTGACGAGACCGATCCCGGCCCGTCCCTTGCGCCGATCAACACCGGCAGCTCCCGCAAGCTGCTTGTGATGCTCGTGGATTTCAGCGATATCGGGATGAAATATTCCGATAGCCAGTGGAGCGAGCGCTTCTTCGGAGATACGGAAGGCACGGTCAAGCACTACTACAAAGAGGTTAGCGCAGGCAAAATGACGATCGGCCCCGCGGCGGAATCGTACGGCGCGGCAGGCGACGGCATCGTTCATGTCAAGCTCGGCTATCCTCATCCGAATACGGGAGGCAACACCGGAGCGGCCAACCAAAAAATCGTCAGAGACGCCGTAGCCGCTGCCAATCCGTACGTCAATTTTGCCAGCTTCGACACGAACAACGATGGCAGAGTAACACGGGACGAGCTGTTTCTGGTAACCGTCACGGCTGGTTATGAAGCCGCTTACAGTGCCGGGGGAACGCCGAGTCTGTGGGCGCACCGCTGGTCGGCGGGAACATGGCAGGGAGACGGCAAAACGGTGAATCTGGAGTATATCCAGCAAGGCGAAAACCACGGCGACCATATGGCGACGATGGGCGTGCTCGTTCACGAGACCGGTCATTTGTTCGGTCTGCCTGATCTGTACGACACGGATAGTTCCTCGCTGGGTGTCGGTCCGCACAGCCTGATGGCCGGCGGGTCGTGGGGCTCTTACGGGAACAACCATGCGGGTTCCACGCCGGTTCATATGGACGCTTGGTCCAAATACCGGCTCGGATGGGTGAAGCCGACGGAAGTGAGCGCGAACGGCTCGTATACGTATAGGCTCAACACGGTTCAACCGTCCAATCCGAACGCTTATAACGTCGTCAAAATCAATACAAGCACGCCGGGACAGTTTTTCCTGCTGGAAAACCGCGGCTTCGTAGGGTATGACCGGGCGCTGGAAAAGTCGCTCCGAGGCGGCAAGCCGGGCATCGCGATCTGGCACGTGGACGAGACGCAGAACGCCAACTCGAATGAGCAGCGGAAGCTGGTCGACCTCGAAGAGGCCAACGAAGGCACGCTCGGCTACAGCCAGCTTGATACGAAGAGGAGCGGCACATACGATCATTATTACGCAAGCGGTTTTAATACGTTGTTCGGCCCGAAAACGAAGCCTTCTAGCGCGACTTACGAAGGAGCCGATACGAAAATATCCGTGAACGTGAACAGCGCGGGCAGCAGCGCCATGAAGGTTGGCGTCACAATCGGCAATGCGAGCGGATCGGTGAAGGCGACCGGCGCTCCCGGTTCCCCCAGCCTGAGCCACAACAATTGGAATAACGAGAAGGACTATGCGATCACGATGAACATGTGGTGGGGCAATAACGGCGACACGTGGAGATTGTACGAAAACGATACGCTCGTCTACGAGGAAGAGCTGACGGACAACAGCTCGCAAGCGCAGACGGCGGTCAAAACCTTCACGAACCAAAAGCCCGGAACGTATATTTATACGTGCGAGCTGGTGAACTCATTCGGTACTACGAAATCTTCCCCGCTTAAAGTCCTCGTAAAATAAACCATAAGGGAGCCGGCGATGCCGCGCTCCCTTCCCCTCGTTACCGAACCGAATCTACAATTGGATGTCAATCGTCGTCCCGCGGCCGATCTCGCTGTGAATCGCAATCTCTCCATCGTGCTCCTGGATAATATCTTTGGCTATCGCCATGCCGAGCCCGGAGCCTTTATGCGCGTCTCCGGTGTTGGTTCCGCGGTAATAGCGGTCGAAAATTTTGTCGAGCTCCTCTTTTCGGATGCCTTTGCCGTTATCCTGGATGATAATACGGGTCCGGTCGGTCTTTTCGATCCGGACGGCGATGTTCACGTCGTCGTCATTATGGATGAGCGCATTGTAAATTAAATTGTGCAGCGCTCTTCGAATCAGAAGTTCATCGACCTCGGCCGGGATGCTCTCTTGCTTGGCATGAAAATCAATATGGCGCTTGCCGTATTTCGGGTCGTTGACGATATCGATCACGATATCTCGTAGTAACACGACCAGGTTCGTCGTTTTTTTGTTTAACGTCAGCTCTTTGTTCTTCAATCTTGTCGTTAAGCTTAAATCTTCGATGACCTCTTTGATATAAAGCGACTTTTTCTCGATAATGTCGGCGTATTCCCTGATCTCGTCTTCGGTAAAGCGATAATCCGGGTCCTTCATCATTTCGGCAAAGCCTTGAATCGAGGCCAGAGGCGTCTTAATATCGTGGGAAATGTTGGTGACCCATTCCTCTTTCATCCGGTCCAATTTTTTGCGTTCCGACTCGTTCGCCTTAAGCTGGTTGGACAAATGATTGATGTTCGAGAATACTTGTTTAAAGACGCCCGCAGGCCGGGCATGAAAATATTCATTGCTTGCCAGTCTTTTTATTCCGTCGATTAGCGTATACAGCGGCTTGGTCAGCCGTTTGCTCAAGAAATACCCGATTAGTAACGTAATCAAAATATCGATAATTAAAACGATGCCGCCGACCTTAACCATACGAAGCAGCGAATGATTATCGTACAAAATAAAATACCGGTTGATACTGCGGTTTTCCATCCCGATCAAATAGCTGTAAGCGCGGCCGCCCGCTTTCTTCTCGCCGACAAAGACCGTCGTTTCGCCATTCACTTCCTTGTACTTGTACATTTGCACGATTTCCGAAGGAGTGTAGCTTTTCGGTAACCCTTCCGGCGCTCTGTAGCGGAAAAGTTCCTTGCCGGCTTCATCCAAAATTTGTATCCATGCGTTCCTGCTGTCTAGCTCTTCCTTGCCTGCTTCGGCAATCGTCAGCGCATCCCCGGAAATCGTGATTCGATCCTGAAACTGTCGTGTAAATTGCTCGGGAGAGTGCTCCTCTTCTTGAAAGATGGGGATATTGAAAACAGACTGAGCCGTGAACAATGAAAGCATAAGGAACAGGTTTATGAAAATAATGAAGATGACGACGAAGACAACGGAGATCAGATATCTTACGGTTAACTTCCATTTCATGACCTATTCATCCTCGATGGCCAGTTTGTAGCCCAGACCTTTGACAGTAATTAAATAGCGGGGCTGGGAAGGCTGCTCTTCAATCTTTTCCCGCAGCCTCCGGATATGAACCATCACCGTATTGTCGATGCCGATAAAATCCTCTCCCCAGACGGCGTCGTAAAGCCTTTCCTTGCTGATCACTTTATTGACGTTCTGGAGGAAGTACTTCATTAATCCGAGCTCTTTCGGCTTTAATTCAATGCTTGTCCCGTTCTTTAACAATTCCGCTTTTTGTTCGTTTAACGCAAAAGGGCCCGCTGTTAAGACGGTATCCTTCACGGCCTCCGGCTGCATATAATCGGCTCGGCGCAATTGGGCTTTCACGCGGTAAGCCAGCTCTTTGGGGCTGAACGGCTTGGTGATGTAATCGTCGCCGCCGATGGCAAAGCCCAAGATTTTGTCGATTTCCTCCGTCTTGGCGGATAAAAATAAAATCGGAACCTTCGAGATCGCTCGAATGTGCCTGCACACGTCATACCCTTCCCCATCCGGCAGCATAATGTCGAGCAGCACAAGATCCGGCTGCTTTTGCTCAAATTGAGCCAAGCCGTCTTTCGCTGTCGTCGACGTAATGACATGCTCGATGCCTTCTTTGCGCAGAACCGTGGCCACAAGCTTCAAAATCGCTTCCTCATCGTCTATAATCAAAACCTTTTTGTTGATCGACATGTCATTCGGCCTCCTGGGAAGGGAAGGATGTAATGCAACTCTGTTTATGTGTGAGTATGCGGCACTTTCTTTCATTTATCAAGCGGTATAGGGTTGCGCGGCATGAAACAAATGCGCAAGTAAGCCATGCTGCATCAGCTTCTTAGCGCATTGTCCGGGTTTATTTGGCGGTTTGTTTTCTGCCGTACGTCATGAACCGCCATGCCTTCTCCAACGGACCCATTTTAAAGTAGCGGAACCACAGGCTGCTGTAGATGAGCTGGACGATCATGATCAGGCAGGCGATGAGGACCACATGGACCGGGGATACCGTCTCCAGGCCCATGAGCGAGATGAACAGCGATCCGATTAAGCTTTGGGCGACATAATTCGTCAGCGCCATCTGGCCCACCCGTGCGAAGGGCTGAAGGATCGTCCTGGCTGTCCGATGCTCAAGCAGCAAAAACAGCGATGTTACAAATAATAAGACTCCGGGAATGGCGCTCAACGAAACGATGAGCTTCAGCTCATCCGTTCCATGCTGGGCCGCTGTCCAGATCCAGACCGATAGCCCGGCAAAGACCGGCAAGGCTCCAAGCTGTACCAGGCGAATCCGTTTTTTCAGCTCCCCGATCCGCCTGATCCAATCAGCCTTCGCTGCAAGGAACCCGGCCAAAAACATGATGAAGATCAAAGTCGTATCAGAGATGACAAAATCGACTACGCTGGATAAAGGAACCGCGGCCCCCACCGTGAGCTTCGAGATCAGCGCTAGCAAGTAAACAACGGCGATTCCGCCAAGCCAATTGCGGATGGTCGTCACCTTGGCCCTGTAAAACGGAAGCAGAAGCAGTCCGATCAACGCGTAAACCGGGAGGATGGTGCCCCAGAAGACAAAGGCATGAATAATGCCGATGAGTAAGAGCACCAGCAAGCGGCGGGTAAACCGCCAGAGCGGCTTGTCCCCCCGGCGTTCGGCGCGCGAGGCGAAGATGTAAAAGCCGACGCCGAACAGGAACGAGAAAATGGAGAAAAATTTCTTTTCCACGAACACGAGAATCAGGGTGTCGATCACTTGGTTCATTCCGGTATATTCCGGTATTATCATGCCTTCGGTGAGGACGATATATCCTTTGACATTGATAAACAAGATGCCGAATAACGCAAGCCCTCGAATGATATCTAAGGCTGCGATCCTTTCTTGCTGTGAGATGGATGGGTTCATATTGGTTTGCTCCTTACGCTCGTTCGATTTACTGCAATTGCTGACTTGCTTTTCCCGGAAGCTCTTCTTTCGTTACTTCCTGGTAGGAGGTCACGCCTTTGTCTTCTTTCACAAACAAACTGAGGTACGCTTTCTCCCGCAGCTGTTTCGGGGCGGAGAACTTCAGTGTCTTCTCCTGCCCGTTTTTATCAAAAGCCGGCAGCTCGTATTCGTATCTAACCATAATTTCTCCGTTGTCGAGTTTATCTTCAAGCTTCTTTCCTTGTCCTTGAACCTGTGTATAGTAGACGTCCGTCCCTAACCGGTTCAGATTGACGTTCTGTAATAAGAACAAGCCTCCGAGCACCAGAGCCGCGATGACGATGCAAGAAATGATTATTTTTTTCATAGTCCTCTCCCATTCTGTGTTATGCATTGGATTTGGTCACAATGTTGTAGTAGGTGCTGACGGTTAAGAAGTAATACACGATATACATGCAAGCATAGGCGCCTATGCAGATTAAGACGGGAATCACCAGATTGGTTTGAATGAGTCTGGATAGAGCGGTTAAAGCAACGGCGCAATGCGCAATTCCCGCGATTAACGGCAGGGCGAATACGAATAAGCTTTGTTTGGCGACCGATTTTCGAATTTCTTTTTTGGTCACGCCGATTTTGTGCAAAATGACGTAGCGATCCTTGTCCGCGCCCGCTTCCGTCAGCTGCTTAAAGTAAATGATGCTTCCCGTGGCGGCGAGAAATACTAACCCCAGGAATCCGCCCATAAAAATGAGGAGTCCGCTCGATTCCATGCCGGCGGCGTAATCCATATAAAAGCTGGAGAAATGCGCCTCCCGCGGCAGCATGGATTGAATCTCGTTCGTTAATGCTTTGGCGTCGTCCTCGTGCGTAATCTTGTAAGCTTCTATATTCACGAGGGGGGCTTCTTGTTGTAATCGGGCAAAGACCTCATCGCTGACGACGACCGTCGTATTCGCCGTGCGGAGGTTCAGGACGTTGTACCGTTTCAGGCTTGTGAAGGTAACGTTCTCCGTAAGCTCCTTCGCCTTCAAGGAAACCGTCGAGCCTGCATATTCGGGCGACAGCCCTTCGTAATATCCCGCGTCCAATACGGCTGCTTCTTGCCCTGTCAACGACAGCGAGTCGTTTCTCTGCTGAGCTTCCGCCAATTTGTCAAACGCCGAATTTGCGAGGATCGTATAGCTCACGATATCGCTGGATATTTTGCTGTTCAGGCTCGTAATATCTACTTTCAATTGCAGGGCCGGAGTGCTCTCATGATAAACAACCTCATGCTTCTTATCGCGCGAAATCCGGTCCTGAACTTCACTCGTTGTACGTTGGTCGCTCGCAATAAACATCATGCTGTTCGCATCGGCAAGCGCGACGCTGCTTCGGTTGTTGTAATAAAAGCTGTACGCCGTTCCGACGGCCGTCAGTGTCGTCGCGCTCAGGACCGCGATGATCGTTAACGTGCGCGCGTTTCCTTTCATGCGGTACAGAAGCTGGGAGGTGCTGATGAGATGAACGCCGTTCCAAAATCGTTTTTTATTTTTTCGTGCCAGCTTTAACAGGTACACGATGAAGGTGCTGTACAGTAAATAGGTGCCTATGATCACGGCGGCCACGATAACAAGCGGTGTCACCATGAAGCCCATGCTTCGCCAAACGGCGGACTCCAGTATGTTTTGAAGCGCCAGCCAGTAGCCGAAGCCAATGCATAGTATGGCTAACAGCGCCATCGCCAAGGAAGCTTTGGGCTCTTGCTCCCCTTCTTTGTCCGCCTGAAACAGCTCGATGAGTTTGAACCGGTAAATCAATCGGTACCCGTGGAACGACGTAATGACGGTAATCACGGTGAATACGACTATCGTATGGATCACCGCTTGCGGCGAAATACGAAAATTTGCCACCGCGTCATAGCCCATAACCTTCATCAAGATCGATACAAAGCCTTGGGACAACAGAGAGCCGAGTAATATGCCGATCACGAGGGCCAAGAGGCCCATCATCAAGTTTTCGTAGAACAGCATCCGGCCGATTTGCTTCTTCCGCACGCCGAGCAGCGAGTACAGGCCGACTTCTTTTTTACGCTTGCGGGTGAAGAAGGCATTGGAGTACCAGATGAAAATGGCGACGAAAATCATCAAGACCACCGAAGCCCCGGTAAAGGCAGAACTGATTTTGGGCGAGCCGTCCGACGTGGCCAGAATCGTCGAATCGTATTTTAGCGACACGAACGTAAAGTAGATGACGATGCTAAAAATCATCGAAGCAAAGTACAGAAAGTAGTTGGTGAAGTTTTTCCGGATGTTTTTTCGGGCAAGCTGAACTAGCGTCATTTACCGCCCACCTCCAAGCGAGGCGAGGACATCCAATATTTTCTGGAAAAATTCCTGCCGCGATTGCTGGAGCTTATGGATTTCGGCGTACATCTTGCCGTCTTTGATAAATAAAATTCGTTTGCAGAAGCTTGCGGCAAACGCGTCATGTGTCACCATCATGATTGTCGAGCGATGCCTTTCGTTGAGCAGGGTCAAGCTTTCGAGCAGGCTGGAGGCCGACTTCGAATCCAGTGCGCCCGTCGGCTCGTCCGCCAGGATCAGGCTCGGATTGGCGACAATGGCGCGCGACGCGGCCGTCCGCTGTTTCTGGCCCCCGGAGATGTGGTAGGGGTATTTGTCGAGAATGTCCCGAATGCCGAACGTATCGGCGATTTCATTCACGCGCGCTTCGATTTCCTTGGCCGGAACCTTCGATAAGGCAAGCGGAAGTAAGATGTTTTCCTTCACCGTCAGCGTATCGAGAAGGTTATAGTCCTGAAAAATAAAACCGAGCCGGTTGCGGCGGAAGTCCGACAATTGTTCCTCGTTCATCTTCATGATATGTTGACCGGCGATGACGATTTCTCCGGACGACGGGGTATCGATGGTGGATAAAATATGGAGCAAGGTTGATTTCCCCGCCCCCGAAGGCCCCATAATGCCGATAAACTCGCTTTCCTTCACTTCGAGATCGATATCTACCAGCGCTTTGTATTGATTTTCCTTCGTGCCGTATATTTTTTGAACGTTTCTTGCCTGTAAGATGGTTGTCATGAAGCAATCCTCCTTGTATCTCTACAAAGACGATTATAGTTCGCCGCACCTTACAGCGTTTTAATAGGAACCTTACACGAACCTTAAAAATGTAGGGGGGCACACTGCATACTCAAATTCGGAAAAGGTTGACAAAAAGCGCGCGCTTGAGTATGATCTAATCAAGTAAATGAATGATTTATTCATTCATTTGAAAAGGAGGCTCACACATCATGAAGACCGGCTCGACGGATCCGAATCGGGACGAACGAAGAGTTCAGATCAAGCGGGCGGCACTCAAAGTGTTCGCGCACCATGGGTTAATGGGAACGAAGATGAGCATGATCGCGAGAGAAGCGGGGATTAGCGACGGCCTTTCTTACCGCTATTTTAAGTCCAAGGACGAAATTTTGGCCGAGCTTGTGAAGGATGCAGTCGAAGGCTCGAACGAGGCGTTCGCTCTTATCCGAAATATGCCGGGATCGCCGCTGGAGAAAATACGCGCATTAACCAAAGAAATTTTGCAGGAGGATAATCATCACTTCATCTTGATGCAGCAGGTCATGTCGGCAGACAACCTGCCCAAGGAAATCGCAGAATTGATGAAGGACCATGATACCGCCGGGATGATCGATACGGTGACTTCCGTCGTCGCTGCCGGACAACAAGCGGGACAGTTCCTCGAAGGCAACCCGCGGGACATCGCCATGTGGTACCTTACCTCTATCGTCGGTCTGATGAACCTCCGGACGCATGAATTGGAAGGGTACCGTCCGCCCGACATCGATTTCATGATGCGGCTTGTTGTAAAACCTACCCTTTTATAGAGAGTGAGTACAGTTATGAAAAAGGAAACTACGAACAAAACCCTCATCCTCATCGGTTTGCTGCTTGGCCTTGTCTTCTCGGAGCTTGACCAGACGGCGGTGTCTACGGCGCTTCCGACGATGATCCGCGATCTCCACGGTTTGGCGCTATTTGGCTGGGTCGCGGGAATATATATGCTTTCGATCACGATCTTCATGCCGATCTTCGGCAAACTTGCCGACCTTTACGGCCGTAAGCGAATCTATCTGATGTGTCTGGCATTGTTCATCGTTGGGTCCGTTGTATGCGGATTCGCCAATTCCATGACGGCGCTGCTGATCGGCAGAGGCATTCAAGGGATCGGAGCCGGAGGGCTCATGCCGCTGGCGATGATTATTATCGGGGACTCGTTTCCTCTAGAGCAGCGGGCGAAGGTACAGAGCCTTATCGGGCCGATGATGATTTTGCCGCAGCTGCTCGGGCCGACGGTAGGCGGGTACTTCGTCAGCCATTTGAGTTGGCATTGGATATTTTTGATCAACATTCCGGTCGGGCTCGTCGCCGCCCTCTTCGTTGCCAAAGGCTTGCGGGAGTCGGTCAGCACGGAAAAGAAACCGATCGACTGGGCCGGCGCCTGCACGCTCGTTCTCTCCATGCTGGCCCTGCTGTTCGCACCGGTGCTGATCGACGTCGCGGGTTATACGTGGTCTTCGCCTGCTGTCGTCGGATTGCTGGTTTTGGCGGCCGTTCTGATCGCTCTCTTCATCCGCATCGAGTCGAAGGCGGTGGAGCCGATCATTCCGCTGCAGCTGTTCCGCAACCGTTCGGTTGTCGTTCTGTCGCTCATCGTCTTCGTCACGATGCTCGGCGTCATGGGCGGCATGTCCGGCTTCCCCTTCTTCGCCCAGAATGTGATGGGGATGTCGCCCACGGCGTCCGGCTATTTGACGCTGGCCTTTATGGCAGGCGCCATTCCGGCAAGCGTGCTGTGCGGATTCTTGATTACGAAGGTTGCCTACAAGTATCTGTTTGTCGTTTCGTTCATCCTGCCGATTGCCGGATATATCGTGCTTTCCCAAATCGACGTGAATACGACCGTCCTCTATGTGATCGCCGCCTTCTTTATTCTGGGCCTCGGCATCGGCGTACTGTTCGGCAGCGACAACCTGATCGTACAGGAAACGGTGGCCAAAGAGCATACCGGGGTTGGCGTCGCTACCGTCCAGCTGTTCCAATCGCTCGGCGCTACGCTCGGCTTCAGCATCTTCGGCAGCCTGCTTTCCCGTCATATTCACGACGGCATCGCCGGGCTGTCCGACAGCTTTCCTGCCGGGTCGTCGGAATCCATCATGAACGGAGGGATTCCCGAAGGGATCCCGGCCGACTTGCTGCTTCAGATCAAGACCGTTTTCGCTACGGCGTTTCAGCAAATGTTCTGGATCGGAGCGATCTTTGCCGCCGCGGCTTTCATAATCTGCTGGTTTATGAAAAAAGAGGTGCTGACGCCGCAGAAAGAAGACGGGCAATCCGTGATGCCCGGCTAAGACGACGCATCCTGCCCTGCAACAAGAGGGCGGCTCCTTTCCGGCATCGCCGGCGATTTCCAAGGTTTCTTGCGACCTTCGGAGATCGCCGGCTTCTTTTTTTCGGATCGCCGAATAAAAGGAGCGGACGGCCAATAGATTGATAAAGAGAAGATGGACATGGCCCCCGGTAGACAGTTTGTCCGGCGGGCCGCTGTCGAGAACCGAAGCGTCCGACAAGGAGGGAACTGCCGATGCTTCACTTGGTCGCCTGTATCAAGCAGGTGCCGGATACGAAAATCATCAAGATGAACCCGAAAACGAACACGATGGACCGCTCCAGCGCGCCGGCCATCCTCAATCCGTACGATGCGCATGCCGTCGAAGAAGCGGTGCGTCTCAAGCAGCGGTACGGAGGAACGGTGTCCGTCGTGACGATGGGGCCGCCGCCCGCGGTCAAGGCGATCCGCAAATGCATCGAGATCGGCGCGGACGAAGGCTACCTGATCACCGACCGCGCGTTCGCCGGAGCAGATACGCTGGCGACCAGCTATTCGCTGACGAAGGCGATTGACAAAATCGCCAAGCTGAAGCCGATCGATCTGATCCTTTGCGGCAAAATGACGATCGACGGCGATACCGGCCAAGTCGGTCCGGGCATTGCCCGCAGACTGGATATTCCGCCGCTGACGAACGTCCGCAAGATCGTCGAAATTAACAAGGACGAAGGCTACGCCATCATCCACCGCAAGCTGGAGGACGGCTACGAGGTCGTCCGTTCGACGCTGCCGTGTCTGTTCTCCGTCGAAAAGGACATCAACGATATCCCGTATTCGCCGCTGCCCAACATGCTGCGGGCGGCGCGGTACCAGCCGGTCGTCTGGTCCGTCGACGATTTGGAGGGCGTGGACCGAACGAAGCTCGGGCTCAAAGGCTCCCCGACGATCGTCGCCAAGGTATGGCCGCCGGAGAAGCCGAAGGGCGGGGAGCTGCTGGAAGGAACTCCTGCGGAGCAGGCGGGCAAGCTGCTGTCAATTTTGCTGGAGAAAAAAGAGCTGTTCCGCGTTCAAAACGGAGGTGAAAGCTCATGAACCTGGAGGATTACCGCGGCGTTTGGGTGTTCATCGAGCAGAAGAACGGCGCGGTTGCGCCGGTGTCGCTGGAGCTGCTGGGGGCCGGGCGGAAGCTTGCGGATAAGCGGGGCGTGCCGCTCGCGGGCATCCTCATCGGCGACGGCGTCCGGCCTCTGGCCGCCGAGGTCATCGCTTACGGAGCGGACACTGTGTACTTGTACGACGACCCGATCTTCCATCATTACCGGACGGAATCGTACATGCGGGCCGTCATCGAAGCTTGTCAGAAGCACAAGCCGGAAATTTTTCTGTTCGGCGCGACCTCGACGGGCAAGGACCTCGCCAGCGCCGTGGCGACGGATCTCGCGACGGGGCTGACGGCGGATACGACGCAGCTGGACGTCGACGCGGAGACCGGGCTGCTGGAAGCGAGCCGTCCGGCGTTCGGCGGCAACATCATGGCGACGATTTTGTGCAAAAAGGACCGACCGCAAATGGCCACCGTGCGCCCGAAGGTCATGAAGCGGCTGGCCCCGGACCGGCAGCGTAAGGGGGACATCGTCGAGGAAGCTGTCTCCGTCCGCGAAGAAGACCTGCGCACGAAGGTGCTGGAGATCGTCCGCGACACGACGCAGCGGGTGCGGATCGACGAGGCGGACGTGATCGTCGCCGGAGGCAAAGGGCTGGGCGGCCCGGCCGGCTTCGAGCTGATTCACCGGCTGGCGGAGACGCTGGGCGCTTCCGTCGGGGCGAGCCGCGATGCGGTGGAGGCCGGATGGATCGGGCATCATCACCAGGTCGGGCAGACGGGCGTCACCGTGACGCCGAAAATTTATTTTGCCATCGGCATTTCCGGGGCGATCCAGCATTTGGTCGGCATGCAGAATTCGGGGCTCATTATTGCCATCAACAAAGATCCTGCCGCTCCGATCTTCGGGTCCTGCCACTACGGTATCGTCGGCGATGCGTTCGTCATCGTCCCGCTGCTGATCGAAGCGTTCCAAAAAGCGCTGCAAAGCGAGGTGCCTCAATATGGCTGAAAAATTCGACGTAATCGTGGTCGGCGCAGGGCCGGCCGGGACGTCGTGCGCCTATACGTTAGCCAAGGCCGGCGTCAACGTTCTGCTCATCGAGCGGGGAGAGTACCCTGGCTCGAAAAATGTCATGGGCGGCGTCCTGTACCGCAAAACAATGGAGGACATCATTCCGGGCTTTTACAAGGACGCGCCGGTGGAGCGGCCGATCGTCGAGCAGCGCTTCATGATGCTGGATAAAGAATCGGCGGTCACCTTCAGCTACAAGGGGCTGGAGTGGGGACAAGAGCCATACAACAATTTCACCGTGCTGCGGGCCAAATTCGACCAGTGGTTTGCAGAGAAGGCGGTGCAGCAGGGCGCGCTGCTGGTCAACGAGACGGTCGTGCTCGAATGCATCACCCAGGACGGGCGCGTCGTCGGTGTCCGCACCGACCGCCCGGATGGGGAGCTGTATGCCGACGTCGTAGTGCTCGCGGACGGCGTCAATTCGCTGCTCGCCAAGTCGCTCGGCTTCCACAAGGAGTTCCGCCCGGACGAGGTGGCGCTGGCCGTCATGGAAGTGCTGAAGCTGGATCGCAAAATGATCGAAGACCGGTTCAGCCTCGAAGGCGACCAAGGCTGTACGTTCGAAATTTTCGGCGATTCCACCCATGGCATTCTCGGCACGGCGTGGCTGTATACGAACAAAGACAGCCTCAACATCGGCGTCGGGGCGATGCTGTCCGGGCTGATTAAGCGCAAGCTGAAGCCTTACGAGCTGCTTGAATATGTCAAGACGCACCCGATTCTGCGACCGTATATCCAGGGCAGCGAGCAGCAGGAATATTTGGCCCATTTGATCCCGGAGGGCGGCTACCGCTCCATGCCGAAGGTCGTCGGAGACGGCGTGATCGTGGTGGGGGACGCGGCCCAGCTCGTCAACGCCATTCACCGCGAAGGCTCGAACATGGCGATGGCGTCCGGCGTGCTGGCGGCGGAGACGATTCTGGAAGCGAAGGAAGCGGGCGACTATTCCGCCGCCCGGCTCGACAAGTACCGGACCCGGCTGCTGGACAGCTTCGTCGGCCAAGACTTGAAGAAGTACAAGGATGCGACGCACCATTTTGAGAAGTACCCCCATTATTTTGAAAAGTACATCCCGCTCATGAACCGGGCGGCCGGCGAATTGTTCACCGTCGACGGCACGAGCAAGAAGGAGAAGCAGCGCAAAATTTGGCGCGGCATCGGCACCGCGGGCGAGAAAATCAAGATCGCCCAAGACTTGTTCAAGGCATGGAGGGTGATGAAATGAGCGACCAGCCCAAGGGAAAAGGGCAGACCATCGAAGAGAAGCAGTACTTGATCCGGTTCAAGGCGGACACGAACTCCCATCTCCACGTGCTCGACTACGATATCTGCGCGACGAAGTGCCCCGACAAGATTTGTACGATTTTTTGCCCGGCCGAAGTGTACAAGTGGGAGGAGATCCGGATGCACGTCGGCTACGAGGGCTGTCACGAGTGCGGAAGCTGCCGCATTGGCTGTCCGCACCAGAACATCAAGTGGGAATACCCCAAGGGCGGTCACGGGATCATCTTCCGGCTGGGGTAGCTGCGCCATGTTTGCGGTGGGGGACTGCGTCATCTTTATCCCGGACGGGGCCAGGGGAACGGTGATCGCCGTCAACGGGTCGTTCTGTCAAGTCATTTGGGAAGATTGGTTTACGAGCTGGGAAAAGGCCGAGGAGCTGCGAAAAGAAGAATGAAAGCACGGGGAATTATGGAACAGTCCGGCAGGCATTTCAATTTCGGTTGAAGTGCCTTTTTTTGTTCTTGACCCTTTGGATCAGGGAGCGGATGGCCGCTGTTTGTGTTATTTTATCCCCCTAAAAAATGGAATTTACCCCTTACTGTCCCCTAAAGGTCATGGTTAAATGAAAGTATGAACGCCGTTTTGGCAAGGGAGGTGAGACCAGCGGCAGACGAGGCGATTTGTCGGGGTTTCTTTCGCTGCTTTTATTCCTAAATATCAGGGAGGGATTGATGAATGAGTTTTGCGCAAATTGCGCTTCAGCGCACAATTAGGAAAGCGTTTTCTTTAACCGTAATCGCTTTGCTCCTGCTTAGTCTGGTTCCGGCGATGGCGCTCGGCGCGGGCGAGTGGCAGCCGAACACCGCCTACAAAGCCGGGGATGTGGTCACGTATGCGGGGCAGACATACACCTGCTTGCAACCGCATACATCGCTTACCGGTTGGGAGCCGCCGAACGTTCCGGCCTTATGGAAGGCCGGCGGCAGCGGCGGAACGGATACGCAAGCGCCGACGGCTCCGTCCGGCTTGCAGGCCACAGGCAAAACGTCCAGCAGCGTGACCCTTGCCTGGAACGCTTCGACGGATAACGTTGGCGTTACCGGCTATGACGTGTACAACGGGTCTGCGGTCGCGGCGAGCGTGACGGGAACGACCGCCACGGTCAGCGGGTTGTCCGCGAACACGGCGTACACATTCACGGTGAAAGCGAAGGACGCGGCAGGCAACGTATCCGCCGCAAGCCAGCCCGTCACGGTTACGACGAACCCGGCTTCCAATGATACGCAGCCGCCGACGGCGCCGACGAATCTGACCGTCACCGGCAAAACGTCGTCCAGCATCTCGCTGTCCTGGACGGCTTCCACGGATAACGTGGGCGTCACCGGCTATGCGGTGGAATACGGCTCCGGCAGCCTGAGCGTCGCGGGAACAACGGCGACGGTGGCCGGACTTGCCGCCGACACGACGTATACGTTCATCGTGAAGGCGAAGGACGCGGCCGGCAACGTCTCGCCCGGAGCGAGCGTGCAAGGGAAGACCGACCCGGCACCGTCCGGAGGCGGCGGCAAGATCGTCGTCGGCTATTGGCACAACTTCGATAACGGGTCCTCGGTGCTCAAGCTGCGGGACGTCTCGAAGAAATACGATGTGATCAACGTCGCTTTTGCCGAGCCGGTCTCTCCTGGCAGCGGTACGATCGCCTTCACGCCGTTTAATGCCACGGTGGAGGAATTCAAAGCGGATGTCGCGTATTTGCAGGGGCTCGGCAAAAAGGTGCTGATCTCCCTTGGCGGCGCCAACGGCACGGTGACGCTGTCCGATGCGACGAAGAAGCAGCAATTTATCAGCACGATGACCTCGATTATTCAAACCTATGGCTTCGACGGCATCGATATCGATCTGGAAGGCAGCTCGGTGGCCCTGAACGGCGGCGATACGGACTTCAAAAACCCGACAACGCCGGGCATCGTGAACCTGATTGATGCGGTCCGTACGCTCAGCAGCACCTTCGGCAGCAAATTCGTGCTGACGATGGCGCCGGAGACGGCGTACGTGCAAGGCGGGATGGGCGCTTACGGCGGTCCTTGGGGCGCCTACCTGCCGATCATCCACGCGCTGCGCGACAAGCTGAATTATATTCACGTGCAGCATTACAATAGCGGCTCGATGATGGGGCTCGACGGCCGCTCTTACGCGCAGGGCACGGCCGATTTCCACGTCGCCATGGCCGAGATGCTGCTGAAGGGCTTCCCTGTCAATAATAATGCTAACAACGTATTCCCGGCGCTGCGTCCGGAGCAGGTCGCCATCGGCGTGCCTGCGGTGCCGAGCGCGGCCGGAGGCGGGTATACGCCGGCGGCCGAGGTGCAGAAGGCGATCACGTATATCGTCAAAGGCACGTCGTTCGGCGGCAGCTATAAGCTGCAAAACCCGGCCGGCTATCCCGGCTTCAAAGGACTCATGACTTGGTCCATCAACTGGGACGCTGCGAACGGCTACGGCTTTGTCAACAGCCATCGTCCGTTTTTGGACGGCCTGAAATAACGAACACGGCCTTCCGTCGTCGACTTTGCTCTGCGACGGGGGCTTTTTTTGCCTCTTCACACTTGTGCAGCGATAAGCCTCTGTTTATGGAAGAAATGGAACGCCATTTCTCGATGAACGGAGGCTTTTTGCATTTTGTGCACAAAATCACTGTGATTTGGGAAGGAAAATACCGAAATATTTCCATAGGAGGGAATGGACATCCCTTGCCAAAAACAAACGTCATGACGGCATCTGGCAGCCGGCACATTTTGAGGAGGATTATTACGATGGAAAACGAGCACGAACCCACGACATGGACCGGGTCAAAAATGACCCGCCGCAAGCTTCTTTCTTCATTAGGAATCGTCGGAGCCGCCGTTGCGACCGGAACGTCGCTCGGCAGTCAGGCGTTCGGCGCGACGGTAACGGAGCAGGTGTACGGGCCGACGATGCAGCCCGCAGCCGCTCAATCCGCAGCGGCAGATGCGCAGACAGCCGCTCATACCCTGATCATCGATCCGGCCAAGTGGGACATCCCGACGGACGGAACGAATTCGCGGAAAACGACGGACGGACTCAATGCGGCTATAGCTGCCGCCAAGTCCGGAGGCTTCGGCGAAGTGTACCTTCCGAAAGGCAGATACCTGATCGATGCCGTGAGCAAAACCTCCCATTCGCCCGAAATCGGGGGAGGAATCCGAGTTCCTTCCGGCATGAAGCTGACGATGCACCCGGAAGCGGAATTGAAGGTCGAACCGAACGGATCCTACGGCTACTCCTGCATTTTTCTGGACAACGTGCATAATGTGGTCATTAGCGGGGGGATGGTGACGGGCGACCGAAACGAGCACGATTACAGTCATAAAGCCAAGCCGACGCATGAGTGGGGCTTCGGGATTAACGTCCGCGGCGGATATAACATTACGATCGACAACGTGCGAATCAAAGACTGCACCGGGGACTGCATCTATGTCAATGCGATCGGCATGATTAATTACGGAACCGTTCCGTATACCCCGCCGCAGAAAGTAACCATTCAAAACTGTACGCTGGACAGCTCCAGACGCAACAATATATCGATCAGCGCCTGCGACGGCGTGGTCATTCGTAACAACGTTATCCTTAACGCGGGGATTCAGACCGAGGCGGGACCGGGGTTGAAAACCAAGATCGGCCCCGGATTCGGTATCGACATCGAGGGCTACGGCGAGGGGGCGATCGATTACGAAACCCCTCTGAATATTCTCATCCAAGGCAACTGGTTTCGCGGGAACCGCGTGTACTCGGTGTGCAACTTCAACGGGTACGGCGTAGCGATCGAAGGCAATTTTTCGGATAATACCCTCTCTTACGGGAACGGCACCGATACCGTCATTGCCAACAACGTCCTGATTCGCACCGATCGTCAGCGGACGGCGATTGACGGCCAGAAGGTATCCGAAGGCTTGGAAGGAAACAATGTCACCATCGTTGGCAATACGGTTAAAGGGTTCGGCAGCGGTGTGGATATCCGGGGGAAAGATGTGGTCGTTGCCGGTAATACCATATCCCATTTGGGGGAGGCCGGGGCGGGAATTGCCGCTTACGCCGCGGAAAATGTATGGATTGCGAACAACTCCGTGCATCGGACGAAAGGAACCTCATACCGGGTGGCCGGCGGCAAGGATATTCGGCTGGTGAACAATAAAGCGCACGGCTCGGACAAGACGGCGATCGAAGCCAATGCGTCCACCCAAGTCGTCTTGAGCGGCAATGTGATCCGCAATTGCAGCGGAGGCATCAGAGTGACCAATATCTCGAGCGAAGAGACCGGCAGCGAAGTCGTCGTGGAAGGGAACCATATCGATCTGACGGAATACAAGGGCAAGACCTCATACGCCATCTCCTTCGATCAAAAAAGCGATGTAACCTTGAAGGGCAATCGCATTCCGGGACCCAGAAACACTGCCATCTACGGCGAGGGCGGCGCCGGAAACAGGGTCAAAATAGTGGATAACGAGATAGCGGAAGCGAACAGCTTCACCGCCATGATCCAAATCGTAGGCGGAGCAAAGCACGAGATCGTGGGCAATCACGTCACCTTTAACAAGGCTTCCAACGGCGGGGTCGGGATCTATTTAAAAGATGCCAAGGATTCGATCGTGGCGAGAAACACCATCTATTCCAATTCGGAGTATGCTCTGGCCAATTCGATTGCGACCAAAGAATCGACAGGTACGAAAGTGCTGAACAACATCGCCGTGAAGGGAGCGGTGTCGCTTAACGAGAAGACGGATCTTAACGTTGGGAATACGGTAGTTTGACGCGGCCTTATCGCCGTTACGGAAAAAAGAAGGCGCCCCCCGCGGCGTTTGGGAGAAGTCGCAGGGGGCGCGTCTGGGCTATGCGTCGGATTCATGACCCGTGACATAGGTGTCAGGGGAAGCGCCGTCCAGAAACGGGCTGCGCCGGCCGATATGGTACACGTACAGCTCGTGCATCGCCCGCGTGCAGGCCGTGTAGAACAGCTTGCGCTCGGCTTCCCGGCCGTACTGCTCCATCGAGGCGTTGTAGATGACGACCGCGTCAAATTCGACGCCCTTGGCCAAGTACGACGGGATGACCAACACGCCGGGCTCGAAGGACGCCGTCTCCGTCCCGACGAGGCGAAGCGGGAACCCTGCGTCTTGCAGCGCGTCGTAGGCTTCCCGGCTCTCCGCCGCCGTCTTGCAGATGACGCCGATCGTCTTGTGGCCGTCCGCCAGCAGGGCCCGGATGCGTCCGGCGACCTTGATGCTCAGGTCGGCCCGATCCGCCGCTTCCGTGACGACCGGCAGGCTGCCGCCGCGGTTGAACGGCTCGATGGCGGTGCCGTCCGCCAGTAGGCCGCGGGTGAACTCCACGATCTCCCGCGTCGAGCGGTAGCTTCGCGTCAGCACGTTCGTCTCCGTATGCTCCGGCCCGTACAGCGAGGTCAGCGGCGCGAAGCCGTCCGTATTGGCCGAGGCGTGCGCGTAGATGGCCTGGTTCCAGTCGCCGAGCACGGTCATTTTACTGCGCGGGAACAGCCGCCGGATGAATGCGAATTGGAACGGCGTGTAGTCTTGACCTTCGTCAATGAAGACGTGACGGACCGTGTTATTCGTCTGGAAGCCCTCGATCCGCTCCTTCAAGTACAAGTACGGCGCTCCGTCCTCGCTGGCCAGCTCGCCGCGCTCCAGCTTTTCCGCCGTCTGCTTGCAAATGTCCGCCCAGCGCGGCGGCAAACCGTCTTCGGACGCGAGGCCCGCAAAGCGTTCCGGCTCCAGGAACAGCTGCCGGTACACGGCAGGAACGTCGACGAACTCAAGGCGCTTGGCGCTTACGCGCAGCGGCTTGAAATGCTCTTGCACGACCATAGCGGCAAGCAGCTCCTGCTCGCGCTGAAAGTCGTCGAACGTATCTTCGGCATACTGCTTTTTGCGCCGCAACTGCTGGTAGGCCTGGAGATACGCTTCCTTGTCGAGCAGCTCGATCTCGTCCTCGACCCACGGCTTGGACCGCTCCCGCCGTCCCAGCCGCTTGAGCTCCTTCAGCAGCCATTCGGAGGTCAGGATCATCCGGTTCGGAATCGGCAGCGCCGGATCGAGGCTGTAGAAAAAGTCCGCGATCCGTCCGCCCTCGACGATCGGCTCCCCGCGGAAGGTTACATCCTTGAAACGCAGCCCTTCTCTGCCGAGCCACTCCGCGTACCGCTCCAGCATATGCATGAAGGAAGTGCCCGCTTTGAACAAAATTCCCTCGATGCGCGCGTCATAGCCGGGCTCGCCGGCCGCCGTGAGCGTGTATTCCGCCTGCTCGAACGGGTCTTCCAGACGGAAGGTGCTGCCGAGCCGGTGTTCCAGATATTCCTGGAACGTCGTCTGCTGCATGTTCTCCTCTCCGAGCTCGGGCAGCACGGTGGAGACGTAGCTGTTGAACATCGGGTTGGGCGAGAAGAGCACGATCTGCTCCGCGCTCAGCGTTTCCCGGTACCGGTAGAGGAGGTACGCGACCCGCTGCAGGGCGGCCGACGTTTTGCCGCTGCCCGCCGCCCCCTGCACGATCAGCAGCCGGCTGCGCTCGTTGCGGATGATCCGGTTCTGCTCCTTTTGAATCGTGGCGACGATGCTCTTCATCTGCGCGTCCGAATGCTTGCCGAGCACTTCCTGCAGCAGCTCGTCGCCGATCGTGACGCCGGTGTCGAACAAGCTGCGGATGACCGCGTCGCGAATAATATATTGCCGCTTCAGCTCCATCTCGCCGGAGATGACGCCGCCGGGCGTCTCATACTGCGCCGGTCCCGGCGGGTAATCGTAGTACAGGCTCGATACGGGGGCGCGCCAGTCGTAGATGAGGAACTGCTCGCCGCTCTCGTCCAGGAACGAACCGATGCCCAGATACACGGCTTCGGCGCGTCGCTCCCCGTCCTCCCGAAAATCGATGCGACCGAAGTACGGGGACGTCTTCAATCGTTTCAGCTTCGTTAATTGCTTCTGGGCGTGCCGGTGGCTGTGCTCGCGGCTGGTCAGCACCTCCGCTTGCTGCTTCAGGCTTGCGTACGTTTCTATGACTTCGTCGGGAGCGTCCAGGTTGACGGTCACATCGTCCCAAAAATGCTTGCGGATATCGACGATATCCGTCCTCAGCTCGCCGACCTCCTGCTGCAGGGTATCGATGCGCTTGCCGATGTCCCGGGTGACCCGTTCGACCCGCTCCTGCTCTTCCTGCCACACTTGCTGCATGTTCACCACGTTACCGCCCCTTTGTTCAAAAGATTTGACAAATCGCCGATGCATGTGTTAATATGATAGTGGGTAAATTTAAAGAGTGGAACCACAATATGGGTGGCGACCAATCTCCATTTTAGCATGGTTCTGCATGCAATTCAATAGAAGTACATCACCGCACGCTAACAAACGGAGACGCACATGACGCCTCCGTTTTTTTGTTGCAGTCCCCAGCGCACCGCCAAAACCGAGAACCAGCCCGAAAATGGCCAGCGGCGAGGTGCCGAACCTTTCGCTTTCGCTAAGTCACTTCAACGCGCCATCAGAATAAAGCGGACATGAAAGTTGGTTTCCCTATTCACTATCGCCGCTTCTGGGGCGAAGTATACTATATACATATCGTTTTACAAGGGGATCGCACAGTCCTTATGTCACGTTGGAAGAGGGTGGGGGTATGTCGCTAAGTAACTACATTATGGCGTCAAAGTCGTATTGCAGCCATGCGGGGATGAATCCGAAAGAGATTCCGTTTCCCAAGGTCGTCATGACGCCGAAAGAGCTGGAGGACAAGCGAAAGGATTACGAGGAAATTTTGTCCGTGGTTCAGTTTTTCGGAAACAAAATTTTGGACTCGATGAAAGGCACGCCGCTCTTGTTGTCGGTGGCTGACGCACGGGGATTCATCCTGCATATGATGGGGGACGAAACCATCAAGAATATGGTCAATCAGCTTGGCATCCGCATCGGCATTCAATTCTCCGAGGAAGTCATGGGCACCAACGTGGTCAGTCTTTCTTTGAAGCACAGCGGCTACGCCATCCAATTGATCGGCCCCGATCATTACCACGAATACCTGCATCAAACCGCCTGCTACGCCGTGGCATTTCGCTATTCCGACGTCGATAATCTGCTCGGAAGCATCATTATTATGACGGCCATCGAATTCCAGAACCCGCTTATGGTGACTATGCTGTCCACCACCGTGGACTCGATCGAGAGGGAGCTGATGCTTCGAAAGCAGAACCGCAAGCTGGACATTATGAATCAGATTCTGATGGACAATACGCGCAACGGCATTATTATTACCGATAAAGAGGGGGAAATTACGGATTTTAATCACTTTGCTCAAGATCTGACAGGTCTGTCCAAAGAGCAAACGCTGGGGAGGCCGGTGCTGTGTCTTGAACCCATGGGGCAATACATCTACGATGTGATCCGCCACGGGAAGAAGTACGAAGATATTCAAATCAGCTTCGAGCGCAAGGGGAGCGGGATGCGCACGGTGTGCCTGTTCGACGCGTTCCCGATCTATGACGAGCACAAGCGGCTCATCGGGGCCTTCGGCCAGTTCCGGAACATTACGGACCGGTATGAGGCGGAGGAGAAATACAATTATTTGGCCAACCACGACGATCTGACCAAGCTGCCCAACCGGAGGTACTACAAGCAAGTGCTTGTCCCTCTGCTCGAGCGGGCGAAGCGGGGGCTGCATCCGTCCGGCATCGCCATTATGTACCTGGATCTCGACCGCTTCAAGCTGGTCAACGACACGCTGGGGCATTCCAACGGAGACCTGCTGCTCAAGCAGATCGCCGAGCGGCTGACGAGCAGTCTCGAGGCGACGGATCTGGTCGCCCGCATGGGCGGCGACGAATTCATGTTCCTGTTTCCGATCGTGACGGACGAGCAGCAGGTCGTACACCGGGCCGAGCGCATTCTGAGCTTGTTCCAGCATCCGTTCAACATGAACGGGTACGAGTTTCACATTACGGCGAGCATCGGCATCGCTTTCTATCCGGACGACGGTCTCGACATCGAGATGCTGATGATTCATGCGGATACGGCGATGTACCGGGCGAAGCAGCGCGGCAAAAATCAATATGTGATCTATTCGGACGACATGCAGACGAAATCCCATGAGAAGATCAAGATGGAAACGTCGCTGCGCCGGGCGATCGACAATAACGAATTCGTGCTGTATTACCAGCCGCAAATCGATATCAAGACTGGGGATATCAAGGGCGCCGAGGCGCTGATTCGCTGGATGCACCCCGAGCGCGGGCTTGTATCTCCTTATGAATTCATTCCGTTGGCGGAAGAAACCGGACTTATTATCCAGCTCGATCAATGGGTGCTGCGCACCGCTTGCATGCAGAACAAGAGCTGGCAGGAAAAAGGGCTGCCGCCGATGCGCGTTGCCGTCAACTTGTCCTCCCAGCAATTTTCCAAAGAGTATCTTGCCGAGACGGTTAAGGGCATTTTGGAAGAGACCGGGCTTGAGCCGCGGTTCCTTGAGCTGGAAATTACCGAAACGATGACGATGGATGTGGAGCATACGATTCCGACGCTGCGGCAGCTGCATGGCCTCGGGGTCCAGATCAGCATTGACGATTTCGGAACGGGATACAGCTCGCTTAATTATTTGAAAAAGTTTTCGATCGACCGCCTGAAGATCGACCAGTCGTTCGTGCGGGATATTATGACGAATTCCCACGATTCGGACATCGTCGGCACCATCATCGCGATGGCGCACAATCTGGGGCTGGAGGTCATTGCGGAAGGCGTCGAAGAGAAGGACCAGCTCCGTTTCCTGCAGTACCAAAAATGCAACGAGGTGCAAGGGTACTACTTTAGCGAGCCGATCCCGGCAGAGCAGTTCGAGCTGCATTTTCAGGAGCTGCAGGAGAAGGTCAAGAGAAAATATTGATGCTTTCAAAAAAAGGGGATCACCATGAAAACTGTGGCTCAATTGTTAGTGGAGCATTTGATTCGATGGGGCGTTACCCATGTATTCGGCATCCCAGGCAAGCCGGTGACGCCTCTGGTCATGGAGATGGACCGGCAGGGCATCGTATTCGTGCTGAGCAAGCATGAAGGCGGCGCAGGGTTTGCAGCGGCCGGCTACGCCTTCGAAGGCGGCCGGCTCGGCGCGGCGCTGGGCACGGCGGGGCCGGGCGGCATCAACATGCTGACCGCTGCGGGACAAGCGAAAGCGACGGGCGTGCCCGTCCTGTTCTTGACCGGGCAGCCGCCGATCAAAGAGATCGGCAAGGTGCTCGGACAGGACAGCACGCCGTTCGGAACCGACCTCGTCAAGATGTTCGAGCCGGTGACGAAATTCAGCGCGCGCATCGAGCGCGGCGAGCTGCTTGAGACGTATCTGCGCCATGCGATCGAACAAGCCTTCACCGGAGTGAAAGGCCCCGTCCATCTCTCCATCCCCTTGGACGTTCTGACAGAGGAAGTCCGACCTTTTCAAATTTCAATGCCGACGCACTATCCGGCCGTTCTTTCCGCGAACCTTGATCAAGTGATCGAATGGCTCGATGCGGCAAGGCGTCCGGTGCTGTTCGTGGGCGGCGGCGTGCACGCTTGCCGGGCTTACGAAGAGCTTCGGCAGCTGGCCGAACGATGGAGTATTCCCGTGATGACGATGCCGGGAGGCAAGGGCGCGTTCGTATCGGGACATCCGCTGTCGCTCGGACCGTTCGGTCTTGGCGGCAACGATACGTCCAAAGCCTATCTAAGCGAAGGCGTCGACGTGATGGTTGTCTTGGGCAGTCAGCTCAGCGACTTGGAGCTGCCCGGACTGACGCCGGATATGTACCCGCGGCGTATGATCCATTTCGACTACGAGCCGACGTTTATCGGCAAAGCGGTTCCCGTTCCGGTGCTTCCGGTGCTCGGGGACTTGAAGCGCAATCTTCAGGAGCTGCTGCGCTTGACGGATGGCCGTCGTGTAGAGCTGACAAGCTTTTACGCCGAGGTCGCAGCCGCATCGGAAAGGGCTGCCGAAACGGAGGAGCCGGCGGAGAGTCGCGGGCTGACCGGCCGGCAAACGATTCGGGTCCTGCGGGCGGCATTGCCGAAGGAGGCCGTGGTGTACGGCGATGCGGGCAGTCATTCCTTCTATGTCGTCAAGCATTTTGATATCGAGGTCCCGGGAACGTTCTACTTCGAAGAGGTGTTTGCGACGATGGGGCGCGCCATCGGGTACGCCGTCGGCGCCCAACTTGCGGAGCCGCACAAAACGATCGTATGCCTGACCGGGGACGGATGCCTGTTCATGAACGGGACGGAAATATCGACGGCGGTCAATTACGAGGCTCCGGTTATTTTCGTTGTGATGAACAACGGCAGTCTGGATATGGTGGAGAAAGGGATGGCCCGGCATCTCGGCCGCGCGATCGGGACGAATTACACGGTACCGATACACGTCGCCAAGTTTGGCGAAGCGATGGGAGCGGAGGCGTTCCGCTGTTCGACCGAAGAGGAGCTGTACGCCGCGGTGACGCAGGCACTGGCGATGAGGCGTACGGCCGTGATCGAAGTGATGGCCGACCCGCTGGAAATTCCGCCGACGATGGCGCGCGGATGACCGGAGGGAAAGGAATACATAAGCAGAGGTGAATACGATGGGAAGCGAAGAGCGGTTGACGAACGCCGAGCGGTATGAACGGGGCATGAAGACGTTAGTGGAGATGGTCGGAGAGGAAGGGGCGCAGACGATCGGGAATATCGGCGCCTTTTTTCCGGATATGGCGCATCAGATCGTCTCCTTCGGATTCGGCGATTTGTATTCGCGCAAGACGCTGGATCTGAAGCAGCGGGAGATCATTACAATCACCTCGCTCATTACGCAGGGGGCAACGGAGCAGCTGCCGTTCCATGTGCATGCGGCGCTGAACGTCGGCTTGACGCCGGAGGAAATTCTGGAGATCGTCCTGCACTGCGCAGGCTACGCCGGGTTCCCGAAAGCATGCGGGGCCTTGCATGTGGTCGGCGAAGTATTCAAAGCCCGGAACATTACGCCGGTTAAGGGGTAGACGCCGGAACGGATGGTCCAAGCGCGCTTAGGCTAAGCGCAGCTTGGGCCTTTTTTTTGTAGGCAATAAAACATCTCCCCTTCGAGTACGATAAACACCTCGTCGGTATCTTGATGATCATGCCATACAAAATCCCCCATAATTTTGACCAATTTAAATTGATAGTTATTCATTTCCCCAATGACTTTTGGAGACCAGTGATCGCTGAACTTGGATAATTTTTCAGTAAGATTAATAGCTTGAGAGCCAATATTAATCTCTCCTATTTCTGTATAAAAAAGAATATTCGTCAAAGCAATATATGAAACCTGCCCGTTCGTTTAACAGTCTAGTCTACAACTTTATTATCACGGTCTAGCAACAACGGAGAGGAGCCGGCCCTGGGCGCGGGAGTAGCCGAACCGGGGAGCGTACCGCGTACGTTGTTTTAGCTGAACGACACGCTGGACAGCACTCTGGGTTTATCGAGAAAGATGTCCGTAATGTTCGGAATTTAACTGTATGTTGGACAAGAATGCAGGGTGAACATATAATTTTTATGTAAAACACGAACGAAATAAAGATAATCCCTTGACACCGATCTGAAATTCCGGTACCCTAATTTACGTAAACCGAATAAGCGTTACAGATGAGACTGTTCGTATATCTTCGGCATGACGGGCCGGGGGTCTCTACAAGGAACCGACAATTCCTGGCTACGAGCGGCGGGTTTTCCATACCCGTTCGAGGCCGGGATTTTTTGCGTCTCCGGACGGGTAGGCATGAGAATATTCGTTCTATGGAGGGAAAGCGAAGATGGGTAAGCGCTTTGATGTGATTATTGTAGGAGCCGGACCGGCGGGGATTTTTGCCGCTTATGAACTGACGTTGAAAGCGCCTCACAAGCGCGTTTTGTTAATCGATAAAGGACACGATATCGACAGCCGCCGGTGTCCGATTCTGGAAGAAAAGATCCGGCTCTGTCCTCCCCCGGCGGGGAAGAAGGAATACGCGGGCTGTCTGCCGGCCTGTTCGATTACGGGCGGGTTCGGCGGAGCGGGCGCTTACAGCGACGGGAAGTTCAACATTACGACGGAATTCGGCGGATGGCTGACCGATTATTTGCCGCCGTCGCAGGTGCTGGAGCTGATTCGCTACGTCGACGGTCTCAATCTGCGGCATGGCGCTCCCGATACGATCACCGACCCGATGACCGAGGTTGTGCGCTCGATCGAGCAGCGCGGCTATGCGGCCGGACTCAAGCTATTGCGGGCGCAAGTAAGGCATCTGGGCACCGAGAAAAATTTGCAGATTTTGAAATCGATCAATGACTATTTGAAACGGCATATCGAGATGCGGTTCAAGACGGAAGTGGCCGACGTGCTGACGGTGAAAGAAGCGGAAGGCTACCGGGCGCGAGGGGTCGTGCTGTCCAACGGCGAGGAGCTGGAAGCGGACGCCGTGATCGTCGCGCCGGGAAGAGACGGATCGGCGTGGCTGACGGAAATTCTCCGCAAGCGGCGCATTCCGATGTTCAATAACCAGGTGGACGTCGGCGTTCGGGTGGAGACGTCCGATGTCGTCATGCGCGAGATCAATGAGCATTTGTACGAGGGCAAATTTATTTTCAACACCTCGGTCGGCACGCGGGTACGGACGTTCTGCAGCAATCCGTCGGGCCATGTCGTGGTCGAGAACCACAGCGGGGTTATGGCGGCGAACGGGCATGCTTTCAAGGACCCGGCGCTTGGCTCGCTCAATACGAACTTTGCGCTGCTCGTCTCCCACCGGTTTACCGAGCCGTTCGACAAGCCGAACGAGTATGCGCGGGAAATCTGCAAGCGGGCGAACGATTTGTCGGGCGGCGGCGTGATCGTCCAGAAGTACGGCGACATCATTCGCGGCCGGCGCTCGACGGCGGGGCGCATTCAGGAAGGGTTCTTGGAGCCGACACTGAAGGAAGCCGTTCCGGGGGATCTGGGCCTTGTGCTCCCTTACAACACGATGAAAAGTTTGATCGAAATGGTCGAGGCGCTCGACAAGGTGACGCCGGGCATCGCGTCGGATCATACGCTGTTCTACGGTGTGGAAGCAAAGTTCTATTCGGCCCGGCCGAAGCTGAACGAGCAGCTTGAAACGGTGATCAGCGGGTTATACTGCGGCGGAGACGGCGCGGGGGTAACCCGGGGGCTGGCCCAAGCGGGCGCAGCCGGAGTCTGGATTGCCCGGTCGATTGTGGAGCGGATGTAGCGGACGACAGGCGAAAAGCCGAGGGAGCCAGGGGCTGCTTCGGCTTTTTTCTATGGCCGGGCTTCGCCTGAAGGAGCCGTACAAGCGTCCTAAACGATGCATAAAAGCAGGACTTCCGGAACATCCTGTAGACCGACAATCCCATCGGAAGGAAGCCGAATCCATGACCGACAATCAACCCATCGTTCTGCCGGAGGAAGCCGCGCCGCTGCATGCGGTATCCTGCCAGCTATGCGAGCTGGCGAATCAGCGGACTCGCGTCATATGGGGGGAAGGCAACCCGGAAGGCCGGATCATCATGCTGCTGGATAATCCCGGAGCGCGGGAGGACCGGGAGGGCCGCGCCTTCGTCTGCGGTACCCGCGCTACGCTGCAGCTTGGTGCGGCGGAGGCGGGACTCGATATGAACGACGTTTACGTGACTTATGTGTTGAAATGCCGGCCGGTTCGCAAATACGACAAGGAAACGGCGAGGAATCGCTGCCGGGCGCACTTGCTTTCCCAGTTGGAGCAAAAACGGCCGAAGCTTATGATCTGCTTGGGAAACGTGGCGGTGCAGGCGTTTTTTCAAGATCCGGAAGCGGAGGTCAAGCAACTTAGGGGCAGCTGGTACGATATCGCCGGGCTGCCGACGACCGTCAGCTACCATCCGCTTGCCGTCCGGCGCAGGCCGGTGCTTATGCGTATGTTCTTGGAGGATCTGAAACGGGTGGCTGCAAGGTCTGTCGAAATCGGTGGAGCGTCAATCGTTCCGTCGGGCGAAGAACAGCCGGAGAAGGGGAACTGACGGAGCGATTCCCAACGGCAGGGTAGGATTGGAAAAGGACGATTGACCATACGCAGGCTGTCCCGCGGGCAATTTTATTCGAGGGGCAGCCTTTTTGTCGTCGATCGCACGCTAACGAGAAGATTTTTTTGTAACCTGACAGAAGTCCCGTCCGTATATAGAGAGAGTCATACATTTTCCCAAAATGTGAGAGTGCAGCCTTCGGGTTGGCTCCCAATGTTTAGGAGGTATTGGTGCATGAAACAACTTTCCAAACCGCTCAAGTTGACGGCAGCCGTCGTTGCTCTCAGCACGGTCTTTGCAACAGGGGCTTATGCCGGGTCGCAGCTTGAGGAAATACGCGCTTATTTGAACAACGGGCTCAAGTTAAAAATCGACGGAGCCGCATGGGAGCCGAAGCTGTCGGACGGCACGCCGGTACGTCCGATTACATATGATGGCAGCACGTATTTGCCTGTTCGTGCCGTTTCGGAAGCGCTTAACGTGGCCGTTAACTATGACGAAGCGACTGACACGGTGCTTCTCGGAGAACGTTCCGAGGGTGTTCCGATTTCAGCGGAAAAATATGATTTATGGCTGTTCTCGCAGACCCGGGAACCGAGTAAAACAAGCTATAACGGAGTAGAGTATAAGGAATTGTTCCATACGACGGCGATTAACGGCCTGCCAAACATCACTCTGAATCCGAACAAAAAATACCAGAAGCTGGTACTGGAAATCGGAGCGACCGAAGATTCGTTCGAAGTTGTCGTTACGAGCGGCGATGTTGAACTGGCGGCGAAGAAGCTGACCAAGGCGGATGGCCTGACGAAGATGGAAGTCGATATCGGCGGCGCGGAAAAAGTGAAGGTGGAAATCAAAGCGCCTCCGCTTAACAAAGGTGCAGCTATTATTTTGCCGACATCCTATTATAAATGACGATTTGACATTCTATTACGAATTCGAAGAAAGGCTCTTTCGCATGGCTCGCGAACAGAGTCTTTTTTTGCCTGTCGATGAATGCTGCCGTGGAAACGGCTCCGGCGATAAGCGGAATGATTAACTTGTCCTTCCTCGGGGTAAGAAGCTGTGTAGCGGAAGCTGCCAGAGGCGCCGATTCGGGCGGGCCGCGGAGAAATGCGGCGGCCGTCCGGTTTCGAGACGCCGACGAACCGCTTGCCGGTTCGTACCCAATTGAGGAGGTCATGACCATGAACAACGAGAAAAAAATCGTAGGCGTGTTTCAGACCGAGCAGGAAGCGATCCGGGCGATCGAAGGCTTGAAAAGACAAGGTTATCGGGCGGATGAGATATCCGTGATTGCCAAGGATAAGGAGGACGTATCCGCCGTGACGGACCAGACGGGGTCCAAAGCGCCGGAGGGTGCCGCGGCAGGCGCGGCTACAGGCGGCATGCTGGGCGGGATCGCCGGGCTGTTGGCCGGAATCGGCGCGCTCGCGATTCCGGGCGTAGGGCCGATTATTGCGGCGGGCCCGATTGCGGCGACCTTAACCGGGGCGGCTGTCGGGGCGGGAGCCGGCGGGATCGTCGGCGGATTGATCGGCATGGGGATTCCCGAGGACGAAGCGAAACGTTATAACGAATACGTCAAAGAAGGGAGCATCCTTGTGCTTGTAGACTCCCGGGCCGAGCTCGACAATGAGGTATACGATACGTTCCGCGCCAACAACTCCAGGAATGCGAGCACCTACGACGCCGACTACGGGGCGGAAGTCGGGTCCCGCAGGCTGCGCTGACCCGCACGCGCTCTTGGGGAAGCAGGTATCCTTCGGAAGCCTTGACCGGGGCCGTAGTCCCGCCGGGGCTTCTTTTTCGTGTGGGCGGAGAAAAAACATATTTTCTGTTCAAACGGTTGACAAGAAGCTGCTCTTGGTTTAAGTTATGTGTACATACAACAAAAAAGGCTAAGGATCGATTATGGAACAGCAAAGCAAAGTAACCGAAGACCATTTTGCCGAATGCCCCTTTTTTAACGTGAACTGGCTATCCCGCGTCATGAACCGGATGGCGGAAGAGGAATTCGCGCCTGCCGGCTTATCGCCGACCTATGCCTTTTTGCTGATGGTGGTAAAAGAAAATCCGGGGATTACCCAAAGAGACTTAAGCGAGACGCTGCATATCGCTCCTTCTACCAGCACCCGGTTCATTGACAAGCTCGTCGTCAAAGGCTTGGTCGAGAGACGGAACGAGGGCAAGCTGGCGCTCATCTATCCGACCGAAGAGGGGCTTAGGCTTCAGCAGACGATTAATCAATGCTGGCATCGCTTGATGGGGCGATTTATGGGAGCTTTAGGCGAAGAAGGGCAAGTGCTGACAGGGATGCTGCATCAGGCTGCCAAAAAGCTCGACAGTAAATAAAATTTTTTGCACAATTTGTTGTATGTACACACAATCATCATTTTGCCGGAGGAAAGGTGGAGTACGAATTGCGGATAACGATGAAAAAAGAGGTTTTCGAGACATTGGAGGATCGCGCGCTGCTGGAGGCTTGTATCGAGCCGACGATCCGGCAGATTCGCGGGAAGGGCCTTCGTCTCAAGCGGGAGGTGTATGCCGGGCTGACCCCGGGACAGCAAGCGCTGCTGATGTTCCAAGTGCTCTATGGCCACGCCCACTCGGAGCCCGAATATTACTGGTTTGTCTCGCATTACATTTCTCTGGGGGTGTGGTCCGAGGTGAAAGCCGGAATGCGCTATTTCGGGGATGAGGCCATGCTGCGGATTTACGAGGAGACGGAAGCGGCGGTTAAAGCGAAAAACCGCCAGCCTGACGGGGGATGGCGTCATTTTGCCGTGATGGACCTGGACGGGGATGCGGAGCTGGCTGCATCCATAGCCCGGCTGTTTGCCCGGTATCATCAAGCCGCGCCGGAAACGATAAGACGCATTGGCGAGCGGATTCGAAGCATCCCCGGCGAGTTCGCAGCGCTTGAAGGGTAAGCTGTTGACCGCTGTACAGGCATCTAAGGACATGCCCGCCCCGGCAGGCATGTCCGCCGCGGCGATGGACGGGAGCTATTGCCGGGAGAAGCCTTCTTCGGTCAAGTATTCTTCGGCTTCCCCGTACGTTTCGAAGGCCGCTTCGAGGTTCAAACCGGCATAGACGCACCACAGCTCGTTCTCGTACAGCAGCACCAAGGTCTGCTTATCCGGGCCGGTCCAGCGCTCTTCGATCTCCGCGTCGCCGGCGACGGCTTGTTCTTGCACCGTCTTGGGCGCAAGGGAGCGTATCGAGGCTTCCACGATCGACCGGAGCGCCTCTGCGGTGAAGTCCCGGATGTTCACCAGACCCCGCTCATCGGTATCGTAACCGGACAGATGACCGGCATAGACGAAGCCGTTGCCATTCGGGTGCAAATGGTACACAACGGTCTTCTTGTCATAAGCGCTTTGTTCGTAATGATAGTTGACCCGGCCCAAGGACACGTTCTTCCTCTCCAGCTCCGTAAACGATTCGATTACCGCAATCTTTTCCTCAAATGTCAGCATGATTTCCTCTTCCTGTCAGATAAATTTTGGATATATGTTAAATATACCATACATCATTTTTAAAACAAAAATAACGGATGATGAAAGGTTTGTATAGATTTCCTGACGCTTCGAATTTGCTGAATATTGTCAAAAAAAACGGTTGAAAGTGGAAGTCGATACCTATAGAATAAAAAACAACTCATTATTTCAGCATTACGTTAAAGCATAGAAGGAGATGGAGATGAATCGATGACTGTGACTACACTGACTGCCGAAAATCTAAATCCGTTTAAAATTGCTCAAAGGCAAATCGAGCATGCCGCTTCTCTCTTAAACTTACCCAAAGAGGCCGTAGAAATTCTGAAGCACCCGAAACGGGTATTGTCCGTCACATTCCCCGTGAAGATGGACAACGGCCAAGTCCGCGTATTTGAAGGCTACCGCTCCCAGCATAACGATGCGGTCGGCCCGACGAAGGGCGGCATCCGGTTCCATCCGGACGTTACGCTGGACGAGGTCAAGGCGCTGTCGATGTGGATGAGCTTCAAATGCGGCGTTGTCGGCCTCCCGTACGGCGGCGGCAAGGGCGGAGTCATCTGCGACCCGCGCGAAATGAGCAAGGGCGAGCTGGAGCGCGTCAGCCGGGGATTCATGGAAGCGATCGCCGATATCGTCGGACCGGAGAAAGACATTCCTGCGCCGGACGTGTACACGACCCCGCAAATTATGGGCTGGATGATGGATACGTTCAGCCGTTTGAAAGGCTTCAACAGCCCGGGCGTGATTACCGGCAAGCCGCTGATTATCGGAGGCTCCAAGGGCAGAAACGAAGCGACGGCCCGCGGCTGCGTCTTCACGATTCAAGAGGCGTTGAAGGATATGGGCAAGTCGCCGGAAGGCGCGACGGTGGCCATCCAAGGCTTCGGCAACGCCGGACGGATTGCGGCGAAGCTGCTGGCGGAGCTGGGCTGCCGCATTGTGGCCGTGAGCGACTCGCGCGGCGCAATTTACGACCCGCAAGGACTGGATTTGGCCCGTGTGGAGCAATTGAAGGATCAGGGAGACCTGTCCGCATACGGCGCGTCGTCCGCCATTCAGCCGGAGAAGCTGCTGGAGCTGGATGTGGATATTTTGGTCCCGGCTGCGCTTGAGAATGTCATTACATCGGCAAATGCCGCTCAGATCAAGGCGCGCATCGTGGCGGAAGCGGCCAACGGACCGACGACGCCGGAAGCGGACGAGATTTTGTTCGGCAACGGCGTGAAGGTGATCCCGGATATTTTGGCGAATGCCGGCGGCGTGACGGTTTCCTACTTTGAATGGGTTCAGAACCTGATGAACTATTACTGGAGCGAAGAAGAGGTAAACCTCAAGCTCAAGACGGCGATGACGGAAGCGTATCGCGCGGTTCAAGATCTTGCCACTCAATACAAAACCGATCTGCGTACGGCCGCTTACATGATCTCGATGGAGCGGATTTCCAAAGCGATGGAAGCCCGCGGCTGGGTGTAAGCGGAGCGCCTGAATTCCATATGCCATAAAACAGTCGCCGTCAGCGGCTTTGTACCTTGCCTTGGTACAGAAGCGCTGGCGGCGCTTGGCGTTCCCGGGGTTTTTGCTGTAAGATTATAGTTTGAAACTTATTGCCAGGTTCCATCGTCTAATAGGTGACGGTCCCTTCTGTCCAAAGACAACTGGAGCCGCACTTAGGCACCGTACGCCGGAAGCGGGGAGGAAGCACGGCGCTTCTATCGCGGGCGAACCTAAATGATATTGGAGTTGAAGAAATGAAGTTTTTGAAGAACGTTATCCTCATCGTGCTCAGCTGCATCGTTAGCTACTGGCTCGTTGGCGGGGCGTTTATCGATTTGTTTTTCCGTATGAAACATTAGGCTGGGTCCGAAAAAGCCCTCCGCTTACAGCGGAGGGCTTTTTCGTGCGTCTGACGGTTGTTGTTGCCCGGACCGTCGGTTTATTGTGCCGGCTTACCGGCTCAAATACGCTTCGAGCTCCTGCCGGAGCTTCGCGCTGATGCCGGTCATCGGGAGGCGGAGACCCTCCGAGGCGATAATGCCCTGCCGAGCCAGAACCCACTTGACCGGGGCCGGATTGGATTCTTGGAAAAGAAGCCGAATGAGCGGAAGCAGCCCCTCGAACGTTTGTTTTGCTCCGTTCAAGTCTCCTTCGGCGAACCGCCGGTGCATTTCGACGAATGCTTCCGGCACCACGTTGGAAGCGGTGAGGATGCCGCCCTTGGCCCCGCAGCAAAGCATTGCGTAAGCGAAGGAATCGTCGCCGCACAGCACCGGCTTGCTGCTTGAGCGGGACAATTCCGTCAGCAGCTGAATGCCGCCGGAGCTGTCCTTCAGACCGATCACCCCGTCCAGCTCCAGAACGGTCCCGGCCGTCTGTGCCGTAAGCCCCACCCCGGTACGGGACGGGTTGTCGTAGGCGATGACGGGAATGCCGACCTCCGCCGCTTTGCGGAAATGGGCGGCGATGCCTTCCTGCGACGGGCGGTTATAGTAGGGGACAACGACAAGCACGGCATCCGCGCCAAGCTGTCCGGCAAGCTCCGTGCGCTTCACGGTCGAGGCGGTATCGTTCGTTCCGGTACCGACAATCACCGGCAGTTTCCCGCCTACGGCGTTCTTTGCGGTCTTGACCAAAGCTTCGACTTCTTCCCATGCTACCGTCGGCGATTCTCCCGTCGTCCCGTTGACGATCAGGCCATGGATGCCGCGGTCCGCAAGCCAGCGAACATGCCGCTCGAATGAAGTTAAATCTACGGCGCCGTTGCTGTCGAACGGGGTGACGATCGGGACGTAAACACCAGTTAGCTGCTCTTGGGTTAGCATTTTTTACATTCCTCCATGGAGTCGAATAATTTTCTTGGCTCTACTTTACCATGGATCGAATCATCGGAGTTAGTTATAATAAGTGATAATCATCATCAATAATATTGATAATAGGGGCGAAGATCACATGGAACTGACGTATCTCCAGACGTTTCGCGAGGTGGCTAAACGTCAAAGCTTTACCCGGGCTGCTGAGGAGCTTGGCTATGCGCAATCCAGCGTCACGATGCAGATTCAGAAGCTGGAGCGGGAATACGGCGTTTCCTTGTTCGAGCGTCATGGCAGGCAGCTTCGGCTTACCCCGCCCGGTGAAGTGCTGCTGAAGCTCGCCGTGCAGATGCTGGATCTGTATGCCCAGTCCAAAGAAATCGTCGGGAATCAGGTTGGCGGGACGTTGACGATCGGCACCATCGATTCGCTGGCGGCCTACTACCTTCCTCCTTATTTGCAGCAGCTGAGGGAACGGTTTCCCGAACTGAACATTCATATCCAAGCGGAACGCGAGTCGCTGATCGTCAGCAAAGTGAAGGAGGGAGAGTTCGATATCGGTCTGCTGCTCGACGGCAAGCCGGTTGACCCGGCTCTTCGCTGCGAGACGATCCGGGAAGAGCCTCTGGTGCTGATCGCGCCGCCCGGCCATCCGCTCACGCAGCGTTCCGGCGGTGTAAGCGTGGATCATTTGAACGGAGCCGAGCTGATCATGTCGGAGGAAAGCTGCAATTACCGGGGCATGTTCGAGAACGTATTAAGAGCGCACAACATCTCGTTTCACATCCGCTTTGAGCTGGGCAACCCGGAGGCGATCAAGCAGTGCGTGATGAACGGGCTCGGCGTGGCCCTTCTTCCGCAGATCGTCGTCGAAGAGGAGGTACGGCGTGGGCGCCTCAAGGTGCTGCCTTTTGCCCATCCCGATATCCGGTTCGATCTGCAGCTGTTCGTCCATCCCAAGAAATGGATGTCGCAGCCGCTGCTGGCGTTTATCCGTCTGCTGAAGCCATGAGCGAATGTGTACAGCCTGAAGCGGGTTTCATTCATTTATAAAGGAACGCCAAAAAGGGGGATTCGCAGCGAGCCCCCCTCCCATATGCTTGTGCTTGAATAAAAAAGCCCAGGCCGCGGCCCGGGCCTTGTGCCCCGAAATTAGATCCAGAAAGCACAAGATACGATTACCAACAAAATAAACAATACGAGGATTACGCCCGTAGAAGTAAAACCGCCGAACCCTTTTACGCAGCTCATACATCCATCCTCCTTCCGTGTGACCTAGTATACCTTATGATGGTCACAGGCTCCTTGATTGGGTGGGCGGGAAAATGTGCGTTAGCGGAGATGCCGGAATACGGCGGCGGGTCATAAAGGAGCGTTTTCCGGCGGGCATTTGGATTAAAATTGTCTGCTCTTTCCTATGGACATGCAGCACAGCCTCAGTCACACAAGCGGCTGCATACCTCTCTCCAGCCAATCCTCCCGCGTCGGGCCGTAAATATCCGGAACTCTGAGCCCGGCTTGGCGCATCAGGACCGTCATTTGGCCCCGGTGATGAATCTGATGCTGGATCAAAATCCGCAAGGTCAGGCCGTTCGGCCACGTATCGCCGTACATCTCCGTCGTTTCTGCCAGCTTGGCGTCCGTCCACTGGGTTTGGACGGCATTCCATGCCGCTTGAGAGGCGTTCCGGTAAGCTTCGGCGATCGCAGCCGCCGAGGCCGGCGCATGCTGATCGTCTCCGGCCGATGCGAATTCCAGGCCGGTCCGCGACAGCATCTCATGCACCGTCGTCGTCAGGTGCCAGGCAAGCTGTCCGAGCGTCCGATGGTCCGGAGTAACTGCTTGGTTCAGGGCTTCGTCGGTCAAGGTATCCATGACTCTCTGTGTAGCGGCAGCTTCTTGCTGCCATTCGGCTATAAAATCGGCTGTTTTGACAAACATCTCGTATTCCTCCCTGCGCTCGCAATTTAGCGTACCTCTTTACAATAGCATGGATTCCCTGACAACTGTATGTCAGGGTTGCCCGTAGAGCCGCGCAATGGCGAGCGCCTCCTCCTGCACCCGACGGGCAACGGCTTCCGGCTCGAGCACCTTCACATTGGCGCCGTACGACAGCAGATGGGCGTACGTCCAGGGCGCGTCCGGATGGGAAGCGCGAACGATGAGCGTCCCGTCCGGGCCGTACTCGATTTGCTCGGGCTTGTAATAATCCTCCACCGGAACCCGGACCTTCGGGGTGAATTGCAGCACGAGGTTCACGGAATGGGGGGAGTCGCGCCGCGTCCAGCGGCTGTCCAGATCTTCCGCCGGCAGCTGACGGCGTTCGAACGTCTCCATTCCGGCCTGCAAATTCCGCATCCGGGACAATCTGAATATCCGAAAATCTTCCCGCAGCCGGCAATAGCCGTACATGTACCACACGTAGCCTTTGAGCACCACGCTCATCGGTTCGCACAGACGCTCGGCCTGCTCTCCTTTCCCGTTCGTATACTCGAAGGCAGTAAGCCGGTTTTCCCGGATCGCTTGCCGTAGCGTTTCCAGCTTTTCTTTGTCGGCGGTGCCGTTCCTCCAGGGGTTCATATCGATGATGATCTGCTTGGAGGCGTCCTTAACGCTTCCTTGCTCGGATTTCGCCAAAAGCGCGCCGACTTTGTCCAGCAGACTGCCGAAATGCCGGTCGTCCAAAGTGGTCTGCATGCCGCGCAGCGCAACGATGAGCGACTGGAGTTCGTCGAAGGACAGGAGCTGACGGTCCAGCCGGTAGCGGTCCGTAATCTCGTAACCGCCGGTCTGACCGGCGTAAGAAATGATCGGAATCCCCGCTTGGTTGATCGCTTCGATATCCCGATATACCGTCCGCAGCGACACTTCGAAGCGCTCGGACAATTCCTTGGCGCTTACCCGTTTGCGGTTAAGCAGCAGCATGGTGATGGCCAGCAGCCGGTCGAGTTTCATAAAAGTGCAGCCGTCCTTTGTTCCCGATTTGATGTGGTTTGGTGTTCATGCCTAATTCTCCGCACGTGCAGCCGAATCCTTTTTATCAGGGCGTCCAGTTGCTTTTTAACCATTATGAAGTAAAGCAAAAGAGCGCCGTTAAGCGCTCTTTCATGGTCTATAGGGGAATCAACATTAACGGATCGTGATCGTACCGGCTTCGGACTTCACGTCCGCCTTCAGGATGTCCGAGAAAAAGGCCAGCGGCACATACATTTTGCCTTCGCTGTTGATCGCCGGGGCGATGCCCAAGGAGACCGGAGCCATTTTGTTGATGACGTACTCATCCTTGCCCGTCCGCACGACCGTCCATTGGGCCCCCTTGTGCAGCTCCACGGCTTGCTGCTCGGCGTTCCATTTCAGCTCGTAGCCAAGGGCTTCGGCGACGATCCGCAAAGGCACGGTCACGGTGCCTTTGGCGTCCGTGTAAACGGCTGCGTCGACGGTGGACAGCTCGCTGCCGTTCACGATAAGCTTCTGCGTCCGGCCGCCCGGTGTCTGCGCTTGATTGGGCAGCGGGATGGTGAATTCCGGCATGCCTGCGGCGTAAGGCGCGATCTCGTACGGCCCGAAGACGATGACGGCGCTGCCTTGGTGGATATAGAACGACTGTGTATCGTCGATGCCTTCGAAGCCGTCTTTAAAATAATCGTCGGGATGCTTGGCGATCTCATCCTTGATGTGTTTGTCGATCGTCTGCTTATAGTCCGCGCCGAACAGGTCTTTCAGCTCGATCCGCTTCGCCGTGTCTTGATTCAGCACGTTGTATGTATCGGTGCGCGGCAAACCGTGAGCTCCTCCCGTATACGTATAGGTCGTCACGGCGATAGAGAACAGGCCCGCATCGGCCGTGCCGCCCCCGGCCTTCACTTTGTATGTTACGGTGACCTCGTACGGTCTGAATTCGTAGCCCGATTTTTTGGCATCGGCTGCGTCATTTTCCGCTTGCTTCTTCAGCAGCTCCAAGTCTTTCATCGCATGACGCTCCAGGATATCGTTCAACTGGTCTTGATACTTTTTATCTTTCAGCCCTTCGATAACCGGGATGCTCAGGTCCGCGGAGTACAAATCGGTCTTCTCTTGTACGGGCTTGGCCGATACCTTGACGGCATCCTGTTGAACGGCTGCGGAGATCGGCACGGCCTGGACGGGAGCGTTCGCGGAGGAAGGCTCGGCGCTTGCCAGGGAATCAGGGATGCCTGCTGTCAGCAGGCAAGCTCCTGCGATACCGAGGGTCAATAATTTGAACGGTGTTTTCATAAAAGTCCCTCCTAAGTTGTATGACTTGATGCTTTGATTATAGGACGGATGGCTGGCAAGAAAGTTACAATCAGGTTACAAACTCCCGCTGACGGCCGGTTTCGGTAGAAGATGATTAGAAGTCTTTTTTTACTTTGATGCGGCTGTGCCGGTTCATTACAATAAAAGGTACATCAATTTTGTCGGGTACAAGAATGGGAGGAAAACAATTGACCGTATGCCATCTGCACGATTGGGGCTGGAACGACCGGCGGGAGGAGGCGTTCGCCTCTTACCGTGAGGCCGGACTTGAGCCGGGGCGCATCATTTTGGAGCATAAGCACGTTTACCGCGCCGTTACGGCTGGCGGAGAGCTGCTCGCCGAAGTGTCCGGGCGGCTCCGGCATCAAGCTGCGGGCCGGGCCAATTATCCCGCCGTCGGCGATTGGGTGGCGCTTCAACCGCGGATGGAGGACGGGCGTGCGATCGTTCACGCCGTGCTTCCGCGGGATAGCAAGTTTTCGCGCAAAGCGGCGGGGAGTGCCGTCGAGGAGCAGATCGTCGCGGCCAATGTCGACACGGTATTTTTGGTGCATGCGCTGAATGCGGACTTTAATGTGCGGCGGCTGGAACGCTACTTGACCTTGTCCTACGAGAGCGGCGCGGCGCCCGTCGTGCTGCTCAGCAAAGCGGATCTGTGCGAGGACGTGCCGGGCAAAACGGCCGCTGTGGAGGCCGTGGCGCCGGGCGTGCCGGTGCATGCGATCAGCTCTGCGCGCGGCGAAGGCTTGGATGCGCTGGCCCCTTATCTGAAGCCGGGGCGGACGGTGGCCCTTCTCGGGTCCTCGGGAGCCGGAAAATCCACGCTGGCCAATCTGCTCTACGGCGAGGCCATCTTGGATACCGGGGAGATCCGCGAGGGTGACGGCCGGGGTCGCCATACGACGACCCACCGTGAGCTTGTGCTGCTGCCCGGGGGCGCGCTGCTGATCGATACGCCGGGAATGCGGGAGCTGCAGCTGTGGGAGGCGGAATCCGGCCTTGACGCCGCCTTCCGCGACGTGGAGCTGCTTGCCGTGGACTGCCGGTTCGGCAACTGTACGCACCGGGAGGAGCCCGGCTGCGCGGTGAAGGAAGCGCTGGAGAACGGCACGCTCGACCGGGGACGGTATCATAACTACGTGAAGCTGCAGAAGGAGCTGGCGTTCCAAGCCCGTAAGGAAGACAAGAGCTTGCAGCGGGCAGAGAAAGACCGGTGGAAAAAAATCCACCAGTCGATGAAAAAGCATCCGAAGCGTCCGTTGGATTAACGATACCGTACAAAGCCCATTCCCTTCGAGCACCGGAGAGAATGGGCTTTGCGCTTGGTTTTGCCGGACGAGTCTTTCATTTTCGGCCGGTTCGGTATACAATCCAGAGACAGCTTCAAATATAAGGGAGAACCGTATATGTGGACGAACCGGAACGTGTGGATTGTCCTGGCGGGGGAGTTTATCGCCGGGCTTGGCTTGTGGATGTCGATTATTGCCAACTTGGAGTTTATGCAGCAGAAGGTACCTTCCGACTTCATGAAGTCGCTTATATTATTCGCCGGACTGCTCGCCGGCGTGCTGTTCGGTCCGCTGGCCGGGCGGGTCATCGACACGACCTCGAAGAAAAAGGTGCTGATGCTTTCGGGTGCCGGCCGCCTTGTCAGCGTCTGCTTTATGTTTGTCGCGCTGTATTTCGATTCCATCTGGTGGATGGTGCTGTTCGCCGTGACGCTGCAAATATCGGCCGCCTTCTATTTCCCGGCTTTGCAGTCCGTCATTCCGCTGATCGTGAAGGAGCGGGAGCTGCTCGCCTTAAACGGCGTCCATATGAACGCGGGTACGATCGCGCGTATTCTGGGGACGACCTTGGCCGGGCTGATGCTGACCGTGATGAGCCTGCAAGGCTTGTACGTCGCCTCTTTCGTGGCGTATGTGGCGCTGCTTGCGTCTACCGCCTTCCTGAACGTGCCCGAGTCCGGCCAGCGGCAGGCGAAAGAGGCGTCGGCCGTACCGGGCGGGGAGCCGGCGGAAGCTGAAAACCGCGGCAGCGATCCGGCAGGACAGGCGCCGCCTGTGGAGCAAAGCGGCTTCAAGGCGCTGCTGCCGGTGCTGCGTTCGGAGCCGACCGTGCTGACGGTGCTCTGGCTGACGCTGGTGCCGACGCTGTTCATCGGCGGGTTCAACCTGATGGTCATCAACATCAGCGAGCTGCAGCACGATGCGCAGGTGAAAGGGCTGCTTTACGCCGTGGAAGGGGTCAGCTTCATTCTGGCCGGCTTTCTGGTCAAATGGATGGCCGACCGGGGCGGCTTGATGAACCGCCTGTTCCTGTTTGCGGCGGTCGTGGCGGCGGCGCAGTGTCTGCTGTATTTTGCCGATTCCAAGCTGTGCGCTTTGCTTTCGTTCGGATTGTTCGGCTTGGCGGCGGGCGGATTTTTCCCGGCCGCGTCGACCTTGTTCCAGAAGCAGATCCCGAAAGCGTACCACGGCCGGTTTTTCTCGTTCCGCAGCATGCTCGACCGCGTCGTGTTCCAGGTCGTTCTGCTGAGCACGGGGCTGCTGCTGGATTCGATCGGGCTGCAGCTCATGGTGCTGCTGTACGGGGTGCTGTCGTTTCTGCTCGTCGCCGTCTTTGCCGTTCGCGAAGCCAGATCGGCGAAGAAGGATCGCGCAGAAGCTTCGTTATGATTCGAAACAATCGAAAGCCGGCACTTTCCAAGTAGAAGGGGCCGGCTTTTCGGCCTTTAATTTTTAGGCAAGCTGCGCTCTGCCCGGAACGGGAAGCCTTCCAGACGCAGCAGCCGCGTTTTGGCCTCCAGGCCTCCGAGGTACCCGGTCAGGGAGCCGTCCTTGCCGATCACCCGGTGGCAGGGCAGCACGATCGGCAGCGGATTGGCGCCGACGGCCGCACCGACGGGCCGGGCCGCCAGCGGCCTTCCCAAGACCGCGGCCAGCTCCGCATATGTCCAGGTGCTTCCGTACGGAATGAGCCGGAGCGCTTCCCAGACCTCAAGCTGAAACGGGGTTCCCCGCACGTCGAGCGGCAGGTCGAACGGGGTACAGTCCCCCCGGAAATATGCGGCGAGCGGCTCCATATAGGGGCGCAGCGCCTCCGCGCTTTCCACCAGCGCTGCTCCAGGCCAATGAAGGCTTGCCCAAGCCGCCAGCTCCCCGGGCTTCTCGTTCGGAAAACGAATGCGGCAAAGTCCCTGATCCGTCGCCGCGATCCTCAGCAGCCAATCTCCGTCCCGATAGGCGGTCCAATAAACGTACGGCGTCTGTGTGCCTTCGCCAGAGCCGTCCGAAGCCTGCGAAGCGTTCCGTGCGTTGGAAATAGCGGCTGCCTTTAACATGAGCGTCCCTCCTCCATTCTCTTCTTCGATGGATATAAGCCCGAGGCTTCCTGCGCCTGCCGATAGGCGGTCGGCGAGAGCCCGGTTCGTTTATGAAACACGGTCGAGAAATATGCGGCATTCGGGAAGCCCGTGCGGAGCGCCACTTCGGTTACCGTCTCCCCGGTTTCCTTCAGCCGCCGCTTCGCCGCCTCCACGCGCGTGGCTGCGATATATTCCGCGGGTGTGACCCCGGTCAGCCGCTTGAACGTGCGGTGCAGATGATAAGGGCTGGCATGCTGTGCTTCCGCCAGCACGGCGAGAGTCAGCGGCTCCGCATAATGCGCCTCGATCCACTTGGCGGTATGCCGGATCCATTCTTCGTCCGGCATCCCCTTGCCGTCGGGACGGCATCGCTTGCAGGGGCGGAAGCCTTGAGCGGCGGCATCGGCCGCGCCGCGGAATATCCGCACGTGCTCTCTCTTCGGCGGCTTTGATTTGCAGGAGGGCCGGCAAAAGATTCCCGTTGTCTTCACGGCGTAAATCAATCGGCCATCGAACGCGGCATCATTGGCGATGATGGCGTTCCAGATATCGTCGGTTAACACCGGCTCCGTCCGTTGGCGGTCCGCCGGCCGTTCATGCTGGTCAGTCATAGCGATCACCTCACGAGCTCAGTATACCCCGGCAGGTCCTGCGATGTAAGGGGGGACGAGTGAGAGCGCAAGATTTCAAAAGCGAACGAGCCCGGAGTATGGTAAAAAGGTATCATGAAGAAAAACAGCGCACGTTGGTTGGACAAAGGAGAGAATGGATGATGAACGAAGCACGGCTTGGGGCAGAGCTTGCATTTCAAGAAGGATGGAAGGACGGAGGACGCGAGGGGGAGCTCGTCCCGCGGGGGCCTTTCCGGTTTTCCGCGGCTCTCGCCTATATGGCGAGGTCGGAGAACGAATGCCTGTTTTACGTTGACCAAGACCGCGTGTACAAATGGATCGAAGCCGGGAACGAGCGGGTGCTCGTCGAAATCTTCGGCGGTCCGGAGGATCGCACCGTACGTCTGCGGTTTCTTGACGAAGCCGCGCATGGGAAGCCGCAGGCACGTATGGCGGCGGCCCGCTACGTGTGGGAGTGGTTCGACTTGGGGACAGATCTCGATGCGTTTTACCGGCTGGCCGAGAGCGACCTGCTGCTGGGGCCGTTGGCGGACCGGTTTTACGGGCTCCGCTGCATCGGCATTCCGGATATGTTCGAGGCGCTGTGCTGGGCCATTCTCGGGCAGCAGATCAATCTGGCGTTCGCCTACACGCTCAAGCGGCGGTTTGTCGAGTCGTACGGCGCTTCCATGGCATGGAACGGCCGGGCGTATTGGACGTTTCCCGCGCCCGAAGCGATTGCGGGACTGTCGGTGGCCGATCTCACGCCGCTGCAGCTCACGGCCAAAAAGGCCGAATATGTGCTCGAAACGGCGGCGCGGATGGCGGACGGCCGACTGACCAAGGAGCGGCTGCTGCGCTTGCCTGACGCGCAAGCGGTCGAACGCGAGCTGACCGCTATACGCGGCATCGGGCCATGGACGGCCCATTACGTGATGATGCGCTGTCTCCGGCTGCCGTCGGCTTTTCCCGCCGGAGACGTCGGGCTGCAGAACGCGGTCAAGCATTTGTTCGGCATGGACAGCAAGCCGACGCCGGCCGAGCTGCAGCGGCTTGCGGCCGGGTGGAGCGGCTTCGAAGCGTATGCGACCTTTTATTTGTGGAGGGTGCTGTATTGAATTAAGCTTCCGCAGCGCCCTTGTCCCCGTGCCGGATCGAGGCCAGAAACTCTTCCATCTCGCAGGCGGGCAAAGGTTGGCTGAGCAAATAGCCCTGCACGGTATCGCAGCCGATCTGCTTCAGCCGGGCGAGCTCCGCCTCCGTCTCCACGCCTTCGGCGACCGTTCGGAGTCCGAGCGCATGGGCCATGTCGACGATCGCTTGGACCAGAGCCCGGTTGACCGGATCATGGTCCAGCCCCCGGATGAACGTCTTGTCGATTTTGAGCACGCTGAAATCGAACTTTTTCAAGTACGCGAGCGCGGAATGGCCGGTGCCGAAATCGTCGATGGCCGTCCCGACGCCAATCCGGCGCAGTTCCTTCAGCAGCCGGATCGTCGCCTCGGCCTTCGTCAGGCCGGCGCTTTCCGTGATTTCAATCTCCAATTGGGCAGGATCGACTTGGTGCCGCTGCAGGGTTTGCCGGATGCGTTCCGGCAAATGAGGCCGGTGCAGCTGCCGCGCGGATAAATTGACGGCTACTTTGACCGGATAGCCCAATATTTCTTCCCACCGGACGTGCTGCCAGCAGACGTTCTCCAGTACCCATTCGTCCATATCCGCAATCATGCCGATTTCTTCGGCCACCGGGATGAACTCCTGCGGGCTGATCAAGCCCAGCACCGGATGGTTCCACCGCGTCAACGCCTCCAGCCCGACGAGGCGGCCTGAGCGGCAGTCCATCTGCGGCTGGTAGAATACCTCCAGCTCGCCGTCCATCGCCGTGGCGCGGAGTCCGTTCTCCAGCACCAGCCGCCGGGGCAGCGTCTCGGTCCAATGGGGAGCGAACAAACGGTAGCCGTTGCGCTGTTCCTTGGCCGCGTACATCGCGGAATCGGCATGCTTTACAAGCGTTTCCAGGTCGCTTCCGTCTCTCGGGTACAAGCTGATGCCGACGCTTCCGGTGATATACAATTCGTGCGGGTCCACATGGAACTTCTGCGCCAGCTCCTTCAGCACGATATCCGCGACGTCGGTCGCCTCCTTCGGATCCTGCAGTCCTGGCAAAATCACTGTAAATTCGTCGCCTCCAAGCCGGGATACGATCTGAGGCTCCTGGATGCAGCGGCGCAGCCGGTTTGCCGCCTGCACAAGCAGCCGGTCCCCGATCTCATGGCCGAGCGAATCGTTGATGATCTTGAACCGGTCGAGGTCGATGAAGAGCAGTCCGACCATCGTGCCGCATTGCTTCGCATCCAGCAGCGCCGCGTTCAGCTTGTTCTGGAACTGACGGCGGTTCGGCAGCCCGGTCAGCATGTCGTAATGGGCCAAATACCGGAGGTTCTCCTCCGCCTGAATCCGTTCCGTAATGTCCGAGAAAATGCCGACATAAGTGCGGATATTCCCCTCGTCGTCTTTGACCGCTTTGATCGTCAGCCATTCCGGGTAAATTTCGCCCGTTTTGCGCTTGTTCCAAATTTCGCCTTGCCAGCCGCCGGTCTCCCGGATGGAGGCCCACATCCTCACGTAAAATGCCCGATCCTGACGTCCCGATTGCAGCATGCTCGGCTTCTTGCCGGCCGCATCCCTGGCGGTGTAGCCGGTCACCGCGGTGAAGGCCGGGTTGACCGCCAAGATCGTGCCTTCCGTATTGGTAATCATGATCCCTTCGTGGGACGATTCGAACACGCTGGCATGCATCCGCAGCGTTTGCTCGGCTTTTTTGCGTTCGGAGATATCCGAGAAAATGCCTACATAATTGGCGATCCGGCCCGTCTCGTCTTTGACGGCATTAATGATGAGCCATTCGGGGAACACGCTGCCGTCTTTCCGCCGGTTCCATATTTCGCCTTGCCAGCTTCCCTGCTGGCGGATCGAGGCCCACATGTCGTCGTAGAACGCCTTGTCCTGCTTATCCGACTGGAGAACTCGCGGCGTCGAGCCGATAATCTCGCCGGCTTCGTATCCGGTCATACGGGTGAAGGCCTGATTCACATCCATAATCCGATTCTTGGCATCCGTGATCACAATGCCTTCCTGCGCCGCTTGGAACACCCGCGCATACAGCCGCAGATGCTTCTCCGAGCGTCTCCGCCGATTGGCCTCCCGCAGCAGCCGGGCGTTGTAGCGGCGGAGAATAAAGTAGAATACGACCGAATTCAGAAGAAACAGCCCCCACCGCAGCAGCAGCGGCACGTCCGGCATGCCGTAGCCCAAAGCATTGAGCAAGCCTGACACCTTATCCACGGCCAGCTCGGCCAAAAAAATAAGAATTAAATTCGATATAATAAAAAACATCGTCAAGGAGTCCAAAACGGGCAGCTTGCCCCGGTTAGCGGATTTCATAGTACCTTCCACCTTTGTCGTAATATGGGTTCGTATCCGGAGGTGAAGCGGTCCCATTTTACCAAGCGTATACCAGCCGGGCACGGCCGCCTATGATATAGATCACACAATTTCCCATAATGCTGCGATATTGTGTCCGTATTGCCTTGCTACTTTAAGGATGCGGGGAGACAAGAAGTAAGGCCCCGACAATCCGGAGAGAACCAAGGAGTGTATGAACATGAAAAACATCGTAAAGTTCGGTACGATTGGCACTTTGCTGCTGGCAACGGCTTTCGGAGCGGTCGGTTCGGCAGCGGCCGAGACGGCCCCAGACCGTACGGCGGCCGTTCCCGCACTGAAGGCGGAGGGCGCGGTAAAAGTCGTGCACCGCATGGGCGGTATGCTGCTGCAGCCGGCGCATGAGCGGGCCTATCTGAAGCTGCTGGCGAAGACGTATGCGCCGGAAAGCGTGGAGGCCTGGAACCAGGCCATAGCGGAGCGTCAAGAGGTGGAGAAGGAGATGCCGAAGCCGCCGGCAATGCCTATCGTAATCCGCAAGGATAAGGCCGATACGGATGCGAAAGACGATGCGGGCTTGAGCAAGGATGCGGTTGGCAAAGAGGGGCCGGTAAAAATCCGCGTTCTGGACAGCGGGAACAAGGAGAATTTATCATCGCAGCCGCTTCGCGTCGAAATTGTGAAAGATGGCGCAGTGGACGGCCAGAAAACGTTGGGCGTCGCGCTTACGGATGATATAATGAAAGCGGAGCCGTCCGAAGAGATGAAGCGCCAGGAGGCGCTGGCCGAAGCGGCCGAAGCCGGCAACGGGGAAGCGATCCGCGGGCTGCTGCCGCAGCTGCTCGACGATTACCGCAAGGAAACGGCGGAGCTCAGGACGATGGCCGCGAAGCTCAAGGCGGAGCTGCAGAAGACCGAAAGCAAGTAATCCGATGTCATAAGGGCGTTCTCTCCGGCCTCTTCAGGCTGCAGATAATCGCCCTTTTTTCCATGGGCGGAATTAGGATAGCGAACATACAGGGGGATGGCAGATGTACCGTATTTTTTTGGTGGAGGACGAGGAGCATCTGAACGGAGTGCTGACCGCTTACTTGGAAAGCGAGGGTTGGCAGGTGCGTTCGTTTCTGGACGGCGCAGAAGCGCGTCAGGCGATAACGGAGCGGCCGGACCTGTGGATCCTTGACATTATGCTGCCCGGTATCGACGGGTACCAGCTGCTTCGCGAGATCAAGGCGGATCAGCCGCGGCTGCCGGCCATCTTCATCTCGGCACGGGATGCGGATATCGACCGGGTCGTGGGGCTGGAGCTGGGGAGCGACGACTATATGGCCAAGCCCTTTTTGCCGCGGGAGCTGGTCATCCGTACGCGCAGGCTGCTTGAGCGCGCGTACGGAGAAAGAGGCCGGGAAGAAACTGCGGGAGCCGGGAACCGCGTCCGGCTGTCCTTGCCGCCATATCTTGTCGATGAAGGAGCGCGGGCGGTGACGGGAGAGGACGGGCAGCCGATGGAGCTGACTTCCAAGGAGTTCGATTTGCTGCTTTACTTTGCCCGGCATGCCGGGCAGGTGCTCGAGCGGGAACAGGTGCTGGCGGGGGTATGGGGCGACGATTATTACGGCTCCGACCGCGTGGTCGACGATCTGGTCCGGCGGCTGAGGCGCAAGCTGCCGCAGCTGCGGCTGGAGACGGTATACGGATATGGGTATAGGATGGTGAGAGGATGAGACATTGGCCGCTTTCTGTCAAATTGTGGGGCATTTTCACGGCTTTAATGATCAGCAGCTTCGCCCTGCTTGCGGTTTTGCTGCCGTGGCTGCTGAAAGGCTTTTTTACGGAGCAGCTGTACGATATTTTGCTTGATTCGCAGCAGGCCGTCCGCATCGAACCGGCCGCAACAGTCGCAGCAGGGCCTCCGTTTGTGACAAGCGCCGTGCCTCCGGTGTTATCGCTGGATGTCACGCGCGTCCCGGATCGCGATATGAGCGAGATGAGGGTGCGCATCGCCTCCAAGCCTGCATCCCAGGTAGAGACGGCATTAACCGAAACGGCGCGGAGAAGCGCTCTTGTGCAAGCGCCGGAAGGCCCGGTCATCAAGCATATGATGATCGTGAACCAAGGTACGGCGATTACGGCAACCGCCGCGGCGACCCCGGCCGACCCGCTCGTCCGGCTGGTCGAGCAGGATGCTCTGGTGCAGCAGGAGCCGATCAAGAAATATGCCCGCTATGTCGAGGATAAGCCGGTATTTTACGTGATTCGCAAGGAGCAGGTTGAAGGCAATCCCGGCTTCATGGTATCGTATGCCTCGGGCAATTACCGCAACGACCTGGTGATGACGATGTTCGGTCAGCTGGCGCTGCTGATGGTGGCGCTGATCGTCCTGAGCTGGCTCCCGTGTCTGGGGCTGGCCAAATATTTGACGCGTCCGCTCGTGCAGATGGAGCGCCACGTCGGCCGGTTGGCCAGGCGCGATTGGCACGAGCCCCTGGAAACCGGACGCAAGGACGAAATCGGCCGATTGGGCTCGGCCATCGAGTCGATGCGCCAGCAGCTTGTGAGACAAGATAAGGCGCAGCAGTTTTTCCTTCAAAACATCTCGCATGAGCTCAAGACGCCCGTTATGGTCATCCGCAGCTATGCCCAGTCGATTATGGACGGCGTCTTTCCGCGGAAAACGCTGGCCGGCAGCGTCGACGTCATTATGAAGGAAGCGGAGCGGCTGGAGAAACGGATCCGCGACCTGCTTTATTTGAACAAACTGAATTATTTTACGTCCCGGGGGAAGCCGCATCAGCCCTTCGATCTGAAAGCGCTGCTGGACGACACCGTGGATAGGCTGCGCTGCCGCCGCGCAGACATTGCTTGGGAGGTGCACGCCCCGGAGGCGGTCATGCTTACCGGCGACCGGGAGCAGTGGAGCGTCGCGCTGGAGAACCTGGCCGACAACCAGCTGCGGTATGCGCAAACCGGCATTCGCCTCGAAGTCAAGCCGGGGAGCGAAGGAGCTCCTAGCGTCCGCCTATGGAACGACGGACCGCCGCTGGATGAGGAGACGGCGCAAAGCTTGTTCGAGCCGTTCCGGACCGGAGGAGACGGGCAGTTCGGCTTGGGCCTTGCCATTGTCAGGCAAATCGCCGTCAATCACGGCTATACGGCCCGGGCCGTGAACGAAGAAGGGGGCGTCGCCTTTTATTTGGAGCCGGCCGCTGCGGGCTAATCGCTTTTTCCAATTTACACGCGATAACTGCCAAATCAATTAACCTGACGGTACGAATGAAACGGATTGGGAAAAGCACACATTTTGTCGCACAGTCCAAACAAGCAGAAGGGCAAGGCCATACGATATACCATGCAAACGAAAGGAGGGGACCTACCAATGGGTTACTTTGGCGGTGGTTGCGGAGGCAGCGGTTATGGCGGTTGCGGAGGGTTTACCAGCACAGGTGTCATTCTCGTTCTCTTCATTCTGCTTGTAATCGTTCTTCGTTCCTGGTGGGCCTAATTATGCAATTCCCGGAAGATCCTGTCCCAAAAGTAACTATTTTAGAATCTGTGGGATAGTCTCGCATGGTAAAAAAGGTGAATCGTTGAATGAATAAAGGAGCTAAGCGGCTTGTCTGTGCTTAGCTCCTTTATTTTTGGCGTCTATTGCTGCTTTTTTCAGCAGGTATGGGCAAGCGAAAGCCACCCGACCTCTAGATTTACTTTTGGTAAGCCTCGAAGCAGGAATCTTTTGAACCCGCGGTTGTTCTTGATATCCCCAAACACACGCTCCGGTTCACTCATACGCCTAACCGTCAGTGTATAGCCTTCTTCGCTGCAGAGTTTTTCACGTGCCTGATTCCTTAATCGCAGATACTTCATGCTTACTTTGATTTCGCGATTCTCCTGGGCTTTCGTACACTGCGGTTTCAGCGGGCAGCCATCACAGCTGGCACTATACTCGATTTCATGTCCACTTTCAGTCCTCTCTTTGCTCCCTCTGCGAAAACTAAGGGTTTGTCCCGCCGCTCATATCCATGTATCTTGCTTAGTGTTATAGGTCCAATTATCGATTTTGCCATGCTTTGCTTTTTTCACGGTGGTAGATACCGTATTTAACAATCGCGCTTACTTCGTTTTGCTCCAAATAATCGTAGTTTTCTTCGCCACCGTATCCAGCGTCGGCGATAACGGTACCTGGCAGCTTGCCTAGCTGCGACTTCATTTTTTCCAGATGAGGGATCAGGCAGCGTGTATCGGTAAGCCTTTGGTGCACACTATAGCCTAAGGTAAATTGATTTTCAGTTCAATCTGCACGTTGTTCCCCGGCTGACCGTTTCGCATGCGAACCCACGGCGCGCAAAGTTAATGAACTAAGCGAAACCCACCGTCAGGCAGCCAACCTTACGCGGTGGGTTTTCGCTTGTTTAGCTTCCGTTTAATCCATCGATGGAGCTTCCGAATACTAAACACCAAGCTTAGTATGGTAGCAACCTATTTTAGGATGTCCAGTAGCGCCACAAGTGCGACCATGGCAACACCCGCTCTCGGAAGTGCTAAAGAAACTAAGCTGAATAAATTCACCATAAGCAAATTGGCAAACAAAAAGGATCATATCCCCAGTGGACGAACGATGAAAAAAATTTTGGAAGCCCTACGCAAGATTGACCCTAATGTAAGGCAAGATGACTTTTGGAGCATGTAGAAACTATATAAGAAAATAATGTAGACTCACGCTGCGGCGCTGAACAGAACGGCCCTTGCCGCAAAGGATGCGAACAAGGACCGTTTTTTTTGTATTGTTCCACGAAATCAAAATCGCCGCTCAAGACCTAAAATCAAGGGTGGGAGAATTTTACTTGCTGTCTAGTGGTCATTTCCTTTTAGATTTATCTGAAACTGTAGAAATCTATGTTAGAATAAGCCTTGATTGCATCTAAAAGGGGATAAGCTTGTCTTTCATTAGAGTGACCTGCAAGTTTAAAATCTTTATTCGTTGAATCGTACTCAGTTATGATCATTACATGTGTCGCTACAGTTATCCAACCGGAAAGACCTTTAGAAAATATTACTAGATCACCTCTATAGATACTTCTATCAAAAATTTCTTTGTGTTTTTCTTCATAATTTTCACGAGAAGTACCATAAACGTATTTTCCTCTCCAGAACGAATAGAATTCTTTAACGCTTGTCCACGGACTTGGATCGGAAAGGCTCCAACTATAGTTCAATTGTTCTGCACTCTCAGGAACTAAATAAGTATTGTTTTTTTTGTAGATATACCAATTTCCTGTCATGGCCAAACCGCCTTTTAATAGGGCTTGTGAAACAAAATTCGTGCAATCGCTCCCCCATTTTGTAAATGCCGGGAAATCAGTACTGTATCTGTTATAGTTATTGTATGCCCATTCGGCTGCCGCAGCTGCGTTGAAACTTGAGTTTAAGGTAGCTGCTGGATTTTGAGCTGTTGAAGTAGATACACCTTTCTTTTTATCTTCTTCTGGTTGTGGTATCAATGTTTTAGTTGGTTGAGGTCTGACAGCATCTAAAAATTGAATTGACGCAATGTCTTTGGAATCTTTTGCATATCTTTCAATAAAATCTACTAAGACCTTTTGATCACTCGATTCTTTAACAGAAGAATAAACTTCTTTTATTTTATGCATCACATCTATCTTATCTTCTTTTTTCAGAGATGTAGCTTTTATCTGGACATCCGTATCCTTGGCTACTTGCGCAAGGATTTTTCCAACCTTTACATCTTCTTGGTAGTAGATTGTCAGCGTTTTGTAAACTGTTTCATCATCTTCTGACAATGATGAATTTAAACTTTTCGATGTAATTCCATTTTCTTTATTGTATTGCTGGATGTAAGGATTGTTTTGAGTTTGCGACGCATGGACTTCAGTATTAAGTGCATTATTCTCGTTAGATGCGTAAGAGACTGGAATGATAGACGATGATACAGAAACAAGTGCGATCAACCCTGCAATAACCTTTTTTTTACTCAAAATACATCACCTTCCTTGAAAAATTTTTACAAATACAGTTTAATTAAACCATATTTTTATTTTTTGAGCAACATTAATTTGTAATAAATACTATATTATGGAATATGGATATTGTTACTTGAATGTATTATTTTAAAAATAAACGAAAAGGAGAGGAAAAATATGGTTAAATTCAAAAGAAAAAAAACTATTATACTTAGTATTATTTTATTCATTATTTTAGTACTCCATGTGACGGGCCCAATTCAACGTGTAACCGCACGGTTAACTTTATCAATTTATATAACTATGAAGTATAACGAAATGGGATTAAAATATAAAAAAATAGAGTATTCCTCACAATTTGGTGATTATATTGTTTCATACGAATCTAAAGAAGGTATTGTGTATAATTTCATGGTGACTCCAAAGTTTATGCCAGTTATTATTACGTTTGACCCTATTCATCCAGATGTATAGAAGGTCTAATGTCCCATGTTGTTTACCCTATAAAAAAACAAGCGCTCGCGTAACAGGTTCTCAACTTGCTCGTCGGTATAGCCAATCTCGGCCAGCCTTCGAGCTCCGGCACCTGTAGATGCTCGATAAACCGCATCGTGTAAATCCTTGATACCGTATAACCGTTCGAATATCGCGCCGATCCGAGCGAGATACAGAATCCGTTCCTGACTTTCCCCGACCAACAACTTTTCATAATGCATCATCCGTACACCTTCAGCTTAGAAGAAGATTTTTGAGCCATCAGAATATACCGATCTAAACGCTGACTGAGTTTCACCACCTCCTTGTCGGAAAACGAACCCTTTTTCTCGACCAACCGTATCAACTGCTGTCTTAATTTTCTGATTTTCCGTTTTAATTTTTTATTGTTCACTTCACCCATCACCCGATTCAATTATAATACTAAAATTCCAAATTAAGGGCATTCCTGCTTTGTGAAGTGTTTTTTGTAAAAAAAAGCATTCTGCTCAAAGCAGAATGCTTTTTAGGGATGGGTGTTGATGATTGTTCACATATTAGCCTTCCGTGCCATGGTCAAGCAGCTTAACTACCGGTCCATCACTTGGACTCGGCGGCACAAATGGCCCTGCTGTACCAAGTAGCCCCAATGCGATAATCAGGGCTAGGAAATAGGACTTCATCCAAATACACCTCCTCTCTCACCCCCATGACTGAACGATACATTTTCAATTGTTCAGCCGACGCCCATTCGCGATAAGTTTCAAATAACGCAACACACTGAATACTATCCTCATATTTTTTCATAACGTTAGCCAAGGACAGACAATGTAGCGTTTCGTTGATTCCTTGTTGAACCCGATCATTCCTAAATTCATAAATTGCTTTGTGATACCTGAATCGAAGATGTCGTTCCGAAAGAATCGGATCACTGTTAAGTAAATCGAAACGTGCAATGGGGCCGGAAAAACGCGTCAACACATGATCAACGTTGAACCCATACGTATTCGCTGATAAAACGATAGCATTCAACCCGGATACAACGTCGTTCAGTCGGTTCAAGCTCGCTAGATAGTCGGCATATTCGTTAACAATTCCTTGGTTTCCAGTTAACAGTTCAAGCGTGTATAAATTCGCTTTCCCCCAAATCTTGAACTGCTCCAATTCTTTTTGGCCAAACTCATCGAGAGGTTCCGGCATTCTAAATTCATATAGTTAAGCACATACTCTTTCGCCCGATCGTAAAGCCCTCGCCTTTCCAACACAGCGCCTTTATATAGCAAGCCCATACCATAATAATACACGGGATGCCGTTTTGGAGCTATCTCCTCAAGCCCAGATAGAACCGTGCTTAGCTCCACCAACTCTCCCGCATATTCTTCGACCTCGTTCCACTTTTTGAGAGAATAACAAACTTTCGCGAGCTGGAATAACGCGTCCAAACGATAACTATCCGGCAACCGATTTCGATACGGATCGAATCGGATAACAGCCTTCCAATTCTTTTCCGCATCAGTGCCTTGCATGACCGTAAACAAGCGGTAGTGACTCACCGCCAGCATTTCGGAGAAACTGTCTTTAACGCTATCCACAACAATTTCGTAAAAATGTTCCGATTCTTTTCGTTTCCCCTTCTGATATAGTTTTTCTGCCGCAGCAAAAATGACCTTGATGTTTTTCGGGTTATCGAGCATTTTAGCTACGACTGCATTAATACAATCACTTCTGCCTATTTCCGCACATCGAACTAAATAGCGGATCAACCGCGGCCGGGATAATTTTTCATCGGAAATGCATTCTTCTGTGTATAGCTCATACAACCATCCGGGCACCTTTCCAAAAACTTTTGCCAAAGAATCCAATTGACTTATTGTCATCGAGCGAGTAATGCCATTAAGCGCCATGTTTAGATTTCCTGGATTAATCCCGCTGAGTTCCGCCAATTGATTTATGTTATATCCATGCTGTTTCATTTGGTCTTCGATTTCGAAACGCAAAGAACGATTCACAATCCGCATAAGAAAAAATACCTCCCATAAAAATACAAAACGATCTTACCATATTACACCTTGGGATTAAACGTGAACATAAAATAAATTTTATAAATTAAGCAATATTTTTACATTTAAAAGTATAAAAGCAGCCTGCCTCTGTTTTAGAAGAAGTGGCTAGATATTTAATTTTACTTAGATTCCCCTCCCCCTTTCAGCTCGAGTTACATTCTTCATGTTCAAGAATTCGCCTTCGTTCGAAGCAAGTACACAAAATCATTCATAATGTAATGCTCCATTTTATCCATCTTAGATTTTTGAGGCCATATAAGGCCAGTTTATTTTAGTTTTTAGGCCATGTAAATACCTGAATTCTTTTCGTCCATTTGTCTACACTTTTATTGAGGTGTGGCAAATGGAGAAATCTTCTGTAACCAAGCGGATCGGCGTCAAAATTCGAGAATTCCGAAAAGCCAAGAGAATGACTCAAGAACAGCTTGCGGAGCGTGTGGCTACGAATCCTTCCTATATCGGAAAATTGGAACGTGGTGAACAAAATTTTAAAATACAGACCCTTGAAAAGATCGCGGAGGCGTTGGAAGTAAGCACATTCGCATTGTTTGACTTTGATCAGTTCGAAGATATACGCCGGTATGATATTGTTTGGAACGCAATTTCTCTGCTTCTCGAACAAAGCGAAAGCGAGCAACGGAAAGCTTTGGCTGTTTTGGAAGCTCTCTTTAAACCATATTGATCATTTTCGGAAATAAGCTTCCCTGTCAAGGGAAGCTTATTTCATGCTTTGAGCAGCGTTAGCGCAGCGGTACGACTAACACTTTATTTTCGCCGGACAATAAAAATGAAAATGTATACAAATTTATGACTGGCCAGCGATCTGCAGAACGTTTTTTGTATACAAAATAAAAGTTGCCGGCAAGATCCGGATTGAATTTTTGTATACAAAAACTAAAACGTCCAGAGCAGATCGCACCTGGACGCTTTAGTTTTTTGTATACGTTTATTCTTGCTCCCCACCTGCTGTAATTTGTTTTTTCAGATGATCGAAGTTCCCCTTCTCAATTTCCTTTATAATGTCCTTGACCTTAGCCATTTTCACGGCTTATGGGACACCCTCTTTGGTCAAAACTTGCCGTTACAGACAGCGCGAGAACCGTATCATAAGGAACGGCAAGGAACGCTGTCCGTCAAGGCCTGCCGCTGAACCGCTCGAGCGCTTCCTCGGTAACCGGTGCGAAGAGGTTGACGAGGTTGCCGTCGGGGTCGCGAAGCAGTGCAGAGCGGTTCCCCCATGGCATCGTGGCCGGTTCCTGTACCCACTCGTCGACAAGCGGCTTCAAGCGCGTGTACTCGGCATCAACGTCGTGGACGCGAAACTCGATGATGACGGTGTGGTTGTCGGCCGCGCGCGCGGAACCAGCGCCGAACAGTTGCACCGTCTGGGAGTGGCCGATCGCCAGGGTACACGATGGCAGAACGAACTCAGCGAAGACAGGCGCGGGGCGCTTCGCCGAAACACCTGTGACTTTCTCATAGAACACGACGAGTCGATCCAAGTCGTCGGTAATGATACGTACAGAAGCGAAATTCACGAGACATCATCCTTTCAATAAGGGAAATTAACGCTACGATACCGTATCGTATCATATTCACCTGAAAAATACAAGTGACCGTATGACTAACCAAAATGGCGCTCGAAATTGATTCGTTGCCTCACTGTAGCACAAGCAAGGAGTGCTGTAATGGCAAGCCGAAATCCCCGGCGTCAAATCCAGGAGGAGATGCCGTTGCCTGAACGTCAATCTGAACGACGTGAACTCGCCCACCTGTAAAATCGTCTCTGGGCCCAGGCGCGGTCGTGGACCCGGCGCCAAGGATGCCCTCATGGTATAATGTGAAGGACTATTGATTTTAAGGCAACGAACCCCAGTTTAAGTATTTTTATGTTGGAGGGAAGATGGTGACTACGTCTAATAAATCTGAACGTGTGCCGTCGGACAAGGTGAATAGACGCGTCGAGCGTTCACGACATACCGTCCTGACTACTGCATTTGAACTGCTCAGCGAAGGCGGTGTGGCTAGCTTCACCGTCGATGAGGTGGCGCGTCGTTCCGGGGTCGCGAAGACGACTATCTACCGCCACTGGCCGACGCGGGAAGCACTGGTGATCGACGCCTGTTCACGGATGATTGCCGAGCAGGAAACGCCCGACACCGGCTCACTCGAAGGTGACGTCACGGCTATCCTGCTGGAAATCGCTCACCTGCTACCGACGGCGAATTGGTCCTTCGTTCTGCCGTCAATCGTCGACACCGCCGAGCGGAATCCGGAGTTTGCGGAAATCCACAGCCGGATTCAGCGCGGACACGCTGCACCCCTGCGAGAGGTCCTGCAGCGCGCGGTAGGCAGGGGCGAGCTGTCGGCACACGCCGACGTGTCAACGATCGTCGCAGCCCTGCTGGGGCCACTCTTCTACCGCCGCTGGTTCTCGCGCGAACCGATCGACGACCAGTTTGTAAAGGCGATCATCAAACGCGTACTCGCTTCACTTTAGTACGAGACGCCTACCCCTGCTTGGCCGGACCGTTATCTATAGGTAAGGGACAAGTAAAAAAAGGTGTCCCTCAGCCATTTTCACGGCTTATGGGACACCTTCTTTATTATGCCTGGCTTTAGGGAATCGGTATACATTCGGGGGGAACGGCGTTAGAATGGAGAAAAACGCATTGCCGGAAGCGCGGGGAAAGGAAGGCTGCGATGGTACAGGCCGTCATCTTATTTATTCTCGCGGGGCTGGCCGAAATCGGGGGAGGGTACCTTGTCTGGCTATGGCTCCGGGAGGGAAGGGCGATCGGCTACGGCATCGTCGGTGCGCTTATTCTTATCGTGTACGGGATTATTCCGACACTGCAAAGCTTTCCGAGCTTCGGGCGGGTGTATGCGGCTTACGGCGGCGTCTTCGTCGTATTGTCGGTATTATGGGGCTGGGGGATCGACAAGAAAGCCCCTGATGTCTACGACTGGCTCGGAATGAGCCTGTGCCTGGCCGGCGTTGCCGTGATGCTGTACGCCCCGCGGTCCTAACGCGAAACCCGGCAAGAGAGCAAAAAAGAAGCCTTTCGCAGCGGATGAAACATCCGGCGAAAAGGCTTCTTTGGGTTGCGGTTATTTTTTCGGATCGAACGAGCTCTTCAGCGACACGATGCGGTTGAACACCGGGTGGCCCTCCGTCGAGTGCTTCGGATCGACATTGAAGTAGCCGTGGCGGAAAAACTGGAACTTGTCCTGAGGCTTCGCATCCCGCATATTGTTCTCGACGAAGCCTTGCACCGCTTCGAGCGACTTCGGATTAATATTGTCGAGGAACGAATCGCCTTCTTCCGCCTGCTCGTCGAGAATGAGCGGCTCGTACAGGCGGAATTCCGCCGGGACGGCTTGCGTCGCTTCCACCCAGTGAATCGTCCCCTTGACCTTGCGGCCGGTAAATCCGCTGCCGCTCTTCGTTTCGGGATCGTACGTACAGTGCAGCTCCGTGACGTTGCCGTCCGCGTCCTTGATCACGTTCTCGCATTTGATGAAGTAGGCGTGCTTCAGACGCACTTCGTTGCCGGGGAACAGGCGGAAGTAGCCTTTGACCGGCTCCTCCATAAAATCATCCCGCTCGATATAAATTTCCCGCGAGAACGGAATTTGACGATGGCCCATCGCTTCGTTCTCCGGGTTGTTCTCCGCGTCCAGCATCTCCACTTGCCCTTCCGGGTAGTTCGTGATAACCACCTTCAGCGGCTGCAGCACGGCCATGGTGCGCGGCGCCTTCAATTTGAGGTCCTCGCGGATGAAGTGCTCCAGCATTTTCTCGTCGACGACGCTGTTGTTCGTCTTCACCACGCCGACTTCGCGGCAGAACGTGCGGATCGCTTCCGGGGTATACCCCTTGCGGCGCAGACCGGAGATCGTAGGCATCCGCGGGTCGTCCCAGCCGTCGACGACTTTCTCGTCCACGAGCAGCTTCAGCTTCCGCTTGCTCATGACCGTATTGGTCAGGCTGAGCCGGTTGAATTCGTACTGCCGCGGCACGTTCTCCATCTCGCACTCCTGCACGACCCAATCGTACAGCGGACGGTGATCGGCGAATTCCATCGTACAGATGGAGTGCGTGACGCCTTCGATCGCGTCCTCCAGCGGATGGGCATAGTCGTACATCGGGTAAATGCACCATTTGTCACCGGTGTTATGGTGATGCGCATGGGAGATCCGGTACAGGACCGGGTCACGCAGGTTGATGTTCGGCGATGCCATATCGATTTTGGCGCGCAGCACCTTCTCGCCGTTGGCATACTCGCCTTTGCGCATCCGCTCGAACAGGTCGAGGTTTTCCTCGACGCTGCGGTTGCGGTACGGGCTTTCTTGGCCGGGTTCGGTCAAGGTGCCCCGGGTTTCGCGGATTTGCTCCGCCGTCAAATCGCATACGTAGGCTTTGCCCTTGCGGATCAAGCGTAGGGCGCGCTCGTACATTTCATCGAAAAAGTTCGAAGCAAAGTACAACTGCTCCCATTCGAAGCCGAGCCACTTGACGTCTTCCTGGATCGAGCGTACAAATTCCTCGTCTTCCTTCGCCGGGTTCGTGTCGTCGAACCGCAGGTGCGTGCGGCCGCCGAATTCGTCGGCAAGCTCGAAGTTCAAGCAGATCGATTTCGCGTGCCCGATATGCAGATAGCCGTTCGGCTCCGGCGGAAAGCGGGTGACGATGGTTTTCACTTTACCCGTGTTCAAATCTTCGATCACGATGTTTTTGATGTAATTGGAGGATGATGCAGAAGCCGGTTTCGTCGTGTCCAATGGGATCAACCTTTCTCACAAGATAGCTGTCAAAATCTATTACTCTCTATAATACACAAAATGGAGGGCAATTATAAATGGGTTTCCGTACGTTTCTTTGAAGAAAGCCCTTACTTGGCGGACTTTTTTGCGTTTTCCGTCAGAGCTTTGGGCGCTATCTATGAAAATGTGGCAATTTTTTCTCTCTCTGTTGCAAGAGACATCCCAAAATCCGCACCTTGCGGCCGAGAGAACATAAGGTGAAACGAGGGGAATGGTCATAGAAGGGAGAGATTCATTGTGAAAACGAACCATGCAAAAGAAACGAACCGTCTCGTAACGGTGCCGGTGCTGCGGAAGACGCTGGCGGCCATGATTCCGTTCTACCGGCGGATTGCTTCGGACCCCGCTTATGCTGCAGTGTGGACCCGGGGCGTGCGCCGCGCGGACCTGGATACGCTCCAGCGGCTGCTTCGGCAAGTCGGCTTGAGCGAGCGGCGGTATGCGTCTTTGTCCACGAACGGCATCGGTTACTTCGTCGATTTCAACGCCCCCAAGCCGATCATGCTGTATTCGAACGCCACCACGGTACGTCCGGGGACGGCGCAGTTTTATTTCAACACCAAGGTTCACCGCGCCATCGCCAAGGCGATTCTGCCGTTCTATCGGGAAATCGTCGTGAACCGCCCGTTCGCCTGCATCGTCGTCCGGGCGATCCGCAGCGGCAATCGCGGGCTGCTTGACCGGGTGGTCCGCAGCATCGTCGCGACCCCTCGTCTGCGCTCCGTCGCGATCGAAAGCTCGGGCTTCCGGCTCGGCTTCAAATACGCGGCCAGCCCGTTCCGCTTCGACAACCTGACCTTTGGCGGCGCGCCCTGATGGCGGCAGGAGGTCCGTATACGGCAAATCCCCTGCGTCCGGGCGCGAAGCCGTCGGAGCAGGGGACTGCTTGCGGGGATATAAGATTAGAGCAGAACCGAGGTTGCCGGCTGCTTCTCTTCATACTGCTGCAGCAGCTCTTCGGCTTTGTCCAAATCTTTGGTGTGCACATCGAGCTTCAAGCGTTCGGGGTGATGAAGATCGACGGCTTCGGCTGCCGTCTGGATGGCGCTCAAGCCTGCATCGGTATCGGACTTCACCCGGCACTTGACCTGCTTCGACTTTAAGAAGGCATGCCTCGCTTGAAGGTCGCGGGCTTCGGGCCCGGAAGCAGCCATCACCGTCTTCCACTGGGAAGAGCGGCTGTATAGCAGGCAAATCGCGGCAATAACGGCCAACAGGAACAAGAAACCTCCCATTACCATTGGAAAACACCACCTTCGTCTTATTTGCTTTTGCGGACGGAGGGCTGACGGTAGTCTGGGGCGGACGCTTGCTTGCCATTACCCGTTTCCAGCCGGGGTGAAACATGGATTTTTTTGCCGCGTATCCCGAACAAGCCGGCGATCGGCTTGGCGACCGATGCCGGCTTGCTGCAAGGCTACTTTAAAGCGTTAAGCGTCAGAGCTGCTTACACGGTCTGCGCGGCGAAAAAATGCGGCAAAAACGCTTTGTTCTGCTCCAGCATCTCTTCAAGCATCGGCTCCGCTTTGTTGACCGAAGTCACGAGCGGATGGTGGGCGAGCGCTTGCAGCGCAAGTCCGCGATCGCCGGAGACGGCGGCGGCGATCGCGAGTCGCTCGTACGTTTTCACCGCATGGATCAAGCCCTTGGCGGCTTCCGGCACGAGCGAAACCGGCAGCGGAATCGGCCCCTGCTTCGTGACGACGCAGTTGACCTCAATGCAGGCGTCCGCAGGCAGGAAGTCGAGAATGCCCTGGTTGCGGACATTCAGCGTCTGGATGTCGCGCGTATCGTTATACAGCGATGTCATCAGCTTGACGGCGGCCTCCGAGTAGTATGCGCCTCCGCGCTTCTCCAGCTGCTTCGGCTTCTCGGCCAGCTCAGGGTCCTTGTACAGCTCGAACAATTCGTCCTCCAGCCGCTTCACCACTTCGGCGCGGGTGCCTTCCCGGGCGGACGATTCGACTTGGTCGGCCAGCATCTCTTCGGTCAAATAAAAATATTTCAAATAATAGGTCGGAATGGCGCCGAGCGAACGGATAAACGAAGCGTTCCATTCGTACTGCGGAACGTTCTTGGCGGAATAGCCGTCGCGGTTCGCCAGCAGCTCCTCCAGCTTCGATTCGCCGTCGATCCGCACCTGCGTGACCCAGTGCAGGTGATTCAAGCCGACGAATTCGGCGTAGATGCGCTCCATCGGCACCTCGTAGAGGCCGGCCAGCCATTTGTATACCCCGATCGGCGAATTGCAGATGCCGACTGCCCGAATTTTCGAATGGTTGAGGATCGCTTCCGTCACCATCCCGGCCGGATTCGTGAAGTTCAGCATCCAGGCGTCGGGGCACAGCTCCTCCATGTCCTTGGCGATATCCAGCAGCACGGGAATCGTGCGCAGCGCCTTCATCATGCCGCCCGGCCCGGTCGTTTCCTGACCGATCATGCCGTAGCGCAGCGGAATCGTCTCATCCCGGATGCGGGCCTCCAGCAGACCGACACGCAGCTGCGTCGTGACGAAGTCGGCGCCTGCCAGCGCTTCTCTGCGATTGGTCGTTAAACGGACCGCGATCGGCAGCTTCGATTTCTCCACCATGCGCTGCGCGAGTTGTCCGACGATGCGCAGCTTGTGCTCCCCTTCCGGGATGTCGACCAGCCACAGATCCGTGACGGGAAAGCGGTCATGATGCACGATAAATCCTTCGATCAGCTCCGGCGTATACGACGACCCGCCGCCGATGACGACGACCTTGAGTCCTTTGGCTTCAACCACCTGCAAGCACTCCCTTCAAATCGGAGATGCGTCTGACCTGCTCCTGCACCGGCTCGGAGACGGTCGTGCCGTCTTTCTCCATGGCCAGCAAGATCGCCCCGACCACCGGCTCCACACCCAGCACTTGAAGCCTGCAGCCGGGCGCCTCCGGCTGAACAATTTCTTCAATATATGGATGAATGAATTGCCCGTCCCCCCGGGTCAGCACGCTGCCCGCAAGCACCAGATCGAAGGTCTCGCTCTGCATCCCGAGACGACGGATAACCGCCCGGGCCGCCAGCCCGAGCTCCGTTCCCTGCATGCGGAGGATGCGGGCCGCCACGCGGTCTCCCTGAGCGGCGGCTTCGAACAGCAGCGGCGTCAGTTCAAGCGGGACAGGCAGCGCATGGTCCAGAAAATGGTGAAACATACGTTCGACCGAGGGGTAGCCGAGTTCCTTCGTGACCAACGCGGTCAGCAGCGTCTCTTCCTCGCGGCCTTCCCATGCCCGGATGACCGCCCGGAACGCTTCCGCCGCCAAGTCTCCGCCGCCGCCGAAATCGCCGTACGGATAGCCGAAGCCGCCGCATTGATACGTCTCGCCCGAAGGGGAGACGCCGACGCAGTTCGTGCCGCTGCCGCAAATCGCAACGACGCCGTAGGGCTTCGATGTGCCGGCGCGCAGGGCGATGACGGTGTCGCATACGATGTCGGAGCCGGGCAGTCCCAGCTCGGCGATCATCGGCCGCAGGATGCGGAAGTCGGCCTCGCGGTCGGCCCCCGCCAGCCCGAAGCAGGCGGCGGCAATATCCTGCTCGCGCAGGCCGGCTTGGCCGAGCGCTTGCGCGACGGCTTGGCGGATGCTCCGCGCGGCCGTATCGCGGTCGATCTGATGGTTGCCGGGGCCGCCTTTGCCGGCTGCGACCAGCCGGCCCGTTTCGTCCGTAATGACGGCATACGTCTTGCTGCCGCCGGCATCCATCCCCAAGTAGTATTTCATGTACTCCACTCCCGTCCTTGGAGCCAGCTACGGTGCGGGGGAATAGGGCGACGTGGATTCTCTCACGATCAATTCCGGCTTCAAGCAGACCGAAGTGTTCCGTTTCATCGAGCCGTCGATCAGCTTGAGCAGCAGACGGACGGCCTGCTGTCCCATCTGCTCCATCGGCTGCCTGACGGTCGTCAGACGCGGATGAATATCCGCGGCGAACACTTGGTCGTCGTACCCGACGATGGAAAGGTCGCGCGGAATGCGGTACCCTTCGTCCCGGAACGCATCCATGACGCCGAGCGCAAGGCCGTCTTCTCCGGCGAAGACGGCCGTCGGCACGTTCCCGCTGCGCAGCCATTCCTTGGCGACGTCGAAGCCGCTGCGGATGTTGAATTCGGTGCAGGCCACGGCCAGCGGCGTCAATCCCGCTTCGGCCATGGCCGCTTCGAATCCGCGTCTGCGCTCTCTGGCGCTGAGAAACAGCTCCGGCCCGCTTACGTGCGAGATGCGCGTATGTCCCAGGCCGATCAAATGCTTCGTCGCCTCGTAGCCGCCCGTATAGTTATCCACATTCACCGTAGTGGCATTTGTTTTTTCAATCTGATTATCGATAATGACAAACGGGATTTTCTTCCGTTTGAGCTCCAGCACATACTGCTCTTCTTCCATGGGCGACAGCACGATGATGCCGTCGACCCGGTCTTCCTGAAACAAAAAGTTGGTCGGCTTCAAAGCGCCGTCCGGAGAGGAGCACACATTGAGTGCCAAAAAATAGCCGTTCTCCTCCAGCGCTTCGTTCACGGCATGCACGATGCCGTCGAACACCGAATCCTGCAGGGTGATCAGCGTCAGGCCGATCAGTCCCGTCGATCCCCGCGCCAGGTTGCGGGCGGCCGCATTGGGGCGGTAATCCAGCTCCTGGATGGCCTGCAGCACCTTCTGGCGGTTGCTCTCCCGGACGGTGGGCGAATTGTTAAGCACCTTCGACACGGTCACGAGCGAAAGTCCCGATTTTTTCACGACGTCCCATATGCTAACTTTTTTCATAATCAGATCAAACTCCCGGATCGGTATTCGTATAGATAAGCAATAGTATACCATAGCTCCGTATGGCCCCTCCGCAAGGAGGGGCCCGGGCGCAGGGGAGTCGTTGCGCGGCAATGTCGGAAGACTTGTGCGCTTATTTGTTGGCTTTGCCGGCGTTTTTCTCCTTCAGCAGGTCGTTCACCTTTTTCTCCAGCTGCGGGCTGACTTCGGCTACGGTTTTTTGCCCGTTGTCCACGAGGTCCAGCTCGTTCTTGACGATGTTCAAAATCTCGGAGTAGTGGGTGATCAGATGGTTATACGACTCGACGCCGTATTTCAGCCCGCCTTCGACGACGTTCTTCATGTCCTTGGGATCGATCGCGGGAGCGTACAGATTGAAATACTTTTCGGCGGCCTGTTGGTTGGCCGGAGGCGTACCGCCGCTCAGCTCGATCGATTTTTCCTGGATGTCTTTGCCCAGCTGGAATTTGATCCATTCGTACGCTTCCTTCGGATGCTTGGAATCCTTCAGGATGAGGAGCGGGTCGACGTACAGCACGTTGCGGTTCTTGTCGCTGCCGCTGTACGGGACCGCGGCCACGCCGATCTTGAAGCTGTAATCCTTGACCGAGGCGAGAATCCAGGCGCCGGCGACCGACATCCCTACGCGTCCGGTGGCGAACGGATCGCCGCCCTGCCCGGCGACGGCTTTGGTGAATTCCGGCGACGGCATCACCTTGTCCTTCAGGATCAAGTCGGACAAGCGCTGGTTGATTTTGACGACCTCGGGCGAATTGAAGTGGAAGGACGTCGCGTGGCCGCCGTTCGTCCACGTGTCGTCGGAGTAGACTTTGGCTCCGAAATAAACCGGACGCATATCCCTCTCGCCCCAGCCCCAGTCCAAGCCGAACTCCACCTTCTCGAAATCGTCGCTCGGCTTGCTCAGCTTTTTGGCGGTTTCGATCATTTTGTCGAACGTCCAAGACTTGTCTTCGTAGCTCGACGGCGGGTATGGGATGCCCGCTTTGTCGAACATGTCCTTGTTGTAGAGGAGCATCGTCACATAGCTGTAAACCGGGATGCCGTAGTTTTTGCCGTCGATCTTGTAGATGTCCATCAGATTGTCGGGAATGCCGTAATCGGACGCTTTGAAGTTGTCCTCTTTCATCAGGTCGGTCAGGTCGCGCAGCAAGCCCTTGTCGTAATATTCGATGAAGCCGCCCTCGCCCCAATGCGAGGTGACGTCGGGTGCCGTCCCGGCGGCGATCATCGCCTGCAGCTTCGAATCAAACTCTGCGTAAGGCGTCTTCATGATCTTGACCTTGATGTTCGGGTGCTTCGCCTCGAATTCCGGGACGAGCTTCTCGACGAAGGTTTTATCCGGAATATCGGGAACGAACTGCGTGATCGTGACCGTGGAGTCCCCCTTGGACCCGCCTTCTTTCGTGTCGCCCGAGCAAGCAGGCAGCAATACTGCGCCGGTCAGCAGAATCGCGCCGAGACAAGCCGTCTTGTTTCTTTTCATCTTTCCTCACTCCTTCATTTGGTGACCCCGTTGACGGGTTATTCATTTCACTCCAGTCAGCACGATGCTTTCTACGAAATATTTTTGTGCGACTGAAAATAAAACCAGGATCGGAACGAGAGCCAGAACGGCGGACAGCATGACGAGATTCCACGGCACCAGCCGCGTGGCGGTCGAATACATCGCGGTCATGCCGATCGTCAGGGTGAAATGCTCGGACGAGTTCAGGTACAGCACCTGGCCGAGCAGATCGTTCCAGCTGTACATGAAGCCGAAGATCGCTACGGTCGCCAGCACGGGACCGGAGAGCGGCAGCGCGATGTTCCACCACTGGCGCCACTCGGAGCAGCCGTCGATTTTGGCCGCGTCGTACAGTTCGTTCGATAACGAAGTGAAGAACTGCCGGATGAGGAAGATGTTATAGGCCGAGCCGAAAAAAGCGGGGACGGTAATCGGCAGAATCGTGTCCATCCACCCGAGATTTTTGAACAAAATGAACTGCGGAATCATGAGGGCCGGGTACGGGATCATCATCGTGCTGAGCAGAAACAGGAACAGCACGTTTTTCCCCCGGGCGTGATAGCGCGCGAACCCGAACGCGACGAGGGACGACGAAAGCACGGTCCCGATAACGCTGAAAAAGGCGATCAGCAGGCTGTTTTTGTACCACAGGCCGTACTGGTATTGGGTGAACAGGTTCTTGAAGTTGCCCCAGGCGAACTGCTCCGGGATGAGTCGGGGCGGGAATTTGAGCACTTCCGCCTGCGATTTGAACGCGGTCGAGAACATGTTGAGCGTCGGAAAAATCATGATGACCGCGATGACGACCAGCAGCAGAAAGACCAGCCATTCGAACGGGGTTGTTTTGCGCTTGCTGTCCTTTTGCCGCACCGGACGCTTCTGCGTTACGGATGCCGTACTCATACGCCGCCGCCTCCTTCATAATGAACAAGCTTCCGGGACACTCGCATGATCAGGAACGTCATGAGCATGATGACGATCAGCAGCAGCCATGACATCGCCGAAGCGTAGCCCATCTTGAAAAATTTGAAGCCGTTCTGCCATAAGTAGTACACGTAGAACTGGGTGGCGTAGTGCGGCCCCCCTTTCGTCATGACAAACGCCTGCGTAAACACCTGAAACGAGTCGATGATGCCCATGATGAGCTGGAACAGCACGACAGGCGAGATCATCGGCAGCGTGATGCGCCACAGAGACTGCCAACGGGTGACGCCGTCGATCTTGGCGGCTTCGTACAGGATCGGAGGCACGCCCTGAAGGCCGGCGAGGAAGATGACCATGCCCGCCCCGGCGCTCCACATCGTCATAATGATCATAGAAGCCAGCGCCCAGTTGCTGTCTTCGAGCCATTTGGGCCCGTCGATCCCGAGCAGGCCGAGCGCCCAGTTGAACATGCCGATCTTGGAGTTGAACACCCACAGCCAGACGAGCGACATCGCCACGCCGGAGATCATGCTGGGGAAATAGATGGCGGTCCGGAAAAACCGGCGGAACGGAATTTTCTGGTTGACCAACACCGCCAAAAACAGCGAGAGCAGAAGCTGCAGCGGTACGCTGAATATCGTGAACAGCACCGTCGCTTTCACCCCGCGCCAGAACAGATCGTCCTGAAGCATCTTGGTGTAGTTCTGCAGGCCGACCCACTTTGGCGGGCTGGTGATGTTGTATTCCGTGAAGCTGATGTACAGCGAATACAGGATCGGGTACAGCGTGAATACCGCCGCTCCGATCAGCCACGGCGAAATAAACAGGTAAAAATATTTGGTCTCCCGTCTGCGCGCCCCCTGCCGCATGGGCAATCCCTCCTTGAAGTATAAACGTTTATATTTTCATCGAATTGAAGCATGCCCCCGCTGGCCGGTGCGAAGCTGTGTATCCGGTTCCCGGTAACGAAGTTTTGCCAGTTGAACTCGGATGTTGTTGAAATGAGGGGGAATTACGGATGGTATCGAAGCTTCAAAATTATAAACGTTTATATTTTTATACGCCTATAGTAATCGTTTTCAAGGATGGCGTCAATCCCTAATTTTCCAGTATTTCCTTCGGCGGGCCGCGGGCAGGACATCGGAAGGCGGAGAGGGCCGCTCCGCATGCGAATTGACACGCTGTCGGCGCGTAAGCTACCATGAGAAAAATACTCGCTTATCGCCGCAAAAGGGGGAAACCGCGCATGAAGACGGAGCTGCTTACGGAACGTGTCCGGCTCACGCAGAAAAGATTGCGCAAGGAGCTGCTGAGCAGCGTGCTGGACGAGTTCGACGGACAGATCATGGCGCTGCCCGAAGCCAAACGGCAGCAGAAATACGCCAAAATGGCGGGAAGCCCGTTTTCGTTCTTCCGGGGGACCGCGTACTTGTTTTATTTCGATGTCAGCCGGGAATGGTTTCCGTACCACAGCTCGCCGGAGCGGCCGACATGGATTCAAGGGGATCTGCATTTCGAGAATTTCGGGGCGTTCCGCAGCGAAGAAGGGCGGATCGTGTACGATGTGAACGATTTTGACGAGGGGTATCTGGGCTCCTATCTGTACGACCTGCTGCGGATGTCGGTCAGCGTAGCGCTTGTGTGCCGGACGAAGGGCATCGGCGCCGACGGGCAGAAGGAAGCGATCACCGCTTATTTGGACGCGTATGCCAACCAGATCCGGCGCTTTGCCCGGCGGAAGGACGATCCGCGCACGCTCGTCTTCGATAAGGACCGCACGGACGGACCGATCCGCAAGCTGCTGAAAAAGACGGAGAAGCGGCTCGCGTCGCAGTTTCTGGAAGGCGTGACGACGCTGACAAGGACGGCGAGGCGGTTTGCCAAATCGGAGGAGATCGTTCCGCCGACGCCGCAGGAGCGCCGCATGCTGGAGGAGAGCTGGCCGCATTACCTGCAATCGCTGGAGCGGAGGACGAAGCGTTCCGATAGCTATTACGCGATCAAGGACGTGGCGGTGAAGCACGGCTCGGGCACGGCCTCCATCGGGCTGGACCGCTTCTATGTGCTCATCGAAGGCGAAGGCGGCGAGCAGGCGCTGGACGATATCGTGATCGAGGTCAAGGAAGTGCGCGCGCCGGTCCCGGCTTATTTTATGCCGTATAACGAGTCATTCTGGACGTATTTCGGCCATCAGGGCAAGCGGGTCATCGTGACGCAGCAGGCGATGCATCACGAGGCCGACCCGTTTCTCGGCTTCTTGACGATGGACGGGCGGCATTTTTACGTCAGGGAGCGGTCGCCTTACAAGAAGCGGCTGAAGGCGGACAAGCTGACCGGGAAGGAAGACCTGCTGTCCGTGCTGGACTGCATGGGCCGGATTACGGCGAAGCTTCATGCGCGGGCGGATGCGGATATGGAGCACGGGCTGATGTCGTACCACAGCGAGGAGGAGATTCATCGCGCGATCGGGCCGGACACGGACGCGTTCTGCGACTATATCGCGCATTGGGCGATCGCCTATGCGCATCAGGTTGAGGAGGATTATGCGCTGTTCGTGGAATGGCTGGGCGAGCGGAAGGAGCAGGAGTAAGCTCCGAAGCGCGGCTGGCCGACAGCGGTTGATGAGCCGCAATTCTCCCGCTGCGAAAAAAAGGAGCTGTTCCCTTGCATCCATAAGTGGGTGCAGAGGGGGACAGCTCCTTTGGTGTTGAATGTGAAAAGGCCAGTGCGCCATACGGTTGCGGTGAAGCTTGCTTATCCGCCCGGTGCGCGCAGGCTTAGTACCGGTCCATAATCAGCTGCGTTTTCAGCGAATCCTGGGCCAGGAACCAGCCTTTGCTTTGCAGATAAGTCACCAGCTCGTCGTGCTTCTGCGAGGCGGTGTCCCGGTCGTCCGTCTTGAACGAAATTTCGACCACGTTCTCCGTACCGGAGCCGTTTGCGCTGCGGATCGGCCACACCTCGATGTACGTTTTCAGGCCGCTCCACGTGCCGGTGTACCGCTTGGCCAAAACCGGGCCGTAGATGCGGGAGTTTTGAAGCTGCTCGGTGCCCCAGCCGGCGTACAACCACTTGTCGAATTTGCCCGGGGCATTATCGATCAGCAGCTTGCGGGAATCTTTGACCGAAGGCAGGTCCACGCCGCTGTAGCCGGATTTTTTGACGTCTTTGGAACGTGTGATGCTGAGCGTCTTGTTCTGGTAGCCCCATTCCACCTGCGCCTCGTAGTTCGTGTCCGACGCGTCGAAGCCTTCCTGATTGGCCTTCGTCAGCGCCGCATCGATATTGCCGTTGGCGATCGGGTACCGCTTCTTGTAGCTCAGCTCGAACTTGCTGTCGCCTTCCTTCTTCCGAATGCGCGGGCTCCAGCCGTTGCCGTAAATGTCTTTGCCGTCCGTATCCAGAAACTGCACGTTCATCTTCGTCACCTTGTCCGACATGCCGAACGCGCTGCGGACGTCGCTTTTCAGCTTGTCGTCCGAGCCCAGCACGGCGTTTGCGGGCATGAGCAGCTTCACCTCATAGTCCGGCACCATGTTGCTTGCGGCTTTGACAGGTGCGGCAGGAAAGACGGAAGATACCGTCAAAGCGGCGGACAGGACGACTGCGGAAAGCGCCCCAATCCATTTGGATCGTTTGTTCATCATCGACAACTCCTTCATGTTCTGGAATAGGCTTACATGCTAGACTGTAATGACCGTTTGTTATCTAGATGTTAAGCAGATATGTTGTTTTTGTAAAGAAAAATTTGGAAGTACATATAAATACTAGATTTATCGGGCCTCTTTTCGCAGAAAATCGATGAACCGTTCCATGACGGCGGACTGCCGCCGGTCCGCATTGTAAGCGCAGTACACGTAGCGCTTGAACGGATTTTGCGGAATCGGGCGAAATTCGAGCTCCCCGCGCTCTACTTCCCGCTGCACGGCCTGCCGCGAAACGAATGATACGCTCTCCCCCTGCATGACGACCTGCTTGATCGCTTCCAGCGAATCGAGCTCCATGTGCGCTTTCAACTGGACCCGGTTGCGCTGCGCCCACCGGTCGGTCATTTGCCGCGTGCTGGACTCCGGTCCGTGGAGCAGAAAAGGCGCCTCGGCGAGCTGATCGGGATACAATTGCGGGCAGGCGGCCAGCCGGTGACCCGGCGCAAAGACGACGACCAGCTCATCCTCGCACACGGTTTCGGCAATCAGCGGAGCCGATTGGAACGGCTCGGTGGACAGGATGCCGAGATCGATCTCGTGATTGCGCAGCAGCTCCCGGATGACGGGAGCCGTCTTGACCTGCAAAGACAAGGTGATTCGCGGATACGCCTTGGCGAAGCCGCTGAGCACCTTCGGAAGCAGGTACGTCCCCGGCACGTAGCTGGCGCCGATCTTCAGCGTGCCGCGGCCCAGTTCGTCGAATTCTTTCACGACCCGCCCCGCTTCCTGCGCCAGCGCGTTGATTTTGACCGCGTAATGGTAGAGCGACCGGCCGGCCTCGGTCAGAATCGTCTTGCCCGAGCGCGTCTCGAACAGCTGCACCCCGAGCTCCTGCTCCATGCTCTTCATGTGAAACGTCACCGTCGGCTGCTTGAGCCCGAGCTGCTCGGCAACGGCGGTAATTTTCTTGTGCTTGTCCAACAGCTCCACGATTTCCAGCTTCAGCAGACTGAAATTCAATGTGCCCACTCTCCTTGTTCGGCTCCGCATTTTCCCACAGTATAGAAAAAATCTATGAGAATGAATAGTATCCATTGAATTAATTAACATAATCTTTACGTCCCGCTGACAATCTTCTGCATTTCGCCATGTACACTAAAGCTAGTTTGCAAGATAGGAAGGGTTGCAGCATGGATGTGGTCATACGGGGGTTGGAAAAATCGTTCGGGGCGGTGCAGGCCTTGCACCGGACGGATCTGGTCATCAGAAAAGGGCGGTTTACGACGCTGCTCGGGCCGTCGGGCTGCGGGAAGACGACACTGCTGCGGATGATCGCCGGATTGGAGCGGCCGGACCGGGGGGAAATCCGCCTCGGAGACGAATGCTTGTTCTCGGCCGAGAAGCGGGTCGATCTTCCGGCTCATAAGCGGCATTTCGGCATGGTCTTTCAGGACTTCGCCTTGTGGCCGCATATGACCGTGTTCGAAAATGTCGCCTTCGGCCTGCGCGCCACCGGACAAACGAAAGACCTTAAGCAGCGGGTGGAGGAAGCGGTAGCGAAGGTGCGGCTGCAAGGGATGGAGAAGCGGTACCCGCACCAGCTTTCGGGCGGGCAGCAGCAGCGGGTGGCGTTCGCCCGGGCCGTCGCGCTAAGGCCGCAGCTTGTGCTGTTCGACGAGCCGCTCAGCGCTCTCGATGCCGTGCTGCGGGACGAAATGCGGCTGGAGCTGATGAGTCTCGTGCGGGAGATCGGGCTGACGGCGCTGTATGTGACGCACGATCAGACGGAGGCCATGTCGATGTCCGACGAGATCGTCGTCATGCAGGAGGGCCGCATTTTGCAGCAGGGCGCGCCTGAGGACATTTACCGCACGCCGGCCCATCCGTTCGTCGCCCGCTTCATCGGCAAGTCGAACTGGCTGGTGCCGGACCGCAGCTTGCTTCGCCCCGAGCATGTCCGGTGGTCGCCGCCGGAGGAAGGCGCGGCTGCCGCTTATCCGGGCACAATCCGCAGCGTCAGCTATGTCGGGGACCGCTACGAAATCGGGCTGGAGATGGGCGCGATGGGCCTGTGGACGGCTTATCATTCCACCCGCTTGCAGGCGGGAGAACGCGTGACGGTGTACGTATCGCCGCAGCATATTCACCATATTGCCGAATAGGACGAGGAGGAACGACGCATGAACATGGGGAAGGGATTGAAAAACGGGGCCTTGCTGCTGCTGACGGCCGTGATGGGCTTCGGTATCGCCGGATGCGGAACGACGGCTGCGGACAAGTCCGCGAATACGGGTGCAGCGCCTGCGCCGAAGACGGAGCAGGCGGCCGCCAAGCCGGAGGACAAGAAAGGGGACAAGAAGCTCGGAGGCAAGCTGGTCGTCTACAGCGCCGGTCCGAAGGAGCTGGCCGAAAGCATTCAGAAAGGGTACGAAGCGAAGACCGGCGTGAAGGTGGAAATGTTCCAGGGGACGACAGGCAAAATTTTGGCCCGGATGGAAGCGGAGAAGGCGAACCCGGTCGTGGACGTCGTCGTACTGGCTTCCCTGCCGTCGGCTCAAGGGCTCAAAAAGAGCGGGCTCACGCTGGAATACAAAAACGCGGCCAACGCGGACAAGCTGATTCCCGATTGGTCGGACAAAGACGGCCATTTCTTCGGCTACAGCGCCTCCGCGCTCGGCATTGTATATAACACGAAGCAGGTGAAGACGCCGCCAAAGGAATGGAGCGATCTCGCCAAGGACGAGTGGAAGGGCAAGGTGAACATCCCCGACCCGGCGCTGTCCGGCTCCGCGCTGGATTTCATCACCGGCTATCTGAGCGCCAAGGGCGACGGGGGCTGGGAGCTGTTCGAGCAATACAAGAAAAACGGCGTCGCTTTGGCGGGCGCGAATCAGGAGGCGCTTGACCCGGTCATCACCGGGGCGAAAAGCATCGTAGCGGCAGGCGTCGACTACATGACGTACCAAGCGAAGGCGAAGGGCGAGCCGGTCGACATGGTGTATCCGGCCAGCGGTACGGTCATCAGCCCCCGCCCGGCGGCGATTCTGAAATCGAGCAAAAACACGGACAACGCCAAAGCGTTCATCGATTATCTGCTGTCCGACGAAGCGCAGAAGATGGTGGCAGACACCTACCTGCTGCCGGGACGCAAGGACGTGAAGGCGAAGGACCGCGCGAGCGCCGACGAAATCGCGCAGATGAAGATCGACTGGACGTGGATGGATGCGAACGGCGACGCCGTGACGAAGAAATTTACCCAAATGTTTAAATAAGACGGTGACGGCATGCAAGCAAGAAGCTGGATTTCTATCCGATCGGTAGGGATGACCCTCGCCTTGTTTCTTTTGGCGGTCCTGGTGGTCGTCCCGCTTTTTTTCATCTTTCTGACGAGCGTCTATCCGGAGCAGACGCTGGATTTGTCCGCGCCGCTGCGGACCATTCTGGAGAACAAGCTCGGCGAAGTTTTCTGGAACTCGATCCGGCTCGGCCTGTGCGTCGTGCTCGGAACGACGGCGCTGGCGCTGCCGCTCGCCTGGATCTTGGCTAAAACAAGCCTCGGCCGGCATGCGTGGCTGGATATCGTGCTGCTGATCCCGTTCATGACGCCGCCGTATATCGGCTCGATGGGCTGGATTTTGTTCATGCAAAAAAACGGCTATATGGAGCAGCTTCTTCCCTTTACGGAAACGTGGACGCCGAAGTTTTTCAGCGTCTTCGGCATGGTCGCGATCATGAGCCTGCACTTGTTCCCTTTTCTCTATTTGATCCTGCGCAACGCTTTATTGCAGATCGGCGGGAGCAAGGAGGACGCTGCCGCCGTACACGGAGGCCGGTTCTTCTACAGCTTCCGGAGGATCGTGCTGCCGCTGCTGCTGTCCAGCTACGCGATGGGGGCGCTGCTCATTTTCGTCAAGACGATTGCCGAGTTCGGCACGCCGGCCACCTTCGGCCGCAAAATCGGCTTTTACGTGCTGACCTCGGAAATTCACAAATACATTTCCAGCTGGCCGATCGATTTCGGCAAGGCAACGGCGCTGGCGTCCGTGCTGCTGAGCACGTGCCTGCTGCTGTGGTACGCGCAGACGGTTGTCACCCGGCGGTATACGTACCGGTTGGTCGGCGGCAAGGGAACACGGAGCAAAATGTACCCGCTAAGCGGGCTGACGCGCCTATTGGCTTGGGGCTACGTGATTGTGCTGCTGGTGCTGTCCGTAGGCGTCCCTTACTTTTCGATTATTTCCGCTTCGTTGATGAAGCTGCGGGGCGTCGGGCTCGCCTGGGGCAATCTGACGCTGAATCATTACGCGGAGCTGCTGACCTGGGGCTCCAAAAGCATGACCGCGCTGCTGAACAGCCTCGGCTTGTCGCTGGTGGCGGCGACGATCTCGGTGCTTCTGGGCACGTGGTTCGCGCTGACGATCAAGCAGTCGAAAACATGGCCGCAGCGGATGACCGACCTGTTCAGCCTGCTGCCGAATACGGTGCCGGGCATCGTGCTGGTCGTCGGCCTGATTCTGCTGTGGAACGCGCCATGGATGCCCGTGCCGCTGTACAACACATACGGAATGGTTGTGCTGACGTATGTCGTGTTTTTTCTGCCGTACACGGTGCAGTACGTCAAAGCAAACTTTTCCCAGCTTGACGATGCGCTGTTTCAAGCGGGGCAAGTGTTCGGCGGCCGGCCGGCTTACATCTTCCGCCGCATTGTACTGCCGCTAATCGTTCCGGGGATGCTGGCGGGCTGGATGATGACGTTCACGATCTCGGTCCGCGAGCTGGTGGCGTCGCTGATGATTTTGCCGCCTTCGATGGAAACGTCGGCCACATATATTTTCGCGCAGTTCGAGCAGGGGAAGGTGTCGCTCGGCATGGCGATGGCGGTCGTCTCGGTCGGTCTGACGACGCTGATGCTGCTCGGGATCGACCGGCTAAGTTCAAAACAGAAAGTGGATTGAGACGCATGCAGCTCGACATCTGGGGCGGAGCGGGCGAGCACGGCCGCTCCTGTTACCTTCTGCACAATGACCGCATCCGCGTGCTGCTGGATTGCGGCGTCAAAAAGACGGGCGCGGGACAATACCCGCTCGTCGACCCGAACGTCATTCCGCGGCTGAATGCCGTTTTTTTATCCCATGCGCACGAGGATCATTCGATGGCGCTGCCGCTGCTGTACAAGCACGGCTACCGCGGCGTCGTCTGGACGACCCGGGCGACGGCGCAGCAGTTGGACACGTATTTCGCTTCTTGGAAAAAATATGTAAGGGGGCAGTCGGCCGAGCTGCCATACGATGACGAACACGTGGAGGCAATCCGGTTCGCCTATTTGGAGGAGGCCGGAGCTTCGGGGGAGTGGATCAACGCGGCGCCTCACGTGAGAGCCTGCTGGGGCCGGAGCGGGCACTTGGCCGGCTCCGTCTGGCTGATGCTGGAGCTGGAGGGCAGACGGGTCTATTTCTCCGGCGATTACTCTTCGGAGTCCGTGCTGCTTGCGGCGGACGGACCGGAGGCACTGCCGCCGGGGACGGCGGACTGCCCGGCCGATCTGGCGGTGATCGACGCCGCCTACGGAATGGACGCCGAGGCGCAGCCGGTTCTGCTGGAGCGGCTTGCCGCCCGGATCGGGCAGGCGCTGGCGCGGGGCGGGTCCGTGCTGCTGCCCGTTCCCGCCTTTGGGCGCGGGCAGGATATGCTCGTCTGGGCGCGGGAGCGGTTCCCGGACGTTCCGCTCGTCGCGGAGCGGGAGCTGCTTCAGGCGTTCGGCCCGATGCTCGCTCGGCCCGAATGGCTGAAGCCGGGGGCGGCCGAGCGGATTCGGCGCTGCCTGGAAGACCCGCGCGTCGTTAGGGTGGCGACCGATGCGCAGCGGGAACAGGCGCTGTCGGCCGGGCGGAGCGCGCTTTATTTCACCGCCGACGGGATGATGCAGTCGGAGCGCGCGCAGTGGTACTACCGCAGGCTGGCGGCGGCGGGGAACGGCTGCGCCATCTTGACGGGCCACTTGGCTGCCGGCAGCTTCGGACAGCGTCTGCTGGACGACCCGGAGGCCGGGGACGGCTGCTTGGCCGAAGCGATCCGCTACAAGGTGCATCAAGGCGTGGCCGATGTCAGGCGGATGCTGCGGGCTTTCGGCAGCCGTCGGACGGTCCCGGTGCATACGGGGCGCAGCGCGACGGACGCCTTGTGCGCCGCGCTGGCCGCGGAGGGCTTCGCCGGGCTGCATTCGCTTGGGCCGGGCGAAGCGCTGCGCTTCTAGCTGCTGCGCAGCCGCTCCAGCACCCGGCGCTTGCGGTACAGCATTTTGCCTGCCTCGGCGACGTCCTGCAGTGTGCTGCGGTTCAGCACCGCGCCGAAGATCATCCCGGCGACGGGGACAAGCTGGAACAGCTTCTTCCAGCCGAAATTGTCGCGGTAGATCATCACGACCTCGCGCCAGCCTTGAAGCTGGGAGATCGCGTCCCGCTGCCGGTGCTCGTTGTCGAAGTCGGCCAGCTCCTCCAGCACGGCCTTCTTCCCGACGATGTCGGAGGAGGCGAACTGCAGGCACTTGATCACGAAGACACGCTCGCGCTTGTCGTTCGGATCGTAGCCGTACACCATCGCCATCTCCTGCAGCACCTTGAGCGACAAGCCGAGGATGGCCGGAATGTCGATGGCGAGCGTAAAGATGCCCCCGAAGCCGGTCGTCGCCCCTTGGGCCGTCGCAAAGAGAGTACGGCTGCGGGCGAATTCGTCGGCGGCGCCGTCCATGACGGCGAGCGGCAACGAGGCGACCTCGTCTAAGGTGTGCGCACCGGCAAGCGTTGGCTCTGATGCGTCCGACCGGCTCGCGAGCTGCCGGTTCAGTTGGTCGAGCACGCTTTTCTCCGAGATCAGGTATTGTCCGCCCGTTTGGACGAAGCTTCCGACCTCGTCCATCGCCTGCGCCAGCTTGTTCTGCAGCGCCTTCGGCGTGATCCGGTCGAGCAGTTGGAAGGGCAGTCTGCCGAGCTTCTCCCAGAACCATAAATCTTTCTGGCTGTTCTCCCACGCCGTAATGTCTGCAAGCGCCTGCTGGAGTTCCTCTTTCGTATCGGGAGCAGGCAGCGGATGAGGGTTATCATGTATTGTCATGGATGATCAGCTCCTTTATATCCCAGTATTACGGTGCGAGTCCTTGGAAGGATGCAAATGCGAGGTCGGGCTACCTTCCATGCTGCGTCGGGGTGGCGGGTTATGGAAAAAAATTGTGCCCGGCGCGGAAGGAGCTGGTTGAAAGCACTTGCATCTTTGGTGGAATTGGTGTAAATTGGAATACACAACATTGCGATTGCTCGGATGTTATGAAGCGAAAAGCGACGATCAAGGACATGGAACGTGCGACCGGTTGCGCCAGAGAGGGCGTCCGAGGCTGAAAGACCCCCAACCGCCGTATGCTTCACCCACCTTGTAGCTGCAGCGGGGAACTGAGCTGGACGTATCCGCTGCCGGGCCTCCCCCGTTATCCGAATGAAGGACTGTGCGCGCCTGGAATCCGAGGCACATGCGGTTGAACCAAGGGTGGTACCACGACACGTTTTCGTCCCTGACGAAGGCGTGTTTATTTTTTATATTCCGAACTTGGAGGGATTCCCATGCGACAACAAAATCTGCTCATGCCTACTCTGCGGGAAGTCCCATCGGATGCCGAAGCGGTCAGCCACCGACTGATGCTGCGGGCCGGCTTGATCCGGCCGCTTGCAGCGGGGGTGTACACGTATTTGCCGCTTGGCCGCCGCGCGCTTCGCAAGGCTGAGGCGATCGTCCGGGAGGAAATGGACCGGATCGGCGCGCAGGAGGTGCTGCTGCCGGCCATGCAGCCTGCCGAGCTGTGGCGGGAGTCCGGCCGGTACGGCGTATACGGACCGGAGCTTGTCCGGCTGCGCGACCGGCACGACCGGGAATTCGCGCTTGGGCCGACGCACGAGGAGGTCGTTACGGCGCTCGTTCGGGACGAGATCAGCTCGTACCGCAAGCTGCCGCTGACGGTATACCAGATTCAGACGAAGTTCCGCGACGAGCGGCGCCCGAGGTACGGCTTGCTGCGCGGAAGGGAATTTCTGATGAAGGACGCGTATTCGTTCGATACGGACTGGGAAGGGCTGGACGCGACCTACCGGGTGATGTACGAGGCGTATCACCGGATTTTTACCCGTTGCGGGCTGATTTACCGGGCGGTGGAAGCGGATGCGGGCGCGATCGGCGGCGAGGGCGAGACGCACGAGTTCATGGCGCTGGCGGAGATCGGAGAGGATACGGTCGTCGCCTGCAGCGGCTGCGACTATGCGGCCAATCTGGAGAAGGCGGAAGCGGCTGTCTCGCAGCAGGCGCAAGCCGGAGCGGATGAGGGGGCCGCGCCGCCGCTGGAGCGATGGCATACGCCGGACATCCGCACGATTGCGCAGCTGACGGAGCTGCTCGGACCGGAGGCTTCGCGGCTGATGAAGACGCTGTTGTATGTGGCGGACGGGAAGCCGGTGGCCGTCATGGTCCGGGGAGCCGACGAAGTGAACGAAGTCAAGGTACAGCGGTATTTGGGCGCGGAACAGCTGGAGCTGGCCGACGCGGAGACGGTGCAGACCGTTACCGGCGCGCCGGTCGGTTTTGCCGGACCGGTCGGGCTGAGCGTGCCTCTTCTGGTCGACCGCGAAGCCGCCGCCTTGAGCGAGGGCATCGCCGGTGCGAACGAGCGGGATTACCACTACCGTCATGTCCGGCCGGGCCGGGATTTCGCGTTGGCGCATACGGGAGACTTCCGCGAGGTGCGGCTCGGAGACCGCTGTGTCCGCTGCGGCGAGCCATTGACGCTGTACCGGGGGATTGAGGTCGGGCACGTGTTCAAGCTCGGCACGAAATACAGCACAGCGCTGGGCGCGAGGGTGGCGGGAGTCTCCGGCACGGAGCAGGACGTCATTATGGGCTGCTACGGTATCGGCGTTTCCCGTCTGTTGTCCGCAGTGCTGGAACAGCACCACGACGAGCAGGGCATCGTCTGGCCGCTTTCTTTGGCGCCGTTTTACGCGCATATCCTTCCGGTGTCCATCACGGATAACGCCCAGCGGGAGCTGGCGGAGGAGCTGTACAACCGGCTGCAGTCGCTGGGCGTCGAGGCGCTGCTGGACGACCGCGAGGAGCGGCCGGGCGTCAAGTTCAAGGACGCCGATCTGATCGGCCTTCCGGTCCGCCTCGTCGTCGGCAAGAGAGCGGGCGAGCGGGTGGTCGAGTACAAGGAGCGCCAAGCTCCGGAGGCGGAGTCGCTTGCCGTGGAAGAAGCGATACGGCGGGTGCTGGAGCTGGTGAAGCCTTCGGCGTCTTTCGTAGGTGTTAAGTAAGTACATAGGATGAATTGTTTGAATGATTTCGCCAAAATTAGGAATGCCGAGGAGGGGTTACAAATGCATACCGTTTCGGACTATTTGTTTATTGCCTCATTGCTGGCGCTTATTTTGAATTTTTTATTCGTGGGCGGAGGAGGCCGCGGAGTTACGTATAACGGCGGTTCCGCGGAAGCGCACTACGCCACGGATTTGCAGATGCAGCAGGACCCTGGTAAAGTATTCAAACGACAGGATAGCGTGATAAAAAGATACTTCAAATCGAAACTGTTTTGGATCGCTGCGGCGGGCATCGTCATTTCGGTGATATTGTCGGAAATGGGATAAGCCATACGGCGCAGCAAGGCAAGGAGGCACACGTTCATGATCCGAATCGGCTTGGCCGGGTGGGGCGACCATAGCGACTTATACGAGCAGGGCCTCCCGGCCCGAGATAAACTGAAGGTCTATGGCAGGTACTTCTCGCTTGTCGAGGTGGACAGCTCGTTCTATGCGGTGCAGTCGCCCGCCAACTTCGAGCGGTGGGCCGGGGATACGCCGGACGGCTTCGCGTTCGTGGTCAAAGCCTACCAAGGCATGACCGGTCATCAGCGCGGGAACAACCCTTTCGAGGATGCGGACCATATGTTTCAAGCGTTCCGCGAGTCGGTCGAGCCCTTGCGGACGGCGGGCAAGCTGAAGGCGGTGCTGTTCCAGTACCCGCCCTGGTTCGACTGCAACCGGCTGAACGTCGAGCAGCTTCGGGAAGCGAAGCGGCGGATGGGCGACCTGCCCGTGGCGCTGGAATTCCGTCATCAGAGCTGGTTTGACGGAGAGATGAAGGCGAAGACGCTGGCCTTCATGGAAAAAGAAGGCTGGATTCACAGCGTCTGCGACGAACCGCAAGCTGGCGTCGGCTCGGTGCCGACCGTGCTGCATCCGACGGACCCGGACGTCACGATCGTCCGCATGCACGGCCGCAACGCGGCTAACTGGAACCAAGGAGGCGGTCCGAACTGGCGCGAGGTCCGCTACTTGTACCGGTATAACGCGGACGAGCTTGCGGAGTGGAAGGAGCATCTCGCGAAGCTGCAGGAGCGGAGCAAGGAGATTTGCGTCATTTTCAACAACAACTCAGGCGGTGACGCCGCGGCAAACGCAATGCAGATGCTGGAGCTGCTCGGACTGCCGACGAAGCCGTTCGCCCCGCGGCAGTTGGATTTATTTTGAGACAGGCTCAGGCCCGGATTCTCCGGGTTTGGGTCTTTGTTTTTTTGTTCCCGGGCACCAGATTGGAAACTACTGGTTTCAGTTCTGTGAATCTTACCACTTTATCGCTGCAAACCTAAACTTTTCAATAAACAAGGTCGATAAAAATGCAATGCCAAAAATTACAAAAAAAACTCATAAGCACCTCGGTTGATCATATTTGGGAGAGATCCGTATGGGAGGTTAGGTCATCACCTATGGAAACATCGAAGTGGGACCTTTTGAATGGACAAATCTGCAAGATTTGCAAGTGGTAAACCTTCAACGATCATGCAAAGCTGACTTTAACCGGGATTGTGCCGGAAGAGCGAAGGGACAGCTACGTCCAAATGGCCAATGCGCAAACGCAGGTCAAAGTTGTCCTGACCGACGATGATGGAGAACAAAAAACGTGGTTTCAAGGTATCTTCCGGAACATTCAGGTACAGGCCATCCGCGGCATTTATTACTTAACGGTCGAAGTTGCCTCGCATACCTGCCTGCTGGACGTGAAACTGCATAAACGCTCCTTCCAAAATCCGAAAATGCCGTATACCGAGCTTGTTGAAAGGATAGAAAAATGGATTTAGAACTAAGAATACTAATAAAAAAACTTATTGGCGGTGAAATAACAGATCTAGAATTTTTGGATTTGTTCAAGGGAAATATGGAAATAACTTGCTACTTTGACAAAATGTTAGAAGTTATTTGTAGAGAAAAAAATAAAGATGACCTAGGATTAATATTTTATATAGGATTTACATTTGATTTGTTTGATGAAAGACATTTGGAAATGTTAAACCAGTTAATTACCGAAGCTTGGCACAAGGCACACGAGGATATTGCTGGCTTGCTTCAATATTTTAAATCAAATTCATCGGTAGAAAGTCTCTATAAAGCAGCAATAACTAAATTTGAGTATCTTCATTACACAAATGCCCTTGCCGTAAAATGTATCTGGGCTCTAGGTGATATTAATACGCCAGAGTCTAAAGAGAAGTTAGAACTCTTAAGTAAATCAAAGGAAAAAGAAATTAAAAAGTATGCTTTACACCAATTAAAAAGAATCTCTATAAAAAAGTAGTATAAAATAATTTACCAAAGTGAACACATTTATGAAATATTCGAAAAAGCGACAGGTGATTTAGTTACTTGTCGCTTTTGAAATTTTTTACAATCCAATTTTGGTAAGGAAAGAGAATAAGGATTCGGATCCACCAGTACCGGCACCTGATAAAGCACCTGCAGGTTATATATGGCATCATCATGAAGATGGAACAATTATTCTTGTTATGAATATAGACTACCTGAAGGATTTATTCCGATAGGAGATGACCCTGGGGGGAACGTCATATGCTTAGGAACAAAAGAGCCATACAATGAAACTATTTATTTTTGGGATCATGAGGAAGAGCCTGAAGACTCCGAGGATATGAGCAATATGTACTTTCTTGCGAATGATATTTTTGAGTTTCTTGATAAATTAATTGAAGACTCTGAAGAATAAAGTGTTTACATCTTAGAAGTGAGGTCGTACAATACAACCAGCAATGCCGCAATGCTAGATTGCCGCCCGTGTTGCGTTTTCTTTCATCCGTTGCTATATCACAAATTACCACTCAACGAATGAGTATGAGCAGCGGCTATTCAAAAAGACCCTGCCCAGTGCCGAGTAAGTGATCCCACTAAACATATATAACTCATGTAATACCCGTATAACGATTTCACTATTCAAAAGCTTATTCCGACTTGAACTTAAAGTAGGAATAAGCTTATTTATATTACATGCTGCCGAATAGTTCGGAAGATGCAAGGAAATTAAAGCAAGGTTCGATTATTTGAGCGGCCAACCAGGTAATCAAGACTCACTTCGAAATAGTCAGCAAGAGCAATGAGAGTCGGAACACTTGGGATATTCTTTCCTTTTTCCAACGAACTCATGGCTTGTTTTGTGATGCCTAGATGTTCTGCCAAGTCTTTGGCCATTACTTTCCTTTCATTGCGAAGTTCAAGTAATCTTGCGGAAAAGGATTCTTTGTCAAACATATAAAAACTCCTTGAAAGTCAATTGTTAATTTACTAATATCTAAAATATAGTCAATTATTAGTTGATCAAAGAAAAATCGTAAAGATAATACAGCTAATGCAATTCTACCAATATTAAATCTGTAATGAAAGAGGGGGCGACCGCTTTAAAGAATCAGAATTAAACCAATGACCATTAATCGGGCTGTAAAAGCTGCATTTATTGCTTATTTCATATTTAAAATGAAAAGTCAAAAAACTGTTCAAAGGATGGAGGAAGCAAGCATGCAAGATGTCGTAGAAACCTACCAACAAGAGGAAATTCATTTACTCGGAATGATTCAAGTATGCGAAACGTGCAGAGATATTATTTTGAACTTTGTGCGGCAGCAAAACGGTAAAATTAACTGTATCGTAATGGAAGACTTGCTGATATCTCTTTTTAAAGTAGAGATGGAACAACGTGAGAATTTGCTTCATATGCAATTAGCCAAAGCAAGACTAAGCAGCGCTACGTAGTAAGCTTTTTATCACTGGAAAATCAGAAGTAGACGAATTGAACGCTAACAAGCGCAAGATGGTTTTGGAGGGAAGAATAGCGTGGACTTATCTTATTCTTTCTACACTGATTTTCAAACGAGAGAAGAAATAGATGAATTTTTACTGGCCCAAGCGAGAAAGGCAGTAGAAGATCATGCCTATTTTAAAATTAGCAGGCAGGGAGAGAGTGAAGAGGGAGATACGCTGGATTTTAGCTGCAAGTCCTTTTGGGTCAGCACGAATTTAAGCTTCGTCACAGATACAGCTAAAGAATTTGATCTCGATGTAAATTTTTGCTTGTGGATCAGCGTTTATCCTAGTGGAGGCGCGAGGTTTATCCAGTTCATAGGCAATTACTTATAACTATAAACCGCTATAGAACTAAATTCAAAGAAGAATTGTATCTGTATTCCGATATATCATTTTTGTTAATGACGGAATAGCGTTACATTCAAATTTTGCAGCGAAACTACCCTTAAGGATCGATTGGATGCCGAAGAACGAGACCTGATGCAGCAAATTCAAACCTATGAAGCTTGTACCATGGCTATATTGAATATGACCATCGGTCAATTAATGTCATTACATAAATTAACGGTTGAAGACATTGTTTCGACCCTTCATCGCGCAGCTCTCGATCTGCAAACCGAATTGCTGTAGGTGCGGGTAGAAAAGGCACCGAGCCTATTGTGACAACATGAAACAGGGGTGGTCTGAGATCCAGAGATACGCGACTTTACCGAGAGGTTAAATAAAATAATGATCACGTTAACTTCAAAAATTTGTAACTTTTGGATAAAAAGATTGTGTAATTTGATTGAAAAATATTTCAAATAAAGGGTTTATATGGTATTAATTGCTTGAGGGCACTGGCCAGACCTCAAAAATTATTTTGCACGGTATTATTCGGAGGAGGAGAAAAAATGAAAAAAATGACAACTGCTTTAACGATTGCCGTGATTGGAGCAAGTCTTGTATCAAGCCCCGGCTTTGCGGCGGAAGGAACCCCAGTTCAACAAGCGCCTCAACAACAGATTATTGTCGCGCCGCCGGAGGGCGAGGTTACGTATCATTTGGAGCCGGGGGCCGTCGCGGTTGCGGGTCCTTATGTACTCCAGCCAAACGAGGGGATTCGCCTAACCTCGATTATTGCCGACGAGTACGATTGGTGGCTTGTGGATCTTAGGAACAACAATCAGACGATCCGGAAAGAGCAGCCGGAAAACAATACGATTTATGTTAAGCAGAGCAGCCAGTATATGCTGTTCATCCAAAATAAAAAGCAATGCACCAACTTTATGAAAGTGAATATCCGGGTGGTTCGCTAACGGCGTCCCGACATAGAACAGCTCCTTTGCGCCACGGTGCTGAGAAAATCCTATATAAGCAGCAAAGCTCATAAGGACTCCCGGCCGGGAGTCTTTTTTCAATTTACCGGAATACTTCAAATGTACGAAACGTGCAGGGAAATTAGTTTGAACTTTAGGTAAACATTACATGTTAATGACTTGAATAGTAAACGCAAAAAATCCCCGCCTTGAGATGAAAGGCAAGGAACTTTTTACGGTATTTATGATTCGGCGTGTTAATAGTAACAAGATGCGATCGGGGATTCACTTTTTTTCGCGTGCACCACTCGGTTAGTTCAAGAACGATTCGGCGATTTTAATCAAATCCTCTTTGCTCATATTACAGAACTCGTCGATTTGATACGTATATTCGGCGCCCGAACTGCCGTTGATCCAGGTGATATTTTTTCTTCCGCCTTTTCCGTCTTTGTCTTTGTAAACCGTATAAAGCATTTCGACACCTTTGACCTTAATTTTTTCCTGCTCGAAATCAATGTCTTCTTCGATATAAGCCGTAAATGGGCCATTATTGGATTTGACGATAGTAACGTCTACTTCATCGTCCCCCTGTTTATAAACCGTTCTCAAATGAAAAAAATCATCAGATAGCTCGAGGGGCATCATCGCATAATCCTTGCTCGATTCCTCCGCCTGCTTCCGCAGCTTTTCCGCCGTTGCCGCCTTTTCTTCCGGGGTAGGAAGATTCACCTCATTGACCGGCGCAAAGAAGACCTTGGCGCTTTCGAACTTGAAGCTCTCTCCCAAACGATCAAGAATTTTAACTTGCTTGCCTGCCAATTTGGCACGGAGTGCCGCTGCATCGTTAAACATGACCGGCTTGTACCTGGTGTCCGTTTGCTTGTCCGGATTGTGGGGAACGACATAAAAGAGACCCGCCGAACCATCCGGCAACAATTGCTCCGCCAAATCCCGGACCTTTATCAAGCGTTGGCGTTCTTCTTCCGAAGAAGTGGGAGGAGGAGACTGCTTCAACGGTTTGACCTCATAAATCACTTCGCCCTGCTCGTTTTTCAAAAAATCGTATTTCATCGCGGCAAACCCTGACGATACCGTCAAAAGCATTCCGACTGCGACCAGTATACTGACTTTATATTTCACAAAAAAACGCTCCTTCTTGTTCTGCTCGGCGTGCAGCTTCCTCATCACTTCTCCAGTCAAGTCAACATCGGGAAGCTGCGGGTCATGAAAAAGTGCTTTCAAATCCTGATCCTTGTCCAATGTCATACCAATCCCACTTCCTTCACTTGAGCATAGTACTTCCGGAATTTTGCAGCCGAACGTCCGTATTTTTTTCGCAGATTAGCGCTGCTTTGATTCAGAATCAGGCTGATTTCCTCGTAGCTCTTATCCTCCACACAGCGCAAAATTAACAAGTTCCGCTCTTCTGTCGTTAATCTCGATAAGGCCCGATGTACGAATTCATTAAAATAGTTGGCTTCGATCTGCTGATCTATGTGTTTATTTTCCTTCTCATCCCGGTAAAAGAAGGGCAGATATCTGGCCAGCTTTCGCTTGCGAATGACATCGATGCAATGATTGTAGGCAATCTTGTACAACCAAGCGCCAAACGGCACATGCTGACTGTACTTCGTCAAGTTGCGAAAGGCCTTTAAAAATACTTCTTGTCCGCTATCCTCCGCTTCCGTATCGCTGCCCAGCATGTGATAACAGTAGCGGAAAATCGGTTTTTGGTAGTTCTGCACGATTTTCTCGAACTTGTCGATATCACCCTCCAGGACGTCAGCAATCGTCTGACGAAGCTCAGAATCATCCACCACGTTCATCCCCTTTCACCCTGTACAACGAACCACCCGTGCAAAAATGTGACAGTACCAACAGAATAATTTAAGCGCGTCAGCTGGGCAAGCAAGAAAAAAAGCAAGGCTTGCTCCGGTCCTCATTCGAGAAGGAGCAAGCCTTTCCACATGCTTACTTATCGGCGGCCGCTTTGGTTCCCTTGGGAACGCCGTCCAGGCCGTAATATTGGTCATACGCGTCGAATATTTTGCGGGCGATCGGCGCAGCGCCCCAGGCGCCGAATCCGCCCTCCGGGACGACGACGGCTACGGCGAGCGTCGGATTTTCCAGAGGCGCGAAAGCGATGAATACGGCGTTATCGACCAGTTTTTTGCCGACGGACTGCGTGGAGGTGCCGGTTTTTCTGGCAAAAGAATACGGGAAACCGTCGAAGCCCTGCACCTTGACATTGGCCATGCCTTGGAGCACGGCGTTCCACTCGGCCGCGGCAAACTCCGTTTCGTCCAGTACGACCGGTTCGTCGAATTTCTGGATGAGCTGGCCTCTGTCGTAGCTCTCAATCTTGTCCACCAGCAAAGGCTTGAGCCTTTTGCCCCGTGTAGCGAGGGTTGTGGCGAACTGGGCCAATTGCAGCGTCGTGTAACGTTCGTTCTGCCCCCAAGAGGCAAATACCATCCGGGATTGGAACGATTCGCTCTTGTTCGTTTTAAACTCGTTGACGCCTTTATACTCTCGCGGCAGGCCGCTTTGCGTGGAAACCCCCAGTCCGAACTTGGCCAAATAGTCCTCCCACACGTCTACGGCTTTTTCGCCGTACTTCGAGTGCAGCGCATTGCCGATTTTATCCGACATAAACGTGTTGGACGAGTGTGCGATGGCCGTGGCCGGTGTCAGCCACCCGTAAGCGGCCCGGTCGGAGTTGGTTAGGCGCGAGTTGTCTTTGCCGTAGGTAAATACGCCGGTATCGTAATATTGGGTTCCGGGATGGATGAGGCCTTCCTTGAAGCCGATCAAGACGGACAACGGCTTGATCGTCGAGCCCATATAGACGATCGATGTGGGATGCTTCTTCCGTTCTTCCTCCGGAAAATTGCCGTAGGCGGTCGTAATGGTGCCGTTATTGACAAAAGGCTGGATGCTATCGAAGTCGCTTTTTGTCGAGAACCCGCTGATCCATAAGTTCGGATCGTAATCCGGCATGCTGGCCATAGCGACCACTTTGCCCGTCTTCACCTCCATCGCTACGGCGTAGCCCGCCCGGGCATTCGGGGCGTAAGCGAACCGGTTGCCGGAGGACTGCAACGTTGCCAGATGGTCCATAATCGCTTGTTCCGTCATAAGCTGGACATCCTTATCGATCGTCAAATACAGATGGTTGCCCTTCTTCGGAGTCTGCAGCGTCACCTCGGGGCCGGCAATTTTATTGGCCGCATTGACCGGGAACGCTTTGTATCCGCTTTCGCCGCGCAGCTCCTTCTGGTACATCAGCTCGATCCCATCGAATCCGACATCCTCCGTATCGACGTACCCCTCCGTATTTTCTTTTTTCCGATAAAAGGGAAGTCCGTTATTCGGTTCCCGGGCGGCGGAAAACGGCTTCATATAGCCGACCAATTGAACGGCAATCGTATTCTCCCGGTCGTAGGTCCGCGTGCTTTCCTCTACGACTTGAATCCACTTCAGTTCGTCGCGCCATTCCCCGATATATGCGATTTCGTCGCGGGTGAGATCCGTTTTGATTCGTCGCGGGACGTAATAGAAGGAAGGCTCCTTCGTTTTTGTTTTGGTTAGATCGTATCCGACATCCATCAGCCTGATGATTTCTTCGGCGGTCAGCTTTTTGGGAGACGGGGCTCCGCGCTCCGAGAAAATTCGTTCCAGCTCGCGCGCGAGAGCAATGACCTGATCCTGGGTTTGTCCTTGCTCGATACGAAAATAAAGCGATTGGGTAGGCGTGGTATAGGCGATCGGAGCGCCTTTGCGATCGAAAATATTGCCCCGGGTGGGCGGTATGGGCCTGTTTTTATTGTTGGCTTCTTCTTCCTTCAAATTCTTGCTTTCCACCAATTGAAGCATGGCAAGACGGAGAATCAAGATCGAAAACAAACAAAACGTAATAAAGAAAAAGACATTAATTCTGGATGCAAGGGGAAGCCCGCTGCTTGGCGGACGCATCCGTTCGGCTAACTTTTTCAACATCGCGCCTCCTGAGGGTGAATAAGGAAGAAATTTCTGATATTGTAGAGACGATCCAGAATGGAGAAAAGGTGCATAAGCTGAGAAAAAGGGGATTTATTTTTTTGTGCTTTTTAAAATTGTGAAAATTACCACTTTACTGGCTTTTGTCCTAAAGCTTTCAAGCCTATTCGCCGATAAAACAAGCTGTTATCTCTTACTAGTCTGGACCGAAAATTTGAATCGCTTGGAGGCTTCTGTTTTGAAAAAGTTAAGCTCGTTTGTTGCGCTCGCGCTGCTATGCGCGATGTTTACCGCCTGCTCCAATCTCAAAGTGAACCCGCCGGCTGCGGAGCCAAGCGGCACGACGGCCGACAAACCGTCTGCAGGCGCGGCCTCGGGGGAATCGGGTAAGAATAAAAACGACGCGGCAAACATCGAAGCCTTGGAAGAGGCGATGGAGATCGAGAAGTATAACGCGTATGTGCAGCTCAATAATTACATGACAGGCCGCTTGGAGCAGGTGCTAACCCGTTATTTTGAGAAGCTCGGGGACGGCGAGCAGCCGATCATCGGGAAGCATTTCAGCTTCACCATGCTGTCGGTTTCGGCCAACGACAAGTCCGCCTTGAACAAGCAGTTCGGCTACGCCGATAAAACGCCTGCTTTTCCGACCGTAGACCCCGCGGTTGTCAAGCTGAAGCCGGTGATGAACGAGCTGGTCGCCATCCTGTCCGAGGCACACGATTACTACGAAACCAAAGGGTATGTCGATGATAATTTTGCAAAGAGTAAAGAGCTGCATACGAAGATCGTTAAGGCGGCGGATGGTTATTATGCAGCCTCGGGCGAGTTCTTGAAGGCGATGGCCAGCATGGGAGCCGAGCGCAGGCAGGAAAGTCTGAAGAAATATCAGGACAATGACCAGCAGCTCAGGTACAGCGCTCTGAAGTTTTTAATGGATGCGCAGGCACTGTCCGCCGAGATGGAAGAGCAGGGGGTAACGGCCAAAAACATCCTGGATCTGGACATGGGCAAGTTTAAAGCGAAGTACGACGTGCTGGTTGAGGATCTTACCAATTTGACACAACTATCGCAGGACGCCATGCGGGCGAAGAAAGAAGGGCTTAGAAGCGATTTGGTGGAGGATTATGTGGACGAAGCCAAGGAGGTTAAGGTTGCCGCTTCCGAAATCATCGAGCGTGTGAACAAGAAGAGTGCGGTCGACGAATTTGACTTGAGTAACAGCTTTTTTCTCGAAAATCGAAATGGCACGCCGGAGAAGTTCAAGAAGACGCTTCGCGACGCCATCCAAGAATACAACCGCTTGAAGTAAGGTTCAGATTTCCCGGACTACAGGCGGCATGGGGGGGCCTGTGGGGAACATGCCCCCCTGCCTTTCAGTCCAACATATTCATGTTCACATAGACGAGAAGGATGAAATATCCCAGGACTACAAGAGGAACGAGTGCGTTGCCGTAAGGAAGGTTGAGCGCGCCGGCCAGGACGAAGAGCACGCTGACGATCAGATTGTAGGTCCCGACGATTTTCGCCAGCTTCTCTTTATCGCGGACCCGGCTTTCGTTGAAACCGGATAAAAAACGGGTATATTTTTTGGCGCCGATCAGATAAGCTAAGAGATAGGTGATAAATCCCAGCAGAATGAGATGATAGTTCATAGGCAAGAGACCTCCTCGTATCATCGTATATTCATAGCCTTTGATTCCATTATACCAAGGATTTGTCGCCCCGGCATGAAAACATGAAGGGCAGGGGAGAACGATATATGAACGACAGAATTGCCAAGCTGCAATCTTACATGGAACACCGTGAATTGGACGCGATGTTGATTACGCTGCCGAAGCACGTCTTTTATTTGACAGGCTACGCGTCGGATCCGCACGAACGCTTCCTCGGGGTACTGCTTACCCCGGATAAGGAGCCGACGCTGATCGTCCCTGCGCTGGACGAGGAAGCCGCCCGCGGAGCGGCGGCGGGGGTCGGCGCGTTTGCCACTCATACGGATACGGACGATCCGTACGCCGTGCTTAAGGGGCTGCTGCCGGGAGCAATCCGGCGGTTTGGTCTGGAGAAGACGCATCTGACCGTCAGCCGGTTCGAGCGGCTTGCCGCGGCGGTCGGCGCTTCGGAATACGTCGATGTGGACGAACCGCTCCGCGAGATGCGGGTCGTGAAGTCGGATGACGAAATCGTACGGTTGAAGCGGGCCGTGTCGCTGGTGGAGGAGGTGCTTCGACGCGGGCTGGAGAAGGTCACGCCGGGAGTCACGGAAATCGAGATTGTCGCGGAGCTGGAGTACCAGATGAAGAAGCTCGGCTCGGAAGGCCCGTCGTTCTCCACGTCGGTGCTGGCCGGCGAAAAGTCTGCGATGCCGCACGGAACGCCGGGAATGCGGAAGATCCAAACCGGCGAGCTGCTGCTGATCGACTTGGGCGTGTTCGCGGACGGGTACGCCTCCGACATTACGCGGACGTTCGCCGTCGGGGAGATCGACGACAAGCTGAAGCGTATCTACGACACGGTGCTGCAGGCGAATTTGCGGGCGATTGAAGCGGTGAAGCCCGGAGTAACGTATGCCAGCATCGACAAGGCGGCCAGAGATGTGATCGAGGCGGCCGGGTACGGTCCGCAGTTCGTGCACCGGCTCGGCCACGGGCTCGGCATCGATATTCACGAGTTCCCGTCGATTCATGCCGGAACCTCCGACCTTCTCGTGGCAGGCGCGGTCTTTACGGTCGAACCGGGCATTTATGTGCCGGGTCTCGGCGGCGTGCGCATCGAAGACGATGTCCGGGTGACCGGCAGCGGCGTCGAGGTGCTGACGTCGTTCCCGAAGGAACTGACGGTGATCGGATAAACTTGGCATGAGGAAAGGTCTGCTTGCTTGTCCTTCGGACGGCGGGCAGACCTTTCTATTTATTGAATATTTTCTTGAGCGTCAAGCTCTACCAAAACGCAGCACAATCTCCGTCCCCTCGCCCGGCTCGCTGCGTACGGCGATCTCGCCGCCATGCGCCAGCGTCAGCTGCTTGGCGATCGTCATGCCGAGGCCCGAGCCGCTCGTCGTTTCCTCCGTATTCGTGCCGCGGTAATAGCGATCGAACAGCCTGTCCAGCGTCCTCGGGTCCATCCCCGCGCCGTTGTCCCGGATCGTGACCGAGAAGCCTCGTCCGGCCTCTTCGTTTACCGCGATGTCGATAGCCGTCCCCGCCGGATTGTGCTTGATCGCATTGGAGATCATGTTATCGACGATGCGTGTGAACCATTTGCGGTCGACCGGGTAAATGACCGGGCTGCCCGAAGGGGAGAACGTGATGGCGTAGGAGGCCGCCTGCGGATCGTTCATAAAGGCGACGACCGCCCGGCGCACGACTTCATTCACGTCCGAAGGCTTCCGGTCGAGCGGCAGCGCGTTGTTTTTCAAGCGGTACGTCAAGCTCAAGTCCTCGATCAGCTCCGACATGAAATCGGACTTCTCGCGCAGGGTGCGGCCGATCGTCCGCAGCTCCTCTTCGGACCAGGAGTACGAGGCCGATTCGAGCACATGCGCGTAGCCGCTGATGGACGACAACGGCGTCTTCAGGTCGTGGGATACGCCGGTAATCCATTCCTCGCGCGTCTGCTCCAGCCGGTTCCGCAGCTGCTCGCTGCGGGCAAGCTCCAATCTCAAGCCTTCGAGCGATTCGCCCACCTCCCGGAACAACCGGAAGGACCCCTTCGGCTTCCTAAGCCGATCGCCGCTGCCGCGGGACTTCCCCTTGCCCGTCCGGGGCGGCTGCGTATAGTTCCCCGAAGCCAATTGCTCGATGAACTCCAGCATCGCCCGGAACGGACGGCCGAAGCGGACGCCGTATACGTAGGAAAGGATCAGAATGAACGCGGCCAGGCCGATAAAATAGGCAAGAAACGCATTCGAGATGATCCGCTCCATCCCTTCCCCGGCCTCCGCGGACATGCCGTCCGAGGTACGGACAATCCACGTCTGCCGGGTCGCCGGGTCAAAGTGCACCGCTTCCTCCGCCTCCGTCTTCCCGGCATCTGCGGCGCTCCCTAGCATGTCGCCCAGAGCAGCCTCCGGACGGGGCGCAGACTCCTCCCCAAAGGCGTGAAGCAGCCGGCCGTCAGGGCCGTAAATACGCAGCGAAGCCTGCTGCTGCCGCAGCGCCTGCTCGCTTGCCGGCGATAACGTGCGCCCGTCGAAGGCGGGCAGCGCTTGCTGCAGCGCCTGTTCGGCCTTGCGCTTCTCGCCATAGACGACGATGTACGTTTTGCCGTCCTTCTCCACTCGATTGATGGTCAGCGCGTATGGAAAAGGCAGCTTTTTCTTCCAGAAGGCGAACAGCTCTCCCGGCGCGTACTGACCGGGGACATCGGCGGGCGCCGCCGTTGAGGCGAGTACTGCCCCCTCCGGACTCACGACCTGGAGCCAGCCGCCGCGCTCCGGCAAGGCGGACGCCCATGCGGCATCGACGACGGCTTGACCGCCCTTCACGGCAAACGAGTAACGGAACGACCCCAACTCCCGGAGGCCTTCGGGATCCGCTCCGGCGTGCTTTTCCGTCTGCAGGCCAATGTAGACGATCAATACGAGTGTTCCCAGCGCCATGACCCCAATGAACAAGACCAACTGCGCGACGAATTGAAAGGTAAGCCTGCGGCTGATCCGGTTCATGGCAGCTCCTTGGGCGGGACGAGCTTGTAGCCGAGCCCGCGGACCGTCACCAGGTAATCCGGCTGTCCCGGATCCCGTTCGATACGCTCGCGGATGCGCCGGATATGGACGATGACCGTATGATCGTCGCCCATGCTGTCGATGCCCCAGACCGCTTCGTACAGCTGGTCCTTCGTGAAGATGCGGTTCGGATGCTTGCAGAGGAAGAGCAGCAGCTGGAACACCTGAGCGGGACAGGCGACCGGTTTTCCCTCCACGCGCAATTCTCCCGCCAGTTCGTCGACCTGAAAACGCCCGTAATCGTAGACGGGCGCATTCGCACGGGCGGACTTGCCCGGTTCCTCCGCCTGCGGCTTGGAGCGGCGCAGCTGCGCCTTCATGCGCGCGACGACCTCCAGCGGGTTGAACGGCTTCGTAATATAATCGTCGCCGCCCATCGCGAAGCCGGTCAGCTTGTCCAGATCCGAGCCCTTCGCGGTCACGAACAGGATCGGGGCATCCGTCGTCTCCCGGATAAACGGGCAAATCTCGAAGCCGCTTTTATCCGGAAGCATCACATCGAGCAAAATGATATCGTAGCGCTTCTGTTTGCACCGGGCAAGCGCCGCGGCGGCCGATCCGGCATGATCGATGTGGCGGAAGCCTTCTTTTTTCAACACCATATCCAGCATCCCCAGGAGAGCCGGTTCGTCGTCCACCAGCAAAACTGCCGTTTCTTCCATAGGTATCGTTCCTCTCTATAGTCCCTCAAAATGATTCTGACATTAAGTATAACGCTTCCGGGTTAACAGAACCTAAACGTCGCGGCGCACGATTCATCTTGTCTTTATCCGGCGTTTCGCCGTGGTTTAGCTCCGCGGTGTATGCTGGTTGGTGTGAAAGGGGAGAGGCAAGATGTTGGCCATCTGGAAAAAAGAATTCCTGCAGTCCTTTAAAAGCGTGTTTTCGCTCGTGACGATTGCGATTTTTACGGCGGTCTCTTATTTTTTGTCGGACTTCGTAGCGAAGAACGGCGCGTTACTCGGCAAGGAGGTAGCCGAAGAAGGCTATGTCGGCGGTCTGGTGCTGCTGATTAATCTCTTCGGGTTTCTGTTTATGTTTTCCCTCTTCCACGATACCATGAATCGCGAGCTGGAAAGCCGGACCATCCGTTTTCTGGTGACCAAAACGTCGCGGCTGTCGATCGTGCTGGGCAAGTTTCTCGGCATTTTTACGTACTGGTTCGTCTGCTTGCTCTTGTCGTTCGGCATCATTACGACGTTCGCGGAGAAGTTTTATTTCAAGTCGTTCGGCCAGCTGTTGGTGATGCTTCTCTACATGGTGTCGATGTGTCTGCTGCTGTCCAGTCTGATTCCAAGACGCTCGATGTCGATGTTTACCGGTCTGCTCGTCGGCTTGGCCATCCCCGTGTTCGGGCTGTGGAGCCAGTTTTCCGACAAGCTGTGGCTGAAAGTGATCAAGTACGCGACCCCGTATTATTATTTTTTGGATGGCGGCTCGTGGGGCTGGACAGTCGTTCTGCTGATGGCGGCCGTCCTGTTGGGCGGCACCATCCTGCTGCTGCAGAGGAGGGATCTATAATGCTCGCCATCCAAACGAATGAGCTGAGAAAATCGTACGGCAAGCACGAGGTGGTGCGCGGTATTTCGCTGCAGGTGAACCAAGGGGAGATCTTCGGCTTCCTCGGCCGCAACGGCGCAGGGAAAACGACATTTATCAACATGCTGACCGGCATCGTCCGGCCCTCCGGCGGGGAATTTTCCATTCTGGGCACGCCTCACGGACAGTTGGACCGCGTCAAACGGCATATCGGCGTGCTGCCGGATTATACGGAATTTTACGGGAACGACACGGCGCTTGAGCATCTGCGGTATTTTTCCGGTGTGAAGGGGCTGAAGGTGTCCAGGCAGGAATGTCTGGACGTGCTGGGCAAGGTCGGTCTGAGTCAGGCGGCGCATGTGAAGACGAAGAAATTTTCGTTCGGGATGAAAAAGAAGCTCGGGGTCGCGCAGGCGATTCTCGGACAGCCCGCACTGATTTTTCTGGATGAGCCGACCTCCGGCATGGACCCTGAATCGGCCTTGGAGATGCAGCAGCTCATCCGCACGCTTGCGGACCAGCGGCAAACGATCTTCATGACCTCCCATAATCTCCATGAAGTGGAAAAGCTCTGCACGCGCATTGCGATTATGAAGCAGGGGAACATCACAGGGCTGGGCACGATCGAAGAGCTGCAGCGAACGTTCCAGCCGGGCATGCAGGTAACGGTCAAGCTGGCAGCGCGGAGCGAAGAGCTGTATGGGAAGGCGCGCGAAGCCTTGCAGCAGCAGAGCATTTGCCGAATCCAAAGCTGGGACGAGCGGCACCTTACGGCGGAGATCGGGGACGAAGCGGACATTGCCGCCGTCATCCGCGTGCTGTGCTCGCATGAAGTGGACATGTTCGGCGTACAAACGGCCCGTCTGTCGCTGGAGGATATTTTTATGCTGGATTAGCTCTTGCGGGATCTCTCCTCATGGTTGACAATGGAAATGGAAAAAGCCCATCTGTGAAGATGCGTTCACGCCGAAGTACATCACTCATTGGAGGAGAATGCCACGATGGAACTGAACGTCATGACGTTTAACCTGCGTGTAAATACGTCCGTAGACGGAGACAACGCTTGGCCTTACCGCATCCGGCACGCGGCCGCCGCCATCAAGAAGACGGCTCCGCTTGTCGTGGGGACGCAGGAAGGGACGAACGCGATGCTGCTCGACTTGGACCGGGAGCTGCCGGGGTACGGCCGGCTGGGCGAAGGGCGAAGCGGCCCGCTGAGCGAGGAGGACAAGCTCCGCGACGAAGGCTGCGCGATTTACTACCGGCAGGATCGGCTTGCTCTGGTGTCGAACGGACAGTTCTGGCTGTCGGAGACGCCGGGTGTGCCGGGCAGCAAGAGCTGGGACAGCAGCCTGCCGCGAATTTGCACATGGGCTTGCTTTGAGGTGAAGGCGTCGGGCCGCCGCTTCTATGCGTTCAACACGCACTTCGATCATCTGGGGCAGCGGGCCAGAGAAGAGAGCTCGCGCCTCGTGCTGGAGCGAATCGGGCGCTGCCGGGAGGAAGACGGGATGCCGGTCGTGCTAACCGGGGATTTCAATGCCTTCCCCGATAACCCCGCAATCGTCGCGCTGAAGGATCGGCTTGCCGACGCCTTCGACGTGCTGTACGAGGAGCCCGGCCGGACGTTCCATGCCTATGAAGGCGGTACGGAAGGCCAGCCGATCGACTATTTGTTCGCCGCGGAAGGCGCCGAATTTACGAAAACGATCGTACATCGTGACCGCTGGGAAGGCATGTATCCTTCGGACCACTATCCGGTCGAGGCGCATGTGCGGCTGCTCTAGGAGGCGGTACGGCACAAGGGGTGCCCTGCTCGTTCTTTATTGATCCGCACGCGCATAAGGTCTGCTTCCTGCCTTCACCGGGCGCAGAGCAGACCTTATTTTTGTTGGAGGAATCTTCCACCGATCACCCCTTCAGGGCCCCTGCGGTTAACCCGCCGGTAATTTGCCGTTGGAAGAAGCTGTAAGCAATGATGACCGGAATCATCGAGATGGCGAGTCCCGCGAACAACGGCCCCCATTCCGTACGATACTGCATCTCCCCCTGCATGATGGCGATGCCGACCGGAACCGTATATTTCGTCGGATCGTTGATCAGGACGGTCGCCATAATATACTCGTTCCAGACGGTCAGCGCGTTCATAATGGCGACGGTGACCAGCCCCGGCTTGGACAACGGCAGCATGATGCGGAAGAACGTTCCGAAATACGAGCACCCGTCGATGGTCGCCGCTTCCTCCAGCTCCTTCGGCAGCGATTTGTAGAAGCCGACGAGGAAGAAGACGCCGAAGGGCAAAATGCCGACCGCCCCCACCGAGTAGACCAACGTCAGGCCCAGCAGCGAATTGGACAGGTGCAGCGTATTGAGCAAAAAGACGAGCGGAATCAAGCCCAGAATCGTCGGAATCATCATGGAGGCGACGTAGACGAAATAAAGCGCCCCTCTTCCCTTGAATTCGTAGCGGGCGAGCACGTAGGCGGTCGTGGCGGCCATCGCCAGCGAGAGCAGCGTGCTGCTTGCGGTGACCAGCGCCGAATTGATGAAATAATCGCCGAAGTGCGCGCGGCTCCAGACGTTGGCGTAATTCTCGAAGATGAGCGGGGACGGCAGGTCCCACGGCTTGCCCTGAAGCACCTGCGGGTTATCCTTCAGCGAGGTGAAGAAGGTCCACAGGACCGGGTAAATGACAAGAATGCTCCATACCAGAGGAAAAAAACGGACGAGCGCTTTCGTGGCGCCATGTGCGGGTTTGCCTGCGGCGGAAGTCCCGGCCATACGTATCCCTCCCTACAATTCGATGGTTTCCCGCTTCAAGAACCGGCTCAAGATCAGCGTGGTCAGCAAAGACAGGATTAAAATCAGGACGCCGATGGTCGCGCCGTAGCTTAAGTGATACTGCTTGAACCCCATCTGATACAAATAGTAGCCCATCACCTGTGTCGCATTGTCGGGACCGCCGTCGGTCATGAGCCGGACGATAATGAACGATCCGTTCAGCGTCGTAATGACAATGTGCAGCACCGAGGTTTTGAACTGCTCCCAGATGAGCGGCAGCGTCACGTTCCAGAACTGCTGCCACTGCCCGGCGCCGTCGATCTCCGCAGCTTCATAGAGCGAGCTTGGAATCGCCAGGATCGAGGCGATGATCAGAATCATGTAGAAGCCGATTCCGGCCCAGACGCTCGGGGGCAGCAGCGACCACATGGCGAGCTTCGCGTCGCCCAGCCAGTTCGTCTCGACCGGCTTGTCGGTGAAGAGCGACAGGAACGCATTGAGGAAGCCGAGCTGCGGATTATAGATGAAGCTCCACAGCACGCCGATGACCGCGACCGAAATGATGTTCGGGAAGAAGAAAACGACGCGGTAGAAGCCGTACTCCCGCAGCTTCAGCCGGGTCAGAGCCACGGCGAAAAAGGTGGCGATCAGCATGATTAGAACCACTTTCCAGAAAACGAGAAAATAGTCGTTCTTGATCGCTTGGCCGACAATCTCGTCGGAGAGCAGCTCCCGGTAATTGCCGAGCCCGATGAAGTTCATCGTTTCCGAGCCGCCGGACCAGTCGAAGAAGCTCAAATATAAGCCGCGGAATAACGGATAGATTGTGAACACCAGAAACACCGCGAAGGTCGGCAGCAGGAAGGTCGTAATAAAAAGCGCGCGGTTCCATTTCATAAGACATCCTCCACTGCTAGGAATTGGAAGAGGCCAATCGGCAGGAAGAGGTCCTGCCGATCGTTCCCGGGGACGAGACGCTATTTGCTTCCTCTGACTTTAGCGGCGGCTTTCTCCATGCGGTCCATCCATTCGTCCGGCGTAATTTTCTTTTGCAGCAGCGCGATCGTGGCATCGCTCTCGGCCTGCTCTAAGTCGGCGTTCAGCTTGAATACGGGGGCGACGATGGTGTTGCTGCTGTTGAAATATTTCATGGCCGTCTTCACGACGCCGCTGGCCGTTGTCGCTTCCAGATCGGCCTTCACATTCATGATGGCCCCGGTCAGCTCCGCCCAGCGGGTCGCCGCTTTCTTCGTGAAAATAAATTGCACGAACGCCTTGGCCGCTTCCGGATTTTTCGCTTTCTTCGCGATGGCGATATTGCTCGTGTAAGGAATGGCAATGCTTTTGCCGCCCGGCTTCTGCATGACGGAAGGAATGAAGCCGAATTTGAAGTCGGCCGGGACGTCCTTCTTCATTTCGTTTTCCAGCCACAGCCCGTTCGGAATCATGGCGTCTTTGCGTTGGAGGAACAGCATTTGCGAATCGGTGTGGTTGATGCCGAAGGAGGCGTTGTCAAAATACCCCTTGTCCCGCATAACGACCAGCTTTTGCAGCGTTTTGGCGACAGCGTCGTTTTTGAATGCTTTTTCCTTCGCCGCTTCCTGATCCTTCAAAATTTGCGGGTTGTCCCCGTTCTCGGACACGAAGCCGGAGTTGAGCAGCCCGCCGACGATGTAGTACGGGTATTTGCCGGTATGGATGTAGGGGCTGATCCCCGAGGCTTTGATCTTCTCGCTGGTGGCGAGGAAGCTGTCCCAATCGGTCGGCACGGTCCAGCCGTTCTTCTTGAACAGCGTTTCGTCGTAGAACGTGCCCCAGGAGCCGAAGACGAGCGGGATCGTATAGTTTTTGCCGTTGTAATCTTGAGGAGGGGCGATCAATTGGTCCGTCAGCTTGTCGCCGTCGGCGTTCTTCGCGGATTTCACCCAGTCGGAGATGTCCATGAGCTGGTCGTCCTTGACCATCTGGGTTTCGTTCGATCCGGCTCCGTCAATGTAGACGACGTCGGGCGGATTGCCTTGAATCCAGCGCGGCTTCATTTGATCGTTGATTTGCGACCCGGCCGATTGCTTGATCTTGAGGTCCGGGTACTTCTTCTGGAACTCGCCGATCACTTCTTTCCACCAGCCGTCGCCGTAGCCGCCGACGAAGTACTGGATCTCGAAGTCGCCTGTGATTTTGGCCCCGTCCGCAGGCTTCGCTCCGTCGGCGGGCTTGGCGGCTTCGCCCGGCTTGGCCGTGTCGGCCGGTTTCGCCGCCGGAGCGGCCCCGCAGCCGGCCAGCGAAAGCGCGCAAAGCAGGGAGGCCATGCCCAAGGCCGCGCTTTTGGTCAATGCTTTTCTCATCATTCGAACCCTCCTAAAAGATGATCGTTACAGCACATCTGGATTGCGTAACCTTATCTTAGGAGGTTTGGTCCGAAAGCTCCATTGAATATCTTCCAAGAGTTCTTTATTTTTTTATTTATTGGCATTACTCCTTGCTTTTCGTGAGCGCGATTTGCTGGAGCTGGTCGAGGGCGGCTTGGGGCGGCATGCGGTCAACCAGGACGGCCTGGCCCATTTTTCGCGTTCCGTCCATGACCTTCTGCCAGGCAGGGTGGTTGACCGGATAAAATTTGGCCGTCCGCAGCGCTTCGAGACTATCTTTAACGTTCTGGTCCTTAGCCCCAAGCTTGTCTCCTACGGACTTGGTCACCGGCAGGAAGCCTTCGCGCAGAATGATGCTTTCGTAGCGCGCATCGTCGTACAGAAAGCTGATGAATTTGGAGAGCGCCTCTTTGTTCGTATGATCCGTCTTGAAGGACACCAGCATATCCTGCACGCCGAAGGAGATGGGCGGGGTCCCGTCCTTGACAGGCATCGGTCCGATGCCCCATTTCAGACCGGGAAATTCCTTGGGGACGACGGAGGTGAAATAGTTGCCCGAAATCATCGTCCCGAGCTTTCCGTTCCCGAGAATGCGGTGCTTCTCGTCGCGCGTCGTGACGGTCGGCTCGGCATCGGTCAGCCCTTGGTCGTACAGCGACTTCAGAAAGGTCAGCCCCTCGACGTTTTCCGGCGAATTGATGGTCCACCGCCCGTCCTTCATCCAGCCTCCGCCCGCCCCGAAGAAGAAATAGGACAAATAGGCCTGGCTTTCGTTGTCCGTCAAGTCCACGCCGAAGCCTTCGGCTTTTCCCGCCTGCTTGATTTTCCGCGCCGTCTCGACCAGCTCGGACCACGTTTTCGGGGGCTCGGTCAGTCCGATTTCGTCAAAAATATCCTTGTTGTAATACAGATTGCGGACGGTGGCGAGATAAGGGATCGCGTATTGGGCGCCGTTCCAATAATCCATTTGCATTAACATCGGCGAGAGGTTCGCCTTCAGCTCCGGGGACAGGATGTCGTTCCAATCGTTCAGCAGGCCGTCCTTGGCAAAATGGGCGTATACGTTCGTGTTCAGCAGGTCCGGCGGCTGGTTCTTGCTGATCATGGTCGTATAGACGCCGTCCAGGATGTCCCAATTCGCCACCTGCAGCTCGACGTCAATGTTCGGATATTTCGCTTCGAAATCTTTCACGATGCCCTCCAGCAGCGGTCGCGTATCCGTGCTGTACTCCGCGGCCAGGAACTGGATCAGCGCCTTCGGGTCCGCCGGAGCGGGTGAAGGGGAAGGGGCGATCCCGCAGCCGGACAGCAGCGTCAACGGCATAAGCATCAGCAGCATGGCCGGCACGGCCGCTGCGGCGGGCAGGACGGGGAGCTTCGGTCGGTTCATTCGGTCCACCTCGATTCTTGGAGTGTAGCCCGGGCCGGGGCACGTTTTTCTTACCTTTCCACAAAAGGGAAGAGCAGCTTTTGATTTTCCGGATCGTACATGTTCTCCTTGGTGACGACCGTCGAATCGATGTTGTCGCGCGGGTTCGCTTTTTTGCCGTCGATGAGCTCCACGGCCGCCTTCACGCCCAAATATCCGAGATTAAAAGGCTTCTGGACCAGCGTGGCATGCAGCGTGCCTTCCTCCAGCAGCTTGATCTCGTAGATCGAAGCGCCGAAGCCGACGAGCTTGAGCGAGGCGCTTTTGTTCAGCTCCTTGATCGCTTTGGCCGCGCCCAAGGTAGCCGTCTCGTTCAAGCAGATCATGCCGTTAATCTCCGGATGGTCGGCCAGCAGCTGCTTGGTCGCCCGATAGGCCCGCTCCTCCTGATTCGCGGCATACCGCGTGCCGACGACGACCGCGGACGGATCGGCGGCGAGCGCCTCCCGAATGCCGGTTTCCCGGTCCGTGGCGGTGGGCGAGCCGCTCTTGTCGCTCAGGATCGCCACGGCGGGGCGGCCCTTCGTCATGGAGGCCAACGCCCGTCCGGCTTTTTTGCCTGCGTCCAGATTGTTGCTGGCGATGAAGCTGTCGGCGGGATTGCCGCCCAACGGCGAATCGATCACGACCAGCTTGATTCCCGCTTTGCGGACCTTCTCCGCCACAGGAACGAGCAGGTCGTCATCGGCGGGGGCCAGCACGATCGCTTGGGGCTTCTCTGCAATCGCTTGCTCCACCAGACCGATCTGCTCGTGCACGTCGGTTTCCTGCAGAGGACCGCGTACGTCCGCCTTAGCCTGAAATTCCTTGGCCGCCGTCTTCGCGCCGGCCCGGACCGTCTGCCAAAATTCCGTGCGGATATCGTTGCTTTTCATAATGACGATGATGCTCTTGTCCTTGCCGCTTTCGGTCCGGACGGACTGGAGCAGGATGGCGGTATAGGCGCCCAAGGCCAAGAGAGGCACCAGCATCCACACGATTTTTTTATGCGTCTGCATCGGCTGCTCCTTTCCTACTCGCTTTTCGGGATCGTCAGTGTGACCCGGGTGCCCTTCTCCGGTTCGCTTTCGAAGCTTACGCCGTAGCTCGTTCCAAAATAAAGCTGAATCCGTTCGTGCACGTTGGCGATGCCTACGCCCGCGCCCTTGCCGCGCTCCGTTCCCGTCTTCGGCAACAGAATATGCCGCAGCTGCTCCGGCGTCATGCCGAGTCCGTTATCCTCGACGGTGAACACGAGCTTGCCGTCCTTCTCCCCGCCGGAAATGGTAATGAGCCCGCAGCCCGGTTTGTTTTTGATCCCGTGATAGATCGCGTTTTCGACGAAGGGCTGGAGCAAAATTTTGATCGTTTTGCAGGCCATAATGTCTTTGGAGACGTCGATCCGGTAGTCGAGCTTTTCCTTGTACCGCATCTTCTGGATCAGCAGATAGCTGCGGATATGCTCGATTTCGATGAAGACGGGCACGAGCTCGTCGCTTTTGTTGATGCTGGCGCGGAACAGCTTGGCGAGCGCGGAGGTCATGAGCACGACTTCCTCGTGCTTCTTGCCCTCTGCCATCCAGATGATCGAATCGAGCGTATTGTACAGAAAGTGCGGGTTGATCTGCGACTGGAGCACCTTGAGCTCGCTTTTGCGCTTCGTTTCTTCGTTTTTGATAATTTCGCTCATCAGCTCCTTCGTGTGGCCGACCATCAGGTTGAACGTGCGCCCGAGCTGGCCGATCTCGTTCTCCTGCTCGATCTCGGCGCGGATGTCGAAGTTGCCTTTTTCCACCTGCTTCATTTTATCCTGAAGGTTCCTGATCGGCTTGGAGAACCGGTGTGACAGCACGAACGACAGCAGCAGGGTGATCGCCAGCCCGAAGACGGCCAGCAGAAGAAACGAGCTTTGAATGGTGTGCTTGTTGGTGACGAGCTCGTCCGTGTAGGCGACGCCGACGATTTTCCAGCCGAATTTCGTATCGTGGACCGAATAGATCCGCGATTCGGCGCCGTCGTACGTGACGAAGCTGTCCGTATGCATCGCCTTGTCGATCAGCTCGCTCTTCAGGTTGCTGTAGATGAGCTGCTGCTGCGGGTGGTAGACGATGTTGCCGCCGCTGTCCACAATGAACACGTAGCCCCGTTTGCCGAGGTTGACCTGACTGCAGATTTCGCTGATGACGCTCAAGTTGAGATCGACGAGAAAAATGCCTTCCCCCGCGATTCCGTCGGTGCTTTTCAGCTCCCGGCTGAGGGAGACGACCCAGCGGTATTCGTTCTGGATCACATGCTGGACGTGGGAGGAGGAGACGACCGGCTTGCCGCCTTCCTGCTTCGCCTGCTTGTACCAGAGCTGCTCCTCCGGCCTCGCGTGCGGATTGAGGCTGGTGCTGCGCCGGTCCGACACGAACTTGCCGTTGTAGCCGAACACCATGATGGAGGCGATGTCTTTGCGGGTGTACAGAATCGACTGGAACATGTCCGAGATCCGTTTCTCGTATATCCGGCGGTCGGCTTCGCTGATGAACACCGTGTTGGAGATAAAATATTTGATGTCTTTATTCGTTAGAGCCAGGGTGGAGATGTTCTCCATGTTGGTGAAGTAGGACTGGATGTTGGCGCCGACCTGCTTCATGATTTCCGAGAGGTAGGCTTGCGAATTTTTCTCCACGGCGTCGGCGGACAGCCGGTAGGAGATGAAGCTGGTGATGCCGACGGAGACGAGGATTAAGCAGGAAAACGCCGCAGCGATGCTGGAGCGGATGCTCTTGAATTGGAACCATGGCAGCGGAGGGCGGAGCGTCGGCTTCATCGGCGGTGCTCCTTGGCGGTGTTATCCCGGTATTCCGTCGGCGTGAGACCGGAGTGCTTCTTGAAGATCAGGCTGAAATAGTTCGGATCGGCGTAGCCGACCTTCGCCGCAATCTCATAGGATTTCAGCGAGGTATGCTGCAGCAGTTCCTTCGCCTTGTCGATGCGCACCCGGGTCAAATATTCGACGAACGTTTCGCCGAGCTGCTGCTTGAACACGGTGCTGAAATAGCTGGTGCTCATGAGCGTATGCCGGCACAGCTCCTGCAGCGACAGCTTGTCGTTCGCGTAATGCTCGCGGATATACTCGGTGGCCCGCAGCACCTGCATATGCGTCAGGCGGTTCCGCTGCTCGGAGATTTGGTCCAGCGCCAAGCTTAAAATTTGCTTCAGCCAGTCTTGGATTTCGTCCAGCGTCTTGAACCGGTACACGTCCGTCAGCCAATTGCGCCCGCCAATGGCCGCCCACGGCTCGTCCGCTCCGAGCTCCCGGACTGTGTTCATCAGCGTGACGATCACCGATTGGATCTGCCAATAGCATCCTTCGATCGGCATCCGGGACGTTCTCAAGTGGGCAACTAACTGCTCGATCAGGCGGTGAACGTCTGCGGCTGTGCCTGTTTTCACGGCGGAGGCCAGCAGCCGGTTCCACTCCGCGCCGTTGTCCGGAGCGGCCGGTGGCTGTCCCTCCATATCGACGATGCCGATTACTTGGTTTTTACCGAGCAGCAGCCGGTATTCGAGCGCAGACAAGGCGCTTTTGTAAGAGAGGGGAAGCTCCTCCAGCGAGCCGCCTACGCGTCCGACGCCCAGACTAACCGTCAATTTCAAATATTTCTCGACAAACTGCCGGATCGTTTCGGCGAGCTGGTACGCGAGCTCGTACAAAGGCATGGCCGCAAGCCCGGACACGATGGCAACGATGCGCTCTTCGCGGGTGCGAAAGGCGATTCCGTTCTCCTGGCCCACGATTTCCTCGACCATATTGTACACGGCAAAGCGCAGCAGCTCCTGATCCTGATCGGAGGGCAGATGTCCGTCGCCGCCGAAATCGTCGATGTCGGCGACCATCGCCACATAGTCGGGCAGAGGCTCGGGAAGCCCGAAATAGTGAAGCCGCTCGCGGATTTCCGCCTCTCCCATGGCGGTCGTCGCCCATCGTTCGAGAAAGCGTTCCTTCAGCAGGGGCAGACTTTGATTCAGCTGCATGTGCAGACGCGTCAAATCTTCCCGCTGGCGGGTTTCCTCGTCGAGCTCGCCCTTCACTTTCGTCAGCAGCGCACGGAGGTCTGCCGCTGTAATCGGTTTCAAAATAAAGTCGTAAGCTTTGAGCCGCAGCGCCTGCTGCGCATAATCGAAATCGTCGAAGCCGGTCAGGATGATTACCTTCACGAAAGGGTACCGGGTCCGGATCAGCCTTGTCAGCTCCAGCCCGTCCATAAACGGCATGCAAATATCCGACAGCACGAGGTCCGGTCTGAGCGGCTCCATCGCTTCCCACGCTTCCCGGCCGCTCGCATAATCGCCCACCAGCTCGAAGCCAAGCCCGTTCCAGTCGATATGCTCCTTGATGCCCTCGCGTACGATCGCTTCGTCGTCCACAATCATGATTTTGTACATGCGCACCCCCGCATTTCCAGCGTAACTTTGTGTTGAGTGTACTGTAAAAAGGGAAATTCCGGCAAGAGGAAGGTGCGCGCTTTTGCATTTTTTTGTAGAAACTTAACAGTTCCCCGCCCGGAATTGACGGTAATTGAAAAAATCCCCTTCGGCCGTCAGGAAAGCTCCTGATGGGCTGAAGGGGAGTGCGCGTCCGAGGCGTACATTGCAAATGGAAATCGGAGATTCAATCGAATTTTTGTTATTGATGCAAAAGAGCACGTGCTAATCCGGAAATAGCGGACGGTAGAATGTATCTTTTGTTCCTCTATTGAGCCGCTTGTTTACAAGAGCGGTTTCTCTATCAGGATGTTTAAAAGAGCTGGCTAGGAATGGTAAGCAAAGCTGGAAACTGGACTCTAAGCGAAAACCAAGAAATCTGAACACGAAGCTTCGCTTGGATGCGGTGATGGAACAATATCCGTCTGCCTCGTAAAAAGAATGGGCGAGCATGATTGGCGTATCGCAGAACTGGGTTAGCCAATTGATCAAAGGATCGAAATAAAATAGTCCGAACCATAGCATAAATATATTGGAAAAAACGCCGACACCTGATTACTAGGGGCACGGCGCTTTGTTTTGTTCGTTTTTTCCCAATACAGCTCGGCCCGGGGCGAGCTGTAGGCAGCGGCGGGCGCAGGGTTTGCTGTCCGAAGATTAGCTGAGCTTGGTTATAGCGAGGAGCAAGTTGAGAAACTGTTACGTGAGGGATTGTTTTTTTATAGAGTAAATAAAATGGGGAACTAAGCCAAAAAACCACTTAGTCAGGTACTAACCTATTATCGACGTGGTGGTTTTAAGCCCTTCTATTCAATTTATTGATTAGCTATTTTTTTCGTCTCCACATTGCCATTGCAATAATTTCTATTAAACCCACTACGATGAAAACTATTGATCCTACCATAAGAGATGTTTGAAGATCCACGTTCAAAGTGCTAGGCAAAACTACAAATAGAATAATAAAATTCAAAATGTTCCATGGAAGTCTTTTTTTAAAAAAATCCATTAGCACTTGTCTCATTGTACAATTTCTCCCTTTTAAGTTTATTTAAATTTTACCATATTATCGAATTTCTTGCTCAATGCTAACTAAAAAAAAATTTATATATTAAGATTTAAATTGAATATATATCCTTATATTGATAATATTAATTTGTTGGTAAAAATATTCATATATTTCAAAAAAATAGGAGGTTATCAAGGTGAAAAAAATTATTGTCGCTTCGTCTTTATCATTTGCTTTATTGGGAAGTCAGGTCGGCTCTGCTTTTGCTGCTCCTCCGGAAGTTACTGTTCAAGCTGATCAAGCAATTTCACAACTTTCACAGGCTTTTATCGAGAAGGTCAATCCGTATGTAAAAATTGATTCTGCTAAACAGTTTTATTTGACCAAAGAAGCAGATAAAAATTTAAGCAAAGCAGACGTCCAGACAGCCAAAGAAGTAATCGAAAAAACGAATGCTTTTGTGAGAGAACATGCACAGGAGTTGTCCATCTCCAGCAACGGTACATTAGTACCGACACAATTCGAACGTTCTGCTATCAATTTAGGTGATCATTTTTCTTTTGATATCGCTTGGTGGGGAACGCAGATTCACTTCTCTCATGAATTTGTTCAAAAATTTAAAGACAATATTCTTTTATATACTGCATCTGTTGCAGGAACAATTGCTGCTATGCAAGCGACTATGCTTTTCTTTTCGGTGACTCCTCCTGCTTGGTTTGCTTCTGCGGTGACCGCCGTTGCCGCAGCAGGAGCATGGATGCTTATAAGCACAGACAAAGGAGCAGGCACTTACGTAGACTTTTATGGATGGTATGGAACCATTGGCATAACAGTTCCAGTTCCTATTTTCCACTCTTATTAACTCTGAGCCGGCGATTTGATTTCGTGGAACAATGCAAAAAAACGGCCCTTGTTCGCATCTACGCGGCAAGAGCCGTTTTCTCTTTCATCGAGTTTATTTTGGAGGTCCTTTGGCTTCTCAGTAGAGGGCATCTAGAACACCCGTTACCAAGATAAAAGGTCGTATTCATATCCGTCCGGATTATTTCAGCCTAGCGCTGTAGCTCTTTTTTCTATGGGTCCCCCGGTTCCCCGGTTCACCGGCCCTAAATCCTCAGCGACCCTGGAACACCACCGGGTTCCATTGGGATTTTTTACGGGCCTCGCATGGAAGCAAAACCTTCGCGGGTATGGCTCTACGGGGCAGGGCGGATAAGCCTCACTTCGCGCGATGCACGGTCAGGTTCACCTTGTTCGTCTCGCACATGAAGGTGGAGAGGTGAACCGGCCGGTCGTGCGAATCGTAGGCGATTTTGACGATGCGGAACAGGTTGGCCCCGACGTCGCATTCCAGCGCTTTCGCCAGGTCCTTCGTCGCTCCGATCACATTGATAATTTTATCGTTGCTGTCGATTTCCGTTCCGTAATCTTGCTTTAAAATCTTGTACGTCGATTCGTCGCGCGCGATCTTTTTCTCCAGATCGGGGAAGCGCGTCAGCGGGTAGTGGGCCAGATCGTAAAAAAGCGGCCGTTCGTTGACATACATCAGCCGTTCGAGCTCCAGCACCGGGCTTCCTTCCTCGATCTGCAGCCGTTCGGCCATATCCGCGGAAGCCGGAACCACTTCGCTGCGCAGCGTGCGCGAATTGGGGATCATCCCCAACTGGTGGCTGAATTCCGAGAAGCCGCTGACCGACAGCAGCTCGTTCTGGAATTTGCTCGAGGTGACGAAGGTGCCTTTGCGCTGGATGCGGGTGAGCGTGCCGTCCTTGACCAGCTCTTCGATCGCTTTGCGTATCGTGATGCGGCTGACCTGATAGATCTCGCACAGCTCCGCTTCCGTCGGAATCTGCTCGTCCGGTTTGTATTTTCCTTCTTGAATATCGTTCTTCAGCATCTGCCGGATTTGCATGTATAAGGGCTGCGCTGTCGATGGATTTAGGTTCATAGCGTAAAATCGACTCCATGTCGCCAATGTTTCTTCTCATTATACATGCAACTTTGCCGCCATTTCCAGCTACCAGGCCCCGAAATACGTGATCGTTTGCGCCGCGGATCGCGTTCCCTGCTCCAGGCACTGCGTTAGGGGAAGTCCGTTCATGATCCCGTACAGGAAGCCGGCAATGAACGAATCGCCTGCGCCCATCGTGTCCACGACGGTAACCGCTTCCGCTTCGCGCCGGAAATAACGTTCGCCGTCGTAGGCGAGCGAGCCGTTTTCCCCCAAGGTGGCGACGGCCACCCGGGCTCCGAGCGCATGCGTTTCTTTCAGGTAGCTGCGGATATAAGCGTCGTCCTGCGTATAAGAGAAGAAAGCGTAATCCATAAAGGCCGGGAGCTGCCGGGTCAAGTCATGGTGAAGCTTGTCGGAGAAGTCGAAGGAGGTGATCAGGCCCTTCTCCTTGAACCGCGGGAAATACGGCTCCGCGTGCCCCCAGATTCCGGCATGCACCAGCGCATGCCCTTCGATAAACCGCAGATCGGCCTCCGTCAGCCGGAAATGCTCCATCACCCCTTCGTGATAGTCCCCGAATTGGCGGTCGCTGCCGATCAGCTCGACGTAGGTTACGGCGGTTTGGCCTTCTTGTTGATGCAGATGGCTGACGTCGATCCCTTTGTCCCGTAGCGCCCGGCGCATTTGCCCGCCGTAGTCGTCGGTGCCGACCCAGCCGATATACGAGGCATCGGCCCCGAGCCGCTTCAAGTAGACGGCCACGTTGACCGGATTGCCGCCCGGGTAGCTTTCCTGTCTTGACAAATAGACGTCCATACAGTTATCTCCGACGGTAGCAGCTTTCATCTTCCCATTCGCCTCCTACAGGAGCTGAACCCCCTGTCCGGAAGACAGGGGGAAAGCGCCTTTCTAGTATTCGACGACTCCGTAGTAACGGCGGTCATCGGGGTTATGGTCTCTCGCGACGGCGAAGTAGTAGGAGAACCATTCCAGCGGCACGAACATGACCATCGGGGCCAGATCCGGATGCAAGCCGCCGGACAATTCTTGATAATCGAATACGATGTGCTCGCCTTTGTATTTTTTCACGAAACGCAGGGCGCGTTCCGTAATGTGGCGGGAAGCGTCGGTGCCGACCAGGAAAACGAAGGGAACGCCGGGCTCGACGATTTCCAGCGGGCCGTGACGGAACTCGCCGCTCTCGATCACGGCGCCGTGCCCCCACATAAATTCCATATTCGTGATGACGCCTTCTTTATAAGCAAGGGACACAAGCGGTCCGGCCGCTACCGTATAGAAGCCTTTCCAGCTGCTGACCGATTCCGCCAGCTTCAGCGCCTTTTCTTCGAACGAGTCGATATGGCCTGCCAGGACGCCGGGCAGCTTCGGAATGTCGGCCAATATTTGCTCGACCTCTTGGGACGGCTCGACTTCCCGAATCCATTGCAGGGACAGGAAGTACAGGGCCAGCAGGTGGCATTCCCACATCGCATGAGCATTGTAGTCGATCACGAACTGGGCTTCCTCGCCGAGCGGATTGCCTTCCTTCTTGTTCACGACGCTGATCGTGACGGCACCGGCCTGGTTCGCTTTCCGCAGCGATTGAACCACTTCCTCCGTCGTGCCGGAGTGGGAGATGACGACGACCGCCGTGGAGGAGTCAAGAGCACGGGGAGTATGGTCGACGAATTCCCAGCCGGTATACACGTTCGAGACAAGCGTGCTGTATTTGTCGATCAAATATTTGGCCGCCGCGCCGACAGCCTTGGAGCTGCCGCAGCCGACGAAGTAGACGCGTCCGATCTTTTGCTGCGCCAGCTTCTGCGCGATGCCGGCAATTTTCGGTTGTCCCTCCCGGATGAAGGTTTCAACCTCGGGGATCATGCTCGACGTTACCAGAAAATCGACTTTTGTTTTGTCCAAGTGCAGCATGGGTTCAACACGCCTCTCTTTTTTTATTTATTTGTTATGTTTTGTATTATAACAAAATAGAATTAAAAATCAATCCCAATTAGGCTTCCTTCGGAATTTCGTCATGGCCGAAGCGGGGATCGCGATGCAAGCGATTTCTTTTTTCCCAGTAATGGTAGACCGGGAGGCCGGTGACGATGACGATTCCTGCCGCAAGCAAGCCCTGCCACGGGGCCCAGGTGAACGTCCCCCATGCGAGCCACGAAGCGCCCAGAATCGCGAGAATCGTCGTCAGACGCCATACCGGCATACGGTAAACGGGCTTGTAATCATCACGCTTGCGGCATTTGTAGACCGCAACGAAGTCCATGATGTTGATGGCCAATTGCGTCAGCGTAAAATAACCGAGCAGCGTCGTCAGGTCGCTTAAAAAGACGAGCACGCATGCATAAACCACCTGAACGATAATGGAGAAGCTCGGCGTCTCGTATTTCGGATGTACTTGGCCGAACCGCTTGAAGAACAGCCCGTCCCGCGCCATGACGTATTCCAGGCGCGGCTGGAACATGATGCACGAGCTGAGCGAGCCGAGAATGACGATGATGGCGGTGATTGCGACAAACGACGAAGCGATATGCGAAAGCCCGGGAATAAACGAAAGCGCCTCGGACACCGGGGCTTCCGATTTCATCAGCTGCTCGAAGGGCATTAAGCCCGTAACGGAAACGGCCAGCGTCGTATAGAGGGTCAGCACGATCAGCACCGAGCCGATCAGGGCGCGGGGGAGCACCTTCCCCGGATTTTTGATTTCGCCGGCCATGAAGCAGATCGCCGCCATGCCCGTATAGGCCCATGTCGTGGCGGAAATGCCGCCTATGAGACTTGTATTGGCTGCGCCGCCCGGAGGGGTGTAGGCAAAATGGTCCGTATTCATATACATAAAGCCTAGCGCGACGACGATGACGAACGGAATGATTTTGACTGCGGTAATGAGGACCTGGAACACGCCGCCTTCCTTCACGCTGCGGTAGTGGATCGCGGTGATCGCCAGAATGATGGCGACGGCCAGAAATTTTCCCGCGATGCCTGCAAAGAACGGGAAAAACACGGCGGCGTAGGAGACGATCGCAATAGCCATGATGGCAATCGACGGAGGGTCGAGCGCCCAGAACGTGGCCCAGCCGTACAGAAAGGCGAGCGGCCGCCAGCCGGCTTTGTTCAGGTACACGTATCCGCTGCCGTTCTCGGGATAAGCGGTAGACAATTCGCCCAGAACCATCATCTGCGGAATGGCGATCAAGCCGCCGATCAGCCAGGCCATGATCGAGACCGTCGGGGTGCCGGACGCGCGGGCCACCTCGCCGACCGATACGAAAATGCCCGAGCCGATCGTGGTCCCGACGGCCAGCGCCAGGGCGGACCAGAATCCAAGTTTTCGTGTGAGACTGCCGTTGCTCATACACGATTCCTCCATATTCAAGTTGATAAACCCTATGAGGAAAATCCAAACTGCCGGAGCTTGTCCAGCGACTTTTCAATGGCTTCTTGCGGATTCGCATAATAATTTGAGCCCATGATTTCGAGTGTGCAGCTTCCCCGGTACCCGTGCTTTTGCAAGCTTTGCACCCAGCTTTCCCAGTTCAGCACTCCGTCCCCAAGCGCCAAATGCGCATCCGATTGACCGTCTCCGTCGATCAGATGGACATGCGGCAGGCCGCCGGGTGCGGCGAAATAATCGTCCGGCGTTTCGCCGGCCAGCTGCATCGCGACGGTGTCGATCATGCCGCGCAGCGAAGGGGAGCCGATCTCTGCCATCAGGTTTCGGACGTCCCGAAGACTCGTAATCAGGTTGGTTTCAAATGGCGTCAGCGGTTCCAGAGCCAGAAGCAGGCCTTCCGCTTCGGCGATTCGGGCTAATTGCGCAATGGAATCGCTTGCAAAATTCCAAGAATCAGCCCGCGGGACGGCAAAATCGCCGATTCCCGACGTCACGAGCATCATCGGCGCCTCCAGCTCGGCCGCGGCGTACAGGTTCTCCCTGAAATACGCCACGCTCCTCGCCCGCCAGTCCGGGTCCGAGGCGGCCAAATTATACGGGTAGACGCACTGCTCGGGGGTATAGCATACGACGTTCAGCTTTCGCGCTTTCACCTCCTTTCGAATGCTCCGCAGCGTGGAGAGCGGGTTTCGTCCCACATAAAAGTGGGGTTCCCCGGCCCATAATTCGATGCTGCCGATTCCCGCGCGTTCCATCCCGTTCAAGAAATGCTCGAACGGAAAATGACGATACGTAATATTCATGCCTGCGATGTTCATGTGAGCGGCTCGCCTCCTGCATGGGTTTATTTGTTATGTTTTGTATTATAATTAAACAGTACATAAGTGGCAAGCGCTTTCTTAAAATTGTTCGTTTTTCCTCGCGGACGGCTTCACGGTTTCGTCAAAAACGCACGGTCCTCGTAAACCGGCATGGAAATGGTCATACTGACATCATGGAGCGAGCCGGCGGGTAAAAAATCTCATGGATAGGATTGACAGGGGCTATGCGATGATGCATAATAACATATGAACACATGATCATATATAAAATTTACGGTCGGAACGCGCAGCGGATCGCCCGTATCTTGGGAGGGACGACCTATGCACAGTCATAACCATAGCGGAGGAGCAGCTCATAAGCACGACCATGGACATGGTCACGGTCACCATCACGGCCACGGCCACCATCATCACGGGCACGGGCATCACGATCACGCCCGCGAAGGGAATAAAAGAGGCCTGATCATCGCTTTGTCCATCACCGCGGGCATTTTGCTGCTGGAGTTTTTCGGGGGACTCATCACGAACAGCCTGGCGCTGCTTTCGGACTCCGGGCATATGCTCAGCGATGCCAGCTCGCTCTTGCTCAGCTTGATCGCGCTCACCTTCGCCGCAAGACCGGCTTCCCCGGCCAAGACGTACGGCTTTTACCGCTTTGAGATTCTGGCGGCGCTGTTCAACGGCATTACGCTGTTTCTCATCGCCGGCTTTATTATATGGGAAGCGTACGGCCGCTTCTTTAACCCGCCGGAAGTCGCCAGCGGCTCGATGATGCTGATCGCCTCCGTAGGGCTGCTCGCAAACCTGATCAGCGCATGGGCGCTCATGCGGAAGGGCGACGTGAAGAACAACGTCAACCTGCGCAGCGCTTATCTCCACGTGCTCGGGGATGCGCTCGGCTCCGTCGGCGCCATTATCGCGGGGCTGGTGATGCTGGCCTTCGGCTGGTACGTCGCCGATCCGATTATCAGCGTGCTTGTCGCGCTGCTGATTCTTAAGGGCGCTTGGGGCGTCATCTCCCATACCGTTCACGTGCTGATGGAAGGAACGCCGGCCGGCGTGAGCCAGGAGGAAGTGAAGCGGGCGCTGGAGAGCATCAAGGGCGTCGTGGACGTGCATGACCTGCACATCTGGACGATTACGTCGGGCCTCGATTCGTTCAGCTGCCACCTGCAGATCGAGGACGACCGGGACAGCCAGGACGTGCTGCAGCAGGCGATTCGGCTGATGGCGGAGCGGTTCCATATCCACCATGCGACGATCCAGGTCGAGAAATCGGCTATACGCCACGAGGAATTGCGGGTATAACGAATAAAAACGGCCGTTTTTTCCCATATTAACAGCAACCCTGTATGTGGAAAGGATGACCAAGAATGACCCGTTACGAATACGACTCCAGCCTTCAATCGCAAAATCCGGTCTCGCAAGCGCAAAATTCGGTAGAAAAGGCGCACAACGCCGTAGCCCAAGCGCAGAGCCATCCGTCCGCGCAAATGATCGAGCAGGCCGAGACGGCCGTGGAAAAAGCCGAACGTTCGATCGCCCAAGCGGGGCACGACGAGAATAAGCCTGCCGTTGAGCAAGCGGCCGCCTTGCTTGCCGAAGATCAATCGGCTCTGCAAAATCTGCAGCCGATGGAAGAATAGCTGCCGATGCGAATCTCGAGACCCGTTAGCCCCTCCGCTTATGAGAAGTGGGGCGACGGGTCTTTTTCGGCTCCATCCAGGCGGCCGGTAATACCCGGCAGCAGCAAGGCTGCCAAGATTAGCCGGAGCATCGTAACCGCATCGCATTTGGCTTTTCCTTTGTGCTACAATGGGGGCATACGGCACGTGCTTGGAGGCGCGTGAGGAAGAGGAGGGCTGCATTTGGAACCGTGGCAGCTAACGGCGGAATTGATTTTGGACACGAAGGCGGCGCTGGGCGAAGGGCCGGTATGGGATCACCGCAGCGGACGGCTGCTGTGGGTCGACATCGAGGGAATGCGGGTTCATCACTATGACCCGGTTCAAAGAACGGACCGTTCGATTCAGCTGGACCAGCGGGTCGGAACCGCGGTGCCCAGAGCGGAAGGCGAAGGACTGGTGCTTGCGCTGGAGCATGGCTTTCATCTGCTCGACATCGCGACCGAGCGGCTGACGAAGCTCGCCGACCCGGAGGCGGGGCTTCCGGACAACCGGTTTAACGACGGCAAATGCGACGAAGCCGGGCGTTTCTGGGCGGGGACGATGAACCGCAAGAGCGGCGGCCCGACGGGGGCGCTCTATTGCCTGGAGCCTGCCGGGGCGGTGCGGAAGGCGATCGATGGCGTGAGCTGCTCCAACGGACTCGGCTGGAGTCCCGACGGGCGCACGATGTATTACATCGACTCGCCTACCAAGCGGGTCGTCGCCTACGACTACGAGCCGACAGCAGGGACGGTCTCGAATGGGCGCACGGTGGTGACGATTCCGGAAGGCGAAGGCATTCCTGACGGTATGGCCGTCGATCGCGAAGGGATGCTGTGGGTTGCCCAGTGGGGCGGCTGGCGGGTGTCCTGCTGGAATCCGCAGAGCGGCGAGAGGCTCGGCTCCGTCCGCGTTCCGGCTGCGCAGACGACCTCCTGCGCGTTCGGCGGTCCGGACTGGGACGAGCTGTACATTACGACCGCCCGAACCGGGCTGGGCGGGGAACAGCTGGCGCAGCAGCCGCATGCCGGCGGCTTGTTCCGCGTCAAGACGGGCGTGAAAGGCAGACCGGCTTGCTTTTATGGCGGATAACAACTGGACGATGGCAGGCGAAGACGCCTGGGGTGAGCGTCACCCGTTCATTGCGCAAATCGAGCGCCGACTCCTGCCGGAGCTGAGCATCAGGAGCGAACAGCCGCACGATCCGATTGTCGTCTACCGTGTGCCGGCCCCTTGGCGGTTGCTAGGCGCTGGCAACTATGCGGCGGTGCTCGCACACCCGGATTACCCCGAATACGTGGTGAAGGTATATGCGCCGGGCCGGCCGGGGCTGCGGGAGGAGGCCGAGGTGTACCGCCGTCTGGGGCGGCATCCGGCGTATTCGGAATGCCTGTACTATGGCGACGGCTATCTGGTGCTCCGGCGCTTGAACGGCATCACGCTGTACGATTGCATCCGGAAGGGGGTCCCGATTCCCCGGCAGGTGATCGACGATATCGACCAGGCGCTTGCCTATGCGGTGGGCAAAGGGCTTCGCCCGCACGACGTTCACGGCAAAAACGTCATGATGCGGGACGGCCGCGGCGTCGTGGTGGACGTATCGGATTTTTTGAAGCCGGAGCCATGTATGATGTGGGACGATCTGAAGAAAGCGTACGACCGCTTTTACCTTCCGCCCTTGCGGCGTATCCCGGTTCCCGGCTTTGTGCTGAACGTGGTTCGCAAAGGCTACCGTTTGCTGAAAAGATAAAGACTTAAACAAGCTGCGCCGGCATGATGGTCCGGGTGAAACCGCCCGGCACTCCGCCGCGTATTGAACCGCAGAGCAACAAATAACTTTGGCGTACTTCAGGCGGGAGGCAAAGATCATGTCCATTTTTAAGAAAGTGCTTGCAAGTGTAGGGATCGGTTCGGCGAAGGTGGATACGAAGCTGGAACATGCGCAGGTTTCACCGGGAGATACGCTTGGCGGAATCGTGCACATTCAAGGCGGCCAATTGGAGCAGCAGATTGAAAGCATCTATGTGTATTTGAAAACACAGTATGTTAGGGAACAAAATGATTCGAAAGTGACACACGTAGCGGAGATTGCCAAATACCGCATCACCGACGCTTTCCTGCTGCGTGCCGGCGAGAGCCGGGAGATCCCGTTTACGCTGGCGATTCCCGAATACGCTCCGCTGTCGCTGCGAAACACGCCGGTCTGGGTGGAAACGGGACTCGATATCAACATGGCGGTCGATCCGACGGACCGGGACCGGATCGACATCGTTGCCGGCCCGAACGTGGCTACCGTGATGGAGGCGCTGGATGAGCTCGGCTTCCGTCTGCGCGAAGTCTCCAACGACTACGCGCCAAGATTGGGCGGGCCGCTGCCGTTCGTGCAGGAGTTCGAGTATGTGCCGACGACGAATTTCCGCGGCGCGCTCGACGAGCTCGAAGTGCTCTACTTCCCAAGAGGAAACGATCTGGAGCTGTTCCTGCAGATCGACCGCCGCGCCCGGGGCTTCCGGGGAAGATTGGAAGAACAAATGGGGCTGGACGAAAGCTTCGTCCGCGTCACCATTCCGGGCAGCGAGCTGCGCCGGGGCTCGACCATCGTGGCCGGGCAGCTGCATGATCTCATTTCGAGGTATTGTTAATTGAATCGTCGTTCGGGAAGTTCGTTCCTTCGGGAAACGGGCTTCTTTTTTTTCGCGGCGGCAAGCAGGAGAAGAATGTCCGGCTAGCGAAAAATGTAAGGATTAGGATAATAACCGGACCCTAGGAGAGTATACATATGGCTGAACCGCAAGTGAATATACTGATTGTCGACGATCGGCCGGAACATTTGCTCGCTATGTCTTCCATACTGCAATCTCCCGATTATCGCATCACCACCGCCAATTCCGGAGAGGAAGCGCTGCGGCAAGTGATGCAGGAGTCTTTTGCTTTGATTCTGATGGATGTTGAAATGCCGGGAATGAACGGCTTTGAAACCGTTCGCATGCTGAAATCGCAAGAGCGGTACAGGTCGATTCCGGTCATCTTCGTGACTGCGCTCAGTCAAGCGACGGAGCATATGGTACGAGGCTATGAAATCGGAGCGATCGATTTTATATTCAAGCCGGTGCAGCCGGTTGTGTTGAAAGTGAAGGTCAAGCAGTTCGCAGGCATCTACCGGGACCGGGAGCAGCTTAAGGCGCAAAAGGAGCTGATCACCCGGCGCACGATCGATCTGGAGCAGGCGCATGCCCGGCTTCTGGACAATACGGACAAGCTTCGACAGATGGAAGCGATGGCCCGGGCCATCAGCGAGACATCGACCGATGCTTTCTTGACCGTCGACGCGCTGGGAACGATTCTGTCGGCCAATCCCGCCGTCCGGCCGCTGTTCAGGTATGACCCGGAGGAGCTGATCGGGAAGCCCGTGTGGCTTGTCGTGCCGTACACCGAGCGGCTGTTCGGCTCGGGAGAAAGCGGCTCCCTGCTGCCGGTTAGCGGCACGGGGGAAGCGACGGACGTTACAGCCGTGCGCCGCAGCGGCGGGACGTTTCCCGCGGAGCTGCAGATCGGAAGCGCCTGTATCGGCGACCGGCCGATCTATGTCTGCTCGGTTCGCGACGTGACCGAGCGCAAAATGCAGTACATCCGCATGGAGCAAGCCGTCGAGCAGCGCACGTATGCGCTGCGCGAAGCCAACGGAAGACTTCAGGCGGAAATCAGGCGCCGGCATCAGGTAACCGAGCAGCTGCTCCGGTCGTACGACCGAATCAACGATATTTTGGAGAGCATCACGGACGCGTTCTACGCGCTCGACCACGACGGGGCGATCGTCTACATGAACCGGTCGGCCGAGCAGCGTCTCCGCATCGTGAAGGAGCAGGCGCTCGGCCGGCCGTTCTGGGATTATGCGCCGGTGGAACGCTCGAAGTGCTACGATTTATTTCTGCGCGCCGCCCTGGAGCAAGCGCCGCAGCGGGCGGAATTTTATTCGAACCTGACGGAAAGCTGGGTCGAGGTGAGAGCTTTCCCGTCGTCGCTGGGCATCAGCTTATATATTCAGGATACGAACGAACGGCGGCGCATGGAGCAGGATGTCCGGGAATCGCAGGAGCGGTTTTATACGATTTTCCAGGCGACGCCCTGTCTGATGGCGATTCAATCGCTAAGCGACCGCGCTTATCTTGATGTCAACGAGAGCTGGATGAAGCATACGGGATACACGTATGAAGAAATGACGTCGGGAACCGCCGATCTGCAGATGACGCTCATTTCCGACGAAGGACTGGTCGAGACGGCCTCCGTGGACTTCGCCGATACGATGACGGACGTGAAAGTGCAGTATGTGACCAAGTCGGGCGAGCGGCGGACGGGGCTGTTGTCCACGGAGATCATTGAGACGCCGGATGTGCCGTGCGTGCTGGCGGTCATTACGGACATTACGGACCGGGTGGCGTTGGAGAGGGAGATTGCGCGGCTGGACCGGCTGCATATGATCGGGGAAATGGCCGCGGGCATCGCGCATGAAATCCGCAATCCGATGACGACCGTCCGCGGCTTTCTCCAGCTTATGCGCGCGAAGAAAGCCTTACCGCCCAAGGACATCCTCGATGTCATGGTGGAGGAGCTGAACCGCGCCAACGGGATTATCAGCGAGTTTTTGGCGCTGGCCAAAAACAAGACCACCGACCGCCGCCCGCAAAATTTGGCTCAGGTGATTGAAGCCATCGGTCCGCTCATTCAAGCGGAGGCGACGCTGGCCGGCAAGCAGTTACACCTGCGGCTTGATTCCTGTCCCGAGCTGGAGCTCGACGAGAAGGAGATCCGGCAGATGGTATTGAATCTCGCGCTGAACGGGCTTGAAGCGATGGAGGCCGGAGGACGGCTCGAGATCGCCACGTACACGGAAGAGTCAGAGGTCGTGCTGGAGGTCAGCGACCAGGGCCACGGCATGGACAAGGACGTGCTGGCCAAGGTCGGAACCCCGTTCTTTACGACGAAGGAGCGGGGGACGGGGCTCGGTCTGGCGGTCTGCTTCAGTATCGCCGCCCGGCACGGAGCCAAGCTGATGTGGCAGACCGGACCGGAGGGCACGGCCTTCTATGTCCGGTTTGCGATACCGCCTGAGCCCGTCGCTGCCAACGACCCCTAGCGATTCCTTCCGTATGCGATGTATAAAAGCGGCTTCAGTATTTCATATTAATTAGGGATAAGCTGGAAAAGAACGCGATCCAAGGAGGAACGACCCATGTCCAAAAGCTTAACGGAAGTGCTGAACACCCAGATAGCGAACTGGAGCCTGCTGTTCATCAAGCTCCACAACTACCATTGGTATGTGAAAGGACCGCAATTTTTCACCCTGCACGCGAAGTTCGAAGAGCTGTATAACGAGGCGGCTGTTCACGTGGACAATTTGGCCGAGCGGCTGTTGGCGCTCAAAGGGCAGCCGGTGGCCACCATGAAAGAAATTTTGGAGAAAACGACCCTGCACGAAGCTTCCGGCAGCGAGAATGCCGAGCAGATGGTCCGTTCCATCGCCAACGATTTCGGAACGTTGATCGGGGAGCTGAAGGAAGGAATGGAGATTGCCGAAGCGGCGGACGACGAGACGACCGGCGATATGCTGCTTGCGATTCACAGCGAGCTGGAGAAGCACGTTTGGATGCTGGAATCGTTTTTGGGTAAATAGCGTCCCGGACCGGGGGCATGGCGACTTGCGGATTGCGCAGGAAGCCGTGCCTTTTTTTGTAAGTAGCGGCCTGATTACGCACTGCCGTTGTGTAATCGTCGCTTCGGCGGGAAGGCTTGTCGCATATACTGTAGAGCGGAACCCAGTCGGCAGACCGCTCGCGGACTGCTCAGCAAAGGAGTGACAAAAACAATGAACGCGTATCCGAATAAAGACGGGGAACGTTTAATGAAAGTCGAGACCCGGCTCGAGAACATCGAAGTCGCCGTCACGCGCATGGAAGAAAAGCTGGATAATTGGCATGGCAACTATATATCCCGTGTGGAAATAAACGAGATGCTGCGCGCTCGCGACGAACGCCTCGAGCGGATCGAAAAAGAGCGGTTGGTCAACAAGCAGCTTTACCCCGGCTGGATCAATATTCTCATTGCTTTTGCCGCATTGCTTGTCGCGTGGTTCCACAATAAATAAAGCAGCAGGAATGAAAAATAGCTCGAACAGGTCGCTTTTCCTAGCGCCGTTTGGGTATAATGGGATGAAAAGGGATGGGAGGCTCTGACCCTTATGAATCGAACGATTTCGCGGACCGCGGCGGGACTGCTCCTAGCGCTGCTGCTCGCCGGCTGTGAGGAGGAGCGTCAGGCGGCTCCTGCCACGGGCACGGCCCCTTCCGCCCCGTCGGCGGGTACAGCGTCCAAAGCCGGCTTTCCATATAAGGAGGAAATCGTAGCCACAGGATTGGCCGTGCCGTGGGAAATCGATTTTGCGCCGGATGGCCGTATTTTCTTTACGGAGCGCGGCGGCGCGCTGCGCGTCATCGACAAGGGAAAGCTGATCGAGGAGCCGGTATTTCAATTTAACGGCAGTTTGTACAAGCAAGGAGAAGCGGGACTGCTTGGCTTCACCCTTGATCCGCAATTTGAACGAAACGGCTATATTTATGCCTATTATACGTACTTCAAAGACGACCGGCCGTTCAATCGGGTCGTCCGGCTGAAGGAGCAGGGCGGGAAAGCCGCTCTGGACAAAGTGCTGCTGGATCATCTGCCGGGCAACCGGATTCACGACGGCGGCCGGGTGAAGTTCGGGCCGGACGGCATGCTGTATATCACGAACGGAGACGCCGACGACCGCCCGTCCGCTCAAGATGTGACGGCATTGTCAGGCAAAATATTCCGCATCGCCAAAGACGGCTCCGTGCCGCCGGACAATCCGTTCCCCGGCTCGCCCGTCTACAGCCTCGGCCACCGCAATCCTCAAGGCCTTGCCTGGCATCCGGAGACAAAGTGGCTGTACAGCTCCGAGCATGGCCAAACGGCTCACGACGAGATCAATCTCATCGAGGCCGGAGCCAACTACGGCTGGCCTCTAATCGAAGGCGACGAGACAGAGATCAAGCCGGCCGATGCCGGGAAAAAAGGACCGGGACCGCTAAGAGCGCCGGTCGTGCACAGCCGCGACGTCACGTGGGCGCCGTCGGGCATGACGTTCGTCAGCCGCGGACCGTGGAAAGGCCACCTGCTGGTGGCTAACCTGCGCGGGACGCAGGTGCTGCATATCGTGCTGTCGCAAGACGGCAAGAGCGCCCAATCCGTCGAGCCGCTGCTCGCCGGTGAGCTGGGCCGGCTCCGGACGGTGGCGGAAGCGCCGGACGGCTCGCTCTATGTGCTGACGAACAACCGGGACGGCCGCGGACAGCCGCAGAAGGACGACGATAAGATCATCCGGCTGATACCGGAATTGAAATCATGAACTAATGGATTGGAGAACGTGAAGCGGGATGCAAGAGCAGCAATTGACGGAATTAACGGGCCGATTGTTTCAGGAAGGGACGCTGATCCAAGCGACGCTGAGCCAAGTGCGGCGAAGCGGTCCGGATGGCGGCGGCTGTACGAAGGTGACGGTGAAGCCCGTTCAGCTCAAAGGGGCTTTGCACTATCAATTCAGCTCCTTCTGCGGGCCGAAGGTGCTGCACGAGAATCTGGCGCCGGAAGCGGCGGAGGCGAAGCTGAACACGCTGCTTGCCGAGCAGTTCCGGCAAGGGCTGCTGCAGACGGGAGAAGCGGACTATCAGGTGCTGATCAGCAAGAAAGGCAAGACAGGCATTCTCCGCAAGCCGCCGACCAAGCAAGCGGCGGGCGGAGCGCCCGCCCATAACCGGAAAAAAAACTACGTGCTGGAGGAAGGCGTTCCCATTCCTTTTCTGATCGAGCTCGGAATCATGAACGCGCAGGGGAAGGTGCTTGCCCCTAAATACGATAAATTCCGCCAAATCAACCGGTTTGTCGAGATGATCGCTGATGTTTTGCCGCATTTGCCGAAGGACCGGACGCTGACCATCGTGGATTTCGGCTGCGGCAAATCGTATTTGACGTTTGCGATGTATCATTTTCTGAAGGAGATGCAGGGCTTCGACCTGCGCGTCGTCGGCCTCGATCTCAAGGAGGATGTGATCCGGCACTGCAGCGTGCTTGCGGAGAAGCTCGGCTATGACGGGCTGCGGTTCCTTGTCGGCGACATCGCCAAGTATGACGAGCTGCAGCAGGTCGACATGGTCGTGACGCTGCATGCCTGCGATACGGCGACCGATGCGGCGCTGGAGAAGGCGGTTCGCTGGGGCGCTTCGGTCATCTTGTCCGTGCCTTGCTGCCAGCACGAGCTGTTCCGGCAGGTGCGCAGCGACGTGCTCGGCCCGCTCCTGCAGCACGGCATTTTGAAGGAGCGGTTTTCCGCGTTGGCTACGGATGCGATCCGGGCGAAGCTGCTCGAGCTGGTCGGCTATAAGACGCAGCTGCTTGAATTCATCGACCTGGAGCACACGCCGAAAAATATTTTAATCCGGGCGGTTCGCAGCGTGCAGCCGCCGAAGCCCGCCGAACGGGCCAAGCTTGCGGAAGAGTACGAAGGATTCCGGAATTTCCTGCAGGCGGAGCCTTATTTGGAGCGGGCGCTGAAGGATAAGCTGACGCCGCGGCTGGAGCGGTAACCGTTTAAACCGAAGCTGTTATTGCTTCAATAAGAGAGAGGGTCCCGTGACTTAAGGAGGGGCTTCCTCTCTCTTTTTTTGATTGTATCGTCCGTTTGTCCTAAAATTCGACAAAAGTTCTTCGCTTATTGTGAAACTTTTCTCCTAGTTTCCGTAGTACAATGGATGTTAAACTCCAATTGGAATATGGTTCCATCCATGGCTGGGGAAAACTGAGAACCGAGGTGCTTGTCTCATGAGAAATCCACTTCATTCGTTAACGGGCCGATTTATGCTATACAGCAGCTTGGTGCTCCTGCTCTTAATGGGTGTGGTGTTCGCCTATCAAAGCAGCATCATTCGCCGTCACGCGGAAGCTTCGCTGTTCGACAAAGGGCGGACGATGGCCATCTCGCTATCCAAAAGCTTGCAGAGCCTGACCGAATCGGATCTCCGTACCGGAGTGATGCTGAAAGACGGAACGAAGCTGTCCGGGGAGGAGCTGCGGACACGGTTGTTCGACGACCGGCTGGAGCCGATCGCCGCGAGCCGGGAAGAGGCACAGAAGCGGTCGAAGGATAAGGAATACGCTTCGGCGAAACAGAAACGATTCGACGGCCAAGACATCCCGCTCGCGCAATACGAGATGAAATATACCAGCGCTTACGGCGCTTATACGGACGAGCGGTGGCAGGCGATGATCGACGGATTTTTGACCGATCCGCAGATCGTATTCGCCATTCCGATCGCCTACTCGGCGAATCCGGAAGCGGTTGGCTTCATCGCGACGCACAACAGCAGCTACAGCCCGCAAGGCGAGTCGTCGAAGGACAGCTGGGGTGCGGAGGGGCTGCTTAGCCAGAAATACCGGGCCAATCGCGTGTTCAACGACCCGACGGGCTACGCGGCCGCGACGTACAAGGACACTTCCGAAGTGCTGCTGCAAACATACCCGCGAAGCGTGGAAGGACGGGTCGTCGAGACATGGGACATGTCTTACCCGCTGTATTTTGAGGGCAAGCATTGGGGGGCGGTTCGCGTCGCGCTCAATAAGGAACAGTCGGACGAGCTGATCGCACGGCAGCAGCTGACGGTTGCAGTAGAGCTCCTGATCGTGCTGCTCGTTGTGCTTGGCCTGCTGTTCGTGTTGGCGAAGTTTTCCGTCGCCCGCAAGCTTCAGGCGATGCTGGAGGCGACGGCCAATCTCAACTCGCAGGAAGCGGATTTGACCTATCGCCTTGCCGTCAGAGGCAAGGACGAGATGGGCCGGCTCTCCGGGGAGATTAACCGGTTTATCGCCCATTTGCAGCAAATGATGAAAGGGGTGCATGCCCTTTCTCTTCGCGTAACGGACGGCTCGCACCAGCTGGCGGCGCATGCCGCGCAGTCCCGCGAAGCTTCGGAGGCCATTGCCCATACGCTGGACGAATTGGCGGCGGGCGCCGAAAGCCAAGCCGCCAGCGCCGGGGACAGCGCCAAGGCGATGGAGGAGATGGCCGCGGGCATTCAGCGCATCGCCGAGGCGTCGGCTCACGTCACGGAAGCGTCGCTTGCGATGGTGCAGGAAGCCGAAGCCGGCAACCGCACCTCGGTGGGCGCCATGGAGCAGATGGGGACGATGCGCCGGTCGGCGCAGCAGGTCGGCCAAGCGTTCAGGGAGCTGGAAGGCCGCATGCAGTCGGTGCGGGAGATGGCCGGCGCCATATCCGGCATTGCGTCCCAGACAGGCCTGCTCGCGCTGAATGCGGCGATCGAAGCGGCCCGGGCCGGAGAGCACGGCCGGGGCTTTGCGGTTGTCGCAGGCGAGGTGCGCAAGCTGGCCGAGCAGTCCGAAGCGTCGGCGCAGCGCATTCACGAGCAGATCGAGTCCATCCAGGCCTCGATGGCTTCGGCAGTATCCGCGATGGACAAGGGCGGCCGCGAGGTGGAGAAAGGCGTCGGGGAAGTCGAGCAGGCGGGTGCAGCCTTCGGTCGGATCTTGACGATGGCGCAGGGCATCACGGCGCAGATTCAGGAGATCTCCGCCGCCTCCGAGCAGCTGTCTGCCGGCACCGAGGAAGTGACGGCCGGCATCGAGGAGATGGCCCGTATCGCGGGCAGCGCCTCGGAGCAGACGCTACGGGCGGCTTCGGCCTCCGCCGGTCAGCTTGACCTGGCAGGTCAGGCGTCAGGGGAAGCCGAGCAGCTGCAGAAGGCGGCGGACGAGCTTCAGCAAACCGCGGGACGGTTCAAAGTGTAACCGCGTCCTGCGGTTTTTCTTTGCCTTCGCGGTGTGTTTGTGTTTGTACCGGGCGGCTATGCTACAATGAGGCTGCTTGGGTGTGAATCGACGAAACGGGAGGCGATGCATACAGATGGCAGCAGACAAGGAACGTCCCCGCTTGACCGGCTTGCCGCCGGTCGTGGATGAGCGCTGCCGGCTGCTGATTCTCGGATCGATGCCGGGGGAAGCGTCCTTGCGGGCGCAGCAGTATTACGGTCATCCGCGCAACGGCTTCTGGCCGCTTCTCTATGCGCTGCTGGACGGCGGGGAGCCGGCTGCGTCCTATGAGGAAAGGCTCCGCTTTGCGTTGTCCCGCGGCGTAGCGCTGTGGGACGTGCTTGCGGCGTGCGAGCGCGAAGGCAGTCTCGATACGGCGATCCGCCGTCCGGAGGCCAACGACTTCGCGCGGTTCTACGCGGCGTATCCGGGGATCCGCCATGTCTTCTTCAACGGCAGCGCGGCGGCGGATCTGTACCGCCGGCAGGTCATGAAGAGGGCTGCGGATGACGGCAGGAGCTACACGCTGCTGCCGTCATCGAGTCCGGCGCGGGCCATGTCGCAAGCGGCCAAGCTGGAAGCATGGCAGCCTGTGCGGGCGGCTTGGATCGACGTACGGAGCTAACGGCCGCCCGGGACCGCGGGAAGCGAGCGGGTTACTCCTTCTCTTTCTGCGTAGCTCCGATCTGGTTGACTGTCGTTTTCACTTGATTGAGCGTATCGTTCACGAATTCCATATCTTGATTGTCGGCTTCCATCGAAGCCGTGCCTTCGTAATTGCCTTCGTGCTTTTTATTTTCCGACATGCCGTTGCCTCCTTTCGGGACAAGCTTCATCGCCGATTCATGCTTAACGTGCGCAGCCTGCCCGGAAAATATTCTCTTTTTCCGAAAGGCATACTAAGTGAAAACCCATTTCTGCAAGCGACGGGAGGAGGATGCCGAATGGCAAGACAGACGGGCAAAGTTCCGTTCGGATACGAGCCGCCGAATGATCGCGAGACGGACCGCGGAAGCTTGTGGATTTACGATGCGTTCGAGGACTATACAGAGCAGGAGCTCGTACGCGTCCTGGCGCTGGCAAGCGGGCGCGGCATCGCCAAGGCGGTGTTTTACCCGCTGCATGAGGAGACGGTACGGCGAATGGAGAAGCCGCGTTCCGTAGCTCCGTATCACCGGAGGGTCGAGGCGCTGCAAGCGCTGCTTGCCGCGTCGGATACGGATATCGATTATGTGGTCGAACCGTTTGAAGGCAAGCGCAAAAAGTACACCCCTGCCGACACCGCTTTCCGGTTTCTGGAAGAGAAGTATGCCGCTCCCCATTCGTCTGGGTGACTGCGACGACCGCCGAGCTGCTGGCAGGCTACGAATCGTTCGAGACGTGGATTAAAAAAATCCGCTGGTTCATAAGCGCGGAGGGAAGCCCGGTCACGCATCCCCGGCTGCAAGCCTATGCCGACCGTTGGGACCCGGTATGAGAGTATCGTCCGGTCTGATCCCCTGAAAATGGCAAGAAAGCCCGAACCCTATAACGTACTCCATTCGAAAAATACGGGCGGGAGCTTTGCAGCGCCTGTTACAGGGGGAGAGAAACGATGGGGAAACTTAAAAAAACAGTCGTGTGGGCGCTTGCCGCCGCGCTGTTGGGCGGACTGATTTATGGCGTCACCTGGGCGGGAGATGCGCCCGTGTCGGCTGAACTATCGACAGAAGCCAAAGGGCGGTTCGTCGGCTTGACGGACGGCGGCAAAAACATCAAAGTGACTTACGACGGAACGGAAAAAATCTATCCGCTGACAGCGGACGTGTGGGTGTACCGTAACTTGCAAAAAGCGGCGATCACGGAATTGAAGCCGGGCGATTCACTGGAAATCATATTGAACAGCAAAAATCAAGCCGCCTATATTAAGGCGGCGGCGCCCGAAGGGACCGCATCGCCGCAGAGCCCGGCCCCGCCGGCTGC
>NZ_BILX01000011.1 GCF_004000785.1 Paenibacillus ehimensis NBRC 15659 | reverse complement strand
CGGCGCAGCCGGGCGCAGAGCGCGAGCGGCTTACGCCGAGCGAGACGGCGGCAGCCTCGGAGGCGCTGCTGCGCGCGATGACGCCGCAGGCGGAGCAGCCTCCGGCGCTGCCGGCCTTTCCGAAGCTGCACACGATCGGGCAGCTTCACGGCACGTACATCGTCGCGCAGAACGAGGAAGGGCTGTTTCTGATCGACCAGCACGCTGCGCATGAACGGATCAATTATGAGTATTACTACGACAAATTCGGCAATCCCGCGGAAGCGAGCCAGGAGCTGCTTGTGCCGTTGACACTGGAATTCACCGCGATCGAAGCGGCGAAGCTGGCCGACCGCTTGCCGCAGCTTGAGCAGGCGGGCGTGTATCTGGAGCCGTTCGGTGGGGCCTCGTTCCTTGTTCGCGCGTATCCGCATTGGTTTCCGGCGGGCGAGGAGCAGGCGCTTATCGAAGAAATGATCGAATGGCTGCTCGGCGAGAAGAAGCAGGTAGACATCGGCAAGCTGCGGGAAAAAGCGGCGATCATGTGCTCCTGCAAAGCTTCAATCAAAGCGAACCAGAGCATCGGTCTGCTGGAAATCGAGACGCTGCTCGACCGGCTGGCGGCCTGCCGCAATCCGTATACGTGTCCGCACGGAAGACCTATTGTCGTGAGCTTTTCGACCTATGAGCTGGAAAAAATGTTTAAAAGGGTGATGTAGTTGTTCGTTACCACCTCCTATGACCCGAATCCCGCACAGCTGAGCGAGGCCGAGACGCTGGCGCGCGAGCTTGGCGGGCGCTGCATCCGGAGGCGGCGGATGACGCTGGCCCAGCTGCGGGAGCGGTACGGGGACGAGGATATTTTGCTGATCTCGAAAGAGCGGATCGAATATCATCACGGGCAGCGGCTTCCGCTGTTTTTTCATCCCAGCACGGCGGCGGTCCGGATCAAGAGGCTGCTGAAAGGCGAGACGGACCCGCTGCTGGAGCTGGCTGGCGTCCGCTCCGGGGACCGGATTATCGATTGTACGGCGGGGCTCGGCTCCGACGCTATCGTTTTCTCGTTTGCGGCAGGGCCCGAAGGAGCGGTGACTGCGCTGGAAACGGCGCGGCTTCCGTGTTTTTTATTGGGACAAGGTCTTAAGACCTACCAATCGGAGGTGTCCGGACTGAACGAAGCGATGCGCCGCATTGAGGTGATTTGTCAGGATCATACCGATTATTTGCGTGCGCTGCCGCCGCGCAGCGCCGACTTGGTGTACTTCGATCCGATGTTTCGCAAGCCGATCACGGAATCGACCTCGATCAAGGCGATCCGGGGCGTAGCCGACGACCGGGCGCTGACGGAAGAAGCGGTGGCGGAAGCGCGGCGGGTCGCCCGCCGGGCGGTTGTGATGAAGGAGCACCGGGACAGTCAGGAATTCGACCGGCTGGGCTTCGCGGAAGTGCACCGGTCTTCCACCAAAATAGCTTATGGAGTGATACGATGCTGACAGAAACGGACCGGCATCGGCCGAAGCTGCTTGTACTGGTCGGCCCGACCGCCGTCGGCAAAACCAAGCTTAGCTTGACGCTGGCCGAAGAATACAACGCGGAAATCATTTCCGGAGATTCGATGCAGGTGTACCGCGGGATGGATATCGGTACGGCCAAAGCGTCGCCGGAAGAGCTTGCCCGGGTCAAGCATCATATGATCGATATCCACGACCCGGACCATCCTTTCTCGGTTGCGGAATTTCAAGAACGGTGCGTATCGCTGATCCGGGATATCGACTCCCGCGGAAAGCTGCCTTTTATTGTCGGAGGAACGGGCCTTTATGTCGAATCGGTTTGCTATGACTTCCGGTTCACCGAAGGGGGCTCGGATACGGCTTTTCGTGCAGAGCAGGAGGCTTATGCCGAGGAGCACGGAGCGGAAGCGCTGCATGAGCGGCTGCGTCAGGTCGATCCGGAGTCGGCCCAACGCCTGCATCCGAACGACAGGCGCCGCATCATCCGGGCGCTTGAGATTTTTCATATGACTGGAGAGCGGCTTTCCGACCAGCTTAAGGCCCAAAAAAAACAGACCCCGTACGAATTGTGTATCGTCGGGTTGACAATGGATAGAGCTTTACTATATAAACGTATTGAAGAGCGAATCGATCTCATGCTGGAGCAAGGGCTGGTCGAGGAGGTTCGAGGGCTTCTGGCGAAAGGTTACGGACCGTCGCTCGTTTCGATGCAGGGGCTCGGTTATAAGGAGATCGCGGCGTATTTGCAGGGAGAGTATTCTTTGGAAGGAGCCGTCGATTTACTGAAGAAGAACACGCGTCATTTTGCGAAACGTCAGCTTTCCTGGTTCCGGCATATGAAGGACATCTCTTGGGTGGATATGAGTGAAATGGAAGAATTTTCTACCCAACTGGACCGGATTCGTGCTATAATAGCAGACAAGCTAACATTTGGCGTTAACCATTTTTGAGGGGGCCCATTGATGAACAAGTCAATCAACATTCAGGACACGTTTTTGAACCAATTGCGCAAGGAGAACATTCCGGTCACCGTTTATTTGACCAATGGATTTCAAATTCGCGGCGTGATTCGCGCGTTCGATAACTTTACGATCATTATCGACAGCGAAGGACGTCAGCAGATGGTGTACAAGCATGCGATTTCGACCTTTACGCCGCAGCGCTCGGTGTCGCTCATGCAGCAGGAAAGCAGCGCCGAATAGCGGATTTTTTGGTTCGCGGCCAGAACTTGGAAGCCGAAAAAGCAACTTTTTCAGCTTCCCGTACGTCTAAATGGATACGAAACATAAGAGCAACCCGGCTCGTTAGGGTTGTTCTTTGTTTAGTAAGCCTTGATGCAGGTTAAATAGGCTGTGCATTGTACACAGACACAGAAAGGGAGTCGGGGCATGACGGGAAGAAACAGCAGAACACCGGGCCAAGCACCGAAGGAGAAGAAACCGACATCATCCGCAAAACCGAAGAAAAAGAAGAAGATTACCTTAGGCAAAGTTTTGGCATGGACGTTTGTCGCCGGCGCGCTCGCCGCCATTTGCGGGATGGGGGTGTACATCTTTATCTTGGTAAACGGAGCCAAGATCTTAAAAGAGAACATAGGCAAACTGAATTTCAGCGAAGCGTCGATCATTTATGATGCGGGTGGTAATGAGGCCGGCATTTTGAAAGTGGAGAATCGGGAAAATGTCGAGCCTAACGAGATACCTGAGCTGTTGAAGCAGGCATTCATTGCAACGGAAGACCAGCGCTTTGAACAACACCAGGGCGTCGATCTGTTTTCCGTCGGACGCGCTCTCGTTAAAGATATCGTTGCTCGCAGCATGGTGGAGGGCGGGAGCACGATCACGCAGCAGCTCGCCAAAAACGTATTTCTAAGCTCGGACAAAACGTTTTTCCGCAAGGCGACGGAAATGTCGATAGCGCTTGCGCTTGAAAGAGAATATAAGAAAGAAGAAATCATCACTGCTTATTTAAACCGTATTTATTTCGGCAACCGGGCGTATGGCGTGAAAGCGGCCTCCAAAGTGTATTTCGGCGTCTCCAATTTGAATGACTTAAAGTTGTGGCAGATGGCCACGCTCGCGGCGATGCCGAAAGCGCCGAACACGTACAATCCGATCTCGAACCCGGATAAATCGAAGGACCGCCGGGCGGTTGTGCTTAAGCTGATGCAGGAGCAGGGTTACATTACGGAGGCCCAGCGGGCGGAAGCCGTCGCTGCGGAATACACTCCTCCGGCGAATACGGGAAAATCGCAGTACCAGACGTATATCGATTACGTCCTCAAGGAAGCGCAGGACGTTTATAAGTTCGATGAAGACGATTTGCTGCGGGGCGGGTACAAAATCTATACAACGCTGGATCCGAACGCCCAGCAAATTATGGAGCAGACATACGCGAACGACAAGCTGTTCCAGAAGGACGGACCGGAACAAAAAATGCAGAGCAGCATGGTCATCCTGAACAATGAGGACGGCGGCATTGTCGCGATGATCGGAGGCAGGGATTATGTTGCCCGCGGCTTGAATCGCGCAGTCGCTCAGCCACGGCAGCCGGGCTCGTCGTTCAAAACGCTTGTCGCTTATGCGCCGGCGATCGAATCCGGCAAGTACAATCCGTACAGCAGGCTGCCCGACGTGCAGAAATCGTATAACGGCTATTCTCCGCGCAACTACGACGGGGTGTACCGCGGCGAAGTGAGCATGTTCGATGCGGTCAAGAAGTCGATGAACCTTCCGGCTGTCGACCTGCTGAACCAGATTGGCGTCAAGACAGGAATAGACTTTGTCAAAAAACTAGGCATCGAGCTTGATGACAAAAACGACCGGAACCTGGCAATCGCGCTTGGCGGATTGAACAAAGGCGTAACGACGCTGCAAATGGCGCGGGCCTATAGCGCCTTCCCGAATAACGGGAATTTGCCTACCGCGCACGCCATTACCAAGATTGTGAAAGACAAAGAAGTCATACCATTCAAAGGAGAGACCAAGTCCGTCATGAGCGCCAAGACGGCTTGGTACATGACCCAGCTCATGCAGGGCGTCGTTGAGCCGGGAGGTACCGGAACGGCGGCGAAGTTCAACCGTCCGGTGGCGGGCAAAACGGGTTCCACGCAGCTCGATATCAAAGGATTGGAAAAATACAACCGCGACCTGTGGTTTGTCGGCTATACGCCGGAATGGACGGCAGCGGTGTGGATGGGCTTCGACAAAACGGATTCGAAGCATTACGTCTCGATGAGCAGCGGCAGCGCGGGCGTTATTTTCAAGGAGGTTATGCAGAAAGCGCTGGCCAAACGCCCGATGACCTCCTTTAAGCGGCCCGACGGCGTCAAGGATCTAACGGCGCCGCCAAAAGGAATCACCGATTTGAAGGCCGAGCATGTCGTGATGGGCGGCAATTCGAAGGTACAGCTCAGCTGGGGGGGCGTAGGCGACAACATGACGTATCAGATCTTCCGCAAGGACAGCAAGATGTCCGACTTCCCGGCAGAGCCACTAGAGAGTACGACGATGACGGAGTTTTCCGACAGGCTGATTACTCAGCCGGACACGTACGAATATGTCGTGGTGCCTTATAACGCCGAGAACAATACGACCGGCGCGCGCTCGAACGTGGCGACGGTCACAATCGATAAGCTCGGCGGGAATCCGCTCGACCCGCTGAATCCGGGAACCGAACCGAACGGCAAGCTGGACCCGAATTCGCCGGACGGAAAGCCGGGTACGGATCAGCAGGGTACAACCGGACAACCGGGGAATAACGGCCCTGGAACCGATCAGCCGGGCCAAGAGCAGCGGCCCGATCGGGAAGGCGGCACCGGAACGGACGGCCGCACTGGCTCGGAACAGGGCACGAAGCCCGGGACCGGACAGGGCGGCGGCACACGGCCCGGTGGCGAGACTTCGCAGCCGGGAGGCGGTACCGGAGCCGGAACGGATACGGGACGCACGGGAACGGAGAGCGGAACCGATACCAGGACCGGAACAAATGGCACCAACGTTACGGGAGGTACGAATTCCGGGACGCAGACGAACGGCAGTAAGGGTCAAGGCACCTCTGGAACCGGCGGCGGCAAAAGCGGCACAGGAACCGGCAGCGGCACGGATGCGGCAGCCGGGGGCTCTTCCAGAGGCGGCAGCGGAGCAACAGGAGGCGCCACCGGCTCCGGCGCTTCGACAGGAACGACGGATGGAGCGGGAACCAGTTCCGCTCCGTCAGGATCAACAACACAGTCGGGCACGATAACGCGATAGCGACGTCCCGCTGCACAAGAGGATTTTTATTTTACGGAAGACTCGTAGTATAATAAAGCATGCGAAGGTTAGTTTATACAAACTTTGACATAATTGGAGTTGAATTTGATCCGATGAATGCAGAAATGGTAAGAAAAACGGCAAAGTGGGCATGCGCCGCCGCGCTGCTCGCCATGATTACGACCGGCTGCGGCACGAAGCCCGCTCCGGAGGCTCAAAAGGAACCCGCGCCGCAGAACGGCGGCCAGACAGCCGGGCAGACAAACGGCCAAACAGGAGGGCAAACCGGAACCGAGCAAGCCGCAAAGAAATCCTGGTCGTCTCCGCCCGCGATGTCCATCGATCCGAACAAATCTTACAAGGCGACGATCACGACGTCCAAAGGCGCCTTTACGATTGAGCTGTTCGCCAAGGAAGCGCCGAAAACCGTAAACAACTTCGTCTTTTTAGCGAAGGAAGGCTTCTACGACAACATCACGTTCCACCGGATCATCAAGACCTTTATGGTCCAGACGGGCGACCCGCTCGGCAACGGCACGGGAGGCCCCGGCTATAAATTTGAAGATGAGCTGAAGACATCGCACAAATACGAGCCGGGAATCGTCGCGATGGCCAATTCCGGGAAAAATACGAACGGCAGCCAATTTTTCATCTGCACCGGCGAGGACAGCAAATCGCTGAACCAGCGCCCGAACTACACCATCTTCGGTAAAGTGGTGGAAGGGATGGATGTCGTCCAGAAGATCGCCGAGACCCCCGTTAAGCAGGGGAATGAAGCGTCTCCGAGCGTTCCGACCGAGAAAGTGACGATCCAATCGGTTGCGATTACCGAGAAATAAGTTGAAAGCAGCGTGGCATGCCACGCTGCTTTTGCATTCATCGGCCTTCGTCCGGTGACCGGCGAAAAAAACAAATGCACATGAAACGAAACTCCTATGTCTTACGTCTACTAAGAAGAGAGTCCAAATGATCAAGCAGCGCTTGAATAGCCCGTCTAAGGAGAAATGTCGATCATGCCGATTCATGAACCGCGTGTTTGTTTACTGCTGCATGGATTTACCGGCGGACCGTTTGAGGTGGAGCCGCTTGCGGATTATTTGCGGCAGCAGGGCTATGTTTGTGTGCTTCCTACACTTCCGGGGCATGACGCAGGATTACGGAGGATGCGCGGGGTTCAATGGCAGGACTGGCTGAATGCCGCTGGCGAGGAAGCGGAACGGTTAACCCGGCAGTACGGGACAATCGATGTGGTCGGTTTTTCGATGGGCGGTATGTTATCCGCTTATGTGGCTAACCGTTTTCCGGTCCGCCGTCTTGTGCTGCTTAACGCGGCGGTCATTTATGTGAGTCCGGGAAGGTTTATCCGCAATTTGGCGAAGCGTGTCCGCATCAGGCTGCGAGAGCCGTGGGAGCGGCCCAAAAGCATTCCGTTTTCGGCACCCGTTCAGTTCATGAAGCTGGTCCGGTATGTGAAGCAGCAGGAGCTTCCGCGAATTTCCGTGCCCACGCTGGTCGTCCAAGGGAAACAAGACCAGATCATTCACCCCTATAGCGCCCGGTATATTTATGACAGACTCCGGGGCGAGAAAGAGCTGCTCTATATGCCGCATTCCCGGCATATGATTTGCTTGGAGCCCGAAGCTCCTCAGTTATTCGCGGCCGTTGCGCGCTTTTTGGACTCATCGAATGAACAGCATAGGGGAGTTTGAGTTGAAAGCTACAGGGTTCAATCATGTGACGATTCGCGTATCGGATTTGTCCAACTCATTGTTATTTTATGAATCGATGCTGGGGATGAAGCTTGTTCATCGCGGCCGGCTCGACGTTTATTTGGAATGGGGAAGCGCTTGGGTATGCTTAATCGAACGAAGCTGCGAGTCTTCGGAGAGGCCGTGTTATGGCGTTGACCACATTGCATTTTCCATAGCGGAAGAAGATTTCCATGATGCAGCGGCCAAGCTGCAGCGTGCGGGGGTTCCCATCGTCAGGGGGCCTCTGGAGCGGGGGGGCGGGTACAGCATCAATTTTCTTGATCCGGACGGGACCGAGCTGGAGCTGTTTACAGGCAGTTTAGCGGAACGTATGAAGGGGTGGTCCTAATGGCCGGGGTGAACCGCGTTAAGCCGAACGCGCCAGGGCTTCGCCGTACCATGAACAAGCTGTTCCGATTCCTACTCGCCTTGGGCGCTGTGGCGCTTTTATGGGTGGGCTTCATTCAATGGCGCATAGCCACACTGCCGGACGAGAAACTGCCTCCGCACGACGTAGGAATCGTGCTGGGAGCGGCCTTATGGCAAACGACGCCGAGCCCGGCGTTAAGGGAACGGCTGGACCGCGCGGTCGAGCTGTACCAGGCCGGTGTCATCCCCCGCATTATCGTGTCCGGCGGCTACGACCGTGCCGATTCGCTGCTGACGGAAGCGGAGGGGATGCGCAACTACCTGGTGGAGAAAGGCGTGCCTGGCGAAGCCATCTATTTAGAAAACGAAGCCCGCAGCACGCTGCAAAATATGATGTTTAGCCAAACGATCATGAGGGAGCACGGCTGGAGTTCGGCGGTTATCATCACCCACCGTTATCATGCGGTGCGTGCGCTCGATATGGCGCGATTCCTGGGCTACGATTCCCCTTCGGTATCGCCGATGGAATCCAATGTACTTATGATGGCTTGGCACAAGAGCAGGGAAACGCTGGCGTTGACGAAATGGCAGTGGGACAAGATGCGGTCCGTTTTCGGATACCGGCCGGTAACCTGAGTCTGCGGGTAAGATGGGGCGGAATCGGTTTATTTTCCAGGGACAAGCTGGTATAATGAAAGTTACGATCTCCAGGTGCGAAGGAGTTGATTGCATTGCCTTTCGGAAACATCGGTATCGGAGGACTTCTTCTGATTGTTATCGTGCTGCTGCTGCTTTTCGGTCCGTCCAAGCTGCCGGAGCTCGGGAGAGCCTTCGGCCGGACGCTCAGCGAATTCAAGGAATCGACCCGCGGACTCGTGTCCGGGGATAAAGACGATAACAAGCCGCAGGACGATAAAAAAGCCTGAGTGCCGGCGTAAACTCCCTCTACCCTATGCTCGTTCCGAGCCTGGAATAGAGGGAGTTTTTTCTTAGCAATTTTCAGCTAAAGTGTCTATAAGCTTAGTACGATAATGATAGGCGAAAAGCCGCTCATAGCCCGCCCCCGAGTAAAGCCGGATGGCAGGGGCATTGTCCGCGATCACCTGCAAATATAAGCGGTCCGCTCCTTGGTCCCGGCTCCATCGCGCCAATTCGTGAACGATTCGCTTGCCGATGCCATGACCTCGATGATGCGGATGAACGACGATATTTATGAAGCCGGACCATCCGTCCTCGGCGACGGCCGTTCCCACCCCGACGCATTGGTCTCGCATCCTAAGGCTTACATAGGCAGTTGGCGCGTCGATTCGGGAGAAAAGCTTGTCGTAAAACGCCCCGAACTCGGGAGCGAAGCCCTCCATTGCCAAAAAATGCCCCAGCCAAGCGGTGTCGTGAGACGATTGGATAACGGCGTGCAGTGAATTTCCGTCCACGGGTTCCGTACGCTGTATCGCTCGTACAGCGTCCGTTGTCATCATCAGGCACGGCACTTCTTTTACATATCCCCGTCGTTCAAGGCATTCGTCAAACCCTGAAGGCGAAGCGTCGCTGATATGAAAGCGCGGAGTCAAGCGATGGTTCAGATAGAACGCTTCCGCATCGGCAATAGCCTTTTCGTCTCCGGCCCAATGCTCGCTGCCGTCAATGGTCCATACGCTGTTCGCGCGCTTCGTCACCCCGTCGGACGCCCTCAGGATCCAGCCTTCGTAAGGCTGCTCCAATTGAGCCGGCCAAGTACGCAAAGCCAATCGTTCAAGGAGGCGGAACATCGATCGATCTTGCAGTGCCTTCATTCGCCTCAGGCCTCCTTTAGAAAAGAAATTTCATTATAAACATACCATAGCTTTGATGCAAATCATTAGTTTTCATCAGGGAGTTATAAATTTTCCTCCGTCCGACTATGAATTAGGGTAGGGGAAGGTGATGAAATGACTCCAGAGACAAACAGGCTCATTACGACGAGAGACCGACAAATCAATGTTGTTTTCAAGTCAACTTCTCCTGAGCCGCTTTCTGTGCAGGAAAAAGTTGATTCCAAAGACGTCATGCAAGTCACGGATGCCTTTTCGGACATCTACAAAGAGTTGGATAAGATGATTGGCTTGGACGAGATCAAAGAGCTTGTTTTTCAAATTTATGCGATTCTGCAGATAAAGCAATTTCGCTCGCAAGAGGGGCTCCAGGTTAGCTCCAACGTTTATCACATGATCTTCAAGGGCAATCCCGGGACAGGAAAGACAAGTGTAGCAAGGATTATCGGGAAGCTATTCAGATCCATGGGGCTTCTCTCCAAAGGACATCTGATCGAAGTGGAAAGAGCGGATTTGGTTGGCGAATACATCGGCCATACGGCCCTGAAGACGAGAGAAATGGTCAAAAAAGCGCTTGGCGGCATATTGTTCATCGATGAGGCCTACAGTCTCGCTCGGGGCGGAGATAAAGACTTTGGAAAAGAAAGCATCGATTGTTTGGTCAAATCAATGGAGGATCACAAGAACGATTTTATTCTAATCTTGGCCGGTTATCCTAAAGAAATCGAGGAATTTTTAAAGACGAACCCCGGTCTTCCTTCTCGTTTTCCGATTCAGGTCAATTTTCCCGACTATACGATAGACCAACTCATCGAGATCGCGAAGCAAATGGCGGCGGAACGGGAATATGTTATTCTCCCTGAAGCCATTCATAAAATTAAGAACCATTTAACCCAAGAAAAGCTGTTGAATCTGAATTTCAGCAATGCCCGCCACATAAGGAATCTTATCGAAAAAGCAATCCGGTTTCAGGCGGTAAGGCTGGTTAGAAGGGCAAGAAAGCTGACAAAGCAGGACCTGATCAATCTGACGCACGAGGATTTTAATATTCATGGCAAAATTGAGGAACCGTCCTATATGAATCTGAGACAATTGTAGCGAATGCCGCGATTTCACGCAAAACGAGGCTCCGCGCCTCTTTTTCCCTCTCAGGCAGACAGGTAAAGGGCATCGAAAAGATGAACTTAAGCTGCTGCCCGAAGGGCTTTTTATGTTAAGACAAGCCTCCGTCCATTCCCCCGATGAAGTCATATAAGAAGCGGTTGCCCGGCGAATTGTGCGTTGCATTTGTTTATATGGTAAAATCAGCTTGGTTGTTTTCTTACCTAATTGAGTTTCTACCAATGGGGACTTATAGATGTAAAACACGGTAGATCGTTCTAAACGAGGGGCCTTCAGTTATGTATCATTCGTTGAAGACAATAAACTGGTCGAAGCTGCGTTATAACAATAAAAATTGGCATTTATCGGATGAATTTGATCTGTACATCAAAGGCGATGACCAGCATCCGTCACCGGCTCATTTGCAAATGGCGCAAGAAGTGATCGGAGACATTGAGGCGGTTTCAAGCAGAGCAATTGAATTTTTAAAGATGTTTTTAAAGCTGGAAGGAACATGGGAACTGAATACATTGGATTTTGGCTGCTGTTTTAGTAACGCGAAGTATGATTTTGAATTCACCTTCGATTTTGAGGACCGGTCTAATAAATACGAATATGTGTATACCTATTTTGTGGTTAGTTTCGATATACAGGAGCTCGGGGGAGAGAGGTTGTATAAACCCCAGAGAATGGAGATAGGTTTTCGTTAAGGAGGAAGACGTGGACATGGAGCAACAAGGGCTTGTCAAAACATCGGAAGGAAAACATATTTACCTGCGGCCTGTCGAAATGAGTGACTTGGATGATTATTATGCGTACTTGTCCGATCCAACAACGAGTAGGTTCACGGGGACGCAGAAAGTGTTTTCGAGACAAACGGCAGCCAGTTGGATTGAACATATTTCAAAACCCGATTCAAGCCGTGTGGACCTTATGATTATTTCCCAAGCGACAGATCGTCTTGTGGGAGAAGTGGTATTGAATGATATCGATCCGGTAAACCGGAGCGCGAATATCCGGATTGCCATTGCGGGCCAAGAAAATCAAGGGAAAGGCTACGGCACGGAAGCGATGCTTCTTATGCTGCACCATGCTTTCGGAAGATTGAACTTGCATAGGGTCGAACTGAGTGTCTACGCTTTTAACGACAGAGCGATTCATGTTTACGAGAAGCTGGGCTTCAAAAGAGAGGGAATCCAGAGGGACTGCTTATTTTTGAACCATCAATATCACGATGCGATAACCATGAGCATTTTGGAGCACGAATTTCGGGAGCTGCATACGCCGAATTCATGCAACGCCGGAGTCTAAGTTATATCAGCCTTGGAGGTTTAAGCAAAATATAGAAATTTTGGAATGGGTGCTGGATGCTCCTTCCGGCAAGTATCATGCTTAAATAGAGCTAATACCTTGTTCAAGTATTAATAGAAAAAGTTTTATTCCTTGAAGAACAAATCGAAATTGTATTAAAATTTGGTGGTCGAAAGGAAGAAGCCGAAAGGGAGATGCGCAAGCATGCAGCGGGTCTCCCGGATAGTCCAATCCCCAGCCAACGAGGCAGGAGCTCATCTGGGTCCGGCCGGAGGATATGAAGCTGGAGGGCAAAACCCCAAAGGAGATAACTAAACTTATATGAAAAAAACGATACACGAAGTAACGGGAGAAATTCAAGACCGTGCGGTGCTGGTCAGTCTGGTTACGCCGCAGCTCAAAAAGCAGGAGATGTACGATCCGGACCATTCGCTCGCGGAGCTGATCAGCTTGGCCGAGACGGCTCGGGTCGAGGTGCTCGGCACGCTGACGCAAAATAAGGAGTATACCGACTCCAAATGGTTCATCGGCAAAGGCAAAGCCGAGGAGCTCAAAGCGATGCTGGAGCAGACAGGCGGCAATACCGCCATCTTTGATCAGGAGCTGTCCGGCGCCCAAGTGCGCAATCTCGAGCAGTTTCTGGATGTCAAAATTATCGACCGGACGCAGCTTATCCTGGACATTTTCGCGCAGCGGGCGAAGACGCGGGAGGGGATCATTCAAGTCGAGCTTGCCCAGCTCAGCTATCTGCTGCCGAGGCTGTACGGACAGGGCAAAAACTTGTCCCGCCTCGGAGGCGGCATTGGGACGCGGGGCCCCGGAGAAACGAAGCTGGAGACGGACCGACGTCATATCCGAGAGCGAATCGCTGAGCTGAAGCGGCAGCTGCAAGAGGTCGTCAGGCATCGCAGCCTGCACCGGGAGCGTCGAAAAAAAACCGGCGTGTTTCAAGTCGCGCTGGTCGGCTATACGAACGCCGGAAAATCCACATTGCTGCGGCAATTGACCCAGGCCGACGTTTATGTCGAGAATCAATTGTTTGCGACCCTCGACCCGACTTCACGCTCGCTTGAGCTGCCGGGCGGCATGGAGATTGTTGTCACCGATACGGTCGGATTTATTCAAAATCTGCCTCACGATCTGGTCGCGGCGTTCCGGGCGACGCTGGAGGAGGCTTGCGAGGCGGATCTGATTCTACATGTCGTTGACAGCTCGTCCGAGATGATGACCACGCAAATGAAGGTCGTCGATCAAGTGTTGGAAGAACTAGGGGCGCATGGCAAAGAACGTGTGACGGTGTTTAACAAAATCGACCTTTGTTCCCCCGAACAGAAAGAGCTGCTGACGACAGACGGGACGTTTGTCCGCATGTCGGCTTACCGGGAAGAAGACTTAAGAGTCCTCGTTGAGCTGATCGAATCCCGGTTCATGGGCGGAAGCCGAACCTATCGCATACCGGCGGACAAAGGCGATCTGATCTCGCTCGTTTATCGCGTGGGCGAGGTGCTGGAAAATGAAGTAGATGGGGAAGACATGCGGTTCAAGGTCCGGGTGAACAACAAAGAATATGACAAAATCGGTTACCTGCTCGCCGCTTACGATGAAGCGCGCCCAACGCAAGAGGAACCCAAGGGAGAGACGTGGTAGGATGTTTAATGATAAGGTGCTTGGCCTGATGGAGCAGGCCGAGCTGCAGATCGAGGGGAAATTGAAAGAGATCGACCGCGTGATCGACCGGAACCAATGGAAGGTCATCCGCGCTTTTCAAAAGCATAAAGTGAGCGACTATCATTTTGCAGGCTCGACAGGCTACGGCTATAACGACCGGGGACGGGAAGTGCTCGATTTGGTGTACGCCGACGTGTTCGGCGCCGAGGCTGCGCTTGTGCGGCCGCATTTCGTTTCGGGAACGCATACGATCGGCACTGCGCTCTTCGGGGTGCTTCGTCCCGGAGACGAGCTGCTCATGATGACCGGGCGGCCTTACGATACGCTGCATAAAGTGATTGGCAAGCCGGGAGACGGGCAAGGTTCGCTTCAGGATTGGGGTATTGCTTACCAGGAGGTCGCCTTGCTGGAGGATGGGTCCCCGGATTTTGCCGCGGTTGCGGAGCGTATTACGCCCCGGACGAAGGTGATCGGCATTCAACGTTCCCGCGGGTACGCCTGGCGTCCGTCGTTCACCGTAGCGCAAATCGGGGAGATGGTGCGGTTCGTCAAAGAAATCAAGCCGGACGTTATCGTTTTCGTCGACAACTGCTACGGGGAATTCACGGAACTGACCGAACCGACTGAGGTCGGCGTCGATCTAATGGCCGGTTCGCTGATTAAAAATCCCGGCGGCGGACTCGCGGCTACGGGGGGCTATATCGCGGGCAAGAGCCGCTGCGTGGAGCTGGCTTCTTACCGCTTAACGGCGCCCGGTATCGGCGGCGAGGTGGGCGCGATGCTGGGTACGACCCGGGCTATCTTCCAAGGGCTGTTTCTGGCACCTCACTTGGTCGGGCAGGCCGTCAAGGGGTCGGTTTTTGCCGCATCGGTGTTCGAGCAGCTCGGGTTCACGACGCATCCGCGTTGGAACGATCCGCGCACGGATCTGATTCAGGCGGTTCAATTCACGGGACCGGAGCATTTGATCGCTTTCGTACAGGGGATTCAACAGGCGGCTGCGGTCGATGCCCATGTGGTCCCGGAGCCTTGGGACATGCCCGGGTACGAGCATCCGGTCATTATGGCCGCCGGCACGTTCATCCAGGGAGGAAGTCTGGAGCTTTCCGCGGACGCGCCGATCCGGGAGCCGTACATCGCCTATATGCAAGGCGGGTTAACGTATTCGCATTGCAAAATGGGCGTGCTGACCGCGATCCAAAATATGGTGGACCGCGGACTGCTGTCATAACATCGTTTGTCCGTAATTCGATGCGCGGATGCAGAGCATCCGCGTATTTTTTGTGAGAAAATATACTGTAAAGTGGGTTGACATCAGGCGAAAACCTTACATAACTTGACACGTTTTTTGAACAAGGTTACAATAACGGTAAGGTTCTAAGTGCTTAGGAGTGATGGTCATGAGTGATGATATCCGCAGGAATATGGCTCTTTTTCCCATCGGCATCGTAATGAAGCTGACCGATTTAACCGCGCGGCAAATCCGGTACTACGAACAGCACGAGCTTGTAATTCCGGCCCGAACGGGAGGCAACCAGCGGTTGTATTCGTTCAACGACGTCGAGAGACTGCTCGAGATTAAAGATTTGATTGAAAAGGGAGTCAACATCGCCGGGATTAAGCAGGTGCTGCTGCCGGTCGATAAAAACTCCGAGGAAGCGACCGTCTTGAACGAGCAAACCGAGGTCAAGCGCCGGGAGCTGACCGACACGCAGCTGCACAGAATGCTGAAGCAGCAGCTATTGGGCGGCGGCAAGCGTCCGAATCATGTATCGCTGATTCAGGGCGAGTTATCCCGCTTTTTCCGCAAGTAAGGCTGTGCCGGGGCTTGTTCCGGTAGCGCTTTCGCGCCCATCCGGACAACGCTCCGTTAATTTGTCTCATAGTTTAAGGAGGAGATTGTACAGTGACGGATAAACAATACACCAAGGAAGACATTTTACGTATCGCCAAGGAAGAAAACGTAAGATTCATCCGCCTGCAATTTACCGATCTGCTCGGTACGATTAAAAATGTGGAAATTCCTGTAAGTCAGCTGGAGAAGGCGCTCGACAACAAAATGATGTTCGACGGTTCTTCCATCGAAGGCTACGTTCGTATCGAAGAATCCGATATGTACTTATACCCGGATCTGAATACTTGGGTCGTTTTTCCTTGGGTGACGGAAGACCGCGTTGCCCGCATGATTTGCGATGTGTATCTGCCGGACGGCAGGCCGTTCCCTGGCGATCCGCGCGGCATTCTGAAATCGGTGCTGAAGGAAGCCGAGGAAATGGGCTTCAGCTCGATGAATGTCGGTCCGGAGCCGGAGTTTTTCCTGTTCAAAACCGATGAAAAAGGCAACCCGACGATGGAATTGAACGACCAGGGCGGTTATTTCGATCTGGCTCCGACGGACTTGGGAGAAAACTGCCGCCGCGAAATCGTCCTGACGCTGGAGGAAATGGGCTTCGAAATCGAAGCGTCTCACCACGAAGTGGCTCCGGGCCAGCATGAAATCGACTTTAAATATGCGGACGCCATCAAAGCGGCCGACCAGATTCAAACGTTCAAGCTCGTTGTCAAAACGATCGCCAGACAGCATGGCCTGCATGCCACCTTTATGCCGAAACCGCTGTTCGGCGTGAACGGTTCCGGAATGCACTGCCATCAATCGCTGTTCCGCGGCAAAGAGAACGCGTTCTACGACGAAAGCGACAAGCTGGGTCTGAGCACGTTGGCCAGACAATATATGGCAGGCATTTTGCGTCATGCCCGCGCTTTTGCGGCCATTACGAATCCGACGGTCAACTCTTACAAGCGTCTGGTGCCTGGCTATGAGGCGCCTTGCTACGTAGCGTGGTCGGCCAGCAACCGCAGCCCGATGATCCGCATTCCGGCTTCGCGCGGTCTCAGCACGCGCGTGGAAGTGCGCAACCCGGACCCGGCGGCCAACCCGTATCTCGCGCTTGCCGTTATGCTTAAAGCAGGGCTCGACGGTATCAAGAACAAAATGCAGCTGCCGCCTCCGACCGACCGGAACATCTATGTGATGTCCGAAGAGGAGCGCGAAGAGCAGGGCATTCCAAGCCTGCCGGTCGACCTGAAGCAAGCGATCGACGAACTGCTTCGCGACGATGTCATCTGCGATGCGCTCGGCGACCACGCTCTCGCGCACTTCGTCGAGCTCAAAGAAATCGAGTGGGACATTTACCGGACTCAAGTTCACGCTTGGGAACGCGATCAGTACTTGACCCTTTATTAATAAGCTTAACCGGGCATTAGCAGGAGCCTCTCATGATGGTGAAGCCATGATGAGAGGCTTTTTTGTGCTTGTATAAGGATCTTCGGAAAGCGACACCGAGGGCCCGGCAGACGCAAAAAAGACTCCTTGTTCAGGAGTCTTGATTTTGGCTGCATGGGAATGGAATTAATGAATATTGCGGAATACGCCAATGACTTTGCCGAGGATCGATACGTTCTTCAGACGGAGCGGCTCCATCGTCGGGTTTTCCGGTTGAAGACGGACGTGATCCTTTTCTTTATAAAATGTCTTGACCGTCGCTTCGTCTTCTTCGGTCATAGCGACCACGATGTCGCCGTTATTAGCCGTTTGCTGCTGGCGAACGATGACATAGTCTCCGTTGCGAATGCCGGCGTCGATCATACTCTCGCCGATGACGCTCAACATGAAGACGTTATGATCTCCGACAAAGTGGCTCGGAAGCGGGAAGTAGTCTTCAATGTTCTCTGTCGCGGTAATCGGAACACCGGCCGTAACCCGCCCGATCAGCGGGACGCGGGAAACCGAAACTGCGAATGCGCCGTCGCCAGCCGTACCGTCCAAAATCTCAATGGCTCTGGGCTTCGTAGGATCGCGCCGGATCAGCCCTTTCTTTTCCAGCCGTTCCAAATGACCGTGTACCGTCGAGCTGGAAGCAAGACCGACCGCTTCGCCGATTTCCCGAACGGACGGAGGATACCCTTTATCTTTGACCTCGTTCTTGATGAACTCCAGAATAGCCTGCTGGCGAGTGGATATCTTGCCCATATGAATCACTCCATTTTTGGTAATCATTACTTAGGAGTATAACACAGAACCGGAGTTCGTACAAACATAAGTTCGAAAAAATGGATTGACACAAACGTTTGTTCGTGTTAAATTCAGAACAGAACAAATGTTTGGGGGATGATGTTTATGTATCAGAACAGTCAAATGCTAGCTCAATACAATCGCAGTTCGGCTGCCGTCTCCATAGATCCCGCTTCCAAATTGAAAAAAAACCGAACATATGTGCGGGTTATGATTTTTGTTATCTCGGTAACGCTGCTGCTCTTTGTCGGAGGCACGGTATCCGCATGGGTAGGGAACGATGACGCTTATGCCAAAGGCGCAGCACCCGCTCAAAGTTATGTAGTTGTAAGCCAAGGCGATACCTTGTGGAGCATTGCTTCGTCGCACGCGGCCAAAGGACAAGACGTGAGAGAGTATGTCTTTCAGATAAAACGGTTGAACAACTTGAAGAACGTCACGATTCATGAAGGGCAAAAGCTGCTGCTTCCATAAATATATAGCTGGCTGTTTTAATTTTCTGAATTTCTTCCGCAGGGCTTCGGCTCTATCTCTTGACTTTCAAATCCGGTAATGTCAAAGTATAATTTGATATGAAACTCTTATCGTTCGCGGATTCACGAACGGAGACCTAACATTACCGGGAGGACAAGCATGATTGAATCGGAGCACGACGTAACCGTTAAGCGGATCAATGAGTTGGCCCGCAAGGCGAAAGCCGAAGGATTAACGGAAGAAGAAATGGATGAGCGCAACGCACTAAGGAAAAAGTATATCGATTCTTTTAAATCCTCCTTGCGTTCTCAACTGGACAACATTAAATTTGTGGATGAGGACGAGAAAAAGTAAGGAGAAGAGGGCTGGCTTAACGGATACAGCGTTTCCTGGCGTCTAGGAACACATCGTCTGTTTCAGAGTTCAGGTCCGGATTAAGTTACATCTACTTGAGATACGCATTATTCGTTGGACGATCTAGTTGCCGCTGGAAAAGTACGCGGTACACTTGGATGCTCCAACTTTTTGGCGTATTTGGGCGTCTCGGTCGACGAAATCGCTCGGGATCCACGAGTTAACGGGAAGTGTAGAAAGAATGGATAAAGGGGTTCAGCTATGTCACGGAAATGGGAACGCATGGTTCGCAAGAATACGAAAGTAACCAACATTCAGCGCAAAAAAAGCGGCAAGGAAGCGATTTCGCAGTCAAGCGCCTCCGATAACTCAGTTACCTTCAAAGGACGAAGCTGGTTTCTGCCGATGATACTGGTCGCCACCGGGATCTTCTGCTTCATCATATTCCGCGGTCAAGCAGGACAGGATCAGATGTACTGGTTCACAGGCGCGAGCTACATTGTTCTTGCGCTATTGATTTATTGGGTCCGTCGGCCGCTGTTAAAAATAGGCCCGGATTCGCTTACCTCCCGCCGCTTCGGCGGAGACCGGACCATGAGTGCGGATATGATCGACGAAATTTCCGTGACGAAGGATTCGATCTTAATTACGTTAAAGCCGAAGGGAGCTCGTTGGGGATACACGAAATTCTATCATCAATTCCCCGTGGATGCGGCGAAGGAAAAGCTTCAGGAATTTGCTCAAAAAAATCAAGTGGCATTCAAGCAAGAATCTTAAAGATAAAACCGACATCACAGGGGAGAAAGAGGAATCCGGCTTATGGCAATCAAGGCAGTGCTTTTTGATTTGGACGATACGCTGCTCTGGGACGAGCGCAGTGTAAAAGAAGCGTTTCAGGCGACTTGCAGCGAGGCCGCCAAGCATTACGAGATCGATCCTGTCCAGCTTGAGGAAGCCGTAAGACGCGAAGCGCGGGCATTATACGAATCGTTCGAGACGTTCCCGTTCACCAAGAAAATCGGAATTAATCCGTTTGAAGGACTGTGGGCTCGGTTTGTCGAAGGAGAACAGGAAGAGTTCCGCAAGCTTCGATCGTTGGCCCCGTCTTATCAGCGAGATTCGTGGACACGCGGCCTAAAGGCTCTGGGAATAGAAGATGCCGCGCTCGGGCTTAAGCTGGCGGAGATGTTTCCGGCCGAGCGAAGAAACCGTCCAATTGTTTATGAAGAGACGTTCGAGGTATTGGATCAACTAAAAGGAAAGTACAAGCTGCTTCTGCTTACGAACGGTTCGCCTGATCTGCAAAAAGAGAAGCTGGCGGGCGTCCCGCAGCTTGCTCCTTACTTCGATCATATCGTCATTTCCGGCGAATTTGGCGAGGGAAAACCGGCGGTATCGATTTTCGAGCACGCGATGCGGCTGCTAGGCATTTCGGCTGAAGAAGGCGTCATGATTGGCGACAAGCTGACGACGGACATTTTGGGCTCCAACTCGATCGGGATGCGGAATATGTGGATTAACCGCCACGGGCTTCCATTGACGGACGAAATTACTCCGGCGCACGAAATTACGAGCCTTCGGGACATTCAGAAGATCATTGATTCCTTGTAAGCTTAGAACCTAAACCTTTGTCTTCGGGACATGTCCGCTGACAATTTGAGCCCGCCAATTCCATGTGGCGGGCTTTTTGTTGCGCTAAAAATAAAACAAGCCGCCTTTGACAACAAGGGGCTTGTTTGCTTAAATATTGATTTTTTCAACAACTGATCAAGCGCTAATCGCTTGCTTTTTATACCGAAGTCGCCCTTATGCTTTTTGGAAAGTCGGGTCTTCGAACGGATGTGCGATCCAACCCTCGGTTTCGATGAACAGACGGACAGCTACGATTTGACGGTTTTCCATCAGAGTGAAGAAATGCGGCTTGTGCTCCGGAACCGAGATCACGTCGCCGGCTTCCAACTCAACGTCGAAATAACCGACATCGTCTGTCCCTTTAATGATGAAAATCCCTTTGCCGGCCGTGATGGCGCGAACTTCGTCTTCCGTATGCGTGTGCACTTGTTCGAATTTTTTGAGCAGCTCATCCAAATTCGGGGTGGCGTCGGACAGCGCGACGATGTCCCAAGTCCGGTAGCCGCGGCGGCTGGCCAGATCGCGGATTTCTTCATCGTAGGTAGCCAAAATCTGCGATTTTTCCTCGTCTGTCAACGAGAATTTCCCTTGAAGCTCTGCGGGCAGTTTAGCGGCGTTCCAATGCTCATAAAGCACCTCTTGCTTATCCAAAAAAGCCTTCACGTTGGCTTCGCCCGAGATGCGCTCGTTGGTGTTGCGAATGCGAATTTCTGCCATGTTTCTCCCTCTTCCTTCTTGAATTCGTAACTTCTGCTTTTTATTATAGTGGAAGGGGGAGCATCTGTCGATGTATAATGTATATAAATCCGATAGGATTCATTAGATAAGTGCTGATTTTTGTCACAATTGCTTTTCAATAGGCATCGTTTCTGATACACTTAAGGTTACATAATTTGTGAGTATCATGCGCAGTACGGTGCGAGATCATAGATCGGCTGCAGGAGTATCCGACCCCAATACAGAACGGAGCGGGGCGGCAGGGTGAAAGGGGATCACGGATGAGCAAGCCTTTATTGCAGGAGCAATTACAGAAAAAAATTATGATTTTAGACGGCGCCATGGGAACGATGATCCAACAGGAGAATTTAACCGCTGCCGATTTTGGCGGCGACGAGTTGGATGGCTGCAACGAAATTTTGGCGGTCACGCGGCCTGACGTGATTCGTAAAATTCATGAAGCGTATTTTGCGGCCGGTGCCGATATGGTAGAGACAAATACGTTCGGCGCAACAAGCGTCGTACTGGCGGAATACGATTTGCAGGACCGCGCGCGGGAGCTTAATCTGGCAGCGGCCAAGCTGGCAATCGAAGCGGCTGAAAAATACAGTACCCCGGAATGGCCCAGATACGTTATCGGTGCGATGGGCCCGACGACGAAGACGCTTTCCGTAACCGGCGGAGTCACCTTCGACGAACTCGTGGACAGCTACTACGAACAAGCGCTTGCGTTGATGGAGGCAGGTGTGGACGCGCTGCTGCTTGAAACGTCGCAGGACACGTTGAACGTCAAAGCCGGCAGCATCGGCATCCGAAAAGCGTTTGAGACGGAAGGCCGCAAGCTGCCGATCATGATATCCGGTACGATCGAGCCTATGGGCACGACGCTGGCCGGCCAAAATATCGAATCGTTCTATATTTCGCTTGAGCACCTTAACCCGATTTCCGTCGGGCTGAACTGCGCTACCGGACCGGAGTTCATGCGCGATCATATTCGGACGCTGGCCGATATTGCAGGGACGGCGGTAAGCTGCTATCCGAACGCCGGTCTGCCGGACGAGAACGGGCAGTACCACGAATCGCCGGAATCGCTCGCCAAGAAGCTGGCAGGCTTTGCCGAGCAGGGCTGGCTGAACATTGCCGGCGGCTGCTGCGGAACGACCCCGGATCATATCCGCGCGATGGCCGAAACGCTTAGCCAGTACCAGCCGCGCAGTCACCGGGGAGAGCATCCGCCCGCGGTATCCGGCATCGAGACGGTCTACATTGAAGATGCGAACCGCCCTTACATGGTTGGGGAGCGGACGAACGTTCTCGGATCGCGGAAGTTTAAGCGGCTGATTGCCGAAGGCAAGTATGAGGAAGCATCCGAGATTGCCCGGGCGCAGGTGAAAGGTGGCGCGCATGTGATCGACGTCTGTCTGCAGGACCCGGACCGCGACGAAATGAGCGATATGCAGAAGTTTTTGGAGCTAGTCGTTAAAAAAGTGAAAGTGCCGCTTATGCTCGATTCCACGGATTATCGGGTAATCGAGCTGGGCCTCAAATATTCGCAAGGGAAAGCCATCATCAACTCGATCAACCTCGAAGACGGGGAAGAGAAGTTCGAGAAGGTCGTGCCGCTTATTCATAAATACGGCGCGGCCGCTGTCGTCGGCACGATTGACGAACGGGGGCAAGCCATTACAGCCAAAGACAAGCTTGAAGTGGCACAGCGCTCCTATGATTTGCTGGTGAACAAGTACGGCATGCACCCGAACGATATTATTTTTGACCCGCTTGTTTTCCCGGTCGGAACGGGCGACCAGCAGTATATCGGTTCGGCCAAGGAGACGATCGAAGGAATCCGGTTAATCAAAGAGGCGATGCCTGACACCGAGACGATTCTTGGTCTGAGCAACGTATCGTTCGGCTTGCCGGAAGCGGGCCGCGAGGTGTTGAACGCCGTCTTCTTGTATCATTGTACGAAAGCCGGGCTGGACTATGCGATCGTCAATACGGAAAAGCTGGAGCGCTATGCGTCCATACCCGAAGAAGAGCGCCGGCTTGCCGAAAGCCTGATCTACGATACAAACGACGAAACGCTGGCCGAATTCGTAGCGCACTTCCGTACGAAGAAGGTCGAGAAGAAGGAGAAAATTTCAAACTTAACGCTGGAAGAGCGGCTGGCCTCTTACGTTGTCGAAGGCACGAAGGACGGGCTGATCGCGGATTTGGACGCAGCGCTGCAAAAATACAAGCCGCTTGATATTATCAACGGCCCGCTGATGAAAGGCATGGAGGAAGTTGGCCGGCTGTTTAACAATAATGAGCTGATCGTGGCGGAGGTGCTGCAAAGTGCCGAGGTCATGAAGGCGTCCGTTGCTTATTTGGAGCCGTTCATGGAGAAGTCGGAAAGCGCCGTGAAAGGAAAAATCATTTTGGCCACAGTCAAAGGCGATGTCCACGATATCGGCAAAAACTTGGTCGAAATTATTCTGTCCAACAACGGGTACCAGATCATCAACCTGGGTATTAAAGTACCGCCGGAGCAGTTGATCGACGCTTACCGGAAGGAGCGGCCGGATGCGATCGGGCTGTCCGGGCTGCTCGTCAAATCGGCGCAGCAAATGATCGTCACGGCGCAGGACTTGAAGACGGCCGGCATCGACGTGCCGATTCTGGTGGGCGGCGCGGCGCTGACCCGGAAGTTCACCAAGACACGCATTGCACCGGAGTATGACGGTTTGGTTCTGTATGCCAAAGACGCGATGGACGGGCTGGATATTGCGAACAAGCTGAGCGACCCCGAGCAGCGGCAGCAGCTTGTCCGGGAGCTTCGGGACAGCATGGAATCCGACGTGAAGGAATCCGGCCGCAAAGAAGAGCAAATGCCGGTCTTGACCCGCGTCAGGACGTCGTCGGTGGACCGGGACGTTCCGGTGCAGGTGCCGCCGAGCTTGGAGCGCCGCGTGCTGCGCGACTATCCGATAAGCCATCTGATCCCGTATATCAACATGCAGATGCTGCTAGGACATCATCTTGGCTTGAAGGGGAAGGTCGACCAACTGCTGGCCGAGAAAGATCCGAAGGCGCTGCAGCTCAAAGAAACCGTTGATGAGCTGCTCGCGGAGGCACAGAAAAACGGCATTCTTCAAGCGCACGGCATGTACCGTTTCTTCCCGGCGCAGTCGGACGGCAACGATGTGCTCGTCTACGACCCCGAGGATCATACGAAGGTGCTTCAGAAGTTTACGTTCCCGCGGCAGGAGAAAGAGCCGTACTTGTGCTTGGCCGACTACCTTAAGCCGGTAGATAGCGGGATCATGGATTACGTCGGCTTCCTTGTCGTGACAGCCGGTCATGGCGTCAGCGATCTGGCGGCCGAGTGGCGGAGTAAAGGCGACTACCTGCGGTCTCATGCGCTTCAAGCGGCGGCACTCGAAACCGCCGAAGGGTTCGCCGAACGCATACACCAAATGATGCGCGACGTATGGGGCTTCCCGGACCCGGCCGAAATGACGATGCAGGAGCGCTTCGGAGCCAAATACCGCGGCCAGCGGTTCTCGTTCGGCTATCCGGCGTGTCCGAACCTCGATGACCAACAGCAGCTGTTTGCTTTGATGAAGCCGGAGGATATCGGCGTACATTTGACGGAAGGCAGCATGATGGAACCGGAGGCGTCCGTCTCGGCGATCGTGTTTGCGCATCCGCAGGCTCGTTATTTCAACGCATAGCCGTTTTTTGGGTATGCTATAAATGGGGTGGGGCCTTGGTCGCTCCACTCTTTTGTTTAAACACAAAGAAAGCCTGGCTTCGCAGAAGCGTGAACATATGTAAGCTTTCTTACCAATCGGAACGATAGAAATGGGGTCGATGGAGCTTGGAGCTGTATTTTCTCGGGACGGGCGCCGGTATGCCCTCCAAAGAGCGGAATGTCACCTCCGTCATGCTGAATCTGCTTGCGGAACGAAACGTCTATTGGATGTTCGACTGCGGGGAAGGGACGCAGCACCAAATATTACGGGCGCCGGTCAAAATCAGCAAGCTGGAAAAGCTGTTCGTTACCCATCTGCACGGCGATCATATTTACGGTCTTCCAGGGCTCATGTCGAGCCGCTCGTATCAAGGCGGGGATACGCCGTTCACCATTTACGGGCCGACAGGCATCCGGGAGTTTGTAGAAACGTCGCTGCGGGTCAGCGATTCCCATCTTGGGTACCAGACGGACATTGTGGAGTTTCAAGAAAAGACGGAATTCGTGGTGTACGAGGATGAGCAATTCATCGTAAAGGCGGCTCCTCTGGTTCATCGGGTTGACAGCTACGGCTATCGCATTGAAGAAAAGCCGCAGAAGGGGAAGCTCGACGCGGCGAAACTGAAGGAGCTCGGCGTCGCTTCGGGACCGCTATATGGAAAAATCAAGAAAGGCGAGACCGTTACTCTGGAGGACGGCACGGTGCTGGAAGCCAGCCGCTTTATCGGCCCTCCCGTTCCCGGCCGGATCGTGACCATTCTTGGCGATACCCAGCCTTGCGAGCATGCCGTCACGCTTGCACGCCAGGCAGATGTGCTGGTGCACGAAGCGACCTTTGCGGAGGACCGCAAGGAGCTTGCCATACAGTATGATCATTCCACGGCGATGGATGCGGCACGCACTGCCCGGGAAGCGGGGGCCAAAATGCTGGTTTTGACCCATATCAGCTCCCGGTATCAGGACGCGGAGGTCGAGCGGCTGCGGGAAGAAGCGCGAACGGTTCATGATGAAACTTATCTTGCGCACGATCATTTTCGTTTGGACATCCCTATGCGAAAACCTTCGCCGGCTGTCGGTGGAACGGCTCCGCTGTAGGAAATGAACCGCATAGCATCGCCGGTATGACAAAAACCTCCGTTCCTTACATAGGTCTGCAAGGAACCGGAGGTTTTTGTATCCTACCCTGTTGACGGCCTGCAACTATTGTTGATTTTCTGCCTCGTCTTTAATTTCCGAGCGGAAGGCGTCCAAGCTTTCGCGGCGGCGTTCGTTTTTAGACGCGATTTGCTCCCGTTCCTGCGGGCTGATTTCATCGGCATGCTCGCTCAAATAATCTTCGGCTTCATTCAGGTTTTCAATGGTGTGGTTGATGTTTTTTTGCAGATGATCCACGTTGTCGGCACGGTTGTCCGGTTTAGCCATAGTCCCATCCAACTCCTTTATTGTAAAAGTATGGCGCTTGGATAGCGCACCATCTTTACGGTGCCACTGTCCCTGCCGGAATATGCATGAACGCATCGTATTTGGTATCCTGCGGAACGGGCTGATATTTTTGGGGAGAAGGGAGGCGGCTCCTGATGCGCGGTTTTGCCATCTTGCTCGGTTTTTATTTGCTGGGAACGATTTTGCAGCTGGGCTTGCAGCTTCCGCTTCCGGCGAATGTTATCGGTTTGATTTTGTTTACGGCCAGTCTGTTTCTAAAGTGGGTCAAGGTGGAATGGGTCGAGGAGGCCGGGAGCTTCTTGATCAAGCATATGCTGCTGCTCTTTGCGCCGATTGTCGTCGGGACGATGGTGTTTTTTTCTTGGATCGGGGAGCAGGCATGTACCATTCTGGTCAGCTTGTTTGCCAGCACGTTCGGAGTGCTGCTCGTGACGGGATGGACGGCCAAGCTCCTTGGCGGCGGACGCGCACGGAAGGAGGGGGATCGTCGTCATGACGTTCCGTGAATGGACGGAGCAGCCGCTGTTCGGCATCGCCTTGACGGTGCTGGCCTATGCGGTTGCGCTCGCGCTTCAGCAGCGCTGGAAAGCGCTTCATCCTCTGCTGACGTGCTCGGCGCTTGTAATCGTTTTCCTGTTGGCCATGAACGTGCCTTACGAAGCCTACCGAAAAGGCGGAGACTATATTGTGTTCCTGCTCGGTCCTGCGACAGTAGCGCTCGGCATCCCGCTGTATAAAAACGCGCAGCGAATCCGCAATGCCCTATTGCCGATCGCTGCAGGCATTACCGTCGGTTCCATCAGCGCATTGCTGCTGTCCGCAGGACTCGTATGGGTGCTCGGAGGCAGCCGCGAGCTGCTTGTGACCATGATGCCCAAATCGGTCACTTCGCCGATTGCGCTTGAGATTTCGCGTCAAGCGGGAGGGATTCCCGAGTTGACCGCCGTGCTGACCGTTCTGACAGGCTTGATCGGAAGCATGTTCGGACCGGGGCTGCTGCGGTTGGCCGGCGTGCGTGACGATATCTCGATCGGTACTGCCATCGGCACCTCGTCACATGGCATCGGCACGGCGCGGATCATTCGCGATTCGGAGCTGGCGGGCAGCGTCAGCGGCTTCGCGATGGGCGCTGCGGCGATTTTGACGTCGCTGCTGTTTATTCCGCTGTATTTATGGTTGCGGTAATGTTCAAAGCAAAATTTTATTGGAGCCGTTCTGCCGAACGGTTCTTTTTTGCGCCGGAAAGCCGGACAAGCCGGGCGAAGCCTTACAAAAGCTTTACACCGCGAAAACGCTATCCTAATAATCGTCTGCTACCTAAAGCTGTAACTTTCATCCCATCAACCTTTACTTGGAGAAAGGCGTGTTGACGATGATCCGACTAGCAGCAAGTCAAGCCGCAAGCGAGCCGTCCATCTTAACCGTAAAGCTGGCGGATACCGACTTGGAAGTGGAGCAGGCACTGCGTTTAAGGTACCAGGTTTTTGTGGAAGAAGAGAAAAACATGCGGATGCGAACCGAGAACGGATTGGAGCGGGATAGCTACGATGATTATTGCGATCATCTGATCGTCAAAGATTTAACCACTGGAGAAGTTGTCGGCACGTACCGGCTGCTGCCGGGAGAGCGGGCGAGCTCGGGCATCGGATTCTACTCGGAGACCGAATTCGACCTGCACGCGTTCGATTCGCTGAAGCGACAGACGCTGGAGCTGGGGAGAAGCTGTATCGCACCGGCTTACCGCGGAAGCAGAGCGATCCAGATGCTATGGGAAGGTATTGCCGCGTATATGACCGAGCTGGGCTATCGCTATTTGATCGGCTGCGCGAGTGTGCGTCTTCCGAACTTGGAGGAACTGAATCTGATCTACACGATGCTTCGCAGCAAGCAGGTCATCACGGAGCGGTACGGCGTCCGTCCGTTGGAAACGCACCGGATTCGGGGGCTGCGAACGGTCGAATCTGAGCTGACCGAGAAAGAAATTTTCCGCTTGCTGCCGCCGCTGATGAAGGGCTATCAATGGCTTGGGGCGGAGATTGGCGGCGATCCGGCGTACGACAGCCTGTTCGATACGATAGACTTTTTTATCGTGCTGGAAAAGGACCGGATCACCCGCAGATATAAGAAGCATTTCTTAAAAGGCCAGGGGGTGGGAGCTTGTACGAATGGATTGCCAAAGTGACCGCGGACCGGCAAGCATGCGAGCGTTGGGCGCGGAGGTGCGGTCTGCTGCCGCGAAGCGTAATGGCTGCGCTGTGCCGACTGGTGGCTCTCCTCCTGTACAGTTGCGCGGGTCCGGGCTTGAGACGCAAGGTGCAGGGCAATATGAAGGAGCTTTTGCCGGAGCGGTCGGCTCAGCAGATCAGGAAGGCAGGGCTTCGCTATACCGAAAATGTCATATTTGCGCTTTATGAAATTTTGCTGGAGTCGCACAGGCTGCCGGGCAGCGAGAAATGGCGGTTCCGCACGGAAGGGGAAGCGCACCTGGAAGAAGCGCTGCGACTAGGCCGCGGTGCGATTGTCTATACGCCGCATGCGGGTAACTTTTTTTACTACTACTGGTATTTATGCCAGAAGTACTCGTGTCTGACCGTGGCCACCGGTGGCAGCCCAGAACTGCGGCCGCTGTATTTGAAGTTTCTGGACATGGGCTGTCCGGGGCTCGATTATGATAATACGCCGCCGCTGGAGCTGCTTCGTAAGCTGCGGAAGCATTTGCAGGCGGGGGGCGTCGTCTTTTTGCTTGGAGATTTCTGGCGTCCGACGTTTCCGCCCGCCCGTTTCTTCGGCCGGATGACGCGTACGCCCGAGGGCGCTTCGACGCTGTCGATCGAGCAGCGCGTGCCTATCATTCCGTTCAGCGGGTGGCGCGAGCGCGGATGGGTACACCGGATGCGGTTTGAAGCCCCGCTGTACCTTTCCTCTTCGTTCACACGGGCGACGCGGGCCGAGGCGACGAATGTGCTGAACCGCTTCATGGAACGGGTCATTCGGGAGCGGCCCGAACAGTGGTTTTATTGGTTTAACGCCGAGCAGCGCTGGGAAAGCGAGCAAAGCGGGGCAGGGCCTCGTACAGAGCCGCGAAGGACGCATACGGCGTGACAAGCGAAGGAGGCCTAAAGCTGCATGGATACCGGAAGTCATCTGTTGTTTGGCGCTACATTGGCAGGTCTGGCTATGCTTCAGCCTGAAGTGGCTCAAGAACCGGCGCTGCTGCATGCGGTGCTGGCGGCCACGTTGATCGGTTCGCATGCGCCGGATTTCGATACGATTGCCCGGATTGGGGGCTATGCCGCATACATCCGGCTGCATCGTGGAATGACACACTCGCTTCCTGCGATGCTTTTATGGCCGCTGGCGATTTCTGTACCGATCGCTTGGGGATTCGGGGTATGGGAGCACGAGCCGCTTGTTTTCGCCTGGACGTTGGCTGCCGTCGTTTTCCACGTGTTTCTGGATTGGCTTAACGCCTACGGCGTTCAGTGCTTTCGTCCGTTCTCGCAGCGCTGGCACCACCTCGATGCGCTCCCGTTGTTCGAGCCGGTGCTGTTTGGGACGCATGGTGCAGGTTTGGCCGTATGGCTGGCGACGGGGTTTAATCCGGGATGGATGTTTTTGTGGATTTATTTGTTTACATTTATGTACATCGGAGGGCGCCTGCTTCATCACCGGGGCGTAGTCCGTTTCGTAAGAAAGCGGCTTGGGCTGGAAGGGATATGCCACGTCGTCCCGAGTCTGCACTGGTTCCGCTGGCAGTTTGTGCTTGAGAGCAGCGATGCTTTTTATACGGGAACCGTTCATGGCAAGGAGCTGACGATCGAAGATACTTACGCCAAACATACCGAGGGCGGCATGGCTGTAGAGGCGACCCGTGCGGTTGATGGCGTGCGGGCGTTTTTGCATTTTGCGCAGCGTGTGCATGTCACTTGCACCGAGAGGCAGGACGGCTATGAGGTCCGATGGCGGGATATGCGGTTTTGGCACAATCACGAGCTCCCCTTCGGGGTCGACGTAACGCTCGACCGGGATTTTAAGGTCGTTAGTCAAACGCTCGGCTGGAGGAAAAAAGCGTGGGACCCGCCGTATGTGTAAACCCTGCTGGGGATTGTCGAAATGTGACGAAAACGGTCGGGCCTCAGGTCCGCAAAGCTGCGAAGCGTGATTTGCCCGAGCCATAATCGGCAATACGGCTATGCCCCGAGGTATGAATAAAAATCGATCGGGTTAGAATAGTTCCAGTAAACATCCAAGCATGGGGAGGTTGACGGAATGGATTTTACAAGCCAGGATATCGCCGTAATCGAGCAGGCGCTGCAGCTTGCCATTCGGTCGCAATCAAGCGGCGCCAAAGCCCGGCCGTTCCAGGAAGTGCTGGGCAAGCTCCAGGTGAGCGCAAACGCGGCCATGAGCTCGGCTTCGATTCATAAGGTGTCCATGCATGACGGCATCCGGTTCGACTACGATGATTCCTCCGACGTGCTCTAAGTTGATCGATGCGTTTAGAGCGATTGGGACCGGCCGGTCCGATGGGCGGCAGGCAAAGGCTTTTCTACTCGACTGCCGCTTGGCATTTTCTCTTAAGATGAACCCCTTCCTAAAATGCTCGCACTCTCCCCCCCAAGATCGAATGGCTCCCTTTAAAGCAAAGCTTTGCTGCGAAAAGCTTTTCCCGGGAAAGCGCAGGATACGACATGCTTTCTTCAAGCTTCAACACCGCTCCGGCGCGTCATTCCGATACCGTTCGACTTTGCTCCGATAAGAAAAGAGATTGTCACGCGAACATGCATTCGATATAATGGAAGGAACGTTACCGTCAAAAGGAGCTGCAGTTATGAACCGTTTGACTGGCAAGGTTTCTTCCATCGAAGAAATGATCGATCTGATCCGCTCGTCGTCCGAGCTGATGTCCCAGGTGACTTACTGGCATACGATTCCGCCGCGGGAAGGGCGGTACGAGTCATTCCCGGAAGGCTTGCACGCAGGGCTGCGGGAAGCCTTGCTCGCCCGGGGCATCGGACAATTATATACACATCAAGCCCAATCGTTCCGCGAAGTAAGCGCGGGGCGCCACGTCGTGGCCGTGACCCCGACGGCGTCGGGCAAGACGCTGTGCTACAACCTGCCGGTACTTGAGGGCATTTTGAAAGATGAGAGCGCTCGGGCGCTTTATTTGTTTCCGACCAAAGCACTCGCTCAAGACCAGGTGGCCGAGCTTCAAGAGCTGGCGAACGCCATGGGCGCGGACATCAAGACCCATACGTACGACGGGGATACGCCGCCGACCGTTCGCCAGGCCATTCGCAATGCCGGGCATATCGTCGTTACGAATCCGGATATGCTGCACTCCGCGATTTTGCCGCACCACACGAAATGGGTAAAATTGTTTGAGAATATAAAGTTTATTGTCATTGACGAGGTTCACTCTTACCGCGGCGTGTTCGGCAGTCATGTAGCGAACGTGATCCGTAGGCTGAAGCGGATTTGCCGTTTTTACGGCTCGAATCCGCAGTTTATTTGCGCTTCGGCGACGATCGATAATCCGAAGGATCATACGGAGCGGCTAATCGGGGAGCGCGTATCGCTTGTCAACGACAACGGTGCGCCCGCGGGAGAGAAGCACTTTGTCTTCTACAATCCCCCCGTCGTCAACCAACAGCTTGGGATCCGCAGGAGCAGCGTGCTGGAGACGAGAAAAATCGCCGCGATGCTGCTGCGCCAAGGCATTCAAACGATCGTTTTCGCGCGAAGCCGCGTGCGGGTCGAAATTTTGCTTACCTATTTGCAGGAGCTGGTCGCTCACGAGCTGGGCACGAAATCGATTCGCGGCTACCGCGGAGGCTATCTGCCCAAGCTGCGGCGCGAAATCGAGCGGGGGCTGCGCAGCGGGGAGATCCGCGGCGTTGTCAGTACCAATGCGCTCGAGCTCGGGATCGATATCGGGCAGTTGCAGGCTTGCGTGCTGAACGGCTATCCCGGCACGATCGCGAGCACGTGGCAGCAGTCGGGCCGCGCCGGGAGACGGCAGGAAAGCTCCGTGACGTTCCTCGTGGCGAGCAGCAATCCGCTGGATCAATACATGATCCAGAACCCCAGATTTTTTTTCGAGCGTCCGCCGGAGCGGGCGCTGATCGAGCCGGACAACCTCATCATCCTGGTCGACCATGTCAAGTGCGCCGCCTACGAGCTGCCGTTCGAAGAAAACGAGCAATTCGGCGGAGAATCCCTGCATGATATTTTGGAATTTTTGACGGAGGAACGCATTTTGCATCGTGTCAAAAACAGGTGGCACTGGATGGAGCAGTCGTTTCCGGCGCATGACATCAGCTTGCGTTCGGCCGCGCAGGAAAATTTCATCATCATCGATATGACGAATGGCGCCCGGGTCATCGGCGAGGTGGACCGGTTCAGCGCCCCGACGATGATTCACGAGGAAGCGATCTATATCCACGAAGGCGTGCAATATCAGGTGGAAAAGCTCGATTACGAGGAGAAGAAGGCTTACATACGCGAGGTCGACGTCGATTATTTTACGGACGCCAGCTTGGCCGTCCAGTTAAAGGTGCTGCATGTGCACCGGGAGGCGATTGACCGGGGGCTCAAGCGGCAGTTCGGCGAAGTGACCGTGAATGCGAAGGCGACGATTTTCAAAAAAATCAAGCTTCGGACGCACGAAAATATCGGATCGGGGCCGATCCATCTGCCGGAAGAGGAGCTGCATACGAGCTCTTACTGGTTTACGTTCGACGACGAGATTGCCGCAGGCATGACGGTCAACGATATGCAGTTTGCGCTGCTGGGGCTGGCGAACGTGCTTGTGCACATCGCGCCGCTTTACTTGATGTGCGATCCGCATGACATCCGGGTTGTTCCGCAGGTGAAGGCGGTGCATAACAAGCAGCCTACGATATTTTTCTACGACCGTTACCCGGGCGGCGTAGGGCTCAGCGAGCGGCTGTACGAAGTGCATGGAGAACTGCTCGCCGAAGCGCAGCGCCTGATTTCGTCGTGCGGCTGCTTGAGCGGCTGTCCGGCCTGTGTCGGGCCGATTGAAGAAGTCGGGCTGACCGGGAAGCAGCTGTCGCTCGGGCTGCTGAAGCAGCTGGAGGCCTCGCGATGAGCTCGCTCAAGGAAAGGCTGCTGCGGCACAAAAAGTCGATTTCGGGTACGCAGGAACGCGAGGAAGAAGTCAAGATTCAAACGTCCGCGGGAGAGGAGCCGCCGGGGCCGAGCGAAGAGGCTCGGGAGATCGCTGGAGAAAGCGGGCAGGCGTCCGCGGTCGAGTCTGACGAATGGGCGGTTGTCGGCGCGGCTATGGAGCAGACGGAGTGGGGCGAATTCGTTATTCGCCGCCGCACGTACGAAGCGGGGTTTCTTCACGGGCAGTATGAGCTTGGCCGTTTATCGTCCTGCGCGGAGGAGCTGCTTACGCTATTGGAGCCGACAGCCGGCAGTGCCGCGGCGGATCGTTCGGACGCTCCGTTCCATGAGCGGCTGCTCTTTCTGGATACCGAGACGACTGGTCTGGGACATGGCGCAGGCAACGTGCCGTTTATGGTCGGAGTCGGATTTTACCAAGGCAACCAATATCATATCGAGCAGATGCTGATCCGGCATCCCGGCGAAGAGTCGGCGATGTTGGCCTATTTGGAGCAAAAGCTTGCCGCGCATCCGGTGTTAATCTCCTATAACGGCAAATCGTTCGATTGGCCGATTGTTAAAAACCGCTACATTATGAATCGGCTGGAGCTGTCCGCCGAGCCTGCAGGGCACATCGATTTTTTGCATCCGTCCCGCAGCTTGTGGAAGCATACGCTCCCATCGTGCCGACTAGGGAAAGTAGAGGAAGAACGGCTTGGCGTCAGGCGGGAGGAAGATGTGCCGGGCTCGCTTGCGCCGACGCTTTATTTTCAATATTTGGCGCAGCGCGATCCTTCCGTTTTGGAAGGCGTGTTCGTGCACAACGAGCTGGATGTGCTGTCGCTGGCAGGCTTAGCGGTTCATTTTGCCTGCTTGCTGAACGGTTCCTACGATTGGTCCCGCGCCAGAATATTCGGGTTAGAGGAGTGCTTTCGGCTCGGCCTGTGGCTCGATAAAATCGGTCGAAGCGGCATGGCTGACACGGTGATGAACGCTCTCGCCGAAGAGCTTCTCGCTGCGGACGAGCTTGCCTCCGAAGAGCCGTGCCTGCTGCCGCTTGCGCAATTTTGCAAGCGCCGGGGACGCTATACGCAAGCCTGTTCGCTCTGGAGCCGTTATATCGCCCTGAAGGGCGGACGGGCGACAGCTTCGCTGGAGCCTTATATCGAGCTGTCCATGTACTACGAGCATAAGGAAAAGGAGTGGGAGCGCGCTCTTGCCTATGCCCAGGAAGCGCTGGACCACCTCTGGCGGCGTGACGCCTTAAAACGGAGCGGAGAGCGTAAAGCGTCCGTACACGGCGGCAACCGGGCAAGGGAAAAAGAGGTGCGGGAGGAGGATTCCGACGCCGTCAGCCTGCGCAAGCGAATCGAACGACTGCGGCGAAAAGCGTTTTCTGCCGCTAGTGCAATGCATGCGACGGGTGCGATTGGGCGGGAATCGTCCGATTCTTCGCTGTCGACGAAATCGAGCGCCCGGTCGCGGGCAAAGCGATCCGCAGGGTCGGTTGGTCCAGTTCCGGCATCAGCTCCGGCTCAGGCGGCAGAGCCCGTTATGGCCCGCGTTCCTCAGTCGACAAGAAAAAGAAAGTCCGGCCTGTCTGAGGCGGAACAGCTTTCTATGCCGCTGTAAGTATATTTTCGCTTCTGGGTGGAAATACATGGTAAGATCATGATCCGAAAGGAGCAATGACGATGCCTGAACTACCCGAAATGGAAAATTACCGTAGGCTGCTTAGCGAGCGAATTATAGGCCGGACCGTGACGGATACCGAGGTCGCACGAGAAAAATCGATTAACGTGACGCCCGAGCGATGGGCACAGGAGCTTATCGGTCAGTCTGTTTCCAGCATTGACAGGAGAGCGAAGCATCTGCTGTTTCGTCTAACGTCAGGCAACGTTCTGGTGCTTCATTTAATGCTTGGAGGCATGATGTTCTACGGCAAGGGAGAGGAAAAGCCCGACCGGTCCGTTCAAGTGCGGCTCGGCTTCGGAGATTATCACTTGTTTTTTATCGGGCTGCGGCTCGGTTATTTGCATCTTCATAATCCGTTGGAAGTCGATGAGCTGATGAATAAGTTCGGTCCCGAGCCGTTCGATCCGGAGCTGACGCCTGACCGCTTCGCCAAGCGTCTGCGCATAAAAGCTGGTACGCTCAAAAGCAACCTTGTCGATCAAAGCGTCTTTGCGGGCATTGGCAACTGCTATAGCGATGAAATCTGCTATCAAGCGGGTCTCCTGCCCTCCCGGCGTCCCAACGCGCTGTCCGACGAAGAGCTTCACCGCTTATATCGCTCGATGCGCGAAGTGCTGACGGAAGCGACTCAGGGCGGCGGGTACATGGAAATGCCGCTATTCGTTGGCGACTTGCTTACGGGCGGCTTCGACAGCCGCTGCCGGGTTTACGGCCGCGAAGGAGAACCGTGCTTGCGCTGCGGCAACCCGATTGCCAGACGCGACGTCTCGTCCAAAAAATCGTTCTGCTGTCTTGTCTGTCAGAGGTGAGGGGGCGTTGACCATGCGTTTCGGCTGTCATATCAGTATTCGGGGCGGTTATGCGGAAGCGGCGAAGACGGCGGTAAAGCTTGGAGCCCAGTCGTTCCAATATTTTCCCAAAAATCCGCGAAGCCTGACCGTAAAGTCGTTCAACCGCCAGGACGCCGAGCAGTGCGCCCGATTTTGCCGCGAGCGCGGCCTGCTCAGCATTGCTCACACTCCTTATCCGACGAATCTTGCCGTAGGCCCGGGCGAGCTTCGGCAGGCGACGATCGCCTCGCTTCGCAACGATCTTGAAATTGCGGACGCGTGCGGCTCGGTCGGCGTCGTGGTCCATTTTGGCAAATATAAAGGGGAAGACCCGTTACAAGGCTATAAAAATATTATACAATGTATCAATGAAGCGCTTGCTGGCTATACGGGCCGTTCGCTGCTGCTGATTGAGAACCAGGCGGGCGAAGGGACCTCCATGGGGACGACGCTTGAAGAGCTCGTGCAGGTGCGGAATCTTTGCGCTTATCCGGGGCTTGTGGGCTTTTGCCTCGACACCTGCCATGCTTTTGCCTCGGGCTTATGGCCCTCCTCTCGGGACGGATGGCCGGAGCTGGAGCGGCATGCGGTAGCGACGGGTTACTTGCGGCACCTCCGGGCCATTCATCTGAACGATTCCGTGTATCCGCGGGGCGCGCATAAAGACCGGCATGCCATGATCGGCCGGGGCGAAATCGGAGAAACCGGATTCGCTTCGCTGCTGCGTTCGACTGTGCTCAAGTCGATGCCCGACCTTCCGGCGGTGCTTGAAACGCCTGTCCTGCGGGGGAGCACGCACGCTTCGGAGATTCGATATGTCAAGGAGCTGAGTGAAGGGTGATCCACGTTTATTTGGACGATTATCGCGCTTGTCCGAAAGGCTTCGTACCTGCCCGTACCGTGGACGAATGCTTGCTGCTGCTGCAGGAATGCGAGGTGGACGTGCTTTCGCTCGACTACGACTTGGGCTGGGGACAGCCCAACGGGATGGACTTGGTCCGGACGATGGCAAGCGCCGGTTTATTTCCGCAGCGCATTTATTTACATACGTCGAGCGAGGCGGGCCGTCAGCAAATGTTTCAAATGCTGTATGCGAGCAAGCCGGAACACGTCCGGCTGACGAACGGTCCGATGCCTCCCGGGCTGCTTGCGGAAATTTCCGAAACTGTACAAGAATAGGTTGTGAATTAAACATGACGATGGTCTTATCCTTGCAAGATATTCATTTTATCCGCGAAGACCGGCATATTTTGTCCGGGGTCAATATCGATATTCGTCAAGGGGAGCATTGGGTCGTGCTCGGCCGGAACGGCTCGGGAAAAACGACGGTTCTGGAGCTGATGAACGGCTACGAGTTCCCTACCCGGGGCAGAGTGCAGGTGCTTGGAAATACATACGGGCAATGCGACGTCCGCGAAGTACGCAAGCAGATCGGTTACATCAGCCAATCGCTCTATGAGAAATTAAATGCCGGGGACCCGGTGTGGGAAGTGATTGCCACCGGCGAATTCGGTTACTTGCGTTTCTATGAAGAAATTCCGCAGGCGGCCCGCGAAAAGGCGATTGCCATGCTGGACAGGGTGAAGCTTGCCCATCTGGCCAATCAGCCGCTTGGTACGCTATCGCAAGGCGAGCGGAAAAAAGTGATGCTGGCTCGCGCTTTAATGACCGATCCGTCCATTCTCATTATGGACGAGCCTTGTTCTGGCCTCGACCTGTACGAACGTGAACGGCTGCTTGAAAATGTCAACGTGCTCGGCGGCCAGCAAATGACTGTCGTTTATGTTACGCATCACATCGAAGAGATCGTACCGCTTTTCACGCACGTTGTGCTGATCGAGCAGGGACGCATTATTGCTTCCGGCGCGAAGCGGGAAGTGTTGACCGAGGAAAATTTGGCAAAGGCGTATCAAGTGCCGATCCGGATCGAATGGTCCGGAGAGCGGCCTTGGATTAAGGTGCTATGATGAACGACTCGACATTTATCGGCACGTCCAACCGGGGATTCGCCCAGCAGGCGCAAGAAGAGCTTCGGCGTCTGCTAGGGCCGTCGGTTAAATTCGAATGGCTGGCTCCGGGCGAAGTGTTCGCATTTACATCCCAATTTGAGCGCGGCGATACGATTGACCGCATTTTGGCGCAGGAGCCCGTGTTTCTGCGGCACATGCAGCCGGTCGACGCGGAGCAATCGTGGGACGGTACTTTTGATCAGACGATTCACCATATTCGTGAGATGCTTGCCCCGGCGGGAACGTCGCTGAAGCAGATGGACATAGCGGTACAAGCCAGAAAAGCAGAAGGGGAAGCTTTAGCGAACCTATCTCTGCCGTCGGTGCGCTCTTCCATTGACGAGATGCTGGCAACGGTATACGAGGCGAATCCGGTATCGCGCGAGGCGGACCTGATCCTTTCGCTGTATTTTACGGAGGCTAAGCTATATTTCGGGTTGTCCCGGCCGCAGGACAATTTGTCCGACTGGTCCGGCGGCGCCATCCGCTTCCGCAAGGAGGAGGGACAGGTATCCCGAGCCAAGTTCAAGCTGTTGGAGGCGGAGCACACCTTCGGCTTGGATTTGTCGCAGTACCGGGCGGCACTCGATATCGGGGCGGCGCCGGGCGGGTGGACGTCGCTGCTGCTGGAGCGCGGACTTCGGGTAACCGCGGTCGATCCGGCCAAGCTGGATGCGACTTTGCTGCGTCATCCGCAGCTTACGTATTTTCAGAAAAAGGCGGATGAGGTTTCGTTTGCGGCGAACGCATTCGATCTGCTCGTATGCGACATGAGCTGGAGTCACCGTCAAATGGCCAAGCTTGTCCGGGGACTGTTGGGTGCCCTGCAACCGGGTGGAACGGCTATCATCACGGTGAAGCTGATGCATAAGAAGGCGTTTCAAACGATTCGCGAAGTGGTGAGCGATCTGGCACCGGAGCTGGAGCTGCAGCAAGCGAAGCAGCTTTTTCACAACCGCGAGGAGCTTACGCTGTTTTTAATGAAACAAGGGTGACCGGTTTTTCTGACAATGCGTGCCGAGAGGAGTCTGCGAATGTCGGATGCGATTTATTGGAACGACTTGTTTTCCAAGCTGAGGCCGGAGCAGGTTAAATACGATAGGTGGCTGGAACCGTTCATAGGACGTCTTGATCCGTCCGAGGCGGGCCCCATTTTGGATCTTGGCTGCGGCGCGGGGAACGATACGATGTATTTAACGGAAAAAGGTTACTCCGTCATTGCTTGCGACCGTTCGGCCGAAGCGCTTATGCTGGTGCAAAAGCTCGTGCCGCAGGCCAAGACGGAGCGGCTTGATCTGCTGCGGCCGCTGCCGTTTCGGGACGGTTCGGCTCGGGCGGTGGTCTCGGATTTAAGCCTCCATTATTTCTCTTGGAGCGATACCGGGAAAATTGTCGCGGAAATTTCCCGGGTGCTTGAGCCGGGCGGGCAGCTCTGGTGCCGGGTCAATTCGACGAGGGACTTCGAATATGGCGCCGGACAAGGAAGGCTGGTCGAGGCGAATTATTATGAGCTGGACGGGAAGCACAAGCGTTTTTTCGACCGTCCGCAGTTGGAACAGTTGTTTCAGGAATGGCAAGTCTCGTTTTTACAGGAGCAAACGATGGATCGCTATGACAAACCGAAGGTGGTCTGGGTGCTGGCAGCAACCAAGCCCGGCTTTCGTTAGTCGGCGCTACAACGGGGCAAGACGCATAGATAGGGGGCAGTCAAAACGGAAACGTAATTTTTGCCCGGGACTCTTGCGCTTCCCATTTTTTATGCTATAATACGGTTAATTGCATATTTACAAAAGCGGAAGCACCGCTGACCAAGGAATGGATTTCCTGTCAGTGTGTGCTTTTTTTGTGTTTCTAAGGGGGAATTGGAAGCATGTGATCTATGAATCGCAGGGAAGAAGTATCGAAGTAAATGGAAATACCGCGGCAATAAGCTTGATGCACAGATGCGAAGGAAGGGGGAGCGCCGGTGGCTCAAATTATGCTGGTGCTGTTGGACGCGGATGCTTATTTTGGCGAGATGCTCTCCGCCTATGTCCGCTCGTCCGAATATGCGGAACGGTTTAGTATACGTGTATTTACGTCGATGGACGATGGGGTCCGCTTTGTAGAACAAACCAAAGAACCGCTGATCATGATGGTGCACGAATCGCTTATGCCGCTGCCTGAAGCCGTATTCGGGCTTAAACCGGGGTGTACAGTCATGATCAGCGATTCGGCAAGAGAGGGCGGGCTGCTCGAATATCCGGTTATGTTCAAGTACCAGCCGTTGGATAGGCTGTTATCGGCGATTACCGCGCATTACAACGAATTTTGTGCAGGAGAACCGCTGCGGGGGAACCGGGGAGCGAGAACGGTAGCCGTTTATTCGGCTGTCGGCGGGGCTGGAAAAACGGTAACGGCCGTTCATTTGGCGTACCAGCTCGCCCAGCAAGGAGAGCGCGTCTTCTGTTTGGGACTTGAGCTCCTCCCTTCCAGGGCCTGGTATGCCCAGGCAGGAGCTGAGGAAACGGAATCGTTTTCCCAGCTTTTATACTATGCCAAGACAACCCCAACGCTTATTTCTTCCAAGCTGGAAGGGCTCAAAAGGAAACATCCCGACTTCAAGTTCGACTATGTTCCTCCGTCGATGCATCTGAAAGAACTGGCGGAGATGGAAGCGTCCGATCTGAAGCACATTTTGCAAGGGATTGAAGGTACGAGGATGTACGACCGTATCGTAATCGATTTGGATTCGGCGCCGCATGTGGCGACAAGGGAGGCGCTTCAAGAGGCCGATCTTGTTCTATGGCTGCTGTTGGACGACTGCGTACATTTGAGCAAAAACGCCGAACTGCTCCGAAGCTGGACTGCCAGGGAGCGAGCGTCAGACTGGCTGCATCGGGTACGTTTCGTACATAACAAAAAAGCCGGACAGACGGCGAACCGCTTCGAAGCGTATGGGTTTGCACAAAGCAGCGAACTGCCTTTCGTCCCCGAATGGAAAGGCGTTGGGCGGGTGGAGGATATGATGTCGCCGGCCTTTGCCTTGGCTGCTTCCGGCTTGGTTAGAGCCGGCGGGGAGGGTTCGCGGTACAGATGAGGGACGTCACCGTAAAGCAGTTGATCAAACAGCGTGTTCAGGACAGCTTGGATTATGGAAATGCCTTGTCGGACGAGCAGCTCATAGAGCAGATTGAGCAAATCGTGTTTGCTTACTCCAGGGAATCATTTTTGACTGCGGGACAAAAGCAGACGTTGGTGCAAGAGGTGTTTCATTCGTTCCGCGGGTTGGACGTGCTCCAGCCGCTCGTCGACGATCGGACGATTACTGAAATAATGATCAATTCCCATGATCAGATTTTCGTTGAAAAAGACGGCCGCGTGCTGGAGACGGATATCCGCTTTGAAAGCAGAGAGAAGCTGGAAGATACGATTCAAGCGGTCGTCGGACGGGTCAACCGGATTGTTAACGAGTCGACTCCGATCGTCGACGCCCGGCTTGCGGACGGCTCCCGCGTCAATGTCGTCCTTCCGCCGATTGCGTTAAAAGGTCCGGCGATGACGATCCGGAAGTTTCCGGAACACCCGCTGACGCTGGACGATCTGATTGCACGTCAGGCGCTCTCGCGTGAAGCGGCGGATCAGCTTATCCGCTTTGTCAAGGCGAAATACAATTTGTTTATCGGAGGGGGAACGGGCTCGGGGAAAACGACATTTCTCAATGCGCTGGGACAATATATTCCGCCGGAAGAGCGCGTCATTACGATCGAAGATTCGGCCGAGCTGCAAATTCGCGGCGTGCCGAACCTCGTTAGCCTCGAAACCCGCAATGCCAATACGGAAGGAAAAGGAGGAATTACGATTCGCGATTTGATCCGGTCGTCGCTGCGGATGCGGCCGAACCGCATCATTGTCGGGGAGGTTCGGGGGGCGGAAGCTTTGGATATGCTGGCAGCTCTTAATACTGGGCATGAGGGATCGTTATCGACGGGGCATGCGAATTCGGTTCAGGATATGCTGAGTCGCTTGGAGACGATGGTCTTAAGCGGTGCCAGCCTGCCTGTCGAAGTTGCGCGCAAGCAAATCGCATCGGCAATCGATGTCATGATCCATTTGACCCGTCTTCGCGACCGTTCCAGACGGGTGACGGAAATTACTGAGGTAATAGGGGTCGACGAAGGGGAGGTGAAGCTCAATCCGCTATACCGGTTCGTGGAAACGGGCGAAACGTCGGATGGCAAAGTCATCGGGCAGCTTGAGCCGACCGGGAATGAGCTGGCAGGGACATGGAAGCTGGAGATGGCAGGCCTGATCTAACGGATGAAAGGGGGAGGATATCAAACATGAACAAATCGGCTTTCGGCCGTTTGCGCGCCTTTGCGGGGTTGTCTTTCGGCACGAAACCGGCGCCTGCGGCTTCCAAAGCAAAGCTTCCGGATTATAACGAATATCAACTGACATGGGGACAAAAGACCACCGCTATCTTTTGCGGCGCAGCCGTCATGGCGGGGATAGCTATGGTGTTTTACAAAAATCCTTTGATTGCCGGACTGTTTGCCTTAACAGGGCTTTATTACCCCGTCATGCGGCGGAAGGCCATCATAGCAAAAAGGAAGGCACAGCTTAAACAGCAGTTCAAACAAATGCTTGCTTCACTGGCCTCTTCCATGGGGGCCGGCCGTTCGATCGAATCGTCTTTTACAGAGGCGCTTGACGACCTGCGGCTGCTGTATCCCGACGCCGGTGCGATGATTGTGTGCGAGCTAGAACTGATCATCTGGCGGCTGCAAAACGGTGAAACTGTGGAGGCATGTCTACTTGACTTCAGCCGTCGGGCTCATGTCGACGAGATCGGCCAGTTTGCAGACGTATTCGTGATATGCAAGAGGACGGGCGGCAGTCTGGTTCAGGTCGTTCGGCGAACGGCTGTCATGATTCAAGAAAAATTGGATATCGAGCAGGACATCCAGGTGACACTGGCCCAAAAAAAATTCGAATCCAAAGTGCTCACGGTTGCGCCCGTCATTCTCATTGCAGCACTCGCTTGGATGACGCCGGATTATATGGAACCGCTGTATCAAGGCGGAGGCCTGCTCATCATGACCGGTGCTCTTGGGATATTGTTCGGCTGCTTTGCCTTGGCACAAAAAATTATGGATATAAAGGTGTGAAACGAATTGTGGATGCTCGCACTATTGCTGTTGGAGCTGTCGGCCGTTGCAGGTGCAGCTTGGGCAGGATTTCCAAAGTATGCTCCGTGGGCGCGCGACGATCGAGGTCTTTCGCGTTCGGATGCGTTCTATTGGCTCGCCCCGGCAGGCTTATGGTTCATGGACCGGACGAAGCTTGCCGATCGATTATCCGAGCCGCTCGGCAAGGTGCATCGCATTATGATAGGACTACACGGAGCGAAACCGGCGCTCTCGGAAACGAAATGGTTTGCAGCCAAAACGCTTATTATCGCATACAGCCTGCTTATTTTTAGCACCTTGGCGGGTTTGGCTGCCGGAGAAGCCGAGATGCTTGTTTATAGCCTGCCATTGATGCTTTTTGTTCCGTTTCTACTGTACAAACAAGCGGCCGCGGAGCTTAAACGGAAGAAACAGTCCATCTTGATTGAGCTTCCGGAAGTATTGAACCAACTGATGCTGTTGGTTGGTGCGGGCGAAACGGTACCGCAGGCTCTGGTACGAATTGTCAATGGCAAAGAAGCTGTCAGCAGTCCGTTAATGGCCGAATTGAAAGAAACCGTTCACGCCCTTAAGGTGAACGTGTCTTTTTCCAAAGCGATGGAGGACTTCAGCAAGCGGTGCGCAATGCAGGAGGTTTCGCTGTTCACGACAACACTGTTGTTGAACTATAAGCGGGGTGGCGACGAGCTGGTACTGGCCTTGAGGGAACTGTCCGTCAACCTGTGGGAGAAGCGTAAGGCGCTTGCCAAGACGCTTGGTGAGGAAGCGGCGTCCAAGCTGGTATTTCCAATGGTCATGATATTTTTCGTCGTCATGGTTATGGTGGCGGCGCCTGCTCTAATGATGATGAACTAACCGAGAAACAGACATATCGTCTTATGACAATAGAGGAGGAAAAAGGAATGGAAGTCTTGAAAACGGCGTGGTATCGGTTTTGGAAAGAAGAAGACGGGCTCGGTACGCTTGAGATTTTGTTAATCATTGCAGTGCTTCTTATTATTGCGATTGCCTTCCGAAAGTGGATCACGAAGTGGATGGAAAGCTTATTTAACGATGCAAGTAAAGAAATAAAGGATTCCAAAAATGTAAATATCGATGACAGCAAGTTAGGCACGCCCTAACCTTGGTCTGCCAACATGACACAGTTCATGAGCTTTATCTATAAACGGCCGTTCGTTATAACGGTGCGCCGTTTCTTCGACGGTCATTCCGGTCAATTTACGATTGAGGCGTCCCTGACGCTGCCTATCATTTTAATCGCGACATTGCTGCTTATTTTCTTGTCGCTGTTTGCCTATCAGCAAGCTTCCGTTCATTATACGGCTGCATTGACGGCGGACCGGACGGCTTATATTTGGGACAACAGCAGGAAAGATCCGGTCACCGGATCGGTTGGGCTGGGACAAACGGATGGCTTGTATTGGCGACTGACGAACGACCATGTGATGAATTTGTTCAGCTTTTTGCTCCCTATTGCTCCCGTATCCGTTCAGCTTCCGACATCCGGCCCAGTAACAGGTCAAAGCGGTCCGGCAGGCAAGCTGTCCCGGGCCGCAGGCAGCCTGCCGGAGCAGCTACGAGGAGAGATTGATTATACGAATCATGGTTTTTTGCGTTACATTCGCGTCGCCTTGGAAAAAAAGTTTCACGTTCCTTCCTTGGCACGTAAATGGTGGGGAAAAGAAGCTGATGTGGAAACTTCGTCCCAATCCTATATCATTGACCCGATCGAAACGATCCGGCTGACAGATCTGACCCGAACTTTTATTGGTGAAATCCAAGGACGAATCAAGCCGAAGGATGCGCTGAAAGCAATGGTCGACCCGAAGACCTCGGTCAAGGAACCGGTAAAAATCACCTCCGAAAGTGAAGCTGCGGAGCATTTACGTGGTTTGGTTGGCGGGGGAAGTAAGAAATTTAATGTTACCCCGGAAACCGTCCGGGTTGTCGATGCCTTGGACGCTTCCGGCGTGGGGCATCAAGCCTATTACACCTTTAATGAAAAAAATTTGCGGGAGCAAATGGCAAAAGACGTGGAGCTGCTGAAGCAGGGCGTTCAAATTAAAGGCGTGGTATGGCATTTTTTCAAGCTGTCGAAGAACGATAAAGTGAAGCTGTCCCAAGGGTTAAAGCGCGAACTGGAACAAAAAGGAATTGTTGTCGTCTTTCACGAGTAACGGAATCGAGGAAATCCGGAGGTGCATTTTTGAGGAGGTTGCTAAAGCTATGGAAGGAGCAAAGCGGTGCCGTATCGATCTATCTGATCCTAATTCTTGTTCCTCTGTTTCTGCTGTGCGGGCTGCTGATTGATGTCGCAAGGTGGAAGACCGCGGATAAGGAGGCCGAGAATGCCGTAAAATCCGGGGTTCGCTCGACGCTTTCCGCTTTTTCTCCGGAGCTGGCAGCCTATGGCTTGTTTGGTACGGATCTGACCGGCACCAAGGGGGATGAGATTTTCAAGCAAACGGTGGCCGGCAATTTGTCCGGCGAGGCGGAGCCTGGTCAATTCCGTTTTATAGATCAGCGTTTGGAAGAGGATTCGGTCAAGGTAACACCGATTTACGCCTTATCCAGTCATACGATCTTCAAGCAGCAGATATTGGAGGAGATGAAATACCGGGCTCCGATGATTTATACGCTTGAACTGACCGACAAATTCAAAAAAACAGGGCTGGATGTTCAGTTGAATCAAGCTTCGAAATTCGCCGAAAATGCAGTCAAAGTAGAAGAGTTGCTAGAGGAACGTGATCATAGGCTGGACGAAGCTTGGGAGGCCTTTCGAGCGATACGCCAAAAATCTGAAGTGCTGCATCCGCATTACGATACGCAGCTTCGCGATTTGAACGCACTAAGTGAGAAAATCGGCATCCATACGCTGGACAATATACGAGCCTCGTTGCAGTCGGCGCAAGCTACGCTGAAGGCGCTAAACGACCAAATCAAGCAAATCGACGGTTCGATCATGTCATTGATTCAAGGCGGCATAGGTGCCGCCGATTCGATCCGGCAGCTGAATCAGACGAAAAACGAATTGCAGCTTCAAGCGACGGAAGCGGCGCAAAAAGTAGCGGAGCTTCAACAGCTTTTGGACGATTTTACCAAATATGCCGCTCTGCTCGGATTATTGAAAGGCGAGGCTGTGCTTGACGATGCGGCGCTTTCCAAACATAAGGATGCGTTCTTGGAAGCGATGAAGTTGGCTAAAAAAGCAAACGATGACTTGAATGCCGAAATCAGCAAGGTTCGGCAGCAAAACGGTTCGGGTCAGCCGTTAAAGGCCGAGGATGTCTTCAATTTCGTGCATTTCATTGACCGCGTGGAACTAGAACAGTGGGAAGCGGGAGTAGGGACGGCCGTAGCCCAATTTTCCAGCGTACGGGTTCAACTTGAAGACAACCTCATGTTTACGAAGCAAAAATACTCTACGATAACAACGGCGTTGAACGGATTTAAAACGGCTGTGGATGAATGGCACGCCAAACAAAATAAGGTGCAAACCGAGCGTCAGAACAAAAACAAAGCGACGGCAGCGGCTAAGCGGGAGCAAAGGGCTAAAGCGCAGCCGATTCTGGACGAGTTTCGGCGGACAATCGGCAGCTGCACTCTTGTATCGAATGTCGATCCGTATGAGGAAAGCTACCGCAAGCTCCAGGGCGATCCGAAGACGGCGGGCAGTAAAGGTTTCTATCAGTCGTATTTGGAAATGAACCAAGCTGCCGGGGCAATTTCTCCTGTGACAACTGTTAACTTGAAAACACCGGATCAGGCCGGGTCCAGCTCGTTGAAGCTGGTCTCTGCACTGGAAGGTCTGTTGACGGAGGTGCGGGACGAGTTTTACATCGATGAATTTGCAGTCAGCAAATTCAGCTACCGGACGCTTGGTCTGGAAAAGGATGCCTTCGGCCGGCCCAAAACGTCCAAGGAGCTATCCAATCCCGCAGGCCATGAATTAACCAATCAGGAAATCGAATATTTAATTTACGGCTCGAATACTTGCAGCGGCAATTATTCGTCGGCTTATGCGGAAATGTTCGCCGTACGGCTTGCGATTGGAACGACCGAAGCGCTGCTTGAGCCCCGCAACGAAGTGCTCGCCGCCGGATCGCCGCTTCTGGTCTTGCTGGCTGCGGTGACGGAAGGCGCAATTCGGGCTCAAGCGGACATGATGAAGCTCGTTCAAGGCGAGCAGGTCCCGCTGTCCCAGAAACTGAGCGGAGTAATGACGCTGGGATATAAAGATTACTTGAGATTATTCCTGCTGCTTCATAGCCGTGAGTCCGTTTTGTTGTCCCGGCTGCAGGCGCTGATCGAATTGAACACGAAACAGAAGCTTTATCAAATGACGACGTATGTCTCGGGAGGTGTTTCAACCTCGTACCGGCTCTGGTTTTTACCGGCTATCATGAAGCTGGTGGGGAAAAGCGGGTTCTCCGGTTGCGAGGTAAGCGGTAACCGCTGCCGGATGACCAGAACGGCAGACTTTACATATTAGGAGGCCAGTATGTTGCGATGGACGAAAGAGCAGAGAGGAAGCATCACTCTTGAAGCGGCGCTCGTGCTGCCCTTTTTTCTGGCATTTCTTCTTCTGCTGATTGCGTTTATTCGCGTATCTTTGGCTGAGATGGCGCTGCAGTCTGCCGTCTCGGAATCGGCTAAAGTCATTGCTGCAAACATGTACCCGGTCGAGCTGCTGTACCGACAAGGGCAAACGCGATGGCAGAACAGCCAAGCCAGCGCTTGGCTGGGTAACGTGGTTACTCAACTGGACACGGCCAGACAAACGGTTATTGATTCCGAACAATTCGTGGAGGACTACGGCAAGTGGATTCCTGAGCCTGTGGTTCGTTTGGTCGCTTGGGAAAAAGAGCGAAGAGAACAGCTGGAAGCGCTTGGCAGCTCGGCAAAGGACGAGGCGAAGAAAAAGGTGGAACAAAAGGTTGCCGAAGCGGCAACGCCAATGATTGCATCGTTTGCCGATATGGGAAGCCTTGATCGGCGAAAATTCAAAGTTACCTCTTTTCATTTTCCAAACTTTGACGACCGGGAGAAGGCTTATGTTGCTATCGAAGCGCAGTATGAGTATACATTCGCAGTACCTTTTTTTAAGAAAACCGTCATACTTCGAAAAAAAGCGCAGGAGCGCGCATGGATAGGGGGATAAGCATGCTCGGTATTTGGTTTGCTGCGGTAATGCTGGCCGTTGCGTTCGTTACGGACATCACGAAACAAAAAATTCCAAATTGGCTCACCGTGACGGGAGCAATCTCCGGATTGATTTTTCATTTGGCTACGACCGGTTGGAACGGGCTGGCGTTTTCCGCTGCGGGACTAGCCTGCGGCTTCGCTCCGATGCTTGCCCTGTATGTGCTGCGTGCGGTAGGGGCTGGAGACGTAAAGCTGTTTGCTGCGCTGGGAGCCTTTACCGGTGCGGTGTTCTCTCTCTATGCCATGGCAGCTTCACTCATATGCGCCGGACTGATTGCGCTGCTTGTGCTTTTATGGCGCAGCGACGGCGTTCAACGGCTGACCCATGCAGGATTTTTGCTTATTCAGCTCGCTGCATTCCGCAAGCTGTCTGTACTGAAGTCCGATCCCGCATCCGACGGCCGACTCCGTTTTCCATTCATGTGGGCAGTGCTGCCGGGTGTCGTAATTACGATCATGCAATGGGAAGCATTTGGCATTTAACTTGATCAACGGAAAATAAAAGGAAGGGAGAATGACATTGGACCAGCAGCTATACGGTCTGAAAGTCGATTTCGACAACCGGAACGGTCATTTCATGGTACTTTCTTCATCGACCGGGATGAAGCAGCAGGACCTCTCGAATTTTCAAGTCAATATGCTGTCGGCTAACCGGATTCCGCGGCTGCTAGAAGTTCAGGTAGAGGCAAGAAACGGAGATGTATGCTTGTATTATGGCATTACCGGGAAAAGAATGCTCAGTCACTGGCTGCGAATGGAGAAGCTTTCGCTGGGCCAATATTATGCGCTGCTGCTGCATATTGTCGAAGTGCTCGACGACAGCAAGGTATACATGCTTCAGCCCGGCAGATACGTCCTAAAGGAGGAGTACATATATTGCGGAGCCGGTTTTCATGATTTGTATTTAACTTATATCCCTAAGGAACATTTGGAGGGGAAGGAATCGGTTTCTTCGGATCTCCAACATCTGGCGTCGCGTTTGATTCATCGGGTAATCGAGCTCCGGGGCAGCGGATTTCAAGAGTTGATGCGTTATTTTCAAGAGGAAGCTTTCAATTTGCCCGAGCTTAAGCAGTTGCTCTTGAAGCAGATCGGTCTTTTGCAGCATGCGTCGCCTGCGGGATCAGAGCTGGCGGGGAGGACGGCTCCGCCGCAGCATTTCAGAGCTTCCGTCCATCCGGAGTCTGCGTTATTTCATAGTCCGGAGCAGCCGTTCAGCGACACCCCAAGAGCGGTTCGCAACGAGTATTCGGTGTATGAGCCGATTGGTGGACAGGTACCGGTATCGTCCCCGCCTCAGCCTTCGACGGAGCCTGGAATATCCAAGACCGAAGCAGTACCCAAAGCGAGGCCTGAATTACGTAGGAAGCAATTGTTCGTTATTTTACTTACCTTGCTCGCTTCGTGCCTTGTTTGGAAAATTTATCTTGACGATCCTGGCGATACCATGCTCTGGATGTGTATCGGTTTGACGCTGATCTTTACGGCGGGAGCATTGGTGGTGTTTCTCAGAATGGCAAAGGCTTCATTCGAGGTGTCGAAACAGGGTGCACCGGGATTGTTCTTCGAGTCCGACAACGAAAAATGGCCTGAGCCGGATAGCGGGGGCCAGGCAAGCTTTATGAGCCGCGTCGGTTTGGCGTCGCCATCGCCGGTTGGCTTTGCCGCTCCGGGAGATCCGGTTATGCCGGACGTCGGACGTCCCAAGGAGCCGGACCCTATTTCTTCTCCGGCGGCCCCACACAACCAATTTCCGTATGGGGAGTCGCTGTCATACGAAACGCCGCCCCAATCCTCGGAACTGTTAATGCGAACAACGCTGCTTGCGCCGCAGGACGCAACGGTCTTTCTAGGCAAAGCGTCACGCCCTTCGGAACGTTCATGCGCATGCTTGGAAGTTTGCCGCAACGGCGTCAGGGAGCAAATACAGCTTCATAAAAACAGCTTCGTCATCGGACGCGCCGGAGCGGGTGCGGATTGGACCCACGAGGAAGCGGGAGTATCCCGATTGCATGCCGAATTTGTTAAGGATGACGAAGGCTATGCCGTCAAAGATTTAGGGTCGCGCAACGGAACAACCGTTAATGGCGAATCTTTGGTGCCTTATCGGGTGCATCGGTTGAAGGAAGGTGATATAGTTAAGATCGTATCGATTGAATTTACATTTAAAATGGGGTTCTGACGCGTGAAACCGACGATTGCCGTCCATTTTCAATATGGATCCGCTACGCATACGGGATGGTTCCGTACAATCAACGAAGACCGCTCGCTGCTGCGGGTGGGACAGACAGCGAAAGGCATTCCGTATGCCGCTGCCGCGATCGCCGACGGAATGGGCGGCTCGGAGGACGGCGCGCAAGCCAGCGAATTGGCCATTCGTCGGTTGAAAGAATGGCTTGACGCCAAGGTCCCCGCGTTGCTTTCCGCAGGAGATTGTCTGGCAAGATTGGAATGTGAGGCGGAAGCATGGTTTTTTGCCGTTCACCGGGAGCTGGTCGAAACGGGGCGGAGCAGCGGCGGCCGTCTCGGCACGACATTGACGCTCCTGCTATTGACGGATGCCGTCTACTTCATAGCACATGTCGGGGATTGCCGCATTTACCGGCTAGCGCCGGCAGGCCGATGCAAGCGGTTGACCCGGGACCAAACGTGGGTATCCGCCCAAGTCCGCCGCGGGCGAATGTCCATACGGCGCGCACGAAGTCATCCGAAGCGCAATGTGCTGCTTCACTCCCTCGGCATGGGGGAACCGCCTGACGTCTACATCCGCTCGGGCTACTGCGCACCGGGCACTTTATTTTTGCTGAGCAGCGACGGTTTTCACGACCGCTTTCACCCCGGATCCATTGCCGCGCTGCTGCGTGCGGCGAACGGCAAGGGCAGCGATCTGCAGGAAATGTGCGACTTGCTGCTGACCAAGGCGCTGCAGCGAAAATCCGACGACAATATCAGCGTTGTTTTGCTCAAGCCTGTGACGGGGAAGAAGAATGCGAAAGAGCGGCTGCGATTATACTGCGGACTATGGCTTCGCCGGCTTTATCGCTGCGGCCGCAAGCTCCTGTCAAGTCTATCATCTGGATAACTTGCGCCTACTGATGTTATAATGAATTGTCGAGCGCGAATTATTTTCATAGACAGGAGATTCCGAAATTACATGAGCTTGTTGACGGTGGAAGAACTAAGCCACAGCTTTGGTGGCAGGGTATTGTTTAAAAATGTTTCGTTTCGCCTGCTTCCAGGGGAGCATGTTGGGTTAGTAGGTGCCAACGGCGTCGGAAAATCGACGCTGATGAATATTTTGACCGGCAATTTATTGAAGGATTCGGGGAAAGTCGAATGGACCCCCAAAGTAAATTATGGCTATTTGGATCAACATACGAAGCTGACACCGGGTAAAACGGTCCGCGAAGTGCTCAAGGACGCGTTTCTGCCTTTATTTGAACTGGAGCAGGAGCTCAATGGGATCACCGAACAGATGGCCGACGCCGACCCGGACAAGTTGGAGCTGCTGCTCGAGCAAATGGGCGAGATTCAAGACCGGTTGGAAAACAGCGGCTTTTATCTGCTTGACGTGAAGGTCGAGGAGATGGCGAACGGTTTGGGACTTGATGCGATCGGATTGGACCGCGACGTGGCTCAGCTTAGCGGAGGACAGCGGACGAAGGTACTGCTGGCCAAGCTCTTGCTGGAACAGCCGACGGTGCTTCTGCTTGACGAGCCGACCAACTACCTGGACGTCGAGCATATCGATTGGCTGACGGACTATTTGCAAAACTATCCGTATGCCTTCATGCTCATATCCCATGATACCGAGTTTATGAACAAGGTTGTAAACGTCATTTATCATTTGGAATTTGCCAAGCTGACGCGTTACACCGCCAACTACGAAAAATTTCTGCAGATGGCAGATATCAATAAACAACAGCATATCGACGCGTATGAGAAGCAGCAGGAGTTTATTAAAAAGCAGGAAGATTTCATTCAGCGTAACAAAGCCCGTTATTCGACGTCGGGACGCGCCAAAAGCCGGCAAAAGCAGCTTGATCGCATCGAACGGATCGACCGTCCCGAGGAGGCGGTCAAACCGACCTTTGTGTTCAGGGAATCCCGGGCTAGCGGACGTATTGTGTTCGAAGGCAAGGATCTGGAAATCGGCTATACGCATGCGCTGCTGCCTAAAATGAATGTCACGATTGAACGCGGCGATAAAATCGCTGTCGTGGGATGCAACGGAGTCGGGAAGTCTACGTTGTTGAAGACGATTTTGGGCAAAATCCCGGCGTTCAGCGGCTCCACGTTTTTGGGCGATTTTCTGTATCCTGCTTATTTCGAACAGGAAGTGAAAGCGCCGAATTTGACGCCGATCGACGATGTGTGGAATGAATTCTCCCATATGAATCAGCATGAGGTTCGGGCTGCGTTAGCCCGGTGCGGGCTTAAGAACGAGCATATTACCCGGCCCCTGAGCAGCTTGAGCGGGGGCGAGCAGGCGAAGGTTCGGCTGTGCAAGCTGCTGATGCACGAGAGCAACTGGATTGCGTTTGACGAGCCGACGAACCATTTGGATGTAGCGGCCAAAGACGAGCTGAAGCGAGCGCTGAAGGAATACAAAGGCACGATCGTACTTGTATGCCACGAGCCCGATTTTTACGAGGATTGGGTAACGAAAGTATGGAATGTCGAGGAATGGTCCGCCGCCAAAGCAAGCAGGTAAGGACAGAAGCAGCCGATAAATTCGATTTTGAAAAGGGGACTGGAATCGATGATTACTCATATCGTATTGTTCAAATTAAAAGACCGCAGCCCGCAAGCGGTCAAGCGCACGTATGACGTTCTGGCGAACATGGAAGGGAAAATCCCGGTGCTTCGCCATCTGGAAGTCGGAATGGACGTGCTTCACTTGGAACGTTCCTACGATATTGCACTGGTTACGAAATTCGATTCCCTTGAAGACTTGAAAACGTACGATACGCACCCGGTGCATGAAGAAGTGAAGGCGCACATGAAGCAGGTGCTTGACGGAACCAGCATTTGCGTCGATTTCCAAAGCTGATTCCGGATAGCTTCCATAAGGTGTCACCATAACATCGGCTTCATGATCATGAGCCACAGCATGACGAATAATACGAACAAATATAAATAAAGCGACCGGCTAAGCTTGCGGAGAAGCGCCTGACGGTCGTGTTCCGGTTCGCGCAGCTTGCGGATCGTCGGGGAGAATGCGCGGGCCATGAACAAGAGCGATGCGAACAGGACGACGAACGTGCCAAAAATCCACGGCGTGGTCCATGGCCAACCGCCAAGCCACATCAGCAGCAGTCCGGAAGCGACGAGCACATGCCCGGCATGCTTGGACAATCGAACGACGAAGCGGAAGGAATCGAGGTAGGAGTGCAACAGATCGCCATCGGCGGTTTTTAATCTGCGAAGCATCGGTATCAGTACGAAGAACGGCCCGATCGATACCATGGCACTGACGGCATGAATGAATACGAGCCACGAATACATGGTCAACACACCTCCAAGCGGTAGCTGAAAATCGTAAGAGAAAAAACAGTGTAGCAAAGGCACCTGCAGCAAGCGGACCCGGCTTGACCGGGGAGGCCGCGGCAAGTACCGAGGCTACACTGTTTTTGCCGTATTACACGGCGCGGAATTCGTGGACCCACACTTTCATGTGCGGTAGCCACGGCATGCCTGCATGCAGGGACAAAATATAATTTTTGTAGGCCTCGACCGTCTCGTAGCCTTCCGTCTTTGCGTGCTCGTCGGTCAGCTCTCCGAGCGACTGTTGATAGACGTTCGTCACCTCAAAGCGGCGGCCGTTCAACTCCATAATCTCGCCCGGATCGGCGTAACGCCCGTTACGGCGGGTAGCCGTTTTTTCTCCGCGGAGCACTTTCTCGATATCCTCTTGAACGGTGACCAGACGGTCGATACTACAGGTTTTCGGCGGCAATGGTTGAGACATGTTGATATGTACCTCCTTGGTTATTAGATCCATTCCGTAGCTTACCTTAAAATGATTTGAGAAGCAAACGAACGGAGGCAAATCCTAATGAAATGGGATATAAACGAAACCTATATGATGCAGGTGCTGGATATGCTGCTCTCTACGCCGAGTCCGAGCGGTTTTTGCAGCGGGATTATGGGCAAGCTGGCCGCCGAAGCGGAGAAGCTGGGGTACCCGATCAGCATCACGCCCAAGGGCTGCGGGATTATCACGGTCGAAGGCCGGCAGAAGAACCGGGTAATCGGTTTGTTCGGCCACGTCGATACGCTGGGAGCGATGGTGCGCTCCATTAAGAGCAACGGCACGCTACGGTTTACACTGATCGGCGGCTACATGATGGGCTCCGTCGAAAACGAATATTGCCGTGTTCATACCCGTGACGGACGAATCTATGACGGTACGATTTTGACGACCAAGCCCTCGGTGCATGTCTTTCCGGATGCGCGCGATTTGAAGCGGGAGGAAGCGGTCATGGAGGTGCGTCTGGACGAACCGGTTAAGACGGCGGACGATGTCAAAGCGCTCGGTATTGCTCCGGGAGATATCATTTCCTTTGAACCGCGCACCCAATTTAAAGAGAACGGCTTTATCAAATCCCGCCACTTGGATGACAAAGCGGGCGTTGCCGCGCTGTTCGGATTGCTTGAGCTGCTTAAGCGCGAGGCTATCGTCCCCTCCTGCACGCTTAAGATTATGATCAGCGTATATGAAGAGGTTGGCCACGGCTCGGCTTGGATCCCGGGGGACATCAGCGAGGTGCTCGCCGTCGACATGGGCGCAATGGGAGAAGACTTGAATTGTACGGAATTCGACGTCTCGATCTGCGCCAAAGATTCGTCCGGGCCTTACGATTACGCAATGACATCGAAGCTGATCGAATTGGCGCAACGCGACGGACTGAGCTACGCGGTCGATATTTACCCGCAGTACATGTCGGATGCTTCCGCCGCGCTTCGCGGCGGAAGCAACATTCGCGCCGCTTTGATCGGCCCGGGCGTTCACGCTTCCCATGCGATGGAGCGGACGCATAAGGATGCCGTGCGAAACACGGCTTCACTGCTTGCCGCTTATGTTATGGAGCCCGCCGAACCTTACGGCAATCAATAAACCGCAAGCAGCGGCGAGGAGGCTTGAATCCGCTTGAACATCATCACGGTGGAAGATATATATAAAAGCTACGGCGAAAAAGTTTTATTTGACGGTATTCATTTTCAGATTAATGAAAAAGAACGGATCGGTCTTGTCGGCGTGAACGGCACGGGCAAATCGACCTTGCTGAAAATTATGGCCGGACTCGAATCGACGGAGCGAGGAAAGCTCATTCATGCGAACGATTTCCATGTGGAGTATTTGCCGCAAAATCCGTCGTTCGATCCCGACTCGACCGTGCTTGAACAGGTGTTTTACGGCGATACGCCGATGATGCAGGCGCTGCGGGAATACGAATGGGCGCTTGCCGAGCTGCAGCTTGCCCCAGAGGACGAGAAACGGCAGGCGAAGCTGTTTGCCGCGCAGCAGCGCATGGATGCGACAGGCGCTTGGGACGCCTCCACGACGGCAAAAACCGTACTGACCCGGCTCGGCATCCGCGATTTCGGCCAAAAGGTCGGCACGCTTTCCGGCGGGCAGCGCAAGCGGGTCGCCATGGCACGGGCGCTGATTCACCCTGCGGATCTGCTCATCTTGGACGAGCCGACCAACCATATCGACCATGAAACGGTGCAGTGGCTGGAAGAGTTTCTTGCGAAGTGGCGGGGCGCGCTGCTGCTCGTGACGCATGACCGGTATTTTCTCGACCGGGTGACGAACCGGATCTTCGAGCTGGACCGCGGCAAGCTGTACAGCTATGAGGGCAATTATGCCGCATTTCTCGAGAAGAAGGCCGAGCGGCTGGAGCGCGAGGCGGCCGAGGAAGACAAGCGGCAAAACCTGCTGCGCAGGGAGCTGGCGTGGCTTCGGCGGGGCGCCAAAGCCCGGACGACAAAACAGAAAGCGCGTGTGGACCGTGTCATCGAGCTGCGCGACCGCAAGGTGGACGGACCAGCCGCACAGCTGGACATTTCGCTCGGAGCGAGCCGGCTCGGCAAAAAGATCATGGAGCTGGAAGATGTCAGCAAATCGTTCGAGCAGCGTAAAATCGTCGACCATTTCAGCTATATCGTTTTGCCCGAAGATCGCATCGGCATTATCGGACCGAACGGGACCGGCAAATCGACGTTTTTGAACATGTTGGCCGGCCGGCTGGAGCCGGATGCGGGTTCCATCGTAACCGGACCGACCGTGAAGCTGGCTTACTACACGCAGGAAAGCGTTGAAATGGACGAGAAGCAGCGGGCGATCGACTATATTAAGGAAGCTGCCGAGGTGGTGCGAACCTCGAACGGCGAATCGGTTACGGCGGCGCAAATGTTCGAGCGCTTCCTGTTTACGCCTGCCCAGCAATGGACGCCGATCGGCAAGCTGTCCGGGGGCGAACGGCGTCGGCTGTACCTGCTGCGCACGCTGATGGGCGAGCCGAACGTGCTTTTGCTGGACGAGCCGACGAACGATCTCGATATCCAAACGCTGACCATCTTGGAGGAATACTTGGAGGATTTCCCAGGCGTGGTCATTACCGTTTCCCATGACCGCTATTTTCTCGATCGGACGGCGGATCATCTGTTCGTGTTCGAAGGGGATGGCCGCATCCGAAGGTTTTTCGGCAATTATACGGAATATTTGGAAGCGTCCCGAAGAGAAAAGCAGGCGGCAGCCGAGGAGCGGCGCGAAACCAAAGCGGCCGGCGAAACGGAGCAGCCGCAGCAGCGCGAGTCGAATCGTCCACGGAAGCTCTCCTACAAGGAGCAGAAGGAATGGGACGAAATCGAGGATAAAATCGCCGGACTCGAGGATCGCTTGGCGCAGGTCAAGCAGGACATCGGGAACGCGGGTAGCGATTATACGAAAGCGCAAGAGCTGTTTCAGGAGGAGCAGGTGCTGACGCAGCGGCTGGAGGAAGCGATGGAGCGCTGGACCGAGCTGTCCGAGCTGGTAGAGCGTATCGCACAAAACAAGTAACGAAGCGTTTCATCGGCGCATCTTGCCGATATGGGCGGCACGAAAAATAACATCCAGTGGGAAGACGCGCCAATTTATGCTATAATATACGTTCGGAAGCGGATTTACATGGGCTGATCGCTTTATTCTATCGCGAAAGTAGGTTTTAAACAGATGATTACGGTAACAGGAGTCACCTTAAGATACGGTAAACGCGCATTGTTCGAGGATGTAAACATTAAGTTTACCCCCGGCAACTGCTACGGTTTGATCGGCGCGAACGGCGCGGGCAAATCGACATTCCTGAAAATTTTGTCCGGCGAAATGGAGCCGAATAAAGGCGAAGTCAGCATCACCCCGGGCGAGCGTATGGCGGTTCTGAAGCAGAATCATTTCGAATATGACGAAGTGGACGTGCTCAAAACGGTCATGATGGGACACGCGCGTTTGTTCCAAATCATGGAAGAAAAAGACGCTTTGTATGCAAAGCCGGATTTCTCCGAAGAGGACGGCATGCGTGCGGCCGAGCTGGAAGGCGAATTCCAAGAGCTGGACGGCTGGCAGGCGGAATCGGATGCGGCGGAGCTGTTGATCGGACTTGGCATTTCCAAGGAGCTGCACGATCTCAAAATGAAAGAGCTCGACGGCAATCAAAAAGTCCGCGTCTTGCTGGCACAGGCGCTGTTCGGCAACCCGAACATTTTGCTGCTTGACGAGCCTACGAACCATTTGAATATCGAATCGATCAACTGGCTGGAAAATTTCCTTGCCAAATATGAAGGCACCGTCATTGTCGTATCCCATGACCGTCACTTCCTGAACCAGGTGTGCACGCACATTGCGGATATCGACTTCGGCAAAATCCAGCTGTACGTCGGTAACTACGACTTCTGGTACGAGTCCAGCCAGCTCGCTTTGAAGCTGCAGCGCGAGGCCAACAAGAAGGTCGAGGAGAAGCGCAAAGAGCTCGAAACGTTCATTCAGCGTTTTAGCGCGAATGCTTCCAAGTCGAAGCAGGCGACTTCGCGTAAGAAGCTGCTGGAGAAGCTGACGCTCGAGGATATCAAGCCTTCGACCCGGAAGTACCCGTTTATCAAATTTACTCCGGAACGGGAAGCAGGCAAGCAATTGCTTCAAGTGGACCGGATCAGCAAATCGATCGACGGCCAGTTGATTTTGAACAATATCAGCTTTACGGTGAACAAAGGCGACAAAATTGCCTTCGTCGGACCGAACGGGATCGCCAAATCGACGTTGTTCCAAGTGCTGATGGGCGAGCTTGAAGCCGATGCCGGCGAGTACAGCTGGGGCGTGACGACAACGCAGGCGTACTTCCCGAAAGACAACTCGGCTTATTTCGATACGGACATCAACCTGGTGGACTGGTTGCGCCAATATTCCAAGGATCAAGACGAGTCTTATATCCGCGGCTTCCTTGGCCGCATGCTGTTCTCCGGCGAAGAAGCGCTTAAGAAAGCAAGCGTGCTGTCCGGGGGCGAAAAAGTGCGCTGCATGCTGTCCAAAATGATGATGAGCGGCGCCAACGTGCTCATTCTGGATGAGCCGACCAACCACTTGGATCTGGAATCGATCACGGCGTTGAACAACGGACTGATGGATTTCGACGGTACGATTTTATTCGTATCCCATGACCATCAATTCGTGCAAACCGTGGCAAACCGGATTATCGAAATTACGCCGAACGGCCTGATCGACAAGGTCATCACCTATGACGAATACTTGGAGAACGACGAGATTAAGAAGCAGCGCGATCTGCTCTACGCTTAATGGCCATACCGAGTTTGTCAGAGCCAACTGTTCCGAATAATTTAAAAAAGGATGAGCCGCAGGCCTGAAAAGGCTGTGCTCATCCTTCTTTTCCAATCGCGGCCGGTCAGCTTCCGCCGGTACGCCGGCGTTGGTTGTTCGGCTTTTTGTTGTTTTGGCTTTTCATCACGGACGCGTTTCCGGCACGCAGTTGGCCGTTGGCTTTAGCGTCGTGCTGGGCTTGCTTTTTTTGTGCGAGCTTGTTTTTAATCGCATCTGCCAAGCTTACTTTTTTAGGCTCGCCGGCGGATTGCGGTTGCTCATTCGAATTTTGGTTCGTTGTGTCCGACATCGTTTAACACCTGCCCTATACCCTGGATAGTTCCATTCTACTGGATAGGTCCCATTGGAAGCAACAAGCAATTACGAGACGGGAGAGATTGCATCCATGACGCTGGAGGAATGGTCCGAAAAAGAACTGCTCGCATGGCCCGCCGCTCCGACCGAAGCCGCCGAACGGGAATCTCTCCAACACCCCGAGAAAACGGACGAAGAAAAGGCTTCTCCGGAACCGCGGTACGTTTTCTTTTATACTCCTTTGTGCGGGACATGTAAGGTTGGGGAGAGGATGTTGGAAGTCGTCGCGGCTTTGAATCCGCGGACGGTCATTGGCCGCTGCAATATTAATTTCTCACCGCAGCTTGCGCGAAATTGGAAAATCGAAAGCGTGCCGTGTCTGGTGCGATGGCAGCGGGGGACGACGGACAAAAAATACCGCTTCGACGATGTGCAGGAGCTGCACCGCTGGATGAACGTTACTACGAATGGGGCAAGAACCCATTCTGACCTCTAACAAGGAAGGGAGTCGTATCTATACGATGCTGGAATCCGTGTTAACTCCCGGAACGATGGTCCGGGCTTCCTACAAAACAGGCGATTACATCGGCGAGGTGGTCGAGCTGTCGCCTTCCGGTAAAGTCGCCGTCAAGATTGCCGCGGTCGTGAAACACCCGACGCAAGGGGATTTGCACAATCCGATGGACCCGGATGTGCCGTTTTTCCATCAGCGGCGCGCGCTGGCCTATCAGGAGATAGCGCTTATGCCGCCGAACACGGTCCGGCCGTACCAAGGGACGGTGCCGGAATACCGCGAATCGCTGCGGCAGGCCTTGGCGCAGGAGCGCGAGCAGCTGCTGCGGACGGTTCGCTGGGCCGAGCGGTGTCTCGAAGAACTGGACCGGCTCGAAGGAGAGTACGCTTAAGACGGAAGGGATCGGGTTGTCATGCTGTTTGTGTTTATCGGCCTATGGACGATCGGACTGCTGCTGATCGTCACCGATCCGAAGCGGGCGACGACACAATGGATCAGCAGCATCGCTTTTACAGGCGGCTGCGGCGGACTGTCGGCGGTGATCGCGGACGATCTCGTGCCTTACTTGTTTGACCGCGGCCTGTTGACGATGCCTGTTGCGGTGCTGCTTGCCAAAGCCGAGCTCGCCAGTTCGCTGATGTGCTACTACGGCTTGCCTTATACGTTTTTGATGTTCGCGATCGTTTACTACCCGGATTATCCGGTGTGGCCGTGGAAACGATGGATTCCGTGGGCGCTGCTGGTACTGCCTGCTTGTTCCTTCGTACTCGAGCCGAAACCCGGCGAGCCGATCCCGTATTACTTTGTCACTCCTTGGGCGGCGCCGTATATTGTGGCAGGGGCCGGCTTGCTGCTTATGGCGCTTCTGAAGGAGAAAAATTCGTTTCTCCGGCGCAGCCGGATGCTGACAACGGCCGCGGCTGCGCCGACACTGGTATTCGCTTTGTTTACGCTTTATTTGCTGCCCACCTTTTTTGGCTTATACGAATGGTGGCGCTATAATACATGGCTCATCGCACTCACCCTGGCGATTATTGTCGGATCGAGCTTCCGCTACGGGTTCATGGGTTTGCAAATCTCGATACGGAACCAGAAGCTCGATTATACGCTGCGCGCGATTACGTCCGGAACATCGATTCTGAACCATGCAATCAAGAACGATGTCGGCAAAATCCGGCTGTTCGGCGATAAAATCAAATCTGAAGCGGCGGCCGGACAAACGGACCCGGCTCAAGTGGTGCAGGATATGGAAGTCATTTTGGCCGCTTCGCAGCATATTTACGATATGATCTACCGCATTCAAGGGCAAACCCAGGAGATAAAGCTTCATCTGGAGGAGTTGGACCCGCGCGAGCTGATGAGGGAGTGCATTCGTACGCTGGCTCCGGAGCTGAATAAGGTCGAGGTTCGCGAGCAGTATTTGACGGAGGAGCGGATTGCCGCCGACCGGGCGCAGCTGGCGGAGGTGTGGACCAACGTGCTGACGAATGCCATCGAAGCGATGCCAGACGGAGGCGTCCTGACCGTGCGCTTGACCGAAACGAAGCGCAAGGTCGTTGCGGAAGTCAAGGACACGGGCGCAGGAATGGATAAGTCGCAGCTCAAGCGCGTCTTCGATCCGTTCTACACGACCAAAAGCGGTAAAAAAATGAATTTCGGCTTGGGACTGTCTTATTGTTATACTATAGTTCAAAAGCATAAAGGGACCATGAACATTCACAGCAAGCCGGGCCAGGGAACGAGCGTTTTCATGCAGTTTCCGAAGCAAAAGCGTCTTCCGGCGGGAAGGGAGTTAATTTAAATGGAGCACCCTGCGATTCGCGTCGTCATCGTCGAGGACGATCCGGACTGGCTGCGCGGCCTGCACAGCTATTTGCAGAAGGAACCGGATATCGAGGTGGTGGGTCAAGCCTCTTCCGGCGAAGCGGCTGTCGAGCTGCTGGAGAGGACGGAAGCGGATGTCGTTCTGATGGACGTCATGATGTCGGACAGTCCGGAGGGGCTATGGGCCGCGGCGGAGATCGTCAAGTGCAGCGGGGCCCGCGTCGTGATGCTTTCTTCGATGGAGGAAAAAGAAATCATTTTCGAAGCGTTCAAGGCCGGCGCCGTCGATTATATGGTGAAGTCCAACTTCACGGAGATTCCGCAGACGATCCGCAGTGCGTACGCCAACCGGAGTTCCATCCACCCGAGCGTCGCCGCACAGATGCGGGAAGAATTCCGCCGGTTGAAGCAGCTTGAGCATGAGGTGCGGGTGAGAGAGCTGAAAAATTTGCTGACACCGACCGAAATTCAAGTGCTCGACCTGATCGAAAAAGGGCACACCCAAACGCAAATCGCCGATAAATTCGTTGTCTCCATCCGGACGATAAAAGTGCACGTTGGGAACATTTTGAAGAAATTGGGCGGGAAAAGCAGCAAGGAAGCGGCTCAAAAAGCAAAAGATATGGGCATTCTGTAAGCTGCCCGAAAAGCGGCTGCCACAGGCGTAAAAACCGGAAGGACGCCGCTTTTTGCGTTACACCTTGAACGAAGTTTGTGGTATAGTGGAACTGTTTGAGAACATAGAAAACCGTCAGCGAAGGAGCCTAACGCATGAGCGCAAACGACAAAATACAAATCGGCGTCATCGGCGCCGGCAACATCGGCAACGTACATATTCAGGAATTTATACAAATCGCGGATGCCGCCGTCACGGCCGTAACGGACGTCTACCAGCCTATGGCGATCGCACGGGCGAAGGAATACAACATTCCGAACGTTTACGCAACCTATCAGGAATTGCTGCAGGACCCGTGCCTGGATGCGGTGATTGTCGCCGTCCCGAACGATGCTCATGCCCCCATTGCCATCGAAGCGCTTCAAGCCGGCAAGCACGTTTTGCTCGAGAAGCCGATGGCTGTCAATGCGGCTTCCGCCAAAGAAATCGTCAAGGCGCACCTGAAGTCGGGCAAAGTGCTGATGATGTCGCATCAGATGCGTTGGGAATCGCTTAATATGCAGGTAAAGGAACAAATCGACAAGGGCGCGCTCGGCAGCATCTATAACGTAAAAACCGGCTGGCTGCGCCGTAAAGGAATTCCGGGCTGGGGCACTTGGTTTACGCAAATGCATAAATCCGGCGGCGGACCGCTGATCGATATCGGCGTGCATATGCTGGATTTGTCGCTGCACTTGATGGGCAGTCCGAAGCCGGTCTCGGTCTTCGGGACGACGTATGCCGAATTCGGACCGAAGAAGCGCGGCATCGGCACTTGGGGCAAGCCGGACTGGAACGGCTTTTATGACGTGGAGGATCTGGCGACCGCGCTTATCAAGCTGGATAACGGCAGCACGCTGTCGCTTGATGTAAGCTGGGCTGCCAATACCGATTTTATCGATAATGGGCCTTATATTTACCTGATGGGCTCCGAGGGAGGCGCTTCCCTGCGAGCAGGAAGCGGAACGCTGCATACCGAGCTGTTCGACCGGACCGCCGACGTGGAGCTGACGGTGGATTCGAATGATGAAGGGCCTCGTCAGCGGATGAGCCGCCATTTCCTCGATTGTATCCGCGACCACCGCGAGCCGCTTACGTCTGCGATGTCAGGGCTGACGAACAGTTTAGTGCTGGAAGCGATCTATGAGTCGTCCCGTACGGGTCAACTCGTTACGCTGGATTGGAGCTTGGATTAACCCTTATGGATGAACTGCTTCAGATGAATTTGCAATTATTCAGCATCATCGGCACGATCGCGTTCGCTATTTCCGGCGCGGTCGTTGCCATGGAAGAAGAGTACGATATTCTGGGCGTTTTTGTGCTGGCCTTTGTGACGGCGTTCGGCGGCGGAGTCGTCCGGAACTTGCTGATCGGCATTCCGGTCAACACGTTATGGACGCAGGGACTTTATCTGAAAACGGCGCTTATAGCGGCGTTTCTTGTTTTTATCGTTCCGGTCATCTGGATTCGCCGTTGGAAGACGTGGGAATCTTTGTTCGACGCTGTCGGCTTGTCGGCATTCTCCATTCAAGGCGCGCTGTATGCGGTACAGATGCATGCTCCGCTGAGCGCGGTCATCGTCGCTGCGATGATGACCGGGATCGGCGGCGGGATCATCCGCGATGTGCTGGCCGGACGGAAGCCGCTTGTATTGCGTGACGAAATATATGCGGTCTGGGGGATGCTGGCGGGATTTCTGATCGGGATCGGCTGGTTCCAGGGTTCGTGGCCGCTGCTCGGTCTATTTGCGATTATCGTTATATTGCGGATGCTGTCGGTGCTGTACAAATGGCGGCTGCCGCGGCGTACGCTGCGGCTTGACGAGGAACGGCCGCTCAAAGAAAGCTGAGGAGGCTAAGAGCATAATGTCGGAAGCAAACGATCCGAAGGCGTCCTGGAGCAGCCGGAAGCGTATCCCGGGCGAAGAAATCGGGGAGCGGCTCGACTCCGTGCGCGTGTTGAAAGAAGATGCGCTTGAACTGTATGAGATCGCCAAAGACAAGGCGACGGGAGAGCACTACCTGCATTACGCCTACTTGCACCGGAATTTAGCCGCGATCCCGGCGGGACCGGAGGCCGCGCAGGAAGAATCGTTCCACCATTTGATGCCGCTGGAAAGCGACGAGGTGCTCGGTTTTTTATTCGGAGAAGCGCCTTACGATTATCCGGCCCACTGGGGCAAGCCGTTTCTGCGCAACGGCCCTGAAGGCGAGTATGTATGGTTCGACCCTGGCTATGCGGCGGCAGAAGCCGAGCACGAAGCGATCGGCCGCGACATCGCGGAGCAGCTTGCGCGCTTCAAGCAAGCGGGAGACGTATCGGAACAAAAAGTCCGCGAGCTGCTGGAGCGGCTAAATCCGGACAATAGCGAAAAGAAGTAGCGCTGCGCATATTTTCCGGCGGGTGATTCATCCTAAGCGTGAGCCTTACGAGGGCAGGTCTACAGGAGGGACACGACAGGATGATGAACACCGCGATAAACCGAAAGGGGCTGCTTCTGCTCGCTGCAGCCGGCTGCTTGCTGCTGCAAAGCGCGTGCGGCGGGAACAGGCCGCAGGCCAGCCGGCCCGGCGGCGGGCTGGAGGATTACCGGCAGCAAGCCCTGTATGACCGCGATTCCCGCAATAACGAAGACGGGTCGCTTGGAGTGAAGCAGCGTTGGGTAGACGAGCAGCAGAGCCGGCAAGGGATAGAATACAGCGGACGAAAGCAGCTCGACATGACGAACCGGCACTCGGCGGGAACGATGGCATTCGCACCGCAGATCGCCGAGCGGGTGAAGGGCGTCTCCGGTGTCCGTGAGGCCCAAGTGCTGCTGACGGAAGTGAACGGCTATGTGGCAGTCGTTTTGGACGGGCATAGCCCCGAAGCCGAGGCGTCGCCGGACATGCTGGGGTATCAGGTGACGTCTAAAGGCGGGGTCGGGATATTCGGAGGAACGGATAAAGGGCCGAGCCGGTATTCGTGGACGGAAAACGGGGGGCTGTCGACCGGAAAGGCCGATGAAATCCGCAAGCTCGTCATGTCGATGGCGCCAACCAATATTCAGCAGGTATACGTATCGGCCAACCCGAATTTCGTCCAGCGTGTCCGCTTCTATGCGAAGGAAGAGCAGGAGCGCGGCACCATGAGCAATTATGTGAACGAGTTCAACACTTTGACTCAGCACGTATTTCCGGACGATGCCAATACGCGCAAATAACGGTTTCGCCGGATGCAAAATCCGGCCGGTCGCAACGCTTGACAAGGTTGCGTGCCCGGCCGGATTTTTTTGTCGATCAAAATGCTAAGTTTCAGGACGGCTCAGCCGTTGGTCCTGGTTAATTGGCCCTCGTTGGCATTTCGAATTTATATCCGACGCCCCATACGGTTTTGATATATTTGGGCTCTTTGGGATCCGCCTCGATTTTTTTGCGAAGATTGGTAATGTGTACGTCTACCGAACGTTCGGTCACGAAGGAATCAATGCCGCGAATTTTGTTCAGCAGCTCTTCTCTTGAAAATACTTTGCCCGGATGGAGCCAGAAATTTTTCATGATTTCAAATTCGGAATAGGTCGTTTCCACCGCTTGACCGTGCAAGTAGATGCCCCGCTTTTCCAAGTCGAGGACGATGTCCTTCGTTTCCGTCGGCACAGGGTCCGCGGCCGCAGGTTTGAACGTTTGGTTTAAGGCGGAGCGGCGCAGAAGCGCACTCGTGCGCGCGGCCAGCTCCCGCATGCTGAACGGCTTGCACAAATAATCGTCGGCACCGATCATCAGCGCGTTGACGCGTTCGGATACCTCGCTTTTGGCGGAAACGATCATGATCGGTACGTTGGAGACGGTGCGAAAGTGCTTGCACAGCTCGATGCCGTTCGTATCGGGAAGCATCAAATCAAGAATAACGACATCCGGCTCATGCTGGCTGAACAATTCTTTGCCCTGCTTGCCGTCGGCTGCGCAATACACGGTATAATTTTCTTCGCTCAAGTAAATGGATATCATATCCGCAATACTTTGATCATCCTCAACCAGCAATACTCTAGACATGACGTGCCACCTCGACGAAATGAAGTATTAGATAAATGTTAAGAAACCTAATAAAAATCAAATATGCGGCTGCTACTTTTTTAATGAAAGTCCTTCATAATCAAAGACATAGAGAGCCTGAAGAAGCGAAGAAACCGGCACGGAAACGGACGGCCGTTCGTTTACACGAACAAAGCCAAGGAGGTATACCGATGCTGATCCATGCACAGTTGGAACGCCGAATTCGCAACTGTATCGAAGAGTTGAACGCTTTGGTTACCGGCCAAGGCTGCTTGTTGACCGATCCGGAAGTCGTACATAAAAGCATGGAGCTCGACGAGCTCATTTTGCTTGCCATGCGCCCGCCGCAGTCGGCCAGGCAAACCGCCGTATAAAATCGTCGACAGGAGGCCATGCCAAAGAAGGATAGTTACTTTTTTGGAAGGATGCGCCTTTCCATGAGCAGCGCTTACAAAGTTCGTGCTTGCTGCAATGCTTCGAGCTGCAGTGATGTCCCATAACGAGATGGCTTCGGACGGTCGACTATGAATCGTCCTTTTCGCTTGCGTTATTTATGAACGGCTTGAACGAGCTGGACATGAAAATCAAATGCCCGCAGTGCGGGCACCGTATGTTCTATTCCCCGGTCACCTGGACGACCGAGCTTGTCCACCACGATTAACGCCTCTTCCATTGTAGCATGGGAGGGCATGACAAGAAACGGGGTCATTCGACCCACGTTTCTCCCCACTTTTGAACGGCATTCATAACTGGTTCCAGTGCTTTTCCCTTACTTGTCAATTCGTATTCGATCCGGACCGGCGTCTCGGGGTAGACGTGCCTGCTGATTAATCCGGCGGCCTCCAGCTCTTTGAAGCGTTCGGCAAGCATGCGGTCGCTCATTCCGGGAATCATCTCGGAGATATCTTTAAAGCGGCACGGACCTCCCAATAATGCCCGGATAATCAGACCGGTCCAGCGCTTGCCTAAAATTTCAAAGGCGGCTTCGAATTTGGGACATAAATGATGCGGATGTTCTGCCATCGTTTTCACCTCTTCTTAATGTTCATTTTAGCATAAGTTACTTGACAAAAGTAAGTTTTTTGTTTCGTTTTTGCTTGCTTTGGCAGCAGCTCCGTTCGTCCCAGACGCTGCGGGGCTTTTCTTGGCTTCGAACGAATTTTGTCGTTTTTCGTCGCAGATTAGAGTTGAAAATTCGAATAAAGTAAAGTATAACAGCGATAGGACTTTCATGAAAATCATACCATCATTCAGGGGGAACCTTCCATGTACGGTGCACCGTTATCGACGAACGCGAAAAAAATGATGCTGCTGGGAGCAGGCGAGCTGGGCAAGGAGGTCATTCTTGAAGCCCAGCGTCTTGGCGTGGAAACGATCGCGGTCGACCGTTACGCCAATGCGCCCGCTATGCAGGTAGCGCACCGATCCTATGTCGTCAACATGCTGGACGGCGGGGAGCTGCGCCAAGTCATTGAGAACGAACGCCCCGATCTTATCGTGCCCGAGATCGAAGCGATTGCGACGCCAACCTTGGTGGAGCTGGAAAGCGAAGGCTACCGTGTCGTGCCTACGGCAACCGCAGCGAGGCTGACGATGGACCGGGAAGGCATCCGCAGGCTGGCCGCGGAAACGCTTGGTTTACCGACGGCGAAGTACGCGTTCGCCGACAGCCTGGAGGAGCTGCAAGAGGCTGTCGCGACGATCGGGACGCCGTGCGTCATCAAGCCGATTATGAGCTCATCGGGCAAAGGGCAGAGCGTTTGCCGCACGCCGGAAGACGCGGAAGCTTGCTGGAACTACGCCATGGAAGGCGGCCGGGCCAAAAAGACCCGCGTCATCGTGGAAGAATTCATCCGATTCGATTCGGAAATTACCTTGCTTACTGTCCGATCCGTCTCCGGAACGACGTATTGCGCCCCGATCGGCCATATTCAAAAGGACGGCGATTACATCGAATCGTGGCAGCCGCATGCGATGAGCGACGCTCAAATCGCAGAGGCGCAGCGGGTGGCGGGAGCGATCACCGAAGCGCTTGGCGGCGCCGGCATTTACGGGGTGGAATTGTTCCTTGCGCCGGACAAGGTCTACTTCAGCGAGGTGAGCCCTCGTCCGCACGATACGGGAATGGTGACGATGGCCTCGCAGGATTTGTCCGAATTTGCCTTGCACGTGCGGGCGATCCTTGGGTTCCCGATCCCGAATGTGCGGCTGCTGACACCTGCGGCCTCTTACACGCTGAAGGCGGACCGGGAAACGTCGGATTTTCGCATAGGCGGGCTTGAACAGGCGCTGGCGGTCCCGAATTCCCAAGTTCGCGTGTTCGGCAAGCCGGAGACGAAGCCGGGCCGGCGCATGGCTGTTGCTTTGAGCTCGGCGGAGACGGTGGAAGCTGCCCGCCAGCAGGCCAAGGAAGCCGCTTCGCACCTGCGTATCGAGTACGGGACGGACAAGGCCTGAGGCCGCGAAACCGCAGCGTCCGGATGTGCGTATAACATCCCATACGGTTCATAGAGTACACGGCCGTACCGGAAGGCATACGCATGAGCGTCGGCGTATCCCGCGGGTCACGGATCGGGACAAGCAGGACGGAAGGACGAAACGCCTGCGCAGCGGCTCCTGCCCGCCGGATTTCAGCAGTCCATCATTTTGACAACGGGTATAACCCCTCTAAAGGAGAGATAGTCCATGAATGCACATGAAGTTGATTACCGGATTGTCGGTTCGGAAATGCAGTTTGTCGAGGTCGAGCTGGACCCGGGAGAAACCGTTTTTGCCGAAGCCGGATCAATGATGATGATGGACCAGAATATCCAGATGGAAACGATTTTCGGCGACGGGAGCGAGCAGAACAAAGGCTTCGTCGGAAAGCTGTTCGGCGCTGGCAAGCGGCTGCTCACGGGCGAGAGCTTGTTCATGACCGCGTTTACGAACCGGGGCTCGGGCAAGGAATGCGTCAGCTTTGCATCTCCTTATCCCGGCCGCATTTTGCCGATGGATCTGATGGAGCTGAACGGCAAGCTGATCTGCCAAAAGGATGCGTTTCTGTGCGCCGCGAAGGGCGTTTCGGTCGGCATCGAGTTTCAGCGCAAGCTGGGCGCCGGATTTTTCGGGGGCGAGGGCTTCATTATGCAGAAGATTGAAGGCGACGGTCTGGCGTTCGTTCACGCGGGCGGAGCGATTCATGAGAAAGTGCTGGGTCCGGGCGAAATGATCCGCGTGGATACCGGATGTCTGGTTGCGATGACGCAGGATGTAGATTACGACATCGAATTCGTCAAAGGCATCAAGACGGCGATCTTCGGCGGCGAAGGGCTCTTCTTCGCCACGCTGCGGGGACCGGGCCGGGTATGGATTCAATCGCTGCCGTTCAGCCGGTTGGCGGACCGGGTGATGAGCGCGGCGCGGACCGGCGGGCGCAAGGAGGAAGGCAGCATTTTGGGCGGTCTCGGGAATCTGCTTGACGGCGACCGTTAAAAAACGATATGATTGATAATACGATTATTTTTTGCCGCTCACTATATCGTTGAAAGAGGTGCTGTAGATGGCGTACCAACCACAGGTCATCGATGCCAAAATCGTCAGTCACAATCCGAAAAACGGATTGTTCGAAATCGTAGCACAACTGAAGGATCGGACGGTTTGCCGTCTTATTTACGAACGTGACCCGGCAGGCAACGTCACGCCAACCCATATTAACCGGCTGCTTAAGGAGCCTTGCCCGATTTGCCGCAAAGACTTTTTGTGCAACTGCATGTCCAAGTTCAAAGAAAACATTTCGTCTCAAGCGCTTGACTTGGCGGGTACTCCGCAAGCTTAACCCGACGGACCGTTCGAACGACCCGTGGACTTTTATTGTTCACGGGTTTTTGGGTTCGATACGGGAGAGCACCCTTGCGGTGCTTTTTTCTTTTCCTTGGATGTATGGTAAAATGAAGAAATCAATGTAAATGGAGGGCGGGAGCTGCCATGCGCATCGGAATCGTATCCGATACTCATATGTTCAGCCGGGCCAGAACGCTGCCGGAACCGCTCGTTCGAGGCTTGCAGGGAGTCGATCTGATTCTGCACGCGGGGGATTGGGTGGATGAGGCCGTGTGCGATCTGTTTGAAGCGCTGGCTCCCGTTGACGGGATCGCCGGCAACAACGACGGCATGGACATCGTAAGACGCTTCGGCCGGCGCAAGATTTTGGAGCTTGGCGGGTACCGCATCGGGATGGTGCACGGACACGGCGGTCGTTCTACGCCCGATACGGCTTACGAATCTTTCCGCGACGCGGAAGGAAAGGGGACGGCGGACATCGTGCTGTTCGGCCACTCGCATATCCCGTTCAAGGAAGAGCGCGGAGGCATGCTGCTGTTCAATCCCGGATCGCCGACCGACAAGCGCCGGCAGCCCCGGTATTCCTACGGCATCCTGCAGCTCGGGGACCGGGTGGAAGCCGACCATTATTTTTTTGACAAAACCAATTGATTCAGGAGACGGAGGAAGCGACATGGCACAGTGGAAAGAAATTACAACGAATGAAGAATGGGAACAGCTTTTAGCGGCGACGACGGAACAACCGATCGTTGTGCTTAAGCACAGCACGGCATGTCCGGTCAGCTTCAATGCGCTGCAGGAATACGAGGCCTATCTCGGAAAAACGCCGAACCCGGATGTGAAATATATTTTGGTCAAGGTTATCGAGTCCCGTCCGGTGTCCAACCAAATTGCCGAGGATACGGGAGTGAAGCACGCTTCGCCGCAAATTTTATATATCAAGAACAAAGAAACGGTCTGGAATACGTCGCATTGGGCGATTACCGAAGAGCATATGACTGCCGTTTTGAACTAAGGCCAGTCAGCTGAGACTAAGGAAAGGGGAATGGCCGCAATGGGAGTGACGCCATTTGCGTTTTTTTCCGGCGCGTTGTTTGCGCGCAAGCTATGCTACGTCTATCTTCCCCCGAGCTATAACGAGTCTGAGGACACCCGCTACCCGGTTATTTATTTGCTTCACGGGCTATACGGGAACGAAACGAGCTGGAGCGTGAAAGGTAACGCCGAGCAAACGATCGAACGGCTCATGGCTTCCGGAGACCTTCGCGAGAGCATCGTCGTGATGGTCAGCGACGGAGGCTACGGTCACGGCACCTTTTACGTCAACTGGTTTGACGGCTCGGGACGCTTCGAGGATTACTTCCTTTACGATCTTATTCCTGCGGTCGACCGCGAGTTCCGCACGATGGCAGCTCCTTCCCACAGAGCTCTCTGCGGCTTGTCCATGGGCGGCTACGGCTCGTTCGTGCTGGCGCTGCGCAATCCGCACCTCTTCGGGGCGGCGGCCAGTATCGCGGGCGCGCTCATGTCGGTCAGCCTCATGACCGAAGCGTTCCTTCGCACGGATGTGTGCCGGATGATCGGACCTGTACACGGGCCTTATGCGCAAGAGCTGGATTTGCACGTGCTGGCTGCACGGAGGGTGAAGGAAGAAGCCCGGCCCGCGCTGCATTTCAACTGCGGCACCTCGGACTCGTTATTCCCGCTCAACTCCGCCTATCAGGCGCTGCTGGAGCAGATTGGTTACCCGCACGAGTATATGGAATTCGAAGGGGATCATACTTGGGACTATTTCGGAGGGCATTTGCCGGAGGCGCTTCGGTTCATCGAGCGCTGTTTCGCCGAATCGTCGCTCAAGCACAGCCCGGCGGTCTGACAATGGATACCGCCGAAAGCCCGCCGTCTTCAGTGGATGAAATTCATCGCTGGAGACAGGCGGGCTTTTGTGCGCCTGGGAGGACGTTCAAGAAACCGCCGAGGGCGCTAATTCAATCCGGCAGCCGCAGCGCCCGCGGCTTGGCCCGTTGCCGGTCCTTTTTTGCGCAAGTGCACGGTAAACGTTGTTCCCGATCCCGGATCGGAATGGCACTCGACGCATCCGCCGTAATGCTGCAGATAATTTTGCACGATATGCAGTCCGAGACCGGAATTCGTGACGTCGGATTTGGTGGAGAAGCCTTTCTCGAATATTTTTAGCCGCTCCTCTTCCTTGACATAGGAGCCGGAATTAAATACGGAAACCGTGTAACGGTCTTCGGATTCTTCAATCTTCAGGCGGACGGTGCGCAGCAAGTCGTCTGCCGGAATGGCTTCCACGGCATTCTTCAACAGATTGTGCATGATGCTGGAAAAATAGCTGATGGGCAGCGTCAACTCTTCGAACGTGCAGTCAAGCTTGCCGGCGACCTGCAGGTCGATTTTCTCCGAGATGCAGATGAGCGACAGGTTGTTCAGAACGACGCCGAGCACCGGAAATTCAACCGAACCGATGACCGATTGCTGTACGAGCTCTTTGCACCAGACGGAGATATATTCTTTCGCCATATCGAACTTGTTCATCATCAGCAGTGCATGAACGGTCTGCACGTTGTTGATCAGCTCGTGCTGGGCCTTGCGTATATTCAGCATCGTCGCTTCCGCCGACTGTACCCATCGTTCCTTCTCGTCAAGCTGCAGACGGATGTTTTTCTCCCGCTCTTCCATGAGCTGCAGCTTGTAATCCTTGTACTCCAGATGATCGTACAGCTTGGAATTCTCGATCAGCACCGCGACTTCCGCGGCAAGCAGCTTAAGCGTGTCGAGACGATCCTCTTGAAATACATGGCTGGCGAGGCTGTTCTCCAAATAAAGCGCGCCGATCAGCTTGCATTGCTTAAGGATAGGCACGCAAAGAATCGCTTTGGGCCGCTGCGCCAAAATGTAAGCGTCCCGGGCGAAGATGTCCGAGGCTGCCGCATTGGGCAAAAGCACCGTTTCACCGGTCCGGGCCGCATATTGAATCACCGTGACGGCCGCGCTGCGGCAATCGTCCAAAGAGGCCGAATGGAGCGCCTCGAACGGGACGCGGAGCGCCTTTTCCGCTTCGACGAACAGCCGGCCGTTCCGTTCAAGCACAAGGAGCCCTTTGTCCGCACCGGCGTTCTCCAGCAGGATCGTCATGATGCTTTCGAGCATGTGTTGAAACACGGCTTCGTTCGAGATGGCTTGAGACGCCTTCATCATGGAGGAGAGGTCGATCGTCGATTCGCCGGCTTGCACCCGGCTGAGTAAGGACGGATAACGGTTGCCCAGAGCGGATACTTTCCGGTTGGCGCCCCACCTTGCGTACAAGCTTCTGGCTTCCATTAAATAAGAGCGGGCCACCTTGAGGTTGCCGGCCTCCATGTAATGCTTCGCGGCATATTCACCGGCCATCGCTTCAATCGGCACGAAGCCGTATTTGGAGGCGTGATGAATCGCTTCGTCGTATTTTTCCACAGCCAGCACCGGGTTACCGGAAATCCGATGCCATTCGGCCTCGACCAACAGCTTCATCGCCAGAAAATTGTCCGGCGAGAATGCCGACCATCGTTCCAGAAACCGGATGCTTTTGCGGATGCGGGCTTTGTAGGCTTTCCGCTCCTTGGCCGTCGCCTTGGCGTACAGACCGGCAAGCGCCAACGCATAATGAAAGTGATGCTGGTGCACGTGCGGCAGACCGAAAACCGACTTGATTCCGGCTTCCGCAGTCTCGCAAATGGCCTTGGCTTCGTCCGGACGGTCCAGCAGCAAATACGTTTGCGCTTGAAGCACGTAATACGTATGGGCGATAGCCTGATTGGTCGAAGCTATGATTTGCTTCGTTTCGTTCGCGTCCATGAAGGGTGTGCAGCCGCCTTCGACGTCCGGGGCAGGCGTAATATCTTCCTGCAAAAACATCATGTACCGCTGAAGCACGATATAAATCCAGATTGTATCCCGGTCTTTCGCTTGATGGATGAACGTATGATACTGGTCCGTTTCCTTCAGAATGTCCGGCAATGGATCGCCTTTAAACAGCCGGAGAAAAAAGCTGAACGCGATCGAATAGCCTGCGTATACGAAATCCCCCGATTCTATTCCGAATTGATAAGCCCGGCGCAAATATTGGACATTTGCTTCGATATGCTCCTTAGCGTTGCTCGCAAAGGAGCCGTAGGCAAAGTATACTTTGCATTTCATGGACAAATCGTTAAACGTATCACTAAGCTTAGCCCCAAGCCGACCGTATTCCATGCCGGCCTTCAGTCGTCCGAGCAGCGAGCTTAGAATGATCCCGTACGTCGAGCACGCGAGGGCCGAGCCTTCCGAATGTCCATGGACAAGCGAGTAGTTGAACATTTGGAGCATAAGATAAACGTATAATTCCGAATTTAAAAAATAGGCCGGAGGCGTCAAATTCACCATGAGCCGCATGACTGCTTTATGGTTCGGGTCCGTCATGACCGGCAGATCAAGCAGCTCTTGAGGATGCCGGGTTCCAACGAGCAAATGCGTCTTCACCAGCGCCCGGCCGATACTCAGCTTGCCGGGATTACGCATGATCGGGAGATCGAACAGCTTCAATCCTTCCAAGCCGATCCTTAACGCTTCTTCATGCTCGCCCATGTTGGTAAAAAGCACCATCATCAGGTTATAGGCTTCCGCTTTTTCCAGCTTCGAACGCGCATGCTTCAGCACCGTCTGAAATGAACGCTTCGCTTCTTCGAACTGACCGCACAAGTACTCCAGCCCGGCTTGATCTAGCCGCAGGGAAAAGGTCAGCTCGTACTGGCGCCTCCAGCCGTCTTCCCCCAGCAATGCGATGCCTTGGGCCGCATAACGCAGCGCGATGTCGTAAGCGGAGCTGGTCTTCGCTTTTCGGCACGCCGCCGAATTCAATTGCGCCAATTGCTCCTTTTCCTCGGGGAGCGTCATAAGTTCCGAGCCGAGATTGAGCTGGTTCGTCATTTCGAACAACCGCTCTTCCTGCGCTTCCCCTTGATAATGCTTTTGCAGCAGCCTTCCGATATGAAGATGGATCTCTTTTTTTCGCTCCTTCGGGACAAGCGAGTAGACTGCTTGATAGACCCGGTCGTGCATGAATTTGAAGGAGAGCTTTTCCGGCGGGGCTTGCCGCGCAAGACCGGCCTGCAGCAGAAGTCCTTCGTTAACCGCTTCTTGCAGCAGGGGGACGATCGTATCCGGAGGCCGCTCCAGCACATGGGCCAGCGTCTCGGTATAAAAATGATGACCGACGCAGGCGGCGTGCATCAATACTTGCTGCAGAGGCACGGTGAGACGGCGGATTTGGTTAATCATGAAATCCACGACGTTATCGGTAATATGCAGCTCGCCGATTTTGCCGGAGTCCCATTCCCAGCAGCAGGCTTCGTAATTAAAACGCAGCAGCTGATGATCGTACAGCGTCCGGAAAAAATGCTTGGAAAAAAAAGGATTCCCTTTTGTCTTATCCATGATCAGGCTCGCCAATTCATGCACCGGCTGGCGGACCGGCCGGAGCGAATCCTCCAGCATGCGTTCGACGTGCTCTTCCCCGAGCGGTTCGAGCCGGATCCTCATCCTATTCGGCACTTTGCTGCGCTCCATTTTGTCCAGGAACGCCTCCAGTGGGGGATGCTCGATAAATTCCCGGTCTCTATAGGCTCCCACGAACAATCCGTACTGCAGCCCCGAGCCCAACACCATGTCCTCGATGATTTGGATGGAAGAGGGGTCCGCCCACTGCAGATCGTCCAGGAAGATAACCAGGGGCTGCGCTTTGGACATAAAGACGGACAAAAATTTTTGCAAGGTTAAAATAAACCGGTTATGCGTTTCGGCAGGCGGAAGCTTGGAAAGCGGGGGCTGCTTGCCGAGAATCCGCTCGATATCGGGATTCATCTCGACCAGGATTTGTCCGTTAGGTACGACGGCCTCCAGAATCCGCTGTTTCAGCCCCTGGAACCGTTCCTCGGGAAGCGCGAGCAAATGCTGCAGCAGCTGCCGTCCCGCTTGCCGGACAGCATGGTACGGCGTATCGCGCTTGAATTGGTCGAACTTGCCGGAAACAAACAAGCCTCCGCCGCTCTGCACCGACTTTTGAAATTCATGGATCAAATACGACTTGCCGATCCCGGACAAGCCGGAGACGAGCACGATTTCGAGGCTGCCGAGCTGGGCTCGCCGGTAAGCGCCCTGAAGCTGCTGGAGCTCCGCTTCGCGGCCGTAGATCGCATCGGAGATGTGGAACTGGTCCGACAAGGCTGCGCCGCCCACGGCCGATTCATCGATGCAGCCTTCCGTCTGAAGCTGCTTCAAGCAGCTTTCCAAATCCCGCCGCAGCGCAAATGCGCTCTGATACCGGTCTTCAGGCTGCTTCGCCAAACATCTCATGACAATGCCGGAAACGGGCTGCGGCACCTTATACGACCGCTCGCCGGGCGGGACGGGCTGCTTCGCCATATGCTGATGCACAAGCTCGCAGGTATCCTCGCTGTCGAACGGATAGACTCCGGTGAGCATCCGGTAAAACAAAACGCCTAGCGCATACAGATCCGTCCGGGTATCCGTTCGCCGGTTCATCCGTCCGGTCTGCTCCGGCGCCGAGTAAAGCAGCCTTTCCGCTTCGTAAACAGTCGGTTCCGCGGTGGTGTCCGGCAGCGCGGCTACCGGCATTACGCGATATAAATCGGTAAGTTTCATCTTTTTTCTATCGGATTCGACAAAAAATGCAGACGCCGAAAGCGCCAGGTGGACGAATTTCAAGTGGTGCAGCTTTCGGATCAGTTCCGACGTCGCGATGGCCCACTGTAAAAAAAGGCCGAGCTCCATAGGCTGCGGAGTCAGCAGGGAAGAAAGAGGGTGACCGTCCGTGTACTCCATGACAAGCGCGGAAGCGCCGCCGACCGAGGACATCCCGCACGGAACGAGGATGTCTTCCAATGGAATGGTTTTGCCAATTTTATATTCTTGATGCAGCCAGTCGGGTTGCGAAGGCTGGGAATATTCGTCTTTTAATACTTTCACGAGCCTTTTCTCGCCGGAAGGAAGCTCTTCGCCGCGGTAAAGAATCGTGAAGCCGTTTTCGCCGATCGGCTCAAGCGACTTTTCATTTACGTTCCAAGCCAATGGAATGCCCTCCGATAAACTGCTTTGTTTCATATTATTGTACTTTTTCGCAGGTGTGGAAGCAACCATAAATCCCAGTATCCGCCATTAGAAGAAGCTTGCTGCCAGCGCTTGCCGCACCGGCTGCGGCAAGGGAAGTAAAGATTTTCGGCGCAGCATGGCTTCGCGAAGCGATTTCCGATATAATGAATGTCAAAAAGATATCATTTGTAAGCGGAGGAGCATTCATGAAGGTCGCTATTGCAGGGGGAACCGGCTTTGTCGGCAAACATTTGACCCAATTGTTTTTACAAAGAAAAGATACGGTAATCCTCATTTCACGGAAAAAGCGACGTTCGGATCATCCGTTGATCCGTCATATGACTTGGGACGAACTGGAAAATAATATTAAGCCGCTGGAGGGTGTCGACGCAATCGTCAATTTGGCCGGGGAAACGATCAACCAGCGCTGGACGGAGGAGGCCAAGAAGCGGATCCTGGAGTCGCGTCTGGATGCGGTTCATCGCGTCCAAGCCCTTATCGAACAGCTGGAGAAAAAGCCTGTGCTGGTGAATGCGTCCGGCATGGCGATCTACGGCACGTCGGAGACCGAGTCGTTCACGGAGGAAAGCGAGCTGCGCGTGGAAGATTTTTTGTCCGGCGTTGTCGACCAATGGGAGATGGCAGCGGAGCATATCCCGGATACGCGCGTCGTTCTGCTGCGGATCGGACTTGTGCTCGGCAACGACGGAGGCGCCTTCCCGAAAATGAGCTTGCCGTTTAAGCTCGGTATCGGCGGACGGGTCGGCAGCGGCCGTCAAATCATGTCGTGGATTCATATCGAAGACCTGTGCCGGATGATTGAATTCTGCATCGAGCACGAAGAGATCGAGGGGCCGGTTAATGCGACGGCGCCGATTCCGGTGACGAACGACCAGTTCGGACGCAGCCTGGCCAAGGCGCTTCGCCGGCCATATTGGTTACCGGTTCCGGCGTTCGTGCTGAAAGCGTTGTTCGGCGAAATGTCCGAGCTTCTGCTGAAGGGTCAGCAAGTATTTCCGAAAGTCGTCACCGATCTTGGATTTCGTTATAAATATTCGGTGATCGATCATGCGCTGGAAAATCTGGTGCGGTCCGGCAAGAAGGGGTGAACGGGAGATGATCGAATACGGCAATCCGGACATCCGCGAGCTGCGGTTCGAGCGGTTTCGTTCCCGGGTAGAGGCGCGCGGCGAGCAGTGGATCGATGTGGAGGTAAGTCTGGAGTTGGCGGAGGGCAGCAAGGTGCCGGACGGAATCGTTGAACTGGGAGCGCTCATCGTCTGTACGCGCAGGGGCGACATTGTCGAGATCGTCCCGCAGGACGAAGGAAGAGACTGCGAGTACCAGTTCACGGAGCAGGAAAAAGAGCAGCTGCGGACGTATTATGAACGGGAAGTCCGGCCGACGGTGGAACAAATGAGCTAAAAAAAGATTGAAGCCAATTGCGGCTTCAATCTTTTTTGTGCTTCGCCATCGCGGCCTTCAGCGCTTCTTCCAGGCTGGACCCGAGCGAAACGTTATCGCTGTATTGCTTGGCAAGCTGGGCTTGCTGACGCTTCGCCGCGCGTCCGCCGCCCGATTCGCCGAGCATTTCGATCACGTTGCATGGCCGGCACTGCGCGTATTTGCCCGCTTTGCCGGTATGGATCTCCATCCGATTGTGACACTGCGGACAGCGCTTGTTAGAAAGCATTGGCTCCGCGGCCCGTTTATACGCGCATTCCCGGTCGCTGCAAACGAGCAGTTTGCCCCGCTTGCTCTTGATCTCCTGCAGCGGCTTGCCGCACTCCGGGCAGCGGGAATGGGTCAGGTTGTGCGGCTTGTATTCGGCTTCGCTCGTCTTGACCTCCCGGACAATGGCCTCGGTTTGCTTGCGGATGCTTTCCATGAACTTGCCGGCGTCGCCTTTGCCTTTGGAGATGCGCTCCAGCTCCTGCTCCCAAGCGGCTGTCAGCTCCGGGGTGCGAAGCTCGGGCACGACGAGCTCGATCAACTGGGCGCCTTTGCCGGTCGGCTGGAGCGTATTCATGCGGCGCTCGATCGTATCGGTTTGCAGCAGCTTCTCGATAATATCGGCGCGGGTTGCCGGCGTGCCGAGGTTATGCTTTTCCATGACCGCTAGCAGCGCCGCTTCCGTGTAGCGGCCCGGCGGCTTGGTCGTCTGCTTGTGCTGGCTGATCCGGAACTCCTTCAGCTCCATCCCGGGCTGAAGCGGGGGCAGCGTTTGCCGGGACGCCGGTTCGTCTTCGGCCGCATCGTCGTCCTCGTCTGTGCCGGTCGATGCGCCCGCTTCATACAGCGCTCTCCAGCCTGCATCTTTGACGATACGCCCTTTGGCGTGGAAAGACTCTCCTCCGACCTCCAGCGTCACCGACGTCTCGTCATAGCGGAACGCCGGAGAGAACAACGCGATGAAACGGCGCACGATCAGGTCGTACAGCTTGCGCTCGTCGGCCGTCAGATTGTGCAGTTGCGGGCGTTCGTCTGTCGGAATGATTGCATGGTGATCCGACACTTTGCTGTCGTCGACGACGCGCTTGGACACCGGGAGCGGCTTCGCAAGCAGCGGCTTGATCCAAGCCGCGTAAGGCTGGACGTTCAAGGCCTTGAGCCGGTCGGGAAGCGTGGAGACCATGTCCGAGGACAAGTACCGCGAATCGGTGCGCGGATACGTGACGAGCTTGTGCTGCTCATACAGCCGTTGGAGCACGTTCGACGTTTGCTTCGCAGTAAAGCCGAGCCGCTTGTTGGCATCGCGCTGCAGCTCGGTCAAGTCGTAGGCGAGCGGATGGGGCTCGCTCTTCTCCGTGACTTTAAGCTGCGCAACCTTGGCCGAGCGCACCTTATTCAAGCGTTCGAGCAGCGCGTCGGCCGCGGCTTTATCGAACAGGCGTCCGTCCGGATGCGACTGGCTCCGCCATACGGCCTGAAACGAGCCGAACTGGGCCCGCAGCATCCAGTAATCCTTTGCTTGAAACGATTTGATCTCGCGCTCGCGGTCCATCATCGCCGCAAGCGTCGGCGTCTGCACGCGACCGGCCGCCAGCTGGGCGTTATGCTTGCAGGTCAAGGCGCGCGTAATGTTAAGACCGATCAGCCAATCCGCTTCCGCCCGGCAAACGGCGGAACGGTAAAGGGGGTCGTACGCTTGCCCCGGCTTCAGCGAGGCGAAGCCGTCCCTGATCGCTTTGTCCGTTTGCGAAGAAATCCAGAGCCGCTTGAACGGCTTTTTCCAATGAATCATTTCCATAATCCAGCGGGCCACGAGCTCGCCCTCGCGTCCGGCGTCGGTTGCAATGATGAGCTGCTCCAGATCGCCGCGCTTCGCAAGCTGCGCGATCGCCTTAAATTGCGGCGTCGTTTCGCGGATGATTTTCAGCTTCATCCGTGAGGGCAGCAAAGGCAAATCGTCCAAATTCCAGTTTTTGTATTTTGGATCGTATTCCTCGGGTTCGGCCAGTGTGACCAAATGCCCCAATGCCCAAGTCACCACATAACCGGGACCTTCCATATAATGCTTATGTTTCTGCTGGCAGCCCAGGACGCGCGCAATTTCCTTGGCGACGCTCGGCTTTTCCGCCAATACGAGTGATTTCATGCCAGACTCCTTTCCACGCGGTACGTTTATTTAACACAATAGTACGAAAGTCCTAACACTTTTTTAATACGTGTCTGATATGATCGACAGCACAGAGAGATAGAGGGGGTGCGGTCCATGTTCCAATTATTTACCGCTAATTTGGCATTATTAACTGCATTTATGTTTTTGTCAAGCCGCCTCCTGCGCAACTACGAACGGAAGCCGTTGATGCCTGTAAAACTGCGTCTCGTTATCGGAGGGGTGCACGGGCTGTTCGGCATTTTGCTGATGTTCTTCAGCGTCAGGATCGACGGGTCGACCATTCTTGATTTTCGGCAGATCGCCATTATCGCGGCAGCGCATTTCGGTGGAATTTACGCTTCGGCGGTGACGGGCTTGATCATCGCCGCCGGCCGGATTGCGATGTTCGGAGTGAACCAATCCTCGCTAACGGCGGCCACGACCGCTATGCTTCTGGGCTTGATCAGCGGCATCATTGCCGCGCGTGTGACGGATTATTGGAAAAAATGGCTGCTTTCCATCGCGGCGGGCATCGGGATCATCACCTCAAGCTTGTTTTTTCTGCTGGGATGGCAGAGCTGGAAGGTGAATCTTTATTTTGTCGCTATTATTTTGTCCGGCGGTCTGTTCGTCGCGTACCTGATTCGCTATTTGTCCGATGCCAACCGTCTCGTCTATCAATTGGAGGAAAGCGAAGCCAACTACCGGCGGTCGTATACGCTGCAGGAGGCGATTTTCCGCTCGGCGACAGGGGTTGCGATTATTTTCACGGACCCGGCAGGCATCGCTAAAGTGTTCAATCCGGGGGCGGAACGAATGTTCGGAATTCGCGCCGACGAAGCCATCGGACGGCAGATTCCCGGAACGATGGTGGACCCGGCGGAGTTTGCGCTGAGAAAAGAAGAGCTTCAGCGTCAGCTAGGACGACCGGTAAAAGATCTGGAGGTGTTCGTGGCGGGCTTGTCCGAAGGAAAGGGCCATGAACAGGAGTGGACCTTCGTCCGGCGTGACGGAGACCGGTTTCACATACACTTGATGCTCAGTGAAGTTAGGGAGCAGGAGGACCGATTGCTTGGCTATTTGGCGATGATCGTCGACAGGACGGAGTCGAAGCGGGCTGAAGAGACCATGATGCAGGCCAACCGCATGCTGGAGCAGCTGTCGCGCCGCGACGGGCTGACGGGGGTGGCCAACCGGCGGGCGTTCGACGAATTTCTCGATGCGGCATGGGCGAAAGCGGCGATGTATTCGCATTCGCTATCCGTTATTATGCTCGATATCGATTGCTTCAAAGCGTATAACGATACCTACGGTCATCAAGGCGGAGACGCTTGTCTGAAACAGGTTGCAGGCGCTCTGCAGCGGGTCGTCGGCAGCATGGACGGACTCGCTGCCCGCTATGGCGGCGAGGAGTTTGTGGTCGTCCTGACGGCATGCGGAAGGCTGCAGGCCGCGAGCGTGGCGGAGAGCATCCGCCGGGAAGTGGAAACGCTTCGTATCCGGCATATCGGATCGTCGGTTTCCGAGTATGTCACGGTCAGCGTCGGCGCCGCTTCGTCCATTCCGTATGCGGGGCTCTCGCCGCTCGAATTGGTCGGGATGGCGGACAAGGCGCTGTACCGGGCCAAGCAAGAGGGACGCAACCGGAGCGAAAGCTATCAGCCGGGGAGCTAATCGCTGGACGCCGGAGCTAACGGCGCAAATAAAGCTGCCGGTACTCGGTCGGCGTCATGCCTTCCTGCTCCAGAAACCGCTTGTTATAGTAGCTGACGCTCGGATAGCCGGCACGCTCGGCGATTTCCTTCACCGTCAGCTGCGGCTGCTCCAGCAGCCACTGCTTGCTGTTCTGCAGCCGGCACAGCGTAATAAAGGTCATCGGTGTCAGATGAGTCGCTTTCTTGAACAGGCGGCAAAAATAATAGCTGCTGACGCCGGCCCGGTCTGCCCAATACTGCAAATCGAACGGCAGGCAGGCATCGCGCTGCATGTCGGGCAAGAGCTCCGAGATCCGGTTGTCGGCCTCGGGGCTTCGGGCTTCAGACCAAGGAACCGCTTGCGTAACGAATTCCGCCAGGATCGCGTAAGTCAGCGTCGAGATGCGGGTCAGCTGCCAAAATCCGTTCTGCTCCAACTCCTCCAGCAAATCCGCCAAAGCCTGTTCGAGCGGCTTCCACTGAGGTATTTTCCACAAGGGCTTCGGCCCGATGCCCCGTTCCAGCAAAAACTCCTTCAGCGTTTTTCCGTAAAAATGCACCCAACGCACTTCCCAAGGTTCGTCCTGGCTGCTGTAATACCTTTGCGATTGCAAAGGGAAGTAGAGAAAGGCGTCTCCCCGGTGCAGCGTATGCCGCTGTCCGTCGGTTTCCAGGTAGCCTTTGCCGTCCACGATCAGATGGATGCTGAAATTGTTGAGAGCCCCCGCTTTGCGCATCACCTCATGCTCAGGGTCCTTGTACCAGCCGACCGATTCGGGCAGCAGCAAATATTCGTGCTCGGTCAGCGTCGGCAGAAAGCTTTGGCGCCGCATTTCTACTTCTCCTTTCGGATGACAATATTGTTTTATTCGAATGCAATAAGATGTTATTTTCATTTTATTCCAGGTTCAATATAATGACAATATCTTAGCATATTCATCCATACAAAGCTGAAGGAGCGATGAGGGAATGAGGGAAAGCAAGGTTCGTTGGGGAGTCATCGGCTGCGCGGGTATCGCCGTACGCTCGGTCATCCCGGGGATTCAACAATCGGTTACCGGCACCGTAGCGGCTATTGCCAGCCGTGGGCTGGACAAAGCGAGGGAAACGGCGGAACGGCTGAATATCCCAAAAGCATACGGAAGCTATGAGGAGCTGCTCGCCGACTCCGAGATTGATGCCGTTTATATTCCGCTGCCGAACCACCTGCACAAGGAATGGACGATCCGTGCCGCGGAGGCGGGCAAGCACGTGCTGTGCGAGAAGCCGGCCGCGATCGATGCGGCAGAAGCCGAAGAGATGGCGGAAGCTTGCCGCCGGGCGGGCGTGGCGTTCGCCGAAGCGTTCATGTACCGCTATCATCCGCGCTATGCGGCAATAAAAGCGGTGATCCGGAGCGGGGAGATCGGCGAGATCCGCGCCATTCACGGCGCCTTCACCTTCAACAATGCGAAGGATGCGGATAACGTGCGCTTCAAGCAGTGGATGGGCGGCGGATCGATCTACGACGTCGGCGTATATCCGATCAGCGCGGCGCGGTTCATTCTGGAGCGGGAGCCGGAAGCGGCGGCGGTGCATGCTTTCTTCTCGCCGGAGCACGATCACGTCGATATGATGGCTTCGGGACTGCTCGAATTTACCGGGGGCGTTGCACTTACCTTCGATTGCGGGATGTGGGCGGCCGGACGCAATACGCTGGAGATCCTCGGAACGGAGGGCCGGATCGAGGTCCCGTCCGCGTACGTTGTCCATGAAAACGAGCAGGATCATTTTTATGTTGTTGCCGGAGGGGAAAAGCGCGAAGTAGAGGTTCCTTACGTGAACCAATATACGCTTCAAGCCGATGCGTTCGGCCGGAACGTCCTGCACGGCGAGCCGATGCCGTTCGGACCGTCGGACGCGGTGAACAACATGCGTGCCGTCGACGCTTGTCTCACATCGGCCCGGGAACGCCGCCGCGTAGAGCTGAATTTATAATTCTGGGGAGGAACGAGACGTGAGAACGATTCGCATCGAAGGCTTGGAAAAACCGGTATCGTGCCTGATTCAAGGCTCGGATTATTTCAGCATGGACATCTACGACAAGGTCAGCGGCGTGCTCGACGCGTTCTTTGGGATTGGAGGCAATACGATCGATACCGCTCATGTCTACGGCGGCGGGAACAGCGAGCGTACGATCGGCCAATGGATGAAGGACCGGGGGAACCGGTCCGATGTCGTACTCCTGACCAAAGGGGCTCATCACGACAGCAGCGGTCCGCGTGTGACGCCCGAAGCGATCGCGAGCGATTTGAGCGAAAGCCTGGAGCGGCTCGGCACCGATTATGTCGATTTGTACGCGCTGCACCGGGACGATCCGTCGGTACCGGTCGGCGTGATCATCGAGGCCTTAAACGGGCATATCGCGGCAGGCCGCATCAAGGCGATCGGCGCCTCCAACTGGTCCGTGCAGCGGCTGCAGGAGGCGAACGACTATGCGGCGGCGAACGGCTTAACCGGGTTCTCGTTCAGCAGCCCGAATTTAAGTCTGGCCAAAGCGAAAGAGCCGTTCTGGGCCGGCTGCGTAACGGCTTACGCCGACGATTGCGCATGGCACGAGCGGAACCGGTTCCCGCTGCTGTCCTGGTCGTCGCAGGCCCGGGGCTTTTTCACCGGACGCTATTCGCCCGAGGTGACGGATAACGCCGATTTGGTACGGGTGTTCTACAGCGACGACAACTGGGCCCGGCTGCGGCGGGCGGAGATGCTGGGCAAGCAAAAAGGCGCCAGCCCGATTCAGATCGCGCTTGCTTATGTGCTGAACCAGCCGTTCCCCGCCTGCGCATTGATCGGGGCGCAGACGTCGGAGGAGCTGGAGTCGTGCCGGCAAGGGGCGGACATCCGCTTAACGCGGGAGGAGCTGAGCTGGCTGGAGCACGGGTAGGTCGGCGAGCGGTCTCACTGCGACATAGATTGCGTATAACGAAGAGCATTTTCGCCGGGGGCGGAGTGCTCTTATTTTTTACGGAGGCTTTTGTTGAAATATTTAGAATTCTTTAGCTAATTTCTATTTATTTCTGGAAGAAATGGATGATATTATTTGAGGAAACAGTGAAGTGAAGGGGGGCGGGGGACTTTTATCGTTTACTGGTGCCAGAGTTAGCTTGATTCGCACATCTTGGTTCAGGCGGAAAATCCAATACCAAGAGGAGGATCTTCATGAAAAAGCTATCGATCATCGCGTTGTTCTTGTTATTCCTCGCATTTATTGCTTTTGCTTCCCCCGGATCGGCGGAAGAACTGCAGCCGCCTCAAGCTTCATCCGGGACCGGCACGCAAATATCAAGCGATATCACTCAAGATACGGTATGGACCAAAGCCGGCAGTCCCTACATCGTGACAACAACTGTTGACATATACCAAAATATTACACTATCGATCGAACCGGGCGTTGTCATTAAGTTCCGTAACGAAACGGGACTCCGGGTAGGTGGAAACTTGCTCGTGAACGGTACGCAAAGCGAACCGGTCTTATTCGGCCCGGAAACCGCGCAGTCCGTTCCAAGCTGGAAGGGCCTGGATTTGGAATATATCGATATGAATACCGTCAGAATCAAGCATGCCGAATTTACCGGCGCCACTTCGGCTATTGATGCCGGAACCTACCCCATCGTGAACAAGAACCCGGTGATTATCGATCATGTCAGGTTCGCAAACAATCAAACTGCACTCTACGGAGATATCAAGGTCTTCAACATAGCTTCTTCGGTATTTGAAAATAACGGCACGGCGATTCGAGGCAGCCGGGTATTTGTCTACGACAGCCTCATCCGCAACAACGGAGGAGGGGTGACGGACCTCGGGGACTCCGAGGCGCGGAAGGATATGGATAATTTAGTCGCCAAAAGCCGAATCGAAGGAAATCATTCGTATGGACTTAAAGGCTCGGGAGCCATATACGATTCTACGGTTACAGGGAATGCGTACGGCGCTTATGTCGACCGCGTTTTTAACGGCATGTTCGGAACGATTTCGATATATCTATATGATACCAAAGTCAGCGGCAATCAAATCGGCCTGCTCAGTACGACAGGGGATCAAGAAAATACGGTCCGTTTCAAGCGTGGAGAACTATCCGATAACGCAGTTGGCTTTGATGGACCGATTCCCGTGACTGAAAGCAATATTCTGCGCAACGGGTTGAACGGCGTAATTAACAGTTATAATGGCTGGGACAGTATACCTCTTCAAAACAATTATTGGGGAACGACCGACGAGCAGGAGGTCGCTTCGAAGCTTAAACTGGGCAGCGATGTACAGGTGAATTATGTTCCTTTGGCGGAGGCGCCCTTCGAGGCTCCAGCGGATGCTCCTGTGTGGCCTGCTTATAGCGTTCTGAAAGTTACACCTGACGGGGAAGGCAAAGTTAAATTGACGTGGCCTCGGGCGGGAGTTTATTACCTGCTGTATCGTAATGGAGAATTGCTGACGCCTGTGAGGTCATACAGTGACACCGAAAGCTTCACCGATACGCTGCTGTCCCCCGGTCAGAAATATAAATATGAGGTATTCGCGGTAAACGGCTCCGGTATCCTAAGTGAGACTTCGTTAAAAGAAGGTCCGGCTCCGGAAATTCCGTTGGCCTATTGGCCCGAAGGCAGTCGCCTGGAGTTCAAGCGGCTCTACAAAGACAACTACCAGTTATCTTGGACGCCGGCAGTCGGTGCGGAATACTACGCGATATATGCGAACAACGAAAAGATCTCCCAAAATAAGGGGAGTCAGACTTTATACTCGTTTTTTCATTATAAGTTGGAGGACGACACAGAGTATACCTTTAAAGTGGAGGCCCTCAACAAGGATATGAAAGAGACGAACAACGGCCCTACACTTACCGTGAGAACTCCGATCGAGGATCGAACGCCGCCGGTTGTAAGCGAACATGATCCGGGGGACAACGAGGTCATAACCACCGCTAATCCCGTCATTTCAGCTAAGATTACCGACAGTCAAGGCAAAGTGAAGGACATCTCGGTGATTATAGAAAATGAAAAATTAGTTCAAGATTGGCTGGAACACACCTACGACGAAGCGACGGGTATGGTGACTGCGCCAGCAAACGGGTTAACGCCGGGCAAGTACAAATTGATCATTGTTGCGAAGGATGACGCGGATAACAGAGAGGTATCGATCACTAAGTTCACCGTAGCGGCTGCGCCTGGCGGGCCGGTGTGGCCTGAGGGCACCACGCTAACCGCGTCGAACGTGACGTCCTCGTCGCTGACCTTGAACTGGACCCTGGCGCAAGGAGCGACGGGGTACCGGATTTACCGGGACGGCAGTGTCGCGGGAACGGTTTACGGCAGCGTCTATTCCTATAACGTAGTGGGGCTGCAGCCGGATACGACGTATTCATTTTCCGTCGAAGCTGTGGATGCGGCAGGCCATGTCAGTCAGAATAACCCGGCGACAACGGTGAAAACGAAAGCGGCTCAAGGAACGGCGGAGGCTGTTCGTTTGCAGGCCCGGCCGGGCTTCTTGAACGTCGGCTCCGTGCTTGAACTGCAAATGCGAGCGGATGGGGCGGAGGACGTATACGCTTTTCTGGCGAAGCTGCAGTACGATCCCGCCAAATTCAAGCTGCTGCAGGCTTCGCTGCACCCGGAATTCGGCACGGAGGGAACCACCGCCGTGAGAGGCTATAGCGTGCCTGCGCCGGACCGGGTACACGTGAGCGGATCTTTACTCGGACAAACGCCGGGACGGAGCGGAGACATAGGTCTTGCGGCCTTGCGGTTCACCGTGCTTCAGCAGGGCAGCGGCACCTTCACGCTGCAGCCGGATTCGCAGCTTGCAAACAGCCAAGGGGCGATTCGGACGCTGCCCGGGCCCGTCACCTTGACCGTACGGGTCGGATCGGCAGATTTTGATCAGGACGGCCGGATCGGGCTCAGCGATCTCGTGCTCATCTCGAAGCGGAGCGGAGCGCGTGTAGGTCAGCCGGGGTATGACAGCTTGTACGATTTGAACAATGATGGAGTCATCGACAGCACAGATGTGCAGTATGTTGCGGACAAAGTGGCGGGATGAAACTTTTGGCGGCTACCGGTATGCCTTGGTTGATTTCAATAATCGAACTGCTAGCACAACTTGAAATGCACTTCTTGGTTCGGGCGGAAAATCCAATACTTGAGAGGTGGATTTTATGAAAAGGCTGTCGATCGGCGCACTGTTAGTAATCTTTTTTATTGCTTTCGCTTCCCTCGTATCGGCGGAAGAACTCGAATCGTCAAATTCATTGAAATCGACTAATGACAAGGCTTCCGTCCCTGTTCCGGTTTGGCCGGCCGGCAGTCGGCTGGAGCTCAAGGAACACGTAGGTGGCGCATACACATTGACTTGGACGCCGGCCGAGAACGCCCAATATTATGCCATATACCGTAACGGGAGGAGTTGGGGACGAACGCCGGGCAATCGTCCATATTATGCCGAGCGTCTTGATGAGAACACTCTCTATACCTACAGGGTGGAAGCATACAACGAGGGCGGGCCCGAGACGGATAACGGGCCGCAGCTTACCGTCAGGACCGAGTTCAGAGATAATGATGGGCCGGCGATTAGCAGCCTGCAGCCGGCAAAAAATGCGGTGGTAAATACCCCGGATCCTGTTATATCGTTCGTCGCTAGCGATAAAGGAAGAGGGATTGAGCGAATCAACGTGGTGCTTGACGCCAGCGTATCGCTGTTTAGCAAATCGTACGAAGGAGAAAAGGTTGTGACGGTATCGGCACCGGCACACGGCTTGTCTATCGGAAAGCATGATTTGGATATCCGGGCATGGGATAAAATTGGAAACCTGGCCATCTTGAAAACCAGCTTCACCGTAGCGGCTGCGCCGAGCGGGCCGGTCTGGCCCGAGGGCAGCACGCTAAGCGCGTCGAACGTGACGTCGTCGTCGCTGACCTTGAATTGGACGCTGGCGCAAGGGGCGACGGGATACCGCATTTACCGGGACGGCAGCGTCGCGGGCTCGGTTTACGGCAGCGTCTATTCCTATGACGTAGCGGGGTTGCAGCCGGATACGACGTATACGTTTACCGTCGAAGCTGTGGATGCGGCAGGCAACGTCAGCCAAAATAATCCGGCGACAACGGTGAAAACGAATGCGGCTCAAGGAACGAAGGAGGCTGTTCGTTTGCAGGCCCGGCCGGGCTTCTTGAACGTCGGCTCCGTGCTTGAACTGCAAATGCGGGCGGATGGGGCGGAGGACGTGTACGCTTTTCTGGCGAAGCTAGAGTACGATCCGGCCAAATTCAAGCTGCTGCAAGCTTCGCTGCACCCGGAATTCGGCACAGAGGGAACCACCGCCGTGAGAGGCTACAGCGCGCCTGTGCCGGACCGGGTACACGTGAGCGGTTCTTTACTCGGGCAAACGCCGGGGCGGAGCGGGAACGTAAGTCTTGCTGTCTTGCGGTTCACCGTGCTCCAGCAGGGCAGCGGCACCTTCACGCTGCAGCCGGATTCGCAGCTTGCCAACAGCCGAGGGGAGATTCGGACGCTACCCAGGCCCGTCACCCTGACCGTACGGGTTGGTTCGGTAGACTTCGATCAGGACGGCCGGATCGGACTGAGCGATCTCGTGCTGATCTCGCAGCACAGCGGCACGCGTGTCGGACAGCCGGGGTACGACAGTCTGTACGATTTGAACAATGACGGCATGATCGACGGCACGGATGTGCAGTATGTTGCGGACAAAATCGCCGGTTAATTCGTTTTTTTCTTGGGCCGGAACGGTAACGTTCCGGTTCCTTTTGTTTACCGGAATATGCCGTAGCGGATCGTCCATCCGCACTACCGGATGCAGTCCGGTGTGAGATTGTGATATAATGAGCGGACAAACGCCACCATTTGGAAGCGAGTGAAGCGCAAAGCATGAACGTGCGGGAGCAGTTCGGAAATATCGATATTTATTTGTTCGACCAGTTGTTGAAAGGGAGAATTGCTCCCGGGATGCGGGTGCTCGATGCAGGCTGCGGGAATGGGCGCAATCTGGTCCACTTTCTGCGGGAAGGCTATGACCTGTGGGCCGTGGACCGGTCGGCCGAAGCGGTGGAAGCGGTCCGCGCTTTGGCTCGCGAGCTTGCGCCGGATAGGGACGGTATTCCGCGGGAGGAGCGCTTCCGCATGGAGCCGGTGGAGAAAATGAGCTTCGCCAACGATACGTTTGACGTCGTTATCTCTTGTGCGGTGCTTCATTTTGCCGAAAGCGAAACGCATTTTCAGCAGATGGTATCGGAGCTTTGGAGGGTGCTGAAGCCGGGAGGCCTTTTGTTCGCGCGTCTCGCTTCGGGCGAAGGTCTGGAGGACCGCCTGCGTCCGCTTGGCGGCGGCCGGTATGTGCTGCCGGACGGCAGCGAGCGGTTTCTGGCCGATTCCGGGCTTCTGGGGCGTACGGCGGAAAAGCATCATGCTTTGCAGGTGGAGCCGCTCAAGACGGTGAACGTGGAGAACCTGCGGTGCATGACGACCTGGTGCTTGAAAAAGCCGCATATTTTATTTTTCGATCCGATTGAAGAGCAGTCGGAGGAACGATTGCCGGAGGGGACCAGCGAACCGGACGAAACAGGGAACGGGAGGATGACTTAGATGAAGCTAAGAGTTTCGGCGGTACAATACCATTTGCATACGATCGGCAGCTTTGATCAATTTGCCGCCCAGGTGACGAGTTATGTGAGGACGGCGGAGGAGTTTGAATCGGACTTCGTGCTGTTTCCGGAGCTGTTCACGACCCAGCTTATGTCCATAGGCCGGGGGGACGGGAGCGGCGAAGCGCTCAAGATCGGCGAGCTGCCGCAATTTACGCGGCAGTATAAGGAGCTGTTCCAAGGCTTGGCCCGCGAAACGGGCATGCATCTGATCGGAGGAACGCACATCATTGAAGAAAACGGCCGGTTGTACAATACGGCGTTTTTGTTCTATCCGGACGGGCGGGTGGCCGAACAGCGCAAGCTGCATATTACCCCGTGGGAAGTAAAAGGATGGAATATGGCGGCAGGCGATTCGCTGCAGGTGTTCGACACGGATAAAGGACGGATCGCCATCCTCATTTGCTATGATATGGAGTTTCCGGAGATTGTCCGGATGGCCCGGGCGCGCGGAGCGGACGTTATTTTCTGCCCGTCGTGCACGGATGATCGGCACGCTTTCCACCGGGTACGGTATACGTGCCATGCCCGAACGATCGAGAATCAAATTTATGTCGTAGCGACCGGTACGGTCGGTTCTTTGCCGACGGTTGATTTTATGCGGGGCAATTTCGGGCAGGCTGCGATCATTACGCCGAACGATGTGCCGTTCCCGCCGGGCGGCTTGATGACGGCAGGAGAGATCAACGACGATATGATCATTACCGGAGATTTGGACCTTGCGCTGCTGTACGAGGTGCGGGAAAAGGGCTCCGTTACGACCTGGAGAGACCGGCGCACCGATCTGTATCCGGATTGGAAATAAGGGAGGAACGGCTGTGGGCTCGTACCGGAAAGACATGTACGTATTCGACGGAGACCGTCCCGTTAAGGCGACGATTCGCTCTTATACCGAACGGGACTTCGACGGCTTGATTCGGATTCAGCAGGAAAGCTTCCCGCCGCCGTTTCCTTCGGAGCTGTGGTGGAACGAGGAGCAGCTCAGGAATCACATCGAACGGTTTCCCCAGGGCGCGCTCTGCGTGGAGATCGGCGGCGAGCTGGCAGCGTCTGTGACGGGGCTGCGGGTCGATTTCGATCCCGCGCATGCCGATCATACGTGGGAGGAGATTACTGACAGAGGGTATATCCGCAACCATAACCCGGCCGGCAACACGCTGTATATCGTGGACATATGCGCGCGTCCGGCTTACCGGAAGCTCGGCCTCGGCAAATGGATGATGCTTTCCATGTACGAGGTGGTCGTCGAGCTGAAGCTGGAGCGGCTGCTCGGCGGCGGCCGGCTGCCCGGGTATCACCGGGTAGCCGACGAAATGACCGCCGAAGACTACGTGTGCAGCGTACTGGAAGGGGAGCGGAAAGATCCGGTGCTGACGTTTCTGCTGCGGTGCGGCCGAACGCCCGTGAAGTTGGTTTCCGATTATTTGGAAGATGAAGAATCCTTGAATTACGCGATGCTGATGGAATGGCGCAACCCGTTTCTCGCCGCGAAGCGGGAAGGCTTCTAGAATTTTTGGCGGGATGCGCGCTTTGCAACCGCCCGCCGTCCCGCTCAGGCCTGCTCCGCCAGTAGTTTCGCAGTAACGGCCGGGTGCGAAACCGGAAACTGATGGCCGTACGGAACGAGCTGCGTGCCTGATCGGTCCCGGTACGCTTCGGGCAAAGCATAGGTGCGATCCTTGGTCCCCCAAACGACCGTCGTATCGGGCAAGGTCGAAAGGGCAGGCGTCCACGGCTCCGCAGACAGCTTCCGGTACAGCGTATGCAGCATATCCGCATTCGCCGCGGCGATGCGCGGGGAAGTCAAGCTGCGGACGATCGTTTCGACGTAGCCGTCCGGAATTTCCTCCGGAGCCGCAAAAACACCTTCCCGCAGCATCGCGTTCCGCAGTGCCTGGGCCGGCAGGAGCCGAAGCAGGGCCGAGGCTGTTCCGCGGGGACCGCTGAGCGCGCGGCGCCATGCTCTGGCCTTCGGGCGGTGCAGAACGGGCTGAAGCAGCGTCAGTGTTTCGATCTTCGCCCCTGCGGCCTCCTTGGCCGTTTCGGCGGCAATTCGCGCGCCGAAGGAGTGCCCGACCAGCCGGACCGGAACGGGGGAGTCTGCAATCGCATCGCTTACCGCTTTTACGTAGCTTTCCAGACTGTGGCGGTCCTCCCGCAGCAAGGGCGAACGGCCGAAGCCCGGCAGGTCGAGCAGCCACACCGGGTTTCCGGTGCTGGCATGAAGGTGCTCGGCGAGCGGTACGAAGTCGTCGGCGCCGCTCAGCAGCCCGTGCACGATCACCCATGGCTCGCCCAGACCTTCCCGCACAAGCGCGGCAAGGTCTCCTTTGCGTTCGCGAGTCCAATGCTCAGGGTCCGCCGCGCCCGGATGCGTAAGCCGGTGGTCCAGATCGGCCACGACCATCGGCAGCAGCCCCGTAACCTCCAGCGGCTTCGCTCCCACCCGTTCGATAAGCGCCTCCGTCGCTTTCGTATCGAACGACCGCTCCGTGATGAACGCCATCGATTCGGCGGGAATGCCAGTCAGACGGCCGAGCCCGGTCCGCATGACGCTGTGGAGCAGAGAGACCGGCAGCGCTCCCCGGGGAGCGGGGACGGCAAGCTCGCGGGAAATGAGAGCGAGCAGCTCCTTCATATTCGGGCCGGTTTCCTTTCGTCCCAGCACATTATAGGTGCCGCCGTCCGGATTGGCTTCACGGGCCAAATGGACGAGCAGTCCGGCCAGAGCGTCGTTGGCCACGAGCGGGACCCAATGGGAAGCGCCGCCCGGCACGACCGGCATCAATCGCTTTCTAACCGCATGGACCAGGATGCCGAGTCCGCCGGTTTGCTCCGTGGCGCCCGTAGGGCTCGCCCCGACGACCGTGCTCGGGTTGACGACCGACAGCGGATAACCGTGCCGCAGCGCCTGCTGGCGGATGAATAAATCGGCCAAAAACTTCATACGTTCATAAGGGCCTTCGTCTTTCATAAAATGATCCATGCGGAATACGTCCGCTTCCGGATCGACGTTCCCGTCGTGAAACGGGCTCATGTAGCCGACGACATGGATGAAATGGCGGAGTCCGCGCGCTTTATGAATCCGCTCCGCCAACTCCGCAAGATGACGGGAGCCTTCGAGAAACGTGCGCTGCGCTTCGGCGTTATCGAGCGTAATGCTCATCGGGCCTCCCGCATGAAGGATGACATCGGCCTGCAGCGCCCGCTCGTAATCGGCAGGCTTCATCCCGAGGTTCGGCTCGGACAGATCGCCATTCAAGAAATGAATCCGCCTCGCCGCCTCGCTGCCGCCGAATCCTTGCTTGCTGAAGACTGCCGCCGCTTTTTCCGGAGAACGGACCAACAGCAGAAGCCGCTCCTCCCCCTGAGCCAACTGCTTCAACACTTGCTTGCCGATAAATCCGGTGCTGCCCGTAATCAAGAAATTCGACATAGTTGTTCCTCCTAATGATCTAACGATTAGTACTATACAGTTCTAACTGATGGCAAAAAAAGATGCTTCCGCTAGCGAGCTAGTGAAGCATTTGGCAAAAGCTGCGTACCGTTTTTGTCATGATCGACAAATCCTTTGTCGTCTCGGCCAGTACGAGCGAGCCTTCCAGACAAGCGATAAACAGCGAAGCGGCCTGCCCGGGATCGAGCTGCTTGCGGAATTCCCCTTTGGCGGCGCCTTGGCGGAACAGCTTGACAAGCATAGGCTGCAGCTCGGTAAAAAATTGCGCAATCCGCTCCCTTACCGGCATCGCATTTTCCGGGCATTGCAGATAGAGCGTCACGAAGGGGCAGCCGCCATGGCCGTTCCGCCGGGCCATGCCTTCGGTTAAACCGTCCAAGAACGTCATGATCCGCTCTTCCACGGGCAGTTCGCTCCGGCTGAGCAGGGCGAATAAAGAGCGCTCGTAGGACTCGGCCCAATAATTCACGACGGCGAGAAGCAGTTCCTCCTTGCTTTTGAAATGGTAATAAATATTTGACTTGGATACTTGGCTCTCCCGCATAACGTCGTCCATACTCGTGTACGAGTAGCCGCGCATAAGAAACAGCCCGGCGGCCGTTTCAATGACATGCTCGCGGTTTGACGGCGGAGTAGTGGTTTTGTTGTTGTTCATGGTTAGAACTATACAGTACTATTTCGTTCCTGTCAAGCTGCTCCCGGGAGAGGGTCTTGTTCCGGACGTTTATGGCCTCCGGTTTTGGTAAACAATGGTCTAATGTAGCTTGTGGAACGTAAAGGAGGGAGCAATTTTGGGAACGCGATGGAAAACCGCGGCGATTTTCGCTGTGTCGCTGCTTGTGCTGAACGGCTGTCAAAACGACCTGCGGGCCTGGTTCGGACAGACCGAGAAGCCGCAGCACCGGCATGAGCCTGAGCAGACGGAAGACAGTGCTGCGGTGATGACGAAGGAAGCGAAGGAAGCCGTTCAGGTGGATATTATAAGCAAGCAGGGAACGGCGATCGGAACGGCCAAGCTGACGCCGGCCGGCCCGGAAGGCGGCGTTCGGATCGAACTGGAAGCGGCTTCCTTACCGCCGGGGCCGCACGGCTTTCACGTGCATGAGACCGGTAAATGCGAGGCGCCGGACTTTGCTTCGGCCGGAGCGCATTTCAATCCCGAGGCCCGGAAGCACGGCTTGAACAATCCGGAAGGACCTCATACGGGCGACCTGCCGAATCTTGAAGCGGATCAACAAGGCAAGGTTAAGGCGGACTTTGTTGCCAAACAGCTGACGCTGGAGCCGGGACAGCCCAATTCGCTGCGCAAGCCGGGCGGTACGGCGTTCGTCATTCACGAGAAGGCGGACGATTTTAAGACGGATCCTGCCGGCAATGCGGGCGGCCGCATCGGCTGCGGCGCGATCCGGTAAGCATCGGCGAATCGGCGGTCATTGGTACCGTCGATTCTTTTTTCATTCCCGGTTTATCGGGCGCGCCTAAACCACCGAAACAGCAGAAAGCCTGCCACAGCGCAGCCCAAGACGATAAAGAACACCTTCAAATTTCGTTCGATCAGCATAAACATACGCTCCCACTGCTCTCCGAAGACATACCCTACCGCAAAAAACGAAGCAACCCACAGTGCGGCGCCGGCATACGCATAGATGACCACCTTGCGATAAGGGATGCGGATGATGCCGATAAAATACCCGAGGAACTGCCGGACGCCGGGAACGAAAAAGGCGATAAGCAGGAGCTTGTCCCCGTACTTGTCGTAATAACGGCGCGTCTTCTCCACCAGGGACGGCTTCAAGGACAGCCATTTGCCATACCGCTCGATCAGCGGCATGCCGAGCTTGTGTCCGATCCAATACGTAACGGTCACGCCGATGAACGCTCCCGTCAGCGCCGCAGCAAAGGCAGGGAGCCAGGCGAGAACGCCTTTAAAGGATAAATAACCGGTATAGGCCAAGGTGCTGTTCCCGGGAGGAATCGGGAGCGCAATAAAATCCAAAGGCAGACCGATCAGGAGTACGAAATAGCCGTACTGCTCAAATAACTGCTGGACGACATGCAACAGGTTCATCTCTACCTCTCCTCATCACTGCATTCCTTTTATCATAGTAGATCTTCGGGGTAAAGAAAACCCGAAGGAATTTCTGAAGAAAGTCCTAAATCATGCTGAATATTATCTTAACAAGCGCGCTCGGCCGGTGCAGGGACAAGGGTGTAGTAAAGCGGGAAGAGGCAGGTTCGAACTTTTTGCCTCTATGACGGGGGACGCCCTTGTAGTATACTAAAATTCGGCCTTTTTACGGCTTGATCCAGATACGACAGAAGGGACGCTCAAGATGAGATTTGACGTGGACTATATTTCGTTTTTTGTCATTCAAGTGGACGGGGAAGACGGAACGCCGGGCAAACGCAGCAAGCACTATGTTACCATGGACGGTGACGACTACGCGGCGTGCGAGCTCAGCGGGTTTCTGGACGGCGAGTTCGCCAAGACGGCGAAGCGCAAAGCCGAGCGGCATGCCAAAGCCGACCAGGTGCCGACCAAAATCGGGCGTTTTGCGGTCGAGCCCGGATACGACCTGGACAGCAACCCGAATTACAACTTGTTCGCCAGATTGCGCGCCGCCGAGACGCTTGAGCATTTCAAGGGCCATGCGGACGAGCTTGTCACAACCTACATGGATGCCAGCGCGATTCGCGGCGGGGCCATGTTTATCGTGCGCGCAAGGCTCAGTCAATATTCCGACGAGCCGTTCTTGTTCGTGTTTAAATGCGACTTCGAGCAAAAAATCGCGCGCATTACGGACGAGCGGAGTCTGCTCAATAAAGTCGAGATGGCGATCAACGCCAAAAATATGAAGTCGATCATGTACCCTTATATGCCGGAGCCGGGGATGACGGAACTATGGGAGCTGAAAATCCACCAGTCGTCGCATGCACGGTATTTCGAGGATTTTTTGAAATACGTCGAATATGAAAAATCCGTGCCCGAGCTGATGAACGAGCAGGTGTTCGGCTTCGTGCAGCAGTATGTCGAGGAGGTATTCGAAGATCAGCCGGAGGCCAAAGAGCGGGAGCTTGAGGCGATGGAGCTGTGGGCGTGCAGCGAACAGCGCGAGCTGCAGGAGAAATGGGATCAGACGCAGGTGATGGAAGCGACGTCCGTCATGGTCGAGCAAAAGCCCGACCTCGAAATGAAGCTGAAGCTCGGCCACATGTCCGTCCGCGCCTTGCTGGCCGATTTCGGCGACCGGCTGCATATCGCCAAGCTCGGCGACCGGTATGTCGTCGTGCTGGAGGGCGATTTGCAGTTCGACCGCGGGATTTCGCCGGTGGAGCTGCTGGCCCCGGAGCCTCTGGAATCGCTGATGGAACGGCTCAAGCGGAAAGCGGCGGAGGAAGAGCGCGAAGGGATTTATGCGTAAGCGAACGGGCTTGGCGCAGGGTGATTCGTAGAACGATAATTTGGACAAAAAGGGAAGAGAGAAGCAGGAGCCAGGGCTGACGCGGTCACGAACCGCCGTCGGCTTTTTTTTATGAGGCCGGTCCAGAACCATGAAAAACGATTGACTTTAAGGTGGAATCGATGGTAATATTTTCATTACTAACACGACGGTAATAAATCGACAAAATGTAATCGCTTACTGTTTATTTTATGTGATTTGATTATTGAAATACACGTTATTTCTAGCTCTTTATTAATGACAGTGGAGAAAATAAAGAGAAGGGGCAGGTTTACGGCAATTTAAATTTGAAAGCGCAATCAGGAAAAATTATTAAATCCTTAACGATCCGGAGGCGTTTTGCATGAAAAAATGGGCATTTTGTTTCGTCAGCTTATGGTTAATGTTCAGCGTCATTTTGTCCGGCTGCAACTTTACCGGCGAAGCCCCCCAAGGCGCGGAATCGCCAAGCGGCCAAACCTCCCCGAAGGATGGGGAGCAAGCGTCCGGCGGGAACGCAATCACCTTATCCGTGGAAACGGAGATTACGGATTTAAATCAGTTTTCCGCATCCGACAACGTTTCCTTCGCCATCCTGAATAATGTCAACGAAGGCTTGTATCGCTTGGACCAGAAAAACGAACCGTGGCCGGCGATGGCCAAAGGGGTGGATATTTCCAAAGACGGATTAACGTACACCTTTACGCTGCGCGACGGCGTGAAATGGAGCAACGGCAGCCCGGTGACGGCGGCGGATTTTAAATTTGCGTGGCTCGGTTCGATGAAGCCGGAAACGTCGCTTAGCGGGTACGCCTTTATTTTGACGGATTATATTGAGGGCGGCGCGGAGTACGCCGAGGGCAAAGCGGCCGATGTTTCCGGCATTGTGGCGAAGGATGACAAGACGCTCATGGTCAAGCTGAAAAATCCGACGCCCTTTTTCCTCCGCTTGGTCTCCTTTATTCCGTATTACCCGCTGAACGAAACATTCGTGAAGGACAAAGGAAAAGACTTCGCGCTGAAACCGGAAAATATGCTGTACAACGGGCCTTTCGTGCTCACCCAATTCGATCCGGCCAGCGGCGCGGTACTGGAGAAAAACCCGAACTACTGGGACAACGGCTCGGTAAAGCTGGATCAAGTCAATATTAAAGTGGTGAAAGAAATGAGCACCGCTCTGAACTTGTATAAGGCCGGGGAGCTGGACCGGGTGAATCTGTCGTCCGCCGATGTGAGCGCCAACAAAACGAGTCCCGAATTCGGTTCCGACATCGAATTTGCGACGACCTACCTGCAATTTAATTTGAAAGCGGGCGATATATCCAATCCGAACATCCGGAAAGCGCTTCAACGGGCTTACGACAGCAGGGTGCTGGAGCAGCTTTTGAATAACGGGTCGAAGGGAGCCGTGGGATTGATCCCCGATCTCATGAACGGAGCGGGCGGCAAATCATTCCGCGACATGCAGGGAAAGGTGCTTGCGCCGGACGCCGCCAAGGCCAAGGAGCTGTGGGCTCAAGGGGTGAAGGAGCTCGGCCATGCGCCGAAAATCAAGCTGCTCGTCTTGGATGACACAGTGAATAAAGATGTCGGCACGTTCCTGCAAAGCGAATTCAAGAAAAATCTCGGCGCCGAGATCGAGATCGAGTCGATGCCGAAGAAAGCCCGCAACAAGCTGATGGACGACGGCAATTACCAGATGGCCGTCACCGCATGGGGAGCCGATTACGACGATGCCATGACGTATCTGGATCTCTGGATCAACCACACGCCTTATCGCGGGAACTACAATAATCCGAAGTACGACCGCCTGATTGCGGAAGCCAAGAAGGAAGCCGACGAAGCGAAGCGCGTGGACATGCTGCTGCAGGCGGAAAAAATGCTGGTCGTCGAGGACGCCGTGGTTGCGCCGTTATTTTATAAAGGCCACGCCTTCCTCCGGAAACAAAATATCGAGGGACTTGTTTATCACCCCTATGGCGCATCGTGGGATTTCAAATATGCGGCCAAAAAATAATTCATGAGGGAAGGGAGAGGAAGCGGGTTCTTTCTCTCCCTTCCTGTATTGCCGACGTCGCGGGATGGTCTGAAGAACGGTACAAAGAGGTGCGGAAATGAAAAAATATATCGCCCTTCGGGCTGTGTACATTTTGCTCACGCTGTGGATCATTGCGACGCTGACGTTTTTTCTCATGAAGCAGCTCCCGGGATCGCCGTTTGACGAGGAAAAATTGGCTTTGCTGCCGGCTGCGGCGAAAGCGGAAATCTATGCCAAATACAGCCTGGATCAACCGGTATGGAAGCAGTATTTGCATTATATGGGGAGTCTGGCGCGGGCCGACTTGGGCACTTCCTTTTTTTATAAGGGCCGGCCGGTGCTGGACATTATCTTGAATCGTCTTGTTCCGTCCGCGCTCATCGGCGTCCAGGCGATTGTGCTCGGCGCCGCGCTCGGTTTGATCCTCGGAGTGGCCGCAGCGCTCCGCCATAATACGCTGTGGGATGCGGTCACGATGTTCCTCGCGGTGATCGGCGTGTCGATTCCCAACTTCGTCTTTGCCGCATTGCTGCAGTATTATGTCGGGATGAAGTGGGGGCTGCTGCCGGTTGCTTTCTGGAAAAGCTATTCCAGCTCCGTCATGCCCTCCATTGCCCTATCACTGATCGTCATCGCACTGATTGCCCGGTTTGTCCGCAATGAAATGCTGGAGGTACTGCAGCAGGACTATATCGTGCTGGCAAAAGCCAAAGGGCTCAGCCCGTTCGCCATCGTATGGAAGCACGCGATCCGCAATGCGCTCATTCCCGTCATTACGATTCTGGGTCCCATCACCGTGAACATTCTGACCGGCTCGCTGGTCATTGAAAGCATATTTAGCGTGCCGGGGATCGGCAGCTTGTTTGTCGATGCGATTAAAATGAACGATTACACCACGATTATGGGCGTGACGATATTTTACAGCGCGTTTTTTGTGCTGATAGTGCTGATCGTCGATCTGCTGTACCGGGTCATTGACCCGAGAATCCGTCTGGCAGGAGGGGAGAAGTGACCATGCTGAACTACGAATCGCGGGAGCTGGACCGCTTGTTCGTCCCGGCCGCCGTCGATCCACACGAAAGCGAGAGCGTATCCGGCCCTCCCTTAAACGCGTTTCGGGAAAGCTGGCGGCGGCTGCGCCAAAATCGCGGGGCGGTCGTCAGCCTGTACCTGCTGCTTCTCCTCGGCCTCTTGGCGGTGGTCGGTCCTTGGATGAGCCATTATACGTATTTCGATACGAATTACAGCGCCGTTTATCAAGGGCCGAACGCCGATCATTGGCTCGGCACGGATAAATTCGGACGCGACCAGTGGGTCTGAATTTGGCAGGGCACGCGCATCTCGCTGTTTATCGCCCTGCTGGCGGCGGCACTAGATCTGTGCATCGGCGTCGCCTACGGGGCCGTCTCGGCGCTGCTCGGCGGCAGAACGGATACGATCATGCAGCGGATCATTGAGATTTTGGTCAGCGTGCCAAGCCTCATTGTCGTCATTCTGCTGATGATGGCGATGAAGCCGGGCATGTTTACGATCATTGTGGCGATGGTCATTACCGGCTGGGTCAACATGGCGCGATTGGTTCGGGCGCAAATTTTGAAGCTAAAAGAGCAGGAATTCGTGCTGGCCGCCCGTACGCTGGGGGCAAGCAACTCGCGCCTGATCTTGACGCATCTGGTCCCGAACACGGTCGGCGTCATTGTGATCCATACGATGTTTACGATTCCTTCGGCGATTTTTACGGAAGCGTTCCTCAGCTTTATCGGTCTGGGGCTGCAGGAGCCCATGGCTTCGCTAGGCGTGTTGATCAATACGGGGTATCAATCGCTGAACACAAACTACTATTTGCTGTTGTTTCCGGCTTTGATCATAATTGCGATTATGGTGGCCTTTAACATGTTGGCCGACGGATTGCGGGATGCTCTGGACCCTAGAATGCGCAAATAGCTTGAAGCAACATGGAGCTGTGAACGAGAGAACAAGGAGCGATACGAGGATGGAGAAAATTCTGGAAGTCAAGGACCTGGAAATTTCGTTCCAAAGCTACAAGGGGGAAATCCAAGCCGTCCGCGGGGTCAGCTTCGAGCTGGCAAAAGGGGAGACCTTGGCCATCGTCGGGGAATCGGGCTCGGGGAAGTCGGTCACGTCCAAAGGCATCATGCGGCTGCTGCCGCTTCCGTTCGGGAAGATCAAGAACGGGAAGCTTCTGTTGGCGGGCGAAGACTTGATGGAACGTTCGGATAAGCAAATGCGGGAGATTCGCGGGGCCGAAATTTCGATGATCTTCCAAGACCCGATGACGTCTCTTAACCCGACGATGACGATAGGAACTCAGCTCATGGAAGGCTTAATGCAGCACCGGAAGTTAGGCAAGCCGGAAGCGGCGGAGATCGCGCTGGAGCTGCTGGAGCAGGTCGGGGTACCCAACCCGCAAGTACGGATGAAGCAGTACCCGCACCAATTTTCCGGAGGCATGCGGCAGCGTGTGGTGATCGCCATTGCGCTCGCCTGCAACCCGAAGGTGCTGATCGCGGATGAGCCGACCACGGCGCTGGACGTTACGATTCAAGCGCAAATTCTGGACTTATTGAAGGAAATGCAGCGGGAAAAGGGGACGTCCATCATTTTGATTACGCATGATTTGGGAGTCGTTGCCAACATCGCTCGCCGGGTGGCCGTCATGTATGCCGGGCAAATTGTCGAGACCGGAACGGTGGACGAAATCTTTTTTGCCCCGAAGCATCCGTATACTTGGGGCCTTCTTTCCTCCATGCCAAAAATCCATGAGCATACGGAGGCGCTGCTGAGCATACCCGGGACGCCGCCGGACCTGATCCATATGCCGGCCGGCTGTGGTTTTGCCGCCCGGTGTCCTTATGTCATGGAAGTATGCCGGGCTTTGCCGCCGAGAACGACGGCGGTCACGGAAACCCAGCAAGCCGCCTGCTGGCTGTTGGACGAAAGAGCCCCGCGAATTCAGCCGCCGCAAGGTGTGATAGGGCGAGCTGCGCGATGAATGGTTTGCAAGCCGCATGACCATGAAAGGGGAAAAGAGAAGGGTGAAATCAATCAACTGGACCGGGGAAGTTCTGGCAAGGAAAGAAGCGCTGCTGGGCGATCTGGCCGGGCTGCTCAAAATCCCGAGCGTCAAAGATGCAGGCACCAGCGAAGCGGGCAAGCCGATGGGGCGGGAGATCGCCCGGGCGTTGGCGTTTATGCTGGGACTTGCCGAGCGGGAACAGTGGCGCACGCACAACTTGGACGGCTATGCAGGCTATGCGGAATACGGCCCGTCCGAGAGCGCGGATTATATCGGCGTGCTGTGTCATCTGGACGTTGTCCCGGCACCCGGGCCGTGGACGTCTCCGCCCTTTGAACCGGAGGTCCGCGACGGAAAATTGTACGCACGCGGAGCGATCGACGATAAAGGGCCGACGATGGCTGCGTTTTATGCGATGAAAATCGTCAAGGAGCTCGGCCTTCCGATGAAGCATCGGGTGCGGATCATCTTCGGCACGGACGAGGAGCATACGATGAGCTGCATGGAGCATTACCGCAGCATCGAGAAGATGCCGGTGGCCGGGTTCGCGCCGGATGCGGAATTTCCGATCATTCATGCGGAAAAGGGGCAAATCAATACGAGGATCGTCCTGCAAAAGAGCGGCGATGCCGGCGAGCAAGTGGGGACGGGACAAGGGGAAATGGCATTAATTTTCTTTCATTCCGGGAGCGCGGCGAATATGGTTCCCGCATCGGCGGAAGCGGCGGTGACCGGGGAGCTTTCGGTCCTCAAGGCCATAGCGGGGCAATTCAACGATTATTGCAGCGGAAATCACCTGAAAGGCACGGCGGCCCTTCAAGATGGGACGCTCGTCTTGAGTTTGCAAGGGAAGGCGGCGCACGGCATGGAGCCGCAATTAGGCGTAAACGCCGGGCTCAAGCTCGTTCATTTTTTGAGGGATTACGATTTTCAGCCCGATGCGCGGCATTTTATCGGCTGTCTGGACGACTATTTTTATGACGATCCTGCGGGGCGGCGCATCGGGATCGCTTGCGAAGACGAAATTATGGGACCTTTGACGGTGAATGTGGGGATTATGCGGTATGAGGCTTTGGAATGTACGGAGCCTTCGTTTGCTTACCTCAATATCAGGTTTCCGCTTGTGGCGGATGAGCTGCGGCACGTCGAGACCATTCGCGACAAGGTCGGGAAATACCGTTTTGCGATGGAGCCGCCGATTCTGAAAAAGCCGCATCATGTCGCCAAGGAACATCCGATGATCGCAGCGCTTCAGGCCATCTACCGGGAGGAAACCTTGCTGGAGCCCGAATTGCTTACGACCGGCGGGGGCACGTATGCCAGCTTCTTGGATAACGGCGTCGCATTCGGCGCGTTGTTTCCGGGAAAAGAAAACGTCGCCCATCAGACGGACGAATATATCGAGATCGACGAGCTGCTCCAAGCGACCGTCATTTATGCCAGAGCGATTTATGAGCTGGCCAATTTGGATTTTTAATCCGTCGAACTTCCAGGTTTTAACAAACTTTTCGCCTGTGCTCCGTACGTTGTCCAGGGACTACGGAGTTGCAGGCGAACTTGCGTTCTCGACGTCTTTTTCTCCTCCACGTCGTTCATTTCGAACCTCGCTCGCCTCCTCAACCACTCAAACGGAAAAGCACTTCCGACCACGCTGCCATCCCCAAACTTAACCCGGGCAACGGATGCCGGTTATTTGCGGTATAATAAACTTTTTCACGCGAAACTATTTTTTCTTCTTTTCTAGTGAACCTTATGGAGCGACGGAGCCAATACATGGTGTATACAATTTCGGGAGGCCTCCAATGGATAACGAACAACTGAACGTCTGGCTCGACCGGCTGATCGACGGGGATCCGGACGCTTTTGAAGTGATTTACGGCATGACCAAGAATAAAGTGTACGCGACCGTAGCCGCGTTGGTGACTCATCCGGCCGATGTCAACGACATTGTGAGCGAGATTTATTATCAGCTGTGGCGGGCCTTGCCGGGCTATGATCGTACGCGTCCTTTTTTGTTCTGGTTAAACGGGATCGTCATACGGCAAATCCACAGATGGCGGCGGCAGCTTTGGAGAAGATTCCGTTTGCTTGAGAAAAAAAACCGTTTGAGCGTGGAGCCGCATGTGGAAAGGCCGGAGGAACCGCTGCTGGAGAACGAATCGCAAAGAGAAATGCAGCGCCTGATCAATCAACTGCCCTTCAAGCTGCGCATCGTGATTATATACCGGTTTTATTATGATTTTTCGCACGAGCAGGTGGCGGAGCTGCTGCAAATTCCGCTCGGCACGGTCAAATCCAGAAATCATCTGGCCTTGAAGCAGCTGCGCCAATGGTTGGATACTCAAGCAAACAAGGAGGCTTGTTCCGAACATGTCAATCTCGGACGAAATTAAACAATCGCTGACGGAGCAATTCGACAAGACGCAAGTTCCGGAGGAAGTCGACCGGCGGGTAAGGCAATCCTTCAACCAATTTCATGAGAAAAAGGAGAACAAAAACATGAAAAAAACGATCATCGCTCTCAGCATCGCGGCAGCCGTACTGATCCCGACAGGTGCTTATTCGCTCAGCAGCTCTTATTTTGCCAAGGATCAGGCGGACATCAACGGATTGGTCGGCAGCGGGGTAAAGCGCGCGGTATCCGAAGGGCTGTCGGTGCCGGTTGACCACAAAATAACGGATCAAGGCATCACGATACATTTTAAAGAAGTGTATGTCGAGGAAACCAAGGTTCTGATTCATTACCGGATCGAGAAGCAGGACGGCATGCTCGTTCCTTGGGAATTCGATACGACCGGACTGCAGATCATTTCCGACGGGAAGAAAGACGGCAAGCAGGTGGAGAATCCGACCTACCAGGAGCCCGGGTTGGAAGGCTTCAGCCGGCTGAGCTTTATCGGTACGGGACGGAAAGACCATTTGGCGTTTCGCCTGACCGACGCTGCGGGCCAAGAAATCAATACGGGCATTGCGGACAAGGATAAGCCGGAAGGGGTGATCGCCTTCGTGACGAGCGGCGCTTCATTGCCTCAAACGATTAAGCTCAATGTAGATATCGACCGCATCGGCAAAACAAAGGGGAGCTGGAAGGGAGATATCGCCATCGATCAAAGCAAGGCGAAGCAGGCTACCGAAACGGCTCGTTAAGGACCGCATACTTGAATAAAGGGGTAGGGGGAATTTCCCTCTACCCTTTTGCGCTAAATACGTCCAGCAGCAGCTCTTCGCTTTGCTGCGCTTCCCACGTGGCGGCGAAGCGCACTTGATGCGATACGCCCAAAATCTCGTAGCGCTGGGCGAGATGCTGGCGAGCCGTGCCGACGATCAGCGAGTGCAGGCGCACCTGCTTTGAGCGCCCGAGCTCGGCCAGCGCCTCGCGTACGGGCGGGGACACTGCGCCGACGCCGTCGGTGACCATGACGAAATCGGCGTCATGGTAGCGCGGCTCGGCGGACACGAGCTCGATGCCGCGCCGCAGCGGGGCGTCGAAGTGAGTGCCGCCGCCGAAGGCGAGCTGCGACAAGGCGTAGAACGCCGGCCAGTCGGGCTTGCGCCAGTAGAGCGGATGCTCGACCAGCTCGCCGCGGGCGCCGAACAGCAGCAGCCGGAAGTCGCGCTTCTCCAGCAGGCTGAACGCGGCGAACGTGGCGACGAACAGCTGGGCGAGCCGCAGCTTGCTGCCGCGCATCGAATGGGACGTGTCGAGCATGCAGACGACCGGCCCTTTCAGGGGCTCGCGGGTCCAGCCCGTGACGTTGTAGGTGAGCAGCTTGCGCTCCAGCCACTTGACCATAAAATACGCTTCGTAGTCTTCGTCGGCCAGCAGACTCGCTTCGCTTGGCAGCATATGCGTAATATCGCCGGACTGCCGAAGGTCGTCGTAGCTTTCCGGGATGCGCGGCGACCGGAGCTTGCGGCGCTGCGCCTTCAAATGCTGCACGTTCCGGCCGATTTCCTGCAGGAAGGCGATCAGCTCGGGGTGACGCTTCAGCTTCTCGACCCATTGCAGATAATTGGCGAACTGCTGCCGGTGCAGCCGTCCGAGATCGCTGCCCCAGCGCCGGTTGGCGATCCGCTGGCTCGCCTGCAGCAGCTCGAACAGGCTCAAGCTTTCGCTGTCTTCGCGGCCGAGCGATTCCTGCAGCGCCCGGTTGAGCCAGCCGCCGAGCTGAGCTTCCAGCTCCCGCATCGTCTCCCGGTCGCGGCGCTCCAGCCGCTCGATCCGCTTCTCGCGCTCTGCAAGCTCGGCTTCGGCCTTCTGGAGCTTCTGCCGAAGCTTGTCGCGCCGGACGAAGTCGGTCCGCATCTCTTCCTGGAGCGAACGGATGCGTTCCTTCAGCGCGCCGATCTCCGCTTCCACGAGCGGCCGGCTGTCCAGCGCCGCCTGCTTCTCCTCGACGCTGCGCTTGCCGCGCTGCAGCGTGTAGCCGACGAGCTTGAGCTGCTCAAGCTGTTTCTCGTTCAAGCGTTCTTGCACCTGCGATTGGTCCTCGCCTTGCCCTTGACGGCTCTCGCTTAGGCCGATCGTCCGAAGCTGCCGCTCCTCCTGCTTGCGCCGCTTCACTTCGTCCTCGAACGTTTGCGTCAGCCACATGAGCGCCTTCAGCGCCGTTTTGAACGAAACGTTAACCTCGCCCGTCGTCCGCGGATGGATCGAGCGGTAGAAGAACTGCTTCTGCAGCTCCGCCACGAGCCAGCGGTGGAACGGCGGCGCCTCCTGGCTGCGGTCGATCTCGGGGCGGGCCAAATAGAAGCACATGAAAAAATCGGCAAACAGCTCTACCGAAAACCACGGCGTCTGCGCTTTAGCCTCGCGAATCCACTCCTGCGCGGTGCGGGAGGAGTGGACGTACCCGTCAAACACGTAGCGGTCGATTTTTGCCGACCGGATGATCATGCCGAATCACCTCGCTGCCGAGGAAGTCCGGTGAATAATCCGCTTGGGATGCGGGATGTTCATTCATCGGGCTTCTAGAGTGTGTAGTCGTATTGAACGCCCGGGATTTCGCGGTCGAACAGCGTCCGGTACAGCCCCTGCATCGATTGCAAAATGCGCTCGCCCTGAATGCGCAGGTGCGTATATTTCACCGCATACTCCGCCGTTTGCAGAAGCAGGAAATTGCGGTTGCGGATGTAACCGGGCAAGTCTTTTTCCCGCTGCAGCCACTGGAGCAGCTTGCTTTGCAGCTCGCGAGCCTTCTCCTCCAGCTCCAGCCGGCATTCCTCCAGATTGGCTCTCGCCTTGTCCTGTTCTTCCTTGCTCAGCCGGCCGCCGACTTCTTTTTTGAACTGAAACGCATGAAGCGCGTCTTCTTCTTCGAGCCAGTGCTTGGCGATCCGGTCGTAGCGGCGGAGGGGCAGCTCCTTTTCCGTTTCCTGCTTGAGCGCCTCCTGAAACACCTTCTGAAACATCTCATGCAGCGTGCCGTAATCCTCCGGCAGATCCCACAGCATATGCGGGGTATAGACGGTATCCCACACGTTGACCTCGCGGCGGCCGTTCAGCGCAGCCGACGTTTTCCACACCTGCCCGATTTTGCGCCAGCGGCGGTCGGACAAGGCGAATTCCTTCGCTTCCAGCTCGGTTTTGAGCTGGTAAAGCATATAGATCAGCGTTTCGGGAATGACGACAGCCGCGCTTGCCTGCCGCACGGTCTCGATATCCCGCAGCGAGAGCAGGGCGGGCAGCGGCTCGCCCGGAAGCTGGAACATTTTCTCGTAGCTCGACATTTGCTTCAAGTACCCGACCTCGTAACGGATCAGGAAGCGGTCATACAGCGCGGCGAGCTGTTCGTTTTCCTCCGGAAGCTCGTTGGAGGCGGCGATCAGAAACAGCAGCGGCACGCTTTGCTTCTCCTGTCCGTTGAAAAACACCCGTTCGTTCAGGATGGATAAAAGCGCGTTCAAGATGGCGCTGTTCGCCTTGAAGATTTCGTCGAGAAAAGCAAAATCCGCCGCAGGCAAATAGCCGTCCGTCTGCCGAACGTATTGATCGGCTTTGAGCCGCTGCAGCGATACCGGTCCGAACATCTCGTCCGGCGTCGTGAAGCGCGTCAGCAAATAGTCGAACCAGCGGCCGCTTCCGAACAATTGGGAGAGGGCGCGGGCAAGCTGCGATTTGGCGGTGCCCGGCGGGCCGATCAGCAGGGCGTTCTCGCCGGCCATCAGGCCGAGCAGCAGCACCCGGATCAATTCTTCGCGTTCGAGAAACTGGGCTTCCAAATGCCCGATCGCTTGCTCCAGTTTATGGCGTATCGATTCCAGCTCGTTCATATCCATCGTCGCATCCCGTCCGGACGTTGAAGCCAACAGGCTTGAATGAAAATAGGACGGAGACGCTCCCTCCCTCGATCGTTATGTTTTCCTGCGACATCCATTTTCATATTGTAGCAGACCGCAGCCCGCTTTTACTAATGCTCGGATGGATTTTTCATTCCAAACCGCTTCATGCTACAATAAAGATCAAGGGCATTTATGGAAAAAAGGAGAGATGAACATGTCGGTTTACGATTTTTCGGCGAGCACGATTCAAGGCGCGGACAAGCCGCTGTCGGACTATCGGGGCAGCGTGCTGCTGATCGTCAACACGGCGAGCGCCTGCGGCTTGACGCCTCACTACGAAGGACTTCAGAAGCTATACGAGACCTATAAGGATCAAGGGCTGGTCGTGCTCGGCTTTCCGTGCAACCAATTTGCCGGCCAGGAGCCCGGGACGGAGGCCGAGATCGCACAGTTCTGCGAAACGCGCTATAACGTGACGTTCCCGCTGTTTGCCAAAATCGATGTCAAGGGCGAGCACGCGCATCCGCTTTATCAATATTTGGTCTCGCACGTGCCCGAGCCTTACCGGACCGGGGATATCGAATGGAACTTCGTGAAGTTTCTGGTCAACCGTCAAGGCAAGGTTGTCAAGCAGTACCCCGCGCGCACGGAGCCTGCGGCCATCGAGGGAGATATTCAAAAGCTGTTAAGCGAATAAAGCGGCGAGTCGGGCAGTCTGTTCTGTAGCGGGACAGGCTGTTTTTGCCGTTCATGCGGGGAGAAGCCGGGGCTTCGAAAAATACACCCTTTTTCCGAAGAAGAAAACGGTCTATAATAAACTGGTATGAAACGGTATAACCGAAGATTGCAAACGTGTGCAACCAGATCGACTGAGCCGCGGCTTGCGCAAAAGGGAGGCTGGGCCTATGGCAACCATAGAGCAAGTTATAGATCAAAAATACGCCAAGCTGGGGGAAATTTTGCAGTCGATGAACAAAGTCGTCGTCGCGTTCTCCGGCGGGGTGGACAGCGCATTTCTGCTCAAGGCGGCGCTTGAATTTATGGGCAAGGACCGGGTGCTTGCCATTACGGCCGATTCGGAGACGTATCCCGAACGGGAAAAGCTGGAGGCGATCGCGCTTGCCGGGAGCTTGGGCGCACCGCATGAAGTCATTCACACGAGCGAGCTCGATATTCCGGGCTATGCGGAAAATCCGACGAACCGGTGCTATTTTTGCAAGAACTCGCTGTTCGATCATTTGATTCCGATCGCCCATGCGCGAGGCTACGAGCATGTCGTGTTCGGCGCCATCGCCGACGACCTCGGGGAGCACCGTCCCGGGCTGCAGGCCGCTCATGAACGGGGCGTTCGCGCGCCGCTGCTGGAAGCGGGCATCAAGAAATCGGAAATCCGCCATCTGTCCCGCAAATTCGGGCTGGCCACGTGGGATAAGCCGTCGTTCGCTTGTCTGTCTTCGCGCATTCCGTACGGGGAAGCGATCACGGCGGAGAAGCTGTCCATGATCGACCGGGCGGAAGATTTCCTGATTCAGCTCGGTTTCCGTCAGGTGCGCGTGCGTCAGCACGATACGCTGGCGCGGATCGAGGTGCCGGCATCGGAGCTGGCCGACGTGCTGGCCGTCGCCGAGACGGTTCATGCGAAGCTGAAGGAGATCGGCTACGCTTACGTGACGCTGGACTTGAAAGGGTACCGTTCAGGCAGCTTGAACGAAGTGCTTGCGCCACAGGAGCAGTCGGTTCAAGCGGCCGCGCAGGCGTAAGTTCGGAGAGGAGCCGATTCGATGAGCAAACCGAAAATTTACATTTCCAAAGCGATCCCCGAGCAGGTGTTCGCCTATCTGGAGGAGCACTGCGAGTGCCGGATGTGGGACGGTCAAGGCGTCCCTTCCAGGCAAGGGCTTCTTGCGGAGCTTCACGACGTGGAAGGGCTGCTGACGACCGGAGGTCCGATCAATCGGGAGCTGCTGGACCATGCCCCTAAGCTGCGGGCGGTAAGCAGCATTTCAGTCGGGTACAATCACTTCGATCTGGAAGCGATGAAGGCCCGCCGGGTTATCGGGACGCATACGCCGCATGTGCTGGACGAGACGGTCGCGGACCTGGTGCTTTCGCTTATGCTGTCCGCCGCACGGCGTATCCCCGAGCTGGATGCGTTCGTGAAGCAGGGCCGCTGGCAGCGGGGCAAAGGGCTGACCGACGAATATTTCTTCGGCATGGACGTGCACCATCAGACGCTCGGCATCATCGGGATGGGCCGGATCGGCGAAGCGATTGCCAAGCGCGCGGTGGACGGCTTCGGCATGAGCCTGCTTTATCATAACCGCAGCCGGAAGCCGGAGACGGAGGAACGGTTCGCCGCCCGCTACTGCAGCTTGGACGAGCTGCTGCGGGAGTCGGACTTCGTCGTAATGATGACGCCGCTGACACCGGAGACGGAACGGATGATCCGCCAGGAGCACTTCGAAAGGATGAAGCCGACGGCGTTCTTCATCAACGCTTCCCGCGGGAAGACGGTGGACGAGCCCGCACTGATCCATGCCCTGCAAGCCGGACTCATCCGGGGCGCGGGACTTGACGTGTTCGATCCGGAGCCGCCGGGCCCGGACAATCCGCTGCTGCATATGCCGAACGTGGTCACGCTGCCGCATATCGGCTCGGCCACAGCGAAGACGAGGCTCGATATGGCGATGCTTGCCGCGCGCAATCTCGTTGCCGCCTTGACTGGGGGACACCCGCCGAATGTTGTACCGGAGCTGCGGGAGCTGCTCGAAAACAAGTAGCCGGATCCGGTTCTATAAAAGAATTAGCAAGTCCGAAAGCCGCCGAGCGCGGCTTTTTTTAATGGTTCTTTTTCGCTAAACAGGGAGGAGACATCTGAGTTCCGTTATCGGTGGAGAACGACGTCCTTTTTCCGTTGTATGGACTGCTAACAAATTTTTTTGCGGTACGGTGTCTTGACTCTCCTGCAGCAGGAGGGATTAAGCTAATTGTGTAATCGAAATACGCGCGTATTCAAAGGAGATTACACACACCGGGCACCGGATTACGGACCGAAATTCAGGTTTCCGTTACGAAGTCCGGAAGCGGAGCCCGGCCATTATTATTAAAGAAAGGATGAGGATATATTACCGGATCATCGCTGTTTCGCAACCGGGTCGTACAGGCCATTATGCTGTCGATGGCGTTCTCGCAGCTCGGCATCTGGGTACGCAATCTGTCGGTTTTATTATTTGTCATGAAGCAATCGGGAGGGGACCCGTTCGCCGTCTCGCTGATTTCGGTTGCCGAGTTCGGGCCGATCTTCGTATTCTCGCTGATCGGCGGAGCCTTCGCTGACCGGTGGCGTCCCAAGCGGACCCTCGTTCTGTGCGAGCTTTTGAGTGCGCTCTCGATCATTGTCGTGCTGCTTGCCTTGGTTCTCAGCACGTGGAAGGCGGTGTTCTTTGCCACCCTGATGTCCGCAATCGTGTCGCAGTTTGCGCAGCCGTCCGGCATGAAGCTGTTTGCGAAGCATGTGCCTGCCGAACAAATGCAGACCGGCATGTCCATACTGCAAACGGTCATGTCGTTATTTATGGTTCTCGGACCGGCGATCGGAACATTCGCCTATCAAAGCTTCGGGATGGAGACCGCTCTAGGGATCACCGGCGCCGCCTTTATTTTTTCGGCAGTTGTGCTTGCATGCTTGCCGCCGGACGGCATGGAAGAGGCTGCAAAAAGACAGACGGGGCTGTATCAGGAGATCGCCGACGGGTTCCGTTATGTCGTATCGAATCCGGTGCTCAGGCGATTAGGGGCATGCTATTTGGCGGTCGGGCTTGCCGTCGGGTTGATTCAGCCGCTTGGCATTTTCCTTATTACCGAAAGACTTGGGCTGCCGGAGGAGCAATTAAGGTGGACGATGACCGCTTACGGGCTCGGAGAAGTGATAAGCAGTCTTCTTATAGTCGGTTTTGCGGGAAAAGCCGCTCCGCAAAAGCTGCTAAGCTTAGGGATGCTCGTCAGCGCGGTCGGTACCGCGGCGGCCGGATGGTCCGCACAGCTTTGGCTTACAGTAAGCGCTTCCTTCCTGATCGCGCTTGTTCAGCCGTGCATATTTATTGGAACGAATACGTTAGTCATGCAAAATGCGGACGAGACGTTCATCGGTCGGGTGAACGGACTGCTCACTCCGCTGCTGAGCGGTTCCATGGTTGTCACGATGAGCCTGGCAGGGGCGATCAAGCAGGCGACATCGCTGGTGGCCGTTTATGAAATGGCGGCCCTGCTGTTTTTGGCCGGCTTGGCGGTGCTTGTCCCGCTTATCCGGCAGTCTGGCAAGAAGGGGCAGGCGGAGCGCTCCGAAACGACGCAAGGTTAGTACCGAATAAAAGTAAAAAAGGCCGGACTTCCGCCCCGGCCTTTCGCTTTACTGCGCCGCCTTCACAAAATCGCCTTGAACGCCGGCGATCAACGGGGAAGGATCGCCCGAATAATACAGCTTCAGCTCGTGCAGAGCCCGGGTGCAGCCGACATAAAGCAGCTTCGCGTCCTGCGGCGTCTGCGCGTAATGGACCGGATCGACGTCCACGAGCAGGACGGAATCGAACTCGAGTCCTTTGGCCATGTACACCGGAACGACGGAGACGCCGCCCTCGTACTGCTGCTGGCCCGGGACGATCAGGTTCACGCCGTCGCATCCGGCGGCGAGCAGCTGCGCGTGCAGCTCGCGGCACCGCTCCTCCGTGCGGGCGAGGACGGCTAGCGTGCCTGCGCCCTCGCGCTGCCGGTGTTCCTGCACGGCTCCGGCGAGGCGCTGCGCCAGCGCCGGGCCGTCCGCTTGCGCGAGCTCGACCGGCTCGCCGCTGCGGAATACCGGCACGGCCAGTGCCGGCGGCTCGGCAAGTCCGCGCTTCAGCACTTCGTTCGCGAAGTAAATAATTTCCATCGTCGATCGGTAGCTGCGGTTCAGCGTATAGTAGGCGCGGTTCTCTTCCGGGAACAGCGACAACAGCTCTTGCCAATCCCGAACGCCTTGGTAGGCGTGAATGCCTTGCGACAAATCGCCGAGAATCGAGAACGAACCGTTCTTTGTGTGCAGTGCCAGCAGCGCCACCTGGAATGGCGAGAAGTCCTGCGCTTCGTCGATAACGGTATGGTCGAAGCGCAGATCGCCATGGATGCCTTCGAAGCGCTGGCGAATAAAGAGCAGCGGGGCGAGGTCCTCCGGCTGCACCAGCTTTTTCTTGGCTGCCGTGAGCGTGGCTTGCCGCACCTCTTCGGGAATGAACCGCTCATCCGCCTCGGAAACGAAGGGCAGGGCGCCGGACTCCGCCGTGCGGAACAGCTCCTTGTAGAAGCCGAAAGGCGAATAGGCCGTCCATTGCTTGCCATAATCGCGAAGCCGGGCGGAGCCTCGCTTCTTGTAATCCTTCTTCAGGTGGACCTCCCATACTTTATCGAGCTCCATCTCCAGCCATCGCTTGATTCGGGCCAGCACCCGCTCGCGGCGCTTCATCAGCGGCTCGTGCTTGTATTCCACCGCGTACCAGTCGCGGATGGTGCGGTACGGGAGCTTGGCGCCGTCCCACGGAACAAAGTCCGTCTGCGGCACCGCCTGCAGCTCGTATGCGTTCAACAGCCCGTCCAGCCACTGCATAAAGCGGAGCGCGCCCTTAAACCGGCCGGGGGCCGTATCGTCCATGACCGGGCGCGCCGCGCCGACGGCGAACCAATGCCGCAGCGCTTGTGCCGGGTCGGCCAGCTTGACCTCGTGATCCAGCAGCTCCAGCGCCCAGTCGGAGAACGTGGTTTGCTGGATATGCCCGACGCCGAGCTCCGGCAGAACGCCGGAAATATAATCGAGAAACATGCGGGAGGGCGCGAAAATGATCATTTTTTCCGCTTTGACTTGATCCCGGTATTGATAGAGCAGGTAAGCAAGCCGATGCAGGGCCACGGTCGTTTTCCCGCTTCCCGCGACGCCTTGAATGACGAGCGCATGGTTTTTGCCGGCACGAATGATCGCATCCTGCTCAGCTTGGATCGTCGAGACGATGTCGCGCAGCTTATTGTCTTTATTCTCGCCGAGCCGGTACAGCAGGAACTCGTCCGTAACCGCCATCGCGTCCGATGCGCGGTCGAACGTATCGACCACGCGCTGCAGAATCTGCTTGCGGATCACAAGGTTGCGCTTCAAGTAGACGAGCCCTTGCACGACGCCATCGGGCGAATCGTAGCTGACCGCTTCGCTGCCTCCCGTGAACGAATAAAAAAGGCTCGCTACCGGAGCACGCCAATCGACAACCATCAGCTCGGGAGAGTCCGCCTTTTCCACGCCGGATTTACCTATATAGAGCGGGGCCGGACCGGGCTTTCCCGTTTCATGAAAATCCAGTCTGCCGAAGTAAGGCTCGGGCAGCGCGTGCGCCAAGCTGCGCCGCTTGTTTTCGCGGATCGACTCCAGCACCTGCTCCGTCATGTCGTGTCCCGTATAGGGCGGTATAGCCTGAAGTGCTTCCAGATGCCTTTCCATTTCTTGAATCGTTTGCTCCAGCCGTTCTTTCTCCTCCAAGTAAGCGCTTTGCAGACTAGATTCCATGGGTCCGTACCTCCGTTCGTGTTATGAATTCCCAAAAATGGACAGGAGTAATACTATAGCATAACGGAGCTTGGCGTTGCAAGCGTTTAAACGCTTTTTTCACAAGAGGTCAACCTGTGGGGGGTCCGGTCGGTTCAGCGGGTTCTCATGGATGACAAGGAGGACTTACAGCGGCGGAATGCTTTGTGCGAACCGGAACACGTTATCCGGATCGTATTTCCGCTTGATCCGGCGCAGCGCGCTAAGATTGGAGCCGTAATACGCCTGCGCCCAATCGGCGTCGAAGACGTTCGGGTAATTGACATACTGGCCGAACGTATAAGGGAGCAAAGCCTTCCGAATGCTCTCGGCCCAGCGGAGATGGGCTTCGTCCGCCGCCGGATCGGTCCACTGGGTGATATACTGCATATGGAAGCTTGCTTGGCGATGAACGAAAGCGGTGGCATGGGCAGGAATCCGTCCCAGACGGCCGCCAAGGCTCTCGAAGATGATCATGCAGATCGGACTCGGGGCCGCATCAAGGAATGCGGCAATCGTCGATATCGCCCGAGGCGGCAAAGGGCGGTACACTAAGGCGCCGCTGTTTTTGAACCGGTGCCGGTGCTCGGGAGTCATTTGCCACTGCGCACTTTCCTTCTTCAACCCTCCGAACCGGTACAAAGCCTCGAGATAAGGCACGGTCGTGATCTCCGTTTCGACGGGCATTCCTGCCGCAAGCAGCGGGGCCAGCAGCTCGCGAAGCTGCCATTCGGGTCCGACAAACAGACCGGAGGAGGTGCAATAGCCTCCGAAGCCGGCCGACAGGACGAGTGAAGGCGTCAGCCGTTCGTCGACCGAGGGCGCCCAATGCTGCCATACGTTCAGCAGCAGCGGCAGATCCCGCCAAGGCCAGACAATCCGGTAGATGGCAACGCATGATATCGGGTGCACCCGAAACGTAAACGAAGTGGCGATGCCGAAATTTCCGCCGCCGCCGCCGCGGGAAGCCCATAGCAAATCCGCATGCTCGCGGTCGTTGGCCCGGATCACCTGGCCGCTGGCAAGTACCGTTTCGACCTCCAGCAGTTGATCGCAGGAAAGTCCGAGCAGGCGGGAGAGAAATCCGTATCCGCCGCCCAGCGTCAGCCCGGCAATTCCGACGGTCGGGCAAGTTCCGCCCGGAATGGTGACGCCGTGCCGCCACAATGCCTCATACAGCGGAAGCAGCCGGACACCGGTTTGAACGGCGGCGGTCCGATTCACCGGATCGAACCGTACGCCGTTCATCGGGCTGACATCGATGACGATTCCGCCGTCTGCGAGGGTGAAATCCTCGTAGCAGTGCCGCCCGCTGCGTACGCGGAGCGGATAGCCGTTCTCCCGCGCCCAGCGGACGGCATTCACCACATCGCGGACATGCCCGCAAAAGACGATGGCAGCCGGATACTTCGAGAACCGGGCATTGTAGCTCATTCTGGCGTCATCGTAATCCGCACTTCCGGGGAGCACAATCCGACCCGTAAGCGAGCTTATCGATCTCATGCAGCGGCTCCACTCCTTTGTTCAAAGTCCCCACCGTTCGTTTCATTTATATTCAAGCGGGTTGTTGAAGATTTACCGTAAACCACATTTTGGAGGAACGTCCAATCATGCGCATGATATGGAATAAAGTAACTGCGAACGATGAATACTAGTGGCATTAACGTAAGATTGAGGTCGAGGAACCATGCAGCATTTTACCCGCAGCAACAAAAGCATGAACCGCTCGCCGGCCTCACAGCAAAACAGTCAGCAGGAAGGCGGCAACAACCCGTCGGACAGAAGCAACAATCCATCGGACGGCGGGAAACCGTTGGATAGCGCGCTGCAGAATAACCTGGAAGCGATCAAAAGCCAGTTTGGGAACAGCTCCGATCTTATTGTCAGGATCATTTGTGCCGGACCGAGTGCTGCGGTCCAATGCGCATTTGTCTACATCGGAGGTCTTGTGGATTCCCAATCCGTATTCCGTTTCATTGACTCGTTTCTTTCTGATGCCGATAAGCACGAGTTGGCCGATTCCCATCAGGGGATGGGCAATATGGATTGGATTTTGCGGCATATGCCTGTTACCGTCGGGGATATCCGCGTCGAAAGCCGGCTCCAGTCTTTATATTCCTCCTTGCTTACGGGACACACGCTCCTCTTGATTGACAGGTGCAGACAAGCGTTGTCGGTTAACACAAGCGGAGGGGAATACCGAAGCGTTTCCGAGCCCATAGCGCAAACCGTCGTCCGCGGGCCGCAGGAAGGATTTACCGAATCCGTCCATACGAACATCGCCATGATCCGCCGGAAAATTAAAAGCCCGAACGTAAGGGTGGAATCCAGGCAAGTTGGACGCGTGACACAAACGGACGTCTGCCTCATGTATATTCACGGCATTGTAAATGACGAAATTCTCCGGCGCGTCCGCGACCGTCTCGGGCAAATTGATATCGACGGCATCCTGGAGAGCAACTATATCGAGGAATTCCTTCAGGATAGCAAATATTCCGTTTTTCCAACCGTTAACAATTCCGAGCGGCCGGATGTGGTCGCCGCTGCCTTGCTTGAGGGGCGCGTAGCGATCCTGATAGACGGAACGCCCTTTGTTCTGATTGTGCCTGCGGTGTTTACACAGTTTATGCAGGCGGCCGAAGACTATTATCATCGGTCCGATTACGGGCTGATTCGCATTTTGCGATATATCGCGCTTATGATCTCCTTGCTGGCGCCCTCGCTCTATATCGCGATTACCACTTTTCATCAAGAGATGATTCCGACGACGCTTCTGATCAGTCTTGCCGGACAGCGGGAAGGGATTCCTTTCCCGGCTCTGATCGAAGCGCTGATGATGGAGGTAACGTTCGAGCTTTTGCGCGAAGCCGGAATTCGCATGCCCAGAGCGGTGGGAACCTCGATCTCGATCGTAGGCGCCCTGGTGCTGGGACAAGCCGCGGTCGACGCGGGCCTCGTTTCTCCGGCGATGGTCATTATCGTATCGATTACGGCAATTGCCGGTTTTATATTTCCGAGCTTCGAACTAGGTATTTCGGTGAGAGTTCTTCGCTTTGTGTTTATGGGGCTGGGCGCCTCCTTCGGGATTTTCGGCATCATTGTCGGACTTGTCGTGCTGGTTCTGCATTTGAGCCACTTAAGCTCCTTCGGCGTACCGTACTTGTCGCCCGTAGCCCCGTTCAGGCTATCCGATCAAAAGGATGCGATTGTGCGGGTTCCTTGGTGGCAAATGTATACGCGTCCCGATGCTTACCATCCTCAGAATCAGCATCGCCTTTCGGACGAAGCCGCTCCGGCCAATGAGACCAAGCATAACCGGGGAGATCAGACTCAAAGGTAGGGGGAGGACGTACTTGCAGCGAATCGCATTATCGATCCTGTGTTGTTTGATCATGGGAGCGATGCTCACCGGCTGCTGGAGCCGGCGGGAGCTGAATGACATTTCCATTGTCGTCGGCATTAGCATCGATAAGCAGGATGGCGAATATTTGCTGTCCGCGCAAGTCGTCATTCCCGAAGCCGTCGCGTCGAAGCAGGGGACGGGGGGAGGAGTCTCGACGTCTATCCTTCAATCGACGGCTCCTACCATGGTCGAAGCGATACGGAAGATGGTCAAAACCTCCCCGAGATACTTTTACTTATCGCATCTGCGGGTCCTGGTGATTAGCGAGCAGGTGGCCCGCGAAGGGGTGCAAGACATTCTGGACTTCTTTTCAAGAGACAGCGAGCTCCGCGCCGACTTTTACATCCTGCTTGCCAAAGGTCAACGCGCGGAAGACATCTTGAGCGTTGTCACGAGACTTGAAAAAGCACAGGCCACCAAGCTGTTTAAATCGCTGGAGTGGAACCGGAGATTAACCGGGGAAACGGCCAACGTGTTTTTGGACGAACTGCTGGCCGACTTAACCAGTGCGGGGAAAATGGCCGTGCTGTCGGGTGTCGAGATTTTAGGGGATAAGAGGCAGGCGGAGGAAATCAAAAACGTTCAAAAAAGCGCCGACTATGCGCATTTCAAGATGACATCCATTGGCGTATTCAAAGACGACAAGCTGATCGGCTGGTTGAACGAATCCGAAAGCAGGAGCTACAACTATATTACCGGGAAAATCCGGGGGGCGGTGGAAAGGGTTGCCTGCCCGAAGAAAGACACCTTAGACCTGCGCGTGAATCGGATCCACAGCAAACTCAAGGCCAACGTCGTGAAAGGAAAGCCTCAGGGCAGGGTGGACCTTTTCATAGAGGCCGATGTATCGGAAGTGAACTGCGCCATCAATTTAGATAAGCCGGAGTCGTTGCAAGCGCTGGAAAAAAAATTAGCGGAGAAATTGCAGGCCTCCTTGAAACAGGTGGTCCGCAAAGCGCAGAAAACCTACGGCTCGGACATTTTCGGATTTGGCAACGCGATTCATCGCGCCAATCCGAAAGCTTGGAAAAAGCTGAGCAAGCATTGGAAGAAAGAGTTCGTAACGATGCCCGTCGCCATTTCCGTCCAGGTAAAAGTCAGACGGACGGGAACACAGTCCAATTCGTTTATTAACGATATCCAGAAGAAGAAGGAGCAGTAGGTCATGCTGGCGATTGCAGGCATTCTTGCTTTCGGAGCGGTTATCGTTTGGATGGAAGTGCCCTATCTGCTGAAGAACAAAAGAAAGAAGGATTTATGGGTATTTTCCATCCTGTTGACCTTGGGCCTCGGGCTAAGTATTGCCAAAAGCATGCGGTTGGAAATCCCGAATCCCTTGGAATGGATCGCGTATTTCTACAAGCCGGTCAGCGATTATGTATTCGGGCTGTTGGAATCGTCGGATTAGCGGGTGATCGGGCATGGATGAGCGAATCAGCACAAGACAATTTAGGCTGCTTGTCATTTATTTTACGATTGGAAGCTCTGTCTTGTTCGTGCCTACAGTCACTGCGGCAGCAACCAAACAAGATGCATGGATTTCCATCGTTACGGGAATCGGACTAAACCTTCTCCTGGTTTATCTGTATATCGCCGTGGGGAATCGTTATCCCGGGCTAAGCATAGTGGAACTAAGCCAAATGCTGCTTGGCAAGTGGTTGGGCACGGCAGTGTCGATCTTTTTGATCGTCAACACGTTTGTAATTGGCGCCGTATCGTTAGTCGACTTCGCTGGAACGTTCGTGAGCCGGCAAATTATGCCCGATACCCCTGTATACGCCGCCAATATTCTTTACGTGCTGTCGGCCGTCATCGGATTGCGGCTGGGACTGCGAACGATAGCCCAGGCCGCGGAAGCGCTTTTTCCAATCATCACGGCGCTTTTTGTCATCATGATCTTAACCGTGTCGCCGAATATGGATACGGATAATTTGCAGCCCGTATTTGAAATGGGGCTCAAGCCGCACATCAAGGCCAACATCTCTTATTTCGCCTTCTCTGCTTTTCCTACGGTGTTTTTCCTGATGATATATCCCTCTTGCGTGAGGGAAGGGAAAAGGGCCTCGAAAGCTTTGCTGCTCGGTACTCTGATCGGCGGCCTGTTTCTGCTGATCATCACCGTCGTTTGCATAGCGGTACTTGGAGCGGAAGGAACAGCCCGGCAGGCTTATCCCAGCTATACGCTGGCCAAAAAAATCAATATCGCCAATTTTTTCACGCGCATTGAAGTGCTGATGGCGGCCTTATGGCTGATAGCGCTCTATTTTAAGCTGGTCGTTTATTTTTACGCGGGGATGAGAGGATTGGCACAATTGTTCAAAATGCCCGACAATCGCGCTCTGGTGCTGCCGTTAGGAGTGATTGCCATTGCCCTCTCCCGCATTTTATATCCGAGCGCCGCTTACCGGCACGAATGGGATACGAAGATATGGCCATTGTATGTCGGAACCTCTGGATTGATCATCCCCTTGCTTCTGCTTGGGATTGGGGCCGTCAAAAAGAGAATCCGAAACCGTTGATTCGACAAAGGGGGGAGTCAGATGGACAACGATAAAAAAATAACCGTCAGGCAATTTCTGATGATGGTCATTCTTTTCTCGATCGGCAGCTCCATTTTGTTCATCCCGTCAGGTGCCGCCGGATATACGAAACAAGGAGCGTGGATTTCCACCCTGGCTGGCATGGTGACAGGAGTACCGATTATTCTTTTATTCTTAAACTTAGCTCGCCGTTACCCCGACATGACCTTTGTCGAGATCAGCAACCAGCTGCTTGGAAGATGGTTAGGCACAGCCTTTTCGCTCTATTGGATTTTAACCGCTTTTATGGGCGGAGCGACAACCTTGGTTTATTACATGGGCAATTTTATTACGACGCAAATTATGCCCGATACGCCGGAATATACGATCAATATCATGTTTAGCGGCATTGTCGTCATGGGACTGCTGCTCGGAATGAATACGCTTGCGCGTGCGGTGGAAGTGCTTTTTCCGGTCGTAATCGTGCTTTTTTTCGTTCTCATTGTGTTCGTTTCCCCCAAAATACAAATCGAGCATTTCCTGCCGGTTATCGATTTTGGAATCAAGCCGTTCATCAAGGCCATTTTATTGTATATCAGCTATACGTCGATTCCCGTTGTCTTTTATTTAATGATTTACCCTTCTTCCGTCCGGGGAGGAACAAAAGCCGCGAAGGCGCTGCTGATCGGAAATCTCATCGGCGGCTCGTTGCTGTTGATCATTACGGCGGCATGCGTTGGCGTGCTGGGGGCCGGACCGACAGCCCGGCAATTTTACCCCAGCTATGCGTTGGCCAAACGTATCAATGTTGCCAATTTTATTACGCGAATCGAGGTTATCGTAGCAACCATCTGGATTATCGGGCTTTATTATAAGACGTCGATCTACTTCTATGCGATGCTGAAGGGAGCCGCGCAATTGTTTAGCGTACGCTCCGAGCGTGTGCTTGCGCTGCCACTGGGGCTGATCATGGTGGTGATGTCTCTGGTGGTTTATCCGAATTCCGCTTATCAGCTGCAGTGGGATGAACGAACGTGGACGTTGTACGGTCCGACCGCCGGGCTGATCTTTCCCCTGGTGCTGCTTGTCGTCGATATGGTTCGCAGCAAGAAAAAGCCGTAACGGCAGGTTACGGTCCGTAGATTCGAAATAAAATAACGGCGGAGCCGCCGTTTATTCCCGCGCCTTGCGGCATGGACCGATAAGGGCGCGGGTTCCCCGGGAGTAATGGAGCAGAGCGGGGGTCCCCAGGTCCAATCCGAATCCGCGCGTCAATGTCCCGCAACGGAAATCCGCTTCGGCCATTTGCAGCTCCCATGGGGCGTGAACGACCTGTCCCCGGTACAGTCCGCCGCTGCGTCCGCATCGGCAATAGTAGATATAGCGCTCCATCAGCCAATATTCGAGCGTTCCTTGCCGGGCGGCGAACGGGGTGGAGACAGGGCGGTATACGGCGCGGAAGGCTTCTTCCGGCCGGGAGGCCGACAGCCGCCGGCTTTGAACCGCAATGCTGCGGCCGTCCGCGCGGAAGCGCATCTTCGCTTGATGGTACGGAAGCCGGTACCACTGCTTGGCGATAGGAACAAGCAGGGGATGGGAAGCGTCCATGGACAAAAAAAAGATGGCGGATTCCCCGCCCGACCGGACATACGTACGGACGTTAATCTCCGGAAACGAGCGCATCCAGGGCAGGGAAGGCATGTATTTTAACCGTATTCCGCCGATGCGGAAGGGGAGGATGCCGATCCACGCCTTTCCATCCCAAGTGTCGATACCCAGCGCCTCAGGCACAAAGGAACGGATCGCATCGACCGGAACGGGCCAATGGGCGAATAAGAAATGCTCCCAGGTCTGCTTCATCGTCCATCGAAAAGCGGGCTGCGTCGTATTCAACTCGAACCTCCCTTTCTGCAGCTCGTCATCCATGGGGATTCGTTCCCGGCTTGTCCCAAGGCTCATAGGCCAATCTTACTTTGGTCACATGACTGGTCCACGCATCGAGGGCAACCATATCGTCGGAATTGACTTCCCGCAAAGCGCGTTTGCCGAGCGCGCTGATCGCAAGTTTCATTTCGTCCGTGCAAGAGTTTAAAAAGTTTTCCAAATAAACAGCGGCTTCTTCTTCGTTAAACCGTTCCTTTAAAGAACCGGTATACCAGGCAAGCTGTGTCGGAGGCTCCCAAGGCATCGCTTTCTTGACTTGATCATGCGTCATGGCCCAAAGCAGCGAGGTGCCCATATACACGCCGGTAGCTCCCAAGGCGATCGCTTTGAGGCATTCGCCAGGCTGCGAATACGCGCCTCCGGTCAGCAGGCTGATCGAATCCTTTGCGCCCCGTTTGCGAAGGTAACGAACTGCGCGTGATAAGGCGTAGATCGTCGGCAGCCCGAAATCGTCCTCCAGAATCGGCGCGCCGCCTTTCGTCCCCGCTTGACCGCCGTCGAGGCTGATAAAGTCGACGCCGGCCTGAATCGCGATTTCCAGATCTTGCTCCATCACCGCGCTCGCGCAAATTTTGACGCCGATCGGAACACCGCCGGTCAACTGACGGAGGCGTTCCACCACTTGCTTCAGCTCCGCAGGGCTCGAAATATCTTTATGCCGGCTCGGAATGACGGTGATGTCCTCGCCCTGCACTTGCATAATCTCGCTGGCTCGTCCCTCCAGATCTGCGGCTTGCAGAACGCTTGCGGTGCCGGCAAGCGCCCCCTGACCGAAGCGGATTTCAATCGCATCGGCTTGCTTTAAAATTTCCGGCGATTTGGACCAGTGGCCGGAGTTGTACTGAATGATCAAATATTTTGCGTTTTGCCGCTCCTCAGGCAGAAAGCCGCCTTCGCCCGTATTCGTGCTTGTTCCGACGTTGGCTGTTCCTTTGGCGATGGCGATTTTTACCTTTTCGTTCAAGCCTACGCCATAGCCCATTCCTGCGGCGAGGATCGGGATATCGAGCACCAACGGCTTTTTTGCCTTGGGGCCAATCACGGTTGTCATATCGATTTCCACGTCTTCTTGTGTCGGAAGCACGGATAATTGTGCGGGAGAGAACACGAGTCCCTCAAAATGGAGGAACTTGCGCGGGCTTCCGAACGGGCGCTCGATCACAGCGCCGGAAGCGGCGCGGATGCTGTTTTCAACGACAGTAATGGGACTGATCCGGGTCATCGCCGTGACCACTTCCCAGATATTGGACTCGTAAGGATTGGACATCAGCCGTTTCGTAAAACGCCCGACGATCCACTTGATGATGCTCCTCGAGCACAGTAGGGCGAGCATGCCGGAAAGAACGACGGCCGCAAGCGACCCGGCAAACGAACCGAGCATAAACCAAGCCCATTTCGTTGACATAAGAAAGACCTCTTCCGATTCGAATCGTTAAAAGGAGAAACGTAGGTTAGTGTGTACACGAAAAAGGCGGATTATACCAAATAAGGGATTTTAAACATCCGATTGCCGCTTTTTGCAAGAGCTTCTTCAAGAAGTGCCCGGAAACCACCCGGGATCCCCCCAAATCATCTGCCAGAGCGGATCCGGGATCACGAGACGCTGTTGCGCGTCAGCCCGGAGCATCGTTTCGATATCCGTTTCGCGGCCTTGCTTGATCTTCTCGATCCAGTCGGGATCGATCACCAGCCCGCGGGCGAGCGAAATGAGGTCTACGCCGGTTTCATACGCTTCCAACGCTTCATCCGCCGTGTAGATCGAGCCGCCGCCGATGACCGGCGCACGGCTTCCGACAACTTCCTTGATCAGCTCAAGGCGGGTACGGGTACTGTCAGCCCCGCGGCGCGGCCGGGAGCGGTAATCGTTCGTCAGCACATGAAGGTAATCCAGCTCCCGCTCCGCCAGCGCATCGGCCAAGCGCAGCGCGTCGGCCATCGTAAGCCCCGGCGTTGTCGCTTCCTCGGGAGTAAAGCGGTACCCGACGATGAACGGTCGATCAGCATGGGTGGCCACGGCTTTTTTCACCTCGTCGATGACTGCGAGAGGAAAGGTCAATCGCTTCTCGACGCTCCCGCCCCATCGATCCTGGCGGCGGTTCCCGTGCGGCGAATAAAACTGCTGGAGCAGCAAGCCGAAAGCGCCATGGATCTCGACGCCGTCGAATCCGGCGATAACGGCGCGGCGCGCGGCGTCTCCGAACTGCCGGATCAGCTCCTCGATCTCATACGGCGTCAGAGCCCGGGGGAGGACGAACCCTCCGGCTTCATCCTTTACCGCGCTCGGACCGACGACGTCGCTGTTCGGAACGAGTCCGGGGGCCGCGTTTCGCCCGCTATGATGAAGCTGCAGCACCGCTTTCGTGCCTTGCGCTTGAATAACCCGGGCCCACCGTCTCAGCTCCGGTATCATTTCGTCGCGGTCGGCCGCGGGCTCCCCGGCGACGCCTTTTCCTCCCGGGGCGATGTAGGCGCAGGCCGTAACGACCATGCCGGCGCCTTTGGAACGCCGGGCGATAAAATGCAGCTCCTCGTCCGTCAAGGTTCCGTCCGGACGGGACGTATAGTGGGTCATCGGCGCTACGACGATCCGGTTGTCAAGCGTGATGCCGCTTCGCAGCGCGAGCGGTTCGAACAAAGGGGCATACCGTGGATTCATAAGACGGATTCGACCTTTCTTTGGAAATATAGTATACTATTATGTATGTTAAGTTGATTTAATCAAAAGGCCGCAAAAAAATCAATCTTTTTCCACGGCCTGCGGCCCGATATGCGGAAGCTGCCGGTCGATCCGGCGAGCGCCCAAGGCTTTTTAATTTTTTCCAAGATGGGTAATCTTAAGATGTACTTATATCAAGGAGGGTGCTAACGATGGAATTCCGAACCGAAAGAGACACGATGGGCGAAATTCAAGTGCCTGCGGACAAATTATGGGGCGCTCAAACCCAGCGGAGCAAGGAGAATTTCAAGATCGGCACGGAGCGGATGCCGCTGGAAATCGTCCGGGCGTTCGCGCTGCTGAAGAAGGGGGCTGCCGCAGCGAACCTGAAGCTGGGCAAGCTGGAGCCGGAAAAGGCGGAAGCGATCGCCCAAGCGGCCGATGAAGTCAGCAGCGGACAATGGGACGACCATTTTCCGCTCGTCGTATGGCAGACCGGCAGCGGCACGCAGTCCAACATGAATGCGAACGAAGTTATCGCGAGAAGGGCGTCGCAGTTGCTCGAAGCGAAGGGAAACGGGCTGCGGATTCACCCGAACGACGACGTGAACCGCTCGCAAAGCTCGAACGATACGTTCCCGACCGCGATGCATATCGCCGGTGTGCTGGCGGTGCGGCAGCAGCTGCTGCCCTCCCTTCAACGGCTCAAGGAAACGCTCGGCAATAAAGCCAAGGAATTTGCGGATATCGTCAAAATCGGTCGTACGCATCTGCAGGATGCGACACCGCTGACGCTCGGGCAGGAAATCAGCGGCTGGTGGGCCATGCTGGAGAAAACGGAGCGAATGATCCGCGAAAGCTTGGAGCCGATGCGGGAGCTGGCGATCGGCGGCACGGCCGTCGGAACGGGATTGAACGCCCATCCGAAATTCGGCGAGACGGTTGCCGAGGAAATTTCCCGCTATACGGGAGAAACCTTCGTCTCGGCCGAGAATAAATTTCACGGACTGACCAGCCACGATCAAATCGTATATAGCCACGGCGCAATCAAAGCGCTAGCCGCCGATCTGATGAAGATCGCCAACGATGTCCGGTGGCTGGCGAGCGGCCCGCGCTGCGGCATCGGCGAGCTGCGCATCCCGGAGAACGAACCGGGCAGCTCGATTATGCCGGGCAAGGTGAACCCGACCCAGAGCGAAGCGATGACGATGGTCGCCTGCCAGGTGATGGGCAACGATGCGGTGATCGGCTTTGCGGCCAGTCAAGGAAATTTCGAATTGAACGTATTTAAGCCGGTCATTATTCACAACTACCTGCAGTCCGTCCGTCTGCTCGCGGACGCGATGGATTCGTTCAACGAGCACTGCGCCGTCGGCATCGAGCCGAACCGCGAGGTCATTCAGCGGTACTTGGACGAATCGCTGATGCTGGTTACGGCGCTGAACCCGCATATCGGCTACGAGAAAGCGGCAGCAATCGCCAAATCGGCGCACAAGGAAGGACTAACGCTCAAGGAAGCGGCGATCCGGAGCGGCTATTTGACGGAGGAGCAATTCGTGGCGATCGTGCGTCCGGAGGAAATGATTCATCCGAAAGAATAAACGGGAAGAGACAGCCTGAAGCGGGCTGTCTTTTTACTTTTTCAAGCCTGCGGATTGTATAGGGCTGAGTTGGGTCATGCGCGTGAACATCAAGGCTATGTCCCATGGCGTATGTTTACAGCCCTGTTCAAGCCAATATTGAACGATGCCCAGATGCGCGGAGATTAAATAGGCCGTCAAATAATCCCACGGCACCGGCACATGGTCTTCGCTGTGGTGAAATTCGTTGAACTTGTCCAATAAATGAACCCGCATGAACTCTTGGAATTTCGATGAAAAGGCCGGGTCCCCCTTCGGCCCCAGCATCACGCTGAAAAAGCGTACATGCTTGCCGAAATATTCGAACAGCCGGACCGTGAACGGAAAGGGGGTATCCGGGGACTCGTGCAGGACCAGATCCAGCGGATCGAACGTTTGGGCGATCTGTCGGAGCCCCTGCATCATGTCTTCGGTGGTTTTCTCCAGAAGATCGTATTTATCGGCATAATGCAAATAAAAGGTACCCCGGTTCAGCCCCGCTTTTGACGTGATATCCTTCACCGTGATTCGTTCGAAGCCTTGCTCCTCCATCAGCTCAAGCAGCGCCTCCCGCAGCATGTGCATCGTCCGGACAATTCGGGGATCGTTCGTATTCTCGGACACTTCCTTCCATCCTTTCGCTCGATATATTGTGTAAAAGTTGTCAAATATAGGCTGATTTCGGGCTGTTTAGTAGACATTTTCCGCCGGACTGTCCATGGTATCGTCTCCAATTAACACTATAATAGACAGTGTGATCATTAATCAACACAAAGTTCATTTGAGGAGGCGTATTTATGGAAAAGTCCGCGATTATCGATTTTGGTCAAGTCCGCGAGCTCAGCACCCCGGAGGAGCGTTTCAACCCGTTCCGATGGTATCGCAAAATGAGAGAAGAGTCCCCCGTCCGTTGGGATGAGGAGCGCCGTACGTGGGATGTTTTCAGCTACGAGGAAGTGAAAACGGTATTGGATCGGAAGGAGATCTTTTCGTCCCGTATTTTTCGCGACGGGAAGTCGCTGTTCGAGAACAGCCTTCTCAATCTTGACCCGCCGAAGCACACGCAGATGCGCGACATTGTCAACAGAGCTTTTACTCCCAAGGCGATGAAGGATTGGGAACCGCGGATTCAGGCAATTACCGACGAATTGTTGGATGCTGCCGGAGGAGAACGGGAAATCGACCTTGTCGAGCAACTATCTTACCCGCTTCCGGTTCTGGTGATCGCCGCCATGCTTGGAGTTCCTGCGAAAGACAAGCGGAAATTTAAGGATTGGTCGGACCAGGCCGTTGCCGGGCCGGCCAACAACAGCGAAGAAGCCATCAACGAGCAGCACCGGAAGCAGCAGCAGGTGGTCGGGGAGCTTTACGCTTATTTCAAGGAAATCATCGAGCTGAAAAAACAGGAGCCCGCAGACGACATCATTTCCGTGCTGCTTGAGGCCAGCGTGAACGGAGAGAGCTTGACGGAGGAGGAAATCGTCGGGTTTTGCATACTGCTGCTCATTGCCGGAAACGAAACTACGACCAACTTGATTACCAATGCGATCTACACGTTTTTGGAATACCCGGAGGTGTACCGGCAAATCAAAAATCAGCCGGACGAATTGGTGCCTGCGGCCATTGAAGAAGTGCTGCGCTTCCGTTCGCCGGTTCAATCGGTTTTCCGTTATGTAAAGGAAGACGTCACCCTGGGAGGGAAAAAGCTGCGCGCAGGGGAATACGTCATCGCCTGGATGGGCGCGGCCAATCGCGATGAAAAGCATTTTCAGGATTCGGAGCGGTTCGTGGTGCCGCGCAAGCCGAATCCGCACATGGCCTTTGGCCGGGGCATCCATTTTTGTCTCGGGGCACCGCTGGCGCGCATGGAAGCGGAGATCGCCTTAAAGGCATGGATCCGGCGGTATCCCGACTTCCGGTTAAGCGCGGGTTTTACTTTAAAGCCGCTTGAAAGCTCGTTCGCCTACGGGATCAAAGAGCTGCTGATCACTGTTTAGGATTAGCGCCTCTGCAGGTCGGTCAGGTCAACCGGCCTGCCGTTTTTTTGCGTGTTTTTCCAAGGAACGGGTCGACGGGAAGGGGGTTATGGTATAATATGATGAAGCACGTTTTCGAAATACGGCTTGCAAATGCCGGTGCCTTACGCTGCAAGTTTCATCGGCATAGGAGAGGAAAGTTGACGGATGAAGACGCTTGTTATCGCCGAGAAGCCGGACATGGGGCGCAATATTGCGGCCGCCATCGAGCCGAAGGCGAAAAATCAACGCACGCATATTGAAGGCGAACAGTATATTATCACCTGGGCCATCGGGCACCTGATCGGCCTCGCCGAACCGGATGCCTATGATGAAAAATACAAAAAATGGAACTTCAACGATTTGCCGATCATTCCGGAGCGGTTCAAGCTGGTGCCCAATCCGAAGACGAAGGACCAGCTTAAGGTCATCGCCGAGCTGGCCAAACGGAGCACGCTGCTGATTAACGCTTGCGACGCCGGGCGGGAGGGGCAGCATATTTTTTCCCTCATCCAGCGGCACCTGAAGCTGTCCCAGCCGGTCAAGCGGCTGTGGATCTCCGACCTGACGCCGGAGACGATCCGCAAAGGCTTCGCCGAGCTGCGCGAGGGCGCGGAATTCGAGCCGCTGACGAGGGCGGCCCGGGCGCGGAGCGAGGCGGATTGGCTGATTGGGATGAACGGCTCGCGCGCGTTTACGACGAAGCACCGCGAGCTGCTGTCCGTCGGGCGGGTGCAGACGCCGGTGCTGGCGCTTCTGTACGACCGGCAGAAGGAGATCGAGGCGTTTACGTCGAGCAAGTACTACGAAGTCGAAGCATGGTTTACGCAAGGGGAGACCAAATACCGCGGGCTGTGGCAGGGGGACAAGCTGACCGACGGCGAGAAAGCGGCGGCGCTCGCTGCCAAGGTCAAAGGGAAGACCGGCCGGATCGAGAGCTACGACGTGAAGGATACGAAGGAGTATCCGTTCAAGCTCTACGATCTGACCTTACTGCAGCGCGAAGCGAATGCGAAATTCGGATTTTCCGCCAAAAAAACGCTCGATCTCGCCCAGGCGCTCTACGAGAAGCATAAGGCGATCAGCTACCCGCGGACGAACTCCAACTATGTGACGGAGCAAAACATTCCCGAGATGCACCGGGCGCTCGACCAGCTCGGCAAGACGGGCTATGCGCCGCTTGTCCAGCAGGCGGACAAAAAGCTGGTGCACAAAAACAACAAAGCGGTCTGCAATCCGGCGAAGGTGGAAGATCACCATGCGATTCTGCCGACGCACAAAATGCCAAACGGGCTCGCGCCCGACGAACAAAAGCTGTACGACTTGATCGTACGGCGGTTTTTGTCGCATTTTTATCCCGCGGCGATGTACAAGCTTCATACGATCGTGACGTGGGCTGAGGGCGAACGGTTCAAGAGCACGGTCAAGCAGCTGCTGTCCCTGGGCTGGAAGGTCATTTATGCCGACCAGAAAAAGGAAAAGGACAAGCCGTCCCGGGGCAAGGCCAAAGCCGACCGTGAGCAGGAAGAGGATGCCGTCGCCGAGGAGGAGACCGACGCTCCGTTCGCGCTCGATCCGGCGCAGGATGTGCTGTGCAAGGACAGCGCGGCGAAGGAGAAGGAGACCCAGCCGCCGAAGGCGTACACCGAAGGCACGCTGCTGAAGGCGATGGAAAGCGCGGGCAAGCAGATCGAGGACGAGGAGCTGCGCGACGCGATGAAGGATTCCGGGCTCGGTACGCCGGCCACGCGCGCATCGGTCATCGAGCGGCTGAAGCAGGTCGGCTACGTGGTGATGCAGGGCAAGCGCATCGCGATTACGCCGAAGGGCCGCACGGCGGTCGAGCTGATCCGCGGCGCAGGCGTCGAGCTGCTGACGTCGCCGGAGATGACCGGGCAGTGGGAGCGGCGGCTGAACGAGATCGCGCGTGGAGCGGCGTCGCACGAGACGTTCATGAAGAACGTCGAGCGCTTTGCCGCCCTGATCGTCGAGAAGGTGCGGGGACAGAAGCCCGCGGCGAAGCAGGCGTTCGAAGGCGATGC
>NZ_BILX01000010.1 GCF_004000785.1 Paenibacillus ehimensis NBRC 15659 | reverse complement strand
GGCGGCTGCCGCTTCATTCTGCGCTTCGTCCTTGGGTTTGCGCAGCCATCGGAACATGTGGCCCCTCCTTCTAACCGTTCTATAAATCTGTAAAATCATGTCACGCCTATTATAATAGACGCCGCGAATCACAAAAAAGTTACAAAAAAACTACAGTTTTTTAAAATGTTTTTCACGTATTGTCGCTTGGGAATCAACGCTCTCGGATCGCTTGCGCGAATGCGTCCTGCCACGCCACTTCCTCCAAGAACGCAAAAAAGCCCGGCACGCAAATCATTGCGTGCCGGGCCGTTTCGTTTCCCGCTTACCGGGAACGGAACTTCTGCGAGTGCTCCTTTGCCTGCTCGACGGTCGTAATTCGGTTGCGCTGCCACTCCAGCAAGATTCGGTCGATGTACCGGAAATGCAGCTTGCCGGCAAATACGGCTTCCTTAAGACCGGCGAGGATAAGCTCCTCGGGATAGCCATCTTTGTCGATCCACCCCGTTATCGATTCCAGCTCCATCGGAGTAAGCGGGCGGCCGAATTCGTTTTCGAAAATGGAGAAAATATCTTTTCGTTCCGTTTTAGCCGTTCGCTCGGCCTGTTTCCTGGCCGCCTGTTCCGCCCGATGCTCTTCGATGCGGCACTCCGCGAGCCGCTCCAGCAGCGGCTGCAAGTTATAAGCTTCGCTGTGGACTCCCGTAACGGGATCTTTGATCTCGTCGATCCGCAGCAGCTGCTCCCGGATCAGCTTTTGCAGTACGGCAATCACTTTCTCCTGCGGCAGCGACATGCGGGCTTGAAGCTCTTCCAATGTCGGAAAATCTTTGTTTTCCTTTTGCTTAAAGGCCATGACATGAAGAATCAGCATCACGTCCGGCTCCAGCAGCCCAAGCTGCTTGTAGTATTTGAACAGCCAGTAGGGAACGTCGACGTTCCCGTCCTGCCAGCCCGCGAGCAGAACGGACGGCAGCTCTTTCGTATCGTAATCGCTACGTCTCATGCCTACCCTACTTTCCGCTTACAGACTCGCGAGAACGGCTTCCGCATGCAGGCCTTACGGGTACAAGCGGTACAGCAGCCGCGGGAACGGAATCGTCTCGCGAACATGATCGAGCCCGCAAATCCAAGCGACCGTACGCTCAAGCCCCAAACCGAAGCCCGAATGCGGCACGGTACCGTATTTTCGCAGGTCGAGGTACCATTGGTACGCTTCTTTGGACAGCTCGTGCTGCCGGAAGCGTTCTTCCATCAGCTCCGGATCGTCGATCCGCTGGCTGCCGCCGATAATTTCCCCGTAGCCTTCCGGAGCGATCAGATCCGCGCAAAGCACGACTTCCGGACGGTTCGGGTCCGGCTTCATATAGAAAGCCTTGATCTCCGTCGGATAATGCGTGATGAACACCGGCTTTTCGTATTTCTCGGCAATGGCGGTTTCGTGAGGTGCGCCGAAATCTTCGCCCCACTCGAATTCGTGGCCGCTCTCTTGAAGAAACTTAACAGCTTCATCATACGTAATGCGCGGGAACGGCCCCACGACTTTCTCCAGCTTGGTCGTGTCGCGCTCCAGCGTCTCAAGCTCCTTGCGGCAGTTCTGCAATACCGACTGTACGATATGAGAGACGAACTGCTCCTGCACTTGAAGGTTCTCTTCGTGCGTAACGAACGCCATCTCCGGTTCGATCATCCAAAATTCGATCAAATGCCGGCGCGTTTTCGATTTCTCCGCCCGGAAGGTCGGTCCGAACGAGTATACCCGGCCGAGCGCCATCGCCGCAGCTTCCATGTACAGCTGACCGCTCTGCGTCAAGTAAGCGTCCTCGTCAAAATATTTCGTATGAAACAAATTCGTCGTTCCTTCGCAGGACGAAGGAGTCAAAATCGGCGGATCGACCAAATGGAAGTTGCGCTCGTCGAAAAATTGCTGAACCGCCCGGATGATTTGCGCGCGGATGACCAGAATCGCCCGCTGCCGCGGCGAACGAATCCACAAATGGCGGTGATCCATCAGAAAATCGACGCCGTGCTCCTTCGGTGTGATCGGATAATCGCTTGTGACCTGAATAATTTCAACGCCGGTCACCGTCAGCTCGAAGCCGCCTTTGCTGCGCGTATCCTCGCGCACCGTTCCGGTTACGTAGAGCGAGCTCTCTTGCGTCAGCTTGCCCGTATCTTCCCATACCTGCTCCGGCACCTCGTTCTTGACGACGACGCCCTGTATAAAACCGGAGCCGTCCCGCAGCTGCAGGAAACGGATCTTGCCGCTGGAACGGATGTTATGCAGCCAGCAGCCGATCGTCACCGATTCGTTTATATGTTTATTCACATCCCCGATCATACACAGGTTACGGTTCATGAAACATTCCTCCGCCTACTCATAAAATTGACCATCGTTCCTTAGTTTACATCATTTCGATCCAAAATCAACCTGTACGTGTCCCTGGCGATCACAAGCTCCTCGTTGGTCGGGATGACAAGCACCTGGACCCGGGAGCCCGGCGTCGTAATGGCGCGCTCTCCGGATTCGCGCCGTTCGTTCGCCGCTTCGTCCAGCTCCAGGCCGAGAAAGCTGAGATTGCGGCAAACCGCAGCCCGCAGCGAAGCGGAGTTTTCTCCGACCCCCGCCGTAAAGACGATGGCGTCCAACCCGTTCATGGCGGCCGCGTAAGCGCCGATATATTTGCGCAGCCGGTACTCGTACATGTCGAACGCGAGCGCCGCATTGCGGTCTCCGGTCTGCCTTGCTTCGTCGATCTCCCGCATATCGCTGCCGATGCCCGAGATGGCGAGCAGCCCGCTGTGCTTGTTCAGCATCGAGTTCACTTCGCTGAGCGTCAAGTCCTCCTTGCCCATCGTAAACGGGACGATGGCCGGATCGATATCCCCGCTTCGCGTTCCCATCATCAGCCCTTCCAGCGGCGTCATCCCCATGCTCGTGTCGTACGACCGCCCGTCCATCACCGCGGTGCAGCTCGCCCCGTTTCCGATGTGGCAGGTAACCAGCTTCAGCTCGCGGAGCGGACGCCCGAGGAAGGCCGCGGCGCGCTCGCTCACATAAGCGTGTGAAGTGCCGTGGAAGCCGTAGCGGCGAATTTTATGCTTCTTATAGAGCACCATCGGGATCGGGTACAAGTATGTGACCGGCGGCATCGTTTGGTGAAACGCCGTGTCGAACACGACGGCCTGCGGCACGTCCGGCATATTCGCTTCGACCGCCTGAATCCCAAGCATATGGGCAGGGTTATGCAGCGGTGCCAGATCGAACAACCGCTTGATCTCCTGCTTCACCTCTTCGTTGACCAGAGCGGAATTGGAAAACGATTCGCCTCCGTGCACGACCCGGTGGCCCACCGCGTCGATTTGCCGCGCCGATTCGAGCACCCCATGGACCGGATGCACCAGCATATCCAAGACCTTGCGGATCGCCGTCGTGTGCTCCAAAATTTCACTGACTTCGCGCACGTCCTGCTTACCCTCCGGCTCGTAAGTCAGGATCGCGGATTCCATCCCGATCCGCTCCACCTTCCCTTTGGCCAGCACGGATTCGTTCTCCATCTCGTAAAGCTGAAACTTAAGAGAAGAGCTGCCTGCGTTAATGACGAGTACGATCATATCCGGTCACCATCCTTATCGTAGCGGAAAAAGCCTTGCCCCGTCTTCGTGCCGAGATGACCGGCCCTGACCATCTGCTTCAGCAGCACCGATGGCCGGTACTTCACATCGCCGAATTCACGGAACATACGTTCCATTGCGGCCAGCACCGAATCCAAGCCGAAGCGGTCTGCCATCTCCAGCGGCCCATAATGAAAATCATAGCCGATTCGCATCGCATTATCAATATCGTCCGCGCTGGCTACTCTCTCCGACAACGCGTGCATCGCTTCATTGATCAGCACGCAGATCAGCCGCGTCGTGACAAAGCCCGGCGATTCATACACTTGTATGCCGCGTTTTTGAATCGTCTCTTCGACGAATTTCCGGGTCGCCTCGAAAACATCCTCTCCCGTTTTCAGCGCCCGGATAATTTCCACCAGATGAATTTTCGACACCGGGTATAAAAAATGAAGTCCGATCACGCGCTCCGGATACTGCGTCTCCGCCGCCAGTTCCGTCAAGCTGAGCGTAGACGTGTTGCTGGCGAGGATGATCGACGGCGGGCATACCTCGTCAAGCTTGCGGAATACTTCTTTTTTAACGTCCAGATCTTCCGTCACGGTTTCGATGACCATGTCGCATTCGGCCAACCGGTGAATATACGTTTCCTTCGCGATGCGCGAAAGAATCAATTTTTTCTCAACGGGAGTGATCGCCCATTTCTCCAACTGCTTGTCCAAACTGATCTCAATTTGCTCCCAAGCCTGATCCAGCTTTTCAGGCGTCCGTTCGATCAGCATGACTTCCAACCCTTTGGCAGCCAACATTTCGGCAATGCCTTGACCCATCGTTCCGGCGCCCACGACGCCGATTTTGACAAAACTCATTTGTGTCACCCTCCCATCATGCTTCCAGTGATATTATACACAACGCTTTCGGCGTTTGAAAAAACATAGATCACACTTTTCACGAAAATTGTCGAAGTTTTTGAACATTATATGATAAAACGCGTCCGGATCAAAAAAAAAGACCCGGCCTCGCTTCTCATTCGAGAATCGGGCCGGGCAATTCGCGCTAAACAATTATCTTATTTGTATGCGAGACGCGCTTGATGCGCCGCTTCATATGCCGAAATTTTGTCTTCATGCTGCAGCGTCAGACCGATATCGTCGAGACCGAGCAGCAGGAATTGACGGCGGTGCTCATCCAAATCGAATTCGATGCTTAGGCCTTGATCGTCGGTGATCTTTTTGTTCTCCAGATCGACAGTCAGCTTGTAGCCTTCTTTCGCAGCGGTGCGCTGGAACAGCTCTTCGACCTGCTCTTCGCTCAGCTTGATCGGCAGAATGCCGTTCTTGAAGCAGTTGTTGTAGAAAATGTCGGCGAACGACGGCGCGATCACCACTTTGAACCCGTAGTCCTGAATAGCCCAAGGCGCATGCTCCCGGGAGGAGCCGCAGCCGAAGTTGGCGCGGGAAATCAGAATGGAAGCGCCTTGATAGCGCGGCTGATTCAGGCTGAACTCCGGAATCGTATTGCCATTCAGGTCAAAACGCCACTCGTAGAACAGGAACTGGCCGAAGCCGGAACGCTCGATACGTTTCAAAAATTGTTTAGGGATAATGGCGTCCGTGTCCACGTTCACGCGGTCCACCGGACCAACCAGGCCGGTATGCTGTTTAAAAGCTTCCATGTCGTTTAACTCCTCGCTTCGATAAGATGATCTTCTAAGCTTCCTGCTTCACTTTGAATTTCCAATCGCGCACGTCGGTGAAACGGCCTTCGATCGCTGCCGCGGCTGCCATCGCCGGAGACACAAGGTGCGTGCGTCCGTCACGGCCTTGACGGCCTTCGAAGTTCCGGTTCGACGTCGAAGCGCAGCGTTGGCCCGGCTTCAGCACGTCCGGGTTCATCGCCAGACACATGCTGCAGCCGGCATCGCGCCATTCAAAGCCCGCTTCGATGAAAATTTTATCGAGCCCTTCTTTTTCCGCTTGGATTTTGACCCGGCCCGAGCCCGGCACGACGATCGCCGTCACGTTCGGGGATACCTTGTAGCCTTGAGCCACGGCGGCCGCCGCGCGCAGGTCCTCGATCCGGCCGTTCGTACAGGAACCGATAAATACATAATCAATCGTAACGTCCGTCATCAGCGTTCCCGGCGTCAAGCCCATGTACTCAAGCGCTTTTTCCGCCGCTTTGCGCTCGTTCTCCGTGCTGAAATCGGCCGGATTCGGCACGCGGGACGTAACGTCGGTTCCCATGCCCGGGCTGGTACCCCAGGTGACTTGCGGAATCAAGCTTTCCGCGTCAAATTCAACCACGCGATCGTACACCGCGCCTTCGTCCGTCGTCAGCTGCTTCCAAGCCGCTACCGCTTGCTCGAACGCCTCGCCCTGCGGCACATATTCGCGACCGCGGAGGTAGTCGAACGTCGTTTGGTCTGGAGCGATCAAGCCTGCTCTTGCACCCGCTTCGATCGACATGTTGCACACCGTCATGCGTTCTTCCATGGACAGGTTGCGAATCGCTTCGCCCGTGTACTCGATAACATAGCCGGTCGCAAAATCCGTGCCGTATTTGGCAATGACGCCGAGAATCAAGTCTTTCGCCGTAACCCCCGGCTTCAGCTTGCCGTTAATGCGCACTTCCAGCGTTTTCGGCTTCGCTTGCTGCAAGCACTGCGTCGCAAGCACGTGCTCCACTTCGCTCGTTCCGATCCCGAACGCCAGTGCTCCGAACGCGCCGTGAGTCGACGTGTGGCTGTCGCCGCACACGATCGTTTTCCCGGGATGCGTCAATCCGAGCTCCGGTCCCATAACGTGAACGACCCCTTGATCGATGCTGTTCAGGTCAAACAAGGTGACGCCGAAATCCGCGCAGTTTTTGGACAGCGTATCGATCTGCTGCTTGGAAATCGGATCGGTGATATTAAAGCGATCCTTTGTCGGCACGTTGTGATCCATCGTCGCGAATGTCAAGTCCGGACGGCGAACCTTGCGGCCGCTCATGCGCAGGCCTTCGAACGCTTGCGGAGAAGTCACTTCATGGACCAGTTGAAGGTCGATATAAATGATGCTCGGCTTGCCCGGCTCCGAATGAATGACGTGATTGTCCCAAATTTTTTCGAACATTGTTTTTGCCATCAGTTCCACCTCGGTATCTGAATGATGCTCCTAATGTCGTTTATCGTATCACGTCCAACTTCATTGATCCAAGATATAATATCTATAGCCTTCATAGGTTTTGACTATAGATATTAGATCTTTCAGCCAAATTATGAAGAGCTTGCCTGCCCGCAAGGCTTGTATATTTGAAGATTTTTTAGGACAACCTTTCAACGAAAGCAAAAGTAAGGGAGCTGGAAAGCATGAGCAAGCTGTTGGTCAAACTCGTCGTAAACGCTCTATTTACCGTCCCGCTGCTGCTTTATTATTCAACCGCGACGCCGTTCCAAGCTTTGATGGCCTCCCTTAGCCTGAGCATTCTGGCCTTTTTTCTCGGAGATCAATGGATTCTCGACGAATTCGGGAACGCTGCCGCAACATTGGCCGACGGACTGCTGGCCGTATTATTTTTATGGGCCATCGGAATCGCATATCGTTGGGGATTGTCCTGGTCGGAGCTCGCCGTTCTCGCGGTCGTCACGGCTGCCGTTGAATTCGGGTACCACCTGCTGCTCCGAAGATGGGACGTCCGTTGGTATTCGTGATTATACCCCGAGGAGGACTGCACAATGACCGATACGTCTCGCCCGGAGAAGGCGGCCCCGTCAGAAGAGCCCGCTGCCGGCAAAGTAAAGCTGGTTGCCGAAATGCCTGGGGACGAAGAGATGCGCGAGCATTTGGAAGAAATGAAACGGAACGACGGGTATCCCGGCTCTTGCGGGACTTGATGCTTCCCGGCCGAAACCTGCGGCTGCTTGCAGGTGTGTCAGATCCTATTTCGTTCTAATCTGGAAGAAGGAGCCTCCCGCTCTTTCTTCCTTTTTTTGTTCAGGAACCGCCAGCCCTTTCATTCTTATAACAAATACGTTACGATTAGCGTAACATTGATAGGTATTCTTTATAAAAGGAGCCGAGCCGCATGGAACTGCGCCAGCTGCAATACGCTTTGCAAATTGCCATTGACAAAAACTTTTCCCGCGCCGCGGAAAAGCTCCATATCGCCCAGCCGTCGCTCAGTCAGCAGCTTTCCAAGCTGGAGAAAGAGCTCGGCGTTCTATTGTTTCAACGGACGACCAACTCGGTCGAGGTCACCTATGCGGGAACCCGGTTCGTGGAAAAAGCGCAAAAAATTCTCGACATGGTCGAGCAGTTAAAACAAGAGATGGAAGACATTTCCCAAATGCGCCGAGGAAAGCTGGTCGTGGGGAGCCTTCCGATTACAGGCGCGCACGTGCTGCCGCTCGTCCTGCCCGTCTTTCAGGAGCGCTACCCGGAAATCGATATCGTGCTCGTCGAAGAGACGACCTCGAACCTCGAGCAATTGACGGCGAGCGGACAGGCCGACATTAGCCTGCTTTCCCTGCCTCTGATCGACGACTCGCTCGATTACGAGCCGGTCATCGAGGAAGAGATTGTACTAGCCGTCCCGCCGCAGCATCCGTTGGCCGCGCGTCTGACCGACGGAGCAAACAAAACGGTCGACATTGCGGAGCTGCGGGAGGAGCCGTTCATTGCGCTGAAAAGAGGCCAAGGCTTCCGTCAAATTGCGATCGAATTGTGCAATGATGCCGGTTTTACGCCGAACATCGTGTTCGAGAGCAGCAATATCGAGACGGTCCAGTCGCTCGTCGCGGCGGGGATGGGCATTGCCTTCATCCCGCGTATGCTGCTGAGGGGCTGGAACGAGCTGGCACCCGCGTACCTGCAGCTGTCCAACCGGCCGACGCGTACGCTCGTGATCGCCCACCGCAAGGGGCGTTATTTATCGAAGGCGGTCGCCGCGTTCATGGAGACGTTCCGCAGGGTGATGGAAGCCGAACGTGCAAAAAACCGGCCGGAATGACCCGAACCGGTTTTTTGCTTACTTTTTTAATACAAGGAAGGACGTCTGTCTTCGAACACCGGAATTTTGCTGCGCACCGCCGGCACCTGGCTGAGGTCGACGGCAGCGCGAACGATCGTTTCGGCTTCCCCGCCTTCGGCCAATACCTCGCCCCACGGATCGATGACCATCGAATGGCCGAAAAACTCCGTCGTCCCGCTCACGCCTACACGGTTGCAGGAGACGACGAACATCTGGTTCTCGATCGCCCTCGCCATCAGCAGCGTGCGCCAGTGATGCAGCCGCGGATTCGGCCATTCGGCCGGAACGAATAATATTTGCGCTCCGCCGAGCGCCAGCTTGCGCGCAAGCTCCGGGAAGCGGATGTCGTAACAGATCATCATGCCCGCCGGAATGCCGTCCAGCTGCAGTTCGCCCGCACGGTCTCCGCTTTGCAGAAACTTCTCCTCATCCATCAGCCGGAACAAATGAATTTTCGAGTAGTCTCCTGCACGGTTTCCATGCCGGTCGTATGCGAATATCGTATTGTAAACGCCGTTGTCCCGCTTCTCCGCGATCGAACCGCCGATGATGTTTACGCCGTGCTTTCGGCTAAACGCCGACAGCAGCGCCTCGGTCCGCTCCCCGTAATGGTCCGCGAGCTCTTGAATCCGATCCAGCGCATAGCCGGTGTTCCACATCTCCGGAAAGACGATCACATCCGGCTTCGTATCGTGAGCGACCGCTTCATCCAGAAGGCTCTCCAGCTTTGCGAAGTTGCGCTCGGGCTCTCCTATTGCAATGTCCATTTGCAGCAGAGCCAAATTCCATAATTGCCCAGCCATCTAACCTTCCCCCTTACCCGTCGCGAAATTCTGCACGCAGCGGCCCGCTTAGGGGAACTGCGCCGTTTCTTCCTATTATCATAGAGCAACGGAAGCGGAACTGCAACGCGCTTGAGCACAGAATATCGTCCAGCGGTCCCGTTCCTCGAAGGGCTCGTTCATTTCATAGCCCGAGCCCGCAGCGATGCCATCCGCCAAATCTTGAAGCTCCGCATCCGACAATTCATGCAAAATCGAACGTCCCTTTCGGCATAAAAGCTCCTCCCGATAGTCGCTATAGCTTGCGTAGCTTTTGCGTACCTCCCACAGCTGCGTCTCTTCCACTACAGAGAACCCCGATCCTTCCAGAGCCTTGCGTATGGTCGCCGCATCGTGACGCCGTCCAGCTTCCAGCTCCCGGAGACGCGGGTACTTCTCGAACCAATAGCCGCGCAGATGCTCTCTGCTGCCGGGAAGCAGGCAATCCCCAGGCGTGCGATCCTGGACGATCAGCATCCCTCCGGGCTTCAAAATCCGCCGTGCTTCGCGAAATACGTCCGGCAGCGCTTCCGCGGCAACATGGTGGATCAGCGCGCGTTCCAGCACGAGCTCGACAGAGTCATTCGGCAATCCCGTCCGATCCGCCGTTCCTTGCGCCAAACGGATTTGCCCGTACGCTGCGCAATACTCGGCAGCCCCTTGAAGCATCGCTTCGGAGAAATCGATGCCGACGACCGACGAAACGCCCAGCTCCGCCAAAGCTGCGGAGTAAATACCGCCGCCGCAGCCGATATCCGCAGCCGTTTTCCCTTGGGGTTGCGCCAGCCTTCGAATAAGCTCCATCCAGCTGGGATCGGCGTGCCTGCCCGTATAGGTATATTTATTGTTTTCATCGTGGAAGCTTATCGCCATTACAGTTCCCTCCGTCTCCATATTATTTCATCATGTGAAACCACATATCATCAAATGAAACAACCTACAAATAATATAACACATCCTCTTGATTTTGCACATGATAAACCATGAATAACGTTCCACTCGACAGCTAAATGGATTTTTCGAGGAAATAGACCCGTATACACGCACCGTTTTTCATGTTACATTATTCCTATCCGCCCAGGATAATTTATGTATTCCGATCAGAACACAAGGAATTTATTTTGGCAGCAACTCAATTGAACTTAAACAAATGGAGTGACATAGATGAACACCAACAACCCAACAAAAGCGGCCGTCAGCGCTTTTCCCATGAACCCGGCGGAGCGGCTGCAAGAACTTCCCACCCAATTTTTCGCTACGCTCGTACGCAAAGCCAATGTCCAGATTGCCGCAGGACACGACGTGATCAATCTGGGACAAGGCAATCCGGATCGTCCGACTCCGCCGCATATCGTCAAGGCGCTGCAAAAAGCGGCGGAAAATCCGCAGTACCACCGTTATCCTCCGTTCAACGGCTATTTGTTCTTAAAAGAGGCCGTCGCCCAACGATATCGGGAAGACTACGGCGTCGAGCTCGACCCGGAGACGGAAGTGGCGGTTTTGTTCGGCGGCAAAACCGGTCTTGTGGAAATTTCCCAATGCCTGCTTAATCCCGGCGACGTCTGCCTGGTGCCGGACCCGGGATATCCGGATTACTGGTCCGGCGTCGCTCTGGCCGGCGCCCGGATGGCCTTCATGCCGCTCCTGGAATCGAACGGGTTCCTGCCGGATTACAGCGCGCTTTCCGCCGATGACGTGAACCGGGCGAAGCTGCTGTTCATCAACTATCCGAACAATCCGACGTCGGTTTCGGCTCCGGCTTCCTTCTATGAGGAGACGATTGCTTTTGCGGCAAAGCACGGCATTGTGGTGGCCAGCGACTTCGCTTACGGCGCCATCGGCTTCGACGGCCAGAAGCCGGTCAGCTTTCTGCAGCTGCCGGGCGCCAAGGAGGTTGGCGTCGAATTTTACACGTTGTCCAAAACGTACAACATGGCCGGCTGGCGAGTCGGCTTCTGCCTCGGCAATCCCGAAATCGTACGGATGATCAACTTGATTCAGGATCATTACTACTGCAGCTTGTTCGGAGGCATCCAAGAGGCGGCGGCCGTGGCATTGACCGGTCCGCAGGACAGCGTTCGCGAGCTCGTGCAGATGTACCAGAGCCGCCGAGACGCCCTGTTCGGAGCCTTGGACCGAATCGGCTGGCAAGCGTCGCGCTCGCAAGGCTCTTTCTTTACTTGGCTGCCTGTGCCGAAGGGCTATACGTCCGAGTCGTTCTCCGACATGCTGCTCGAGCAGGCCAAGATTGTCGTCGCTCCGGGTATCGGCTTCGGCGACCATGGCGAAGGCTACGTGCGCCTCGGCCTGCTCAGCACCGAAGAGCGGCTCCGTGAAGCGGTTGACCGAATCGAGGCCCTTCGCTTGTTCGGTTGACCGCCTTTACAAACCTCCCCCCTCATGCTATGCTTATGAAAAGCAAAACGTATTGATGGGAATAGTAGGAAAGCCCCTGCACGATCAGAGAGTAAATTCCACCGGCTGCGAGAATTTACCGTGGAGCCTTGCCGAACCCGCCCCTGAACGGCCAGCGACGAGCTGGACGGCTTTCCCTGCCGTTACAAGGGACTGAAGCAGGATGAGTTGGTCGTCAATTCATCAAGTAAGGTGGTACCGCGGAAGTAGAGGCTTTCGTCCTTAAAGGACGGGGCCTTTTTGTGTTTTCCGCACCTGCCCCGGACGACAGCCAGATCAGTCATAGAAAGAGTGATTCCTATGCAGCAAACGATCGTAGTGAAAATCGGCAGCAGCTCGCTAACGTCCGACGAAGGCGGGTTAAACCGGGCAAAAATCGTATTTTTCGCCGCAGAGCTGGCGGCGCTTCACCGCCAAGGCTTTCCCGTGCTCCTCGTGACCTCGGGAGCCGTGGCAGCCGGCTTTCGGGAGCTGGGCTACGCGTCGCGTCCCAAGCTGCTGCACGAGAAGCAGGCCTCCGCTTCCGTCGGGCAGGCATTGCTGATGCAAGCATATCAGGCGGCATTCTCGGAGCATGGCGTAGGCGTAGGACAAATTTTGCTGACCCGCTCCGACTTTTCCAACCGCAAGCGAATCCATAACGCTCAGATGACGATTGAAGAGCTGCTGCGCCGCGGAATGCTGCCGATCATTAACGAGAACGACACGGTCGCGGTCGACGAGCTGAAATTCGGGGACAATGACACGCTTTCCGCCCTCGTAGCCAATCTGGTCCGGGCGCAAAGGCTGGTCATCCTTACCGATACGGACGGATTGTACACCGAGGACCCGCGTAAAAACGCCGACGCCAAACGGATCGACCGCGTGCTGGAAATCGACGAAAGCATTTACCGGATCGCCGGCGGCTCCGGCTCCATGGTTGGGACCGGCGGCATGCGGTCCAAAATCGAAGCCGCACGAATCGCGATGCGCGGCGGCGTCCCGGTGTTCGTCGGGCGTGTCGCAGAGCCCGGCGATCTGATGCTGGCCGTGGAAGGAACCGGTAAAGGCACTTATTTCGATACGTCGGAGCATAATTTGCCGATGAAGAAGCAGTGGCTCGGCTTCCACTCCCAGCCGCAGGGCGCCGTCTACGTAGACGAAGGCGCAGAGCTGGCGCTCGTCGCCGGCGGCAAGAGCTTGCTGCCCGCGGGCGTCAAGGAAGTGACCGGGGAGTTTCATGCCGGCGACGTCATCGAGGTGCTCGGCCCGGACGGGGAGACGGTCGGGCGCGGCGTCGTCAACTACGACTCTTGGCAGCTTCAGGCTGTTGCCGGCCTTAGTACGGAGGAAGTACAGAAGCGGATCGAGGTATCGCGCATCGAAGTCATCCATCGCGACGAATGGATCACCCTTGCATCCACGGCAAAAACAAAGGATACAGCCGAAACCTAGGCTAGCACGACCTTAAACGACGCTCCGAAGGAGGAAGTTGAACATGACAACGGATCAAGCTCTTAACCCGAGCGAAGTGGTGCAAAAAGCGAAGCTGGCTAAGCAAGCCGCTCCGAAGCTCGGTCTGCTCGGAACGGAGCAAAAGAACGATGCGCTGCTGCGCATGGCGGACGCCCTCGTAGCGGAGGCCGAATCGATTATCGCCGCCAACGCCGAGGATTTGCAGCGCGGTCGCGAGAGCGGCATCAGCACGTCGCTGCTCGACCGGCTGGCGCTGAACCGCCAGCGGATCGAAGCGATGGCCGACGGATTGAGGCAGGTCGTTGCTTTGCCCGATCCGATCGGCGATACGCTGGAGGCGTTCGATCGCCCGAACGGCCTGCAAATCCGCAAGGTCCGCGTACCGCTCGGCGTCATCGGCATGATTTACGAAGCACGTCCGAACGTTACGGTGGATGCGGCCGGGCTCTGCCTGAAAACCGGCAACGCCGTCGTACTGCGAGGCGGCTCCTCGGCACTCCATTCCAATAAGCGGATCGTTGAGGTGCTTCACGCGGCACTGAGATCGACCGACGTTCCGGCGGAAGCGCTGCAGCTCGTGATGGACCCGAGCCGCGCTTCGGTCGACGAAATGCTCAAGCTGAACGGTCTGCTGGACGTGCTTATTCCGCGCGGCGGCGCTTCGTTAATTCAGAACGTCGTCAAGAACGCAACCGTGCCGGTAATCGAGACCGGAGCCGGCATTTGCCATACCTATATCGACGCCAGCGCGCAGCCCGACATGGCGCTCAAGATCGCCATCAATGCGAAAGTACAGCGGCCTTCGGTTTGCAACTCGATGGAAACGCTGCTGGTGCATCGCGATTTTGCGGAGCGGCATCTGGCGAACATCGCCGAGCAATTCGTGCAGCAAATGGTCGAGCTGCGCGGCGATGCGGAGGCGCAGCGGCTCGTGCCGGCGGTGAAAGCGGCATCGGAAGCCGACTGGGATACCGAATATAACGACTATATCTTGAACGTTCGCGTCGTGAACGGGCTGGACGAGGCGCTGGCGCACATACGCCGCCACGGAACGATGCACTCCGAATGCATCGTGACCGAGGACGAAGCGAACGCTGCGCGCTTTCTGCGGGAAGTGGATGCGGCGGCCGTGTATCATAACGCCTCCACCCGTTTCACGGACGGCTTCGAATTCGGGTTCGGCGCCGAAATCGGCATCAGCACGCAAAAGCTGCACGCCCGCGGCCCTATGGGCTTGCCGGCGCTGACGTCGACCAAATACTGCATTGCCGGAAACGGGCAAATTCGCGGTTAACCCAGAAGATCGATAGACTTACGAAGTCGAAAGGAGCAGCCAATATGTCACAGATTTTATCCAAAAACATCACGTTCGTCGGCGCCGGCTCCATGGCGGAAGCGATCATCCGGGGACTTATCTCCGAGGCGGGCGTGCAGGCGGAACAGCTTGTCGCTGTCAACCGGTCGAACGAAGCCCGCCTGCAGGAATTGAATCAGCAGTACGGCATTCGTTATGCCGCCGGTGCTGCCGAGCGAAACGATGCTATCGCTTCCGCCGATATTGTCGTACTGGCCTTTAAGCCGAGCGATGCCGCTCAAGGCATACTCGACTTAAAGCCAGTGCTCCGCAAAGAGCAGCTGCTCGTATCCGTGATTGCCGGACTTTCCATCGAAACGATGGAGACGATTCTCGGAAGCCCGGGCTGGGCCATCGTCCGCACGATGCCGAACACGTCCAGCACCATCGGGCTTGGCGCGACCGGGCTCAGCTTTTCCGGCGGCGTCACAGACGACCAGCGGCAGCTTGGCGAAGAGATGTTCCGCTCCATCGGGATCGTATCGATCGTCGAAGAACCGCTGATGGAAACGATTGTCAGTTTGTCCGGATGCGGCCCGGCTTACATTTATTATATGATGGAAGCGATGATCAAAGGCGGAATGAACGGCGGGCTGACGCATGAAGAGGCCAAGCGTCTGACCGTGCAAACGGTGATCGGCGCGGCCCGCATGGTCGAGCTGAGCGGCGAAGAGCCGGCCGAGCTGCGCCGCAAGGTGACGTCTCCGAACGGCGCTACGCAGGCGGCCATCGAGACGATGGATACCTGCGGCTTCGCCGATGCGGTCTCCAAAGCAATGTGCCGCGCCGCAGAACGCTCCGCCGAGATGGGCGCGGCCATCAATGCTTCCATCGCTTCCCATACCAAGTAAGGAAGGTGTAAGGTTGTGAGTCTTGCTATATCCCCTGCGTATTGCGTAGCCACCTACCGTTGCTACGACGAGAAAGCCGATTTTCATAAAAAAGCGACCGGCATAGCCGTCGGCCTGACCGTCGGAAGCTGGACCGAGCTGCCGGAAGCGCGGAAGGCGGAGATGGAAAAGCATCTCGGCCGCGTCGTCGGCGTGGACGTACACGAACCGTCTGCGGGCGAGCCCGCTTCCGCAAGATATGCGGATATTCGTATCGCTTATCCCGATATGAACTTCAGCCGCGATATCCCCGCCCTGCTCGTCACGGTTTTCGGAAAGCTGTCGATGGACGGCCGGATCAAGCTGATCGACCTCGCATTCTCCGAGTCGTTCTTATCCGCCTTTCCAGGACCGCGCTTCGGTATTGAGGGCGTGCGCAACCTGCTTGGCGTCCACGACCGTCCGCTGCTCATGAGCATTTTCAAATCGGTGATCGGCCACGATCTGCCTGCGCTTCGGGAGCAGTTTTATCAGCAGGCGCTCGGCGGCGTCGACCTGATCAAGGACGACGAGATTTTGTTTGAGAATCCGCTGACCCCGATCGAGAAGCGGGTCGAGCTGTGCATGCAGGCGGCGGCCGAAGCCGAGCGGGAAACCGGTCAGAAGCTGCTGTACGCGGCCAATTTGACCGGACCGACCTTCGGGCTCGTCGAGCAAGCCAAAAAAGCGATTAATGCCGGAGCCAACGCGCTGCTCTTCAACGTGCTCGCCTACGGCTTCGACGCTCTCAGCGAGCTGAGCCGTCACCCTGACATCAACGTGCCGCTGATGGCCCATCCGTCGCTTGCCGGGGCCTTGTATCCGTCGCCTTATCATGGCATCGCCGCGAACGTACTCCTCGGCAAGCTCATGCGGCTCGCCGGGGCCGATCTGGTGCTGTTCCCGTCGCCGTACGGTTCCGTCGTCATGCCGAAGGAAGAAAACATGGCCATCAAGGAAGCGCTGCTGACAACCGAAGCTGCCGACTATATTTATGGCGCGCCTGCGTCCTCGCACGGACAAGTTCCGCTCGCAGCGAGCTTTCCGGTTCCTTCGGCCGGCATTCATCCCGGACTTGTGCCGCTTATTTTGCGCGATTTTGGCGGACAAGTGGTCGTCAATGCAGGCGGCGGAGTGCATGGCCATCCGATGGGCGCAGCGGCTGGCGGGCGTGCTTTCCGGCAGGCGATCGACGGCTGCCAGGCTGGCGTTCCGCTGCGGGAGTATGCCGCAGACGGACATCCCGAGCTGCAGGCGGCCATTGACGCGTGGGGGATCAAAGAATGAGCAGACAGTGGGTTGTTTTTTGCGACTTCGACGGGACGATTACCGTCAACGACAACATCGTGGCGATTATGAAGCATTTTCAGCCCGAAGGCTGGGATACTTTGGTGAATCAAGTCATCTCCAAGGAAATTTCGATCCGTGAAGGCGTTGGACGCATGTTCGCGCTGCTTCCGACCTCCCAACGGCAGGAAGTCGTCGATTACGCGATCGGCAACGTGACGATTCGCAGCGGCTTCCGCGAGCTGCTGGATTACTGTAAGCAGGAGGACATCCTCTTCCTGGTGACAAGCGGCGGCATCGACTTTTTCGTTTATTCCGTTCTTTCGTCGTTTGCGATTCCGAAGGAGAACATTTATTGCAACGCGAGCGACTTCAGCGGCACGCATATCCGCATTTTGTGGCCGCATTCGTGCGATTCCGAATGTGATAACGACTGCGGCATGTGCAAAACTCGAATCATTCGCTCCTATCCGCGGGAAACGTACGAGCGCATTATGATCGGCGACAGCGTAACCGATTTTGCCGGGGCCAAGCTGGCCGATACGGTATTCGCCCGCTCCCATCTGATCGAGCTGTGCCAGGAGCTCGGGCTGAATTACTATGCTTTTGAAGATTTTCACGACGTGATCAAGCGGTTAGAGGAGATGAAAGTGCGTGAGCTTTAGCGCCATTCGTTTGGAAGAGAAGCAGCAGGCGTTCGCCGAGCTGCGGGAGATTAAAACTTTGCTGGCCTCACGCGGCTGGTTTCCGGGAACAAGCGGCAACCTGTCGATCCGGACGGGAGAATTTTCCCCCGAGCAGTTTGCGTTTGCCATTACGGCCAGCGGCAAGGACAAGTCGGTCCATACGCCTTCCGACTATTTGCTGGTCGATCAGTCGGGCCAACCGATCGAAACGACCGGACTGAAGCCGTCTGCGGAAACGCTGATCCATTGCGAGATCTACCGTTTGACGGGCTGCGGCGCTATCTTTCATGTGCACACCGTGTTCAACAACCTCGTCTCCGAGCTGTATGCGGAACGAGGCAGCGTGCCGGTGAACGGCGTCGAGCTGATCAAAGCATTCAATATATGGGAAGAGGAAGCGCACATCGATATCCCGATCCTGCCCAACTATGCGGAAATTCCGCGGATTGCCGAATTGGTCGAAGGCGCGATCGTGCCCCGCATTCCCGGCATTCTGCTGCGCAAACACGGCATTTACGCTTGGGGCGCCAATGCCTTCGAAGCGAAGCGGCACCTCGAAGCGTTCGAGTTTCTGTTCGAGTACGCCTACCGTTGGGCTCTGCTGAAAAAGTAACCCCTCCCCTGGATGAGGCCGCAGCGTTGATGCACACATTTGAATAAGAAAAAAGCCCGTCTCCCCCGCTCATCGCAAGCAAGCGATGAATGGTGCAGACGGGCTTTTTTTCGGCCGTACGGGGCGCTTGCGGGTCATATGTCTTTTCTCCGAAACGACCACAAGCCAAGCAGCAGCATAACAAGCATATATCCGGCGCTGTACATTAGAAAGGCGTTTGACGGCACCTGGCCGACACCAAAAAAACCGAAAAGATTTCTAAGCGTCACCAGTCCTTGAAGCTCGTTCACGGCAAACAGCTCCGCTTGCATCCGGTTTTGCAGCGAATCGGCCGGCATGACAAGCGACATGATCCCTGCGATGGTCAGCAGCGGCTTAATGGCTATATTTTGCTCGATTTGGACCGAGCTTGCCACTTTTTCGATCATTCCCCCGAGCCATCCCGCCCCGTAAAGCATCGTCATCAACACGCCGTTCCCGGTGGAAGAAAAATAGCAGGAACCCAACATCGATAGAGATACAAGCAGCGGGACAACGAAAATAAACAAAGCGAACGAGCGCGTTAGCGACACGATATCTCCGGGAATACCGGCATGAGTCCAGGATACCAGCAAAATCGATATAAAAAGCAGCGCCGCGTAAGCGATTCCCCAACTGACAAAGCCGATCCATCGCCCCATATACCAGGATAACCGGGATAATGGCCGAGTCATTAACGCCTGCAGTACGCCCTGCTCGGCTTCCCCGGCAATCACGGAAAACGAGCTGAAAATGGACAAAAAAGCAATGACGAACGAACCGAAAAAAAAGCCGAGCGACAAGATCATCGCGCTTCGTTCGTGAACCGCAATCATATTGTGCATGTCCGACGAAAAATGGCTCTCCTGCAAGCTTGCACCGATGGTTTTGGCGACAAACCAGAAGGCGAACAAGAAAATAACGGTCATCAGCAGCGTCAGCAGCATGACCCGTTTGCGGAGCAGCTCCTTCCAAGTCGAGCCGATGATGGTAATCATTCGCGTTCCCCCCTGTGGCTCCGTCCGGCTACGGAGCTGACGAACCATTCGTCCAGCTTCGTTTTTGCCTTCTTCACTTCGTACAGCGTCATCCCCTGCTCGATGACAAGCGAGTTCAACCAGCCGATCTGCTCGTCATCCTCCAGCTCCGCTTCCAGCCAGACCGAGTCTTCATGCGCTGCCACCCCTTCCATATGGGGGGCAAGAAGGCGTACGGTCAGGCCCGAGGCTTCCTGAAGCCATGCCAGCAAAAACGGCGCAAACCCGCCGACACGAAGGTGCCAGCGGGATGTCTCGTGCAGCACGTCGGCTACGGAGCCGACCTGCAGAATTTGACCGTTATTCAGCAAGGCGACGCGATCGCACAGCAGCTCCACGTCCTCCAACAGATGCGAGTTGAGAAAAATCGTTTTTCCTTGCCCCTTCATCAGCCGGAGCAATTCTCGGACATCTCTGCGGCCCAATGGATCAAGTGCGGAGGCCGGCTCGTCCAAAAAAACGATAGGCGGGTTGGTCACCAAGGCGCAAGCCAATCCAAGCCGCTGCTGCATCCCTTTGGAGTACATCTTCACCCGGTCTTTACCTCGCAGCCCGAGACCGACTAGGTCGAGCAGCTCGGGAATGCGCCGCTTCGCTTCGGAAGCGGCGACACCGCATAGCCGGGCATGCAGCTGCAGCACTTCTTCGCCGCTTAGCCATTCCTGGTACCGGTACAGCTCCGGCAAGTAGCCGAAATGCCTTCTTGCTTCCAACGAGCCTATCGGATGGCCGCAAATCATACCGTGGCCCTTAGTGGGCCGGATCAAACCGACAAGCATTTTCACAAATGTGCTCTTGCCCGCCCCGTTCGGGCCGAGGAAGCCAAAGGCTTCCCCTTTCCCTACGGTAATCGTAATGCTGCGGCAGCCGCGGCCGTTGCCATAATCTTTCGTCAGCTCATGCGCTGTAATGGCTACCCCGGTCAAGAGCCGATCAGCTCCTTCACTTTGCCAAGCAGCGCTTCGCGATCCGTGAGATAGTCATAGCCATAAAGTTCGAAAAGTTGACCTTGCTTCACCCACATGGCATTGTAATAATTTCGTTTGTCCGTAGATTCCGTCATGATCAGCACATCCGTGCTTCCCACTTTGACCTTCTCAGTAGGCCGATCCGTGATGATAGGCAGCGGTACGTTTCCGGTTGTAAGCAGGTCCACGTTCTGCAAGCTTTGCTTCAAATGTTCCGGCAGCAGCGGGAACTGCAGTACCGCCTGCAGCGCTTCGGCCACCGGAATCGACGGGTCGACGGAGACGACGGGAATCGGCTGCTGGGTTAGAGAGTAATTTCGTTCGCCGTTTCTCACGTTCAAATGGACTTTTTCGCCTGTTTCAAGCGTAATCGCTTTGCCGTCCACGGATTCTGGCAGCATCTGCTTCGCGCCAAGCCTGGACATCGCCCGGTTCACTTCGTCAACGTTCAACTTTAACGTCAGTGTGTTGGAGGGGCTAACGTAAGGCCTATCTAGCTTGGCGTCGTAATCCTGAGGAAGGACGATGCTGCGTCCCAACATCTGTGAAAGCTTATCAACCTCAAAGGTACCGCTTATTTTGCCGGACGTATTTGTGAATGCTCCAAGTTTGTTGATGTTTTCTTTTGTTTGTCCTTCCGGAAAAGCGCTGTTCAGCAAATACGTCAGATCGTTTTCCTGAACGACCGTCATTTCCTGCATCCTAAATTTATTCAATATTGCAGCCAGCGCCTCATTGCCGATTGGCGTGGTCAGGAAAGCGGCCAGTACCAGCACCGCGGCCGAAACAGCCACCCGCTTCCTGCGCCGTTTGATCCAACGAACGAACGGGTAAGCTTTAGACGTCTCTTCCGTGATCCTGTTCGGTTCCAAAGCAGGCAACGGGCGACTATCGGATATAGCGATCGATTGTAACGATTCTGTTTCCCCGGCTTCTGCCGCCGACGGGGTGATTTTATCGACTTCCTTCGCCCACTGCTCCCAACGGAGCGACTTCGGTTCCGAAGCAAGCCGCTGTTGTAGTTTCTCCCATGCGGCATCCGTGGGATCGGAATTTTTCCTTACAAATGACTCGGTCATATGCCGTCTCCTCCTATTCAACTTGAGCTTGCAATTCTGCATGCCGCTTCAAGCGGGCGGTCGCCCGGTGAATGAGCGTGCCTACAAGCGGTGCGCGAATTTGGAGCTTCTCGGCGATCTCCGCATAGCTGTAGCCCGAGAAGCGAAGCAGCAGCACCTGCCGGTCCCGTTCCGAAAGCTGGTCCAGCCAACCGCGCAATTCCTCCTGCTCAAACTGCTCCAATACCGTCTCCTCGTTCGACTTGCCTTCTTGCTCCGTTACCCGCAGATGAAGCTCCTGCTTCTCTTGAAGCGCCCGTTCGCGGGCACGCTTTGACATATGGTCGTAGGCGATCCGGGTTAACACCCGATGAAGCCAAGCGCCGATCAACTGCGGATCGTCCGGCGGATTGCGGTATAGACGCAGGAATACTTCCTGGGCCAAATCTTCGGCTGCTGCCTCGTCGCGGACTAACGCGATTAATTTTCGGCGCACCGACGGGTAATACTTATAAAATATATGACGGAAATAATCGGAATCCGGATGTTCCAATGTGATGTCCTCCTTTCAGCTGCAGCTATACATAAGACAGGGGTCAGCCTTATTTTGTATCACCCGGTGAAAAAAGAAAAGCATCCGATTCTTCCCCGTAAAGTAGCGGAAGAATTCGAATGCTAACAATTCATTAGGCTTTGCCGTATTCGCTCGGATTTTCACGCCATGCCTTTAGCGCCTGCAAATCCTGCTCCTGAATGCTGCCGTTCCGAAGAGCGACGTCGAGCAGTACCGAGTAGTTCGTCAGCGTCTCGAACGGAATGCCCGATCCTGCAAAGGCCTCGCGCGCCTTCTCGAACTGATACGAGAAGATGCCAAGCACCCCGAGAGCTTGCGCTCCGGCGGCATTTACAGCCAAGGCAACCTTGAGTGAACTGCCGCCCGTCGAAATCAAATCCTCGATGACCACCGTCTTCTGACCGGGCTTAATCAAGCCTTCGATCAAGTTTTCCTTCCCGTGGCCCTTGGCCTTGTCGCGTACGTAAACCATCGGCAGACCGAGCTTCTGGGCTACCCAAGCCGCATGCGGAATGCCTCCGGTGGCCGCTCCCGCAATGACTTCGGCATCCGGGAAATTGTCGCGGATAAGCGTCACGAAGCCTTCGGCGATCCGTTCGCGGATCTCCGGGAACGAAATGGTCAGCCGGTTATCGCAGTAGATCGGCGATTTCAGGCCGGACGTCCAAGTAAACGGCTGCTGCGGACGAAGCGCCACGGCGCCGATCGCGAGCAGGTCGGCGGCAATTTGCCCGGCCAGCTCCGGATTTATACGAATCGATGGGGTTGTCATTCGACTTCATCTCCTTCAAAGGTGTTGTCACGTAATAAAAATACTTTAAAATGCGCTGCTGCTAAACAGAGGCGATAATCGCTTCCAGCGCCGCTCTCGGGTCCGGCGCGGCAGTGATCGGACGGCCAATGACGATATAGTCCGTTCCTTGGGCAAACGCCTGCTCCGGCGTCATGACGCGGGATTGATCTCCGATGTCCGCTCCAGCCGGACGGATGCCCGGCGTCACCGTCACAAAGCCGCTGCCGCACGTCTCTTTGATCCGGACGACTTCCAGCGGAGAGGCGACTACACCATGAAGACCCGCGGCTTGCGCCAATCGGGCATACCGGATCACCGCATCCTCCACCGAGCCCTCAATGCCGATTTCTTCGTTCATCACTGCCTGGCTTGTGCTGGTAAGCTGTGTAACGCCGATGACGATCGGCTTAGGGCCGGATGCGGCTTGAAGCGCTTTGTCCACGCCCTCCATCGCCGCCTCCATCATCTGCTTGCCACCGGCCGCGTGCACGTTGAACATGTCTACGCCGAGCTTCGCGATGCTTTCCGCGCCGCCTTTAACGGTATTCGGAATATCGTGCATTTTGAGATCGAGAAAGACGTTATAGCCCTTTTCTTTCAGCATCTGCACAAACGCCGGACCGGCGCTGTAAAACAGCTGCATTCCCACCTTCAAATAACAAGGAATACCTTCCAGCGAACGGACCAACGCCTCCGCCTGCTTCGCCTCGGCATAATCGAGCGCAACCATGATGCGCTTCGCCGCCGCTAAGTTGATCGACACAAGATTCCGCCCCTTTTCTTTAAAATCGGGTAAATCGACGGCTCGTAGAAGGGCCTAATCAAGGGATTAGCACAGCAGTTCCGCAAGGAGCGGAACGCTGTGCTAATGCAATTGTTGTTATGCGTGATTCGCAGGCATTGCCGTGGATTGGAAGTAAATGGACTCCAACACGTGCAGCAGCGCGCTTACCGTATCCAGCGAAGTCATGCAGACAACGCCGTTCTCCACCGCCTCGCGGCGTATACGGAAGCCGTCGCGCTCCGGCGTTTTCCCTTTGGTCAGCGTGTTGACGACAAAGTGCGCTTCGCCGTTGCGGATCAGGTCGAGAATGTTCGGCGAGCCTTCGCTCAGCTTGTTGACGCGGGTCACGTGGAGACCGGCATCCTCCAGAGCCTGTGCCGTTCCGCCCGTAGCGACAATGCGATAGCCCAGTCTGCCGAACCCCCGGAAAATTTCAATCGCTTCGGCTTTGTCTTTATCGGCAATCGTAGCGATGATCGCGCCGGTCGGCGGAATTTTCATGCCGGAGCCGATCAGTCCTTTATACAGCGCTTTGGCAAACGTTTTGTCGCGGCCCATCACTTCGCCCGTCGATTTCATCTCCGGTCCGAGCGTCGTGTCGACACGGCGCAGCTTCGCGAAGGAGAAGACCGGCACTTTGACCGATACGAACTCGTCTTCCGGCCATAACCCGGTTTGGTAGCCCATATCGGCGAGCTTTTCGCCCATAATGACACGGGTCGCGACGTTGGCCATCGGAATTTTCGTCACTTTGCTGAGGAAAGGAACCGTCCGCGAGGAGCGCGGATTCACTTCGATCACGTACACTTCGTCTTGATAGATGACGAACTGAATGTTGACGAGACCGACGACCTGCAGCCCTCTGGCGATTTTGGTCGTGATATCGATAATTTTTTGTTTCAGCTCGGCGGATACCGTCTGCGGCGGGTAGACCGCGATAGAGTCGCCGGAGTGAACGCCGGCCCGCTCCACGTGCTCCATGATGCCCGGGATCAATACCGTTTCTTTATCGCAGATCGCGTCGACTTCAACTTCTTTACCGAGCATGTAACGGTCGATCAGAACCGGATGCTCCGGGTTGATTTTGACCGCATATTCCATGTAGCTGAGCAATTCTTCGTCGGAGTAGACGATTTCCATCGCGCGGCCGCCAAGGACATACGACGGGCGAACAAGCACCGGATAGCCGAAGCGGGAAGCCATGCCGACAGCCTCGTCCACCGAGGTGACCGTACCGCCCGGCGGCTGAGCGATCTCAAGCTGACGCAGCAGCGCTTCGAATTTTTTGCGGTCCTCGGCTGCGTCAATGTTTTCCAAATCCGTGCCGAGGATGCGCACGCCCGCTTTTGCGAGCGGTGCCGCGAGGTTGATCGCCGTTTGTCCGCCGAATTGGACGATAACGCCGATCGGCTGCTCGCGCTCGATAACGTTCATAACGTCCTCGAAGAACAGCGGCTCGAAGTACAGCCGGTCCGATGTATTGAAGTCCGTCGACACCGTCTCCGGGTTGTTGTTGATAATGACCGCTTCATAGCCGGCCTTTTGGATAGCCCACACCGCATGCACGGTCGAGTAGTCGAACTCGATCCCTTGACCGATCCGGATCGGACCGGAGCCGAGCACGACGACCTTCTGCTTCGTCGTTTCCTTGACTTCGTCTTCCATCTCGTAGGTCGAGTAGTAGTAAGGCGTCGTCGCTTCGAACTCCGCGGCGCAGGTGTCGACCATTTTGTAGACCGGTTTCAGCCCCAAGCCGATCCGGTATGCGCGAACGTCGGCTTCCTGCGTCAAGCTCAACCCTTTGTCGGCTTGACGGCGCAGCTCGGCAATGGCGCGGTCGGTGAAGCCTTTGCGCTTCGCTTCGCGGAGCAGCTCCTCGCTCAGCTCCGGCGCAAGCAGCTCGGCTTCAAAGGCGATCAAGCCTTCCAGCTTGTGCAGGAACCACCAGTCCACCTTAGTCAGATCCTGCAATTGCTGTACGCTATATCCGCGGCGGAGCGCTTCGGCGATCAGGAAGATGCGCTCGTCGTCAGGCTTCACGAGCCGCTGCTCAAGCGTTTCTTGGTCCAATGTCTCCGCGTCTTTCAAATGCAGGCGGTGCACGCCGATTTCAAGGGAGCGGACCGCTTTATGAATCGACTCCTCGAACGTACGGCCGATGGCCATGACCTCGCCCGTCGCTTTCATTTGCGTGCCGAGCTTGCGGTTTGCCGCGGTAAACTTATCGAACGGCCAGCGCGGAATTTTGGATACGATATAGTCCAGCGTCGGCTCGAAGCAAGCGTACGTTTGTCCCGTTACGGGGTTGACGATTTCGTCGAGCGTATAGCCGATCGCGATTTTGGCTGCCATCTTGGCAATCGGGTAGCCGGTTGCCTTGGAAGCGAGTGCCGACGAGCGGCTGACCCGCGGATTCACTTCGATGACATAATATTGATAGCTGTGCGGGTCCAGCGCAAACTGCACGTTGCATCCACCTTCGATGTTCAAGGCGCGGATGATTTTGAGCGATGCGGAACGCAGCATTTGGTATTCCCGGTCGGACAGCGTCTGGCTCGGAGCAACAACGATGCTGTCGCCCGTATGAACGCCGACCGGATCGAAGTTTTCCATGTTGCACACGACGATACAGTTGTCGTTCGCGTCGCGCATTACCTCGTACTCGACTTCCTTCATGCCGGCGATGCTTTTCTCGATCAAGCATTGGCCGATCGGGCTGTAGCGAATACCGGAGGAAACGGTTTCCAGCAGTTCTTCCTCGGTGGCGCAAATGCCGCCGCCCGTGCCGCCCAGCGTGTACGCCGGACGTACGATAATCGGGTAGCCGATTTCATTCGCAAAATCGAGCGCTTCCTTCACCGTCGTGACGATTGTGCTCTCCGGCACCGGCTGTTCCAGCTCGCGCATCAGATCGCGGAACAAATCGCGGTCTTCCGCTTTCTCGATCGCCGTCAGCTGGGTGCCGAGCAGCTTCACGTTCTCGCGCTCCAGCACGCCGGCGCGAGCCAGCTCAACCGCCATATTGAGACCCGTTTGTCCCCCGAGGGTCGGCAGCAAGCCGTCCGGACGCTCTTGGCGGATGATTTGGGTGACGAAATCGAGCGTAATCGGCTCGATATATACTTTGTCGGCCATGTTCGTGTCGGTCATGATCGTCGCCGGATTGCTGTTGATCAGAACGACCTCGTACCCTTCTTCTTTCAAAGCCTGGCAAGCTTGCGTACCGGCATAATCGAATTCCGCCGCTTGTCCGATGACGATCGGACCGGAGCCGATCACGAGAATTTTTTTGAGGTTATTATTTTTCGGCATAGTGGAGCTCCCCTTTCGATGCGGATACGGCCGTGCTGCCCGCTTGGTATGCCGCTGCGATCTGCGCCTGACGCGGAAGCTGCGGGTTGTTGCTCTTATGGTCGCGGATCAGCTGCAGGAAGTCATCGAACAAGTAGCTCGAATCGAACGGTCCCGGCGCTGCCTCTGGATGATACTGAACGGAGAAAGCCGGATATTTTTTGTGACGCAGCCCTTCGATCGTCTTGTCGTTGTTGTTGATATGGGTCACTTCCAAATCCGTGCCAGCGATGGAATCTTCTTTTACAGTGTAGCCATGGTTTTGCGATGTGATGTAGCAGCGGCCCGTAGCAAGGTCTTTTACCGGATGGTTGCCGCCGCGGTGGCCGAATTTCAGCTTTTCCGTATCGGCACCGGCTGCCAAAGCAAACAGCTGATGGCCGAGACAGATGCCGAAGATCGGGAATTCACCGAGCAGCTCGGCGATCATTTTCGCCGCATGCGGCACGTCTTTCGGGTCTCCGGGGCCGTTGGACAGCAGAATGCCGTCCGGTGCGAGCCGGCGGATTTGGTCCGCGGTCGTATCCTGCGGTACAACGACAACGTCGCAGCCGCGCTTGGTCAAGTCGCGCAAGATGCCGCTCTTGGAGCCAAAATCGACGAGAACGACGCGCTCTTTTGTGCCCGGAGCGCTGAACACGCTTTTCGTAGATACGCGGGACACTTGATCCGTCATGAGCGGCGATGCTTTCAGCTGCTCCAACAGCTCTTCCACACGCTTCTCGGAGGTGGTCAGGATGCCTTTCATGACGCCATGGTGACGGATACGGCGGGTCAGCATCCGGGTATCGATGCCGCTGATGCCGATGATCCCGTATTCCTTAAGCAGGCTGTCCAACGAGTATTCCGCTCTCCAGTTGCTGGGCACCATTTCGTGCTCGCGAACGACAAACCCGTGAATGAATGGACGGATCGATTCGAAATCGTCGCGCGTGATGCCGTAGTTTCCGATCAGCGGGTATGTCATGGTTACGATTTGGCCGCAGTAGGACGGATCGGACAATACCTCTTGGTATCCTGTAATGCCTGTATTGAACACGACTTCGCCAACCGAGTCGCCGGTGCTTCCGAATGCTTTGCCGGTAAACAGGGTACCGTCTTCCAACAACAATCTTGCCTGCATCTGCTGTCATCTCCTTGTACTGTGTGGTAAATAATCCCCCTAAATCCCCCTTTCCAAAGGGGGACCCCAGGGGCGCCGCCCCTGGACCCCTCAAGTGTCGCACAAGGGGGTCTGCAGCTTTAGAGGGGCTGCGACGGGGGATCGCGTTTGTCCGGACGGCGCGGAGGCTGACGCCCCCGCGGCCGACCGAACACGCTTTACGATGCTGTGGGCAGCGGTGCGCGACCCAATCAAGCCGTTCTTTCAACTTCTATAAATAAAGAACTCGGGTTCCTTTATTTTCCCTAACTGTAGGTTCCCCTCTCAGCAGAGGTCTACTCGCGGTTACCTACTCGGACCAGACGACGTTACCGCCTACGATCGTCAAGGTCGGCCAGCCCTTCAAGCTCCAGCCGGTGAACGGCGTGTTGCGTCCCTTGGAAAGGAATTCCGCCGGGTTGACCTTCTTCTCCGTTTCAAGGTCGATCAGCGTCAGGTCAGCTGCTCTGCCAACCTCGATCATCCCCCAAGGAAGTCCGAACACTTGCGCCGGCAGCTTGGTCATCTTATCAAGCAGAAACTCCAGCGTCCATTGGCCGGTAGCGACGAACTTCGTATACAAGAGCGGGAAGGCCGTCTCGAAGCCGACGATGCCGAACGGAGCCAGCTGCATGCCGCGCGCTTTCTCTTCCTCGCTGTGCGGAGCATGGTCGGTGACGACGATGTCGATCGTGCCGTCGACAAGGCCCTCGATGCAGGCCTGCACGTCGCGCGGTGTACGCAGCGGCGGGTTCATTTTCCAGTTCGCATCCATCCCCGGGATGTCCTCGTCGGACAACAGCAGGTGATGCGGGCACACTTCGGCGGTCACTTTAATGCCGATCTGCTTCGCTTGGCGGATCAGGCGGACCGACTGCTCCGTGCTGACGTGGCACACATGGTAGTGCACTCCTGTCGCTTCGGCGAGCAGAATGTCGCGGCCGACATGAATCGCTTCGGATTCGTTCGGAATCCCTTTGAGTCCGTGCTTGCGGGCGAACGCTCCTTCGCTTACGGCAGCGCCTTCGACCAGCGTATTGTCCTCGCAGTGCGCAATAATCGGCATGCCGATCGAGGCCGCTTTGGCCATCGCATCCTTCATCATTTGCGCGCTTTGCACGCCGACGCCGTCGTCCGTGTAGCCGATGACCCCGGCTTCCTTCAGGGCATCGAAGTCCGTGAGCTCGCGGCCGAGCTCGTTTTTCGTGATGCAGCCGTAAGGCAGGACGCGTACGATACCTTCGGTTTGGGCTTTGTTCAGCACGTACTGCACCGTTTCCACCGTATCGATGACCGGCCGCGTGTTCGGCATGCAGGCAATCGTGGTGAAGCCGCCGCGCGCCGCGGAACGGGTACCCGACGCGATATCTTCCTTATATTCGAAGCCAGGTTCGCGCAAATGCACGTGCATGTCGATGAGTCCGGGTGCCAGCAGCTTTCCTTGGGCGTCGATGACCGTATGTCCGGCCGTATCCGGCAAAGCTCCCCCTGCATCGACGATTTGCTCGATGCGCTCGCCATTCGCGAACACGTGCTTTTTCGTTAATTCATTGCCCCCAGCCGCGAGGCTGGCATTCAGTATCCAAATTCCCATGGGAACCTCCGCTTCGTTCATCTTAGTAGGTTAGGATTCGGTTTAGCTAAGCGCCCGCTCGATAACCGCCATCCGGATCGGGACGCCATGGCTCATTTGCGTAAAAATTTTCGATTTCTCGCATTCCACCAGCTCATCGTCGATTTCCACATTCCGGTTGAACGGAGCCGGATGCATGATGATGGCGTGCGGCGCCATGCGGGCGGCACGTTCAGCCGTCAGCCCGTAGGCGGCGCGATACTCCTCCGCCGAGCCGAACAGCGAGCCTTCGTGCCGTTCGAGCTGCACGCGCAGCATCATGACCACGTCGGCTTTCAGCGCTTCATCGAGCGAGATGTAAGGCGCATGCTCCGCAAGCTCGGCGGCCTGCATGACCGGCGGCGCGCAAAAGTTTACTTTGGCTCCCAGCGTTTGCAGCGCCCACAAGTTCGAGCGCGCCACGCGGCTGTGCTGGATGTCTCCGACGATCGCTACATGAAGACCGCGGATCTCGCCGAACTGCTTCCGCATCGTGTACAGGTCGAGCAGCGCCTGCGTCGGATGCTCGTTGTTGCCGTCGCCCGCGTTGATCAGCGGAACTTTGATTTTTTGCGCCAGCTCGGCCAGCAGTCCGTTGGGCTTCATGCGGATGACGCCGGCGTCGATGCCCATCGATTCGAGCGTTCGCACCGTATCGTAGATCGATTCGCCCTTCTGTACGCTGGAGACGGCTGCCGCGAAGTTAAGCACTTCCGCTCCAAGCCTTTTTTCCGCAACCTCGAAGGAGAATCTCGTTCTTGTGCTGTTCTCAAAAAACATATTGGCGACAAAGCGCCCTTGCAGCTGGTTCGTCACTTTTGCCGGATGCTGTTCCCAGTAGGCCGCACGATCGAGGATCGCGTTCAGCTCTCCGGCGCTAAGTCCTTTGGTGCCGAGCAAATGTTTTTCCGACTGTACTTGAAGCTGTGTCATTCGTTTGGCCTCCTCTGTCCTGTGATGACGACTTGATCCACCCCATCCACTTCATTTACCTGCACTTCGATGCTTTCGAGCCGGGACGTCGGAATGTTCTTCCCTACAAAATCCGGACGAATCGGCAGTTCCCTGTGCCCCCGGTCCACCAGCACCGCCAATTGAATCATTTGCGGCCGGCCAAGATCCATCAGGGCATCCATGGCTGCCCTTACGGTGCGCCCCGTGAACAGCACGTCATCGAACAAAATGAGCTTTTTGTTGTGAACCTCCAGACGATCGTTCGCCTGTTCGCTTCCCGGCGCATCCTCCCGGGCTCCCGATACGGTTGCTTCCAGCAAGCCGCTCCGGTCGTCCCGATATTTGGTCACATCCACTTCGCCGACAGGTGCGGGTATGCCCTCGATTTCACGGATTCGGTCGGCCACCCGCTTCGCGAGGTAAATCCCCCTTGTCCGGATCCCGATTAACATGCAGTTTTCAATGCCCTTGTTTTTCTCCAAAATCTCATGGGCGATACGGGTCAGGGCCCGCCGTATCGCGGTTTCATCCATCAACACATGCTCGGTAGACTGCATCGGTCAGACAACCTCCTTCACCAAAGCTTTCGCGATTTTGACCACAAAAAAACCTTGCCGTATCGGCAAGGTTTGCGCACACAGGAACAGAACAGGCCACACCGCAACAGACACACCTCACCGGCATCTAAGCCATCGGCGCATCCGTTTGGACCGTTCGATTCGTCGTTCACCTTGCCAGCCTCACGGGACTGATTTTAAAGGTGCTATTCAGTTACAAGCATTATGCCATGTTCGAGACCCAATGTCAATACATCCCGAATCTCCCCCTGTTCGAGGGGCCAAGGATTGCTAGGGCATGCGTTTTATGCTATAAAAGATGTAGTTCGTGATCTTCGGGACAACGGATCATGCCCGTTTTCGTTCACGGTATCACTACATAAGGAGCTGGAATCCCGTTTATGTCGATCGAAATGAATACGGAAGATGTCATTAATCTCATTAAAACAAGCAAGAAAAAGACTCCGGTTAAAGTATACGTCAAAGGCGACCTGGAATCCATCTCCTTCGGAGACAATATTCAAGCGTTCATCTCCGGCAAGAGCGGCGTGCTGTTCGGCGATTGGGCGGAAGTAAAGAGCGTGCTGGACGCAGAAGCCGGCAAAATCGAAGACTACGTGGTGGAAAATGACCGCCGCAATTCCGCAGTTCCGCTGCTGGACCTCAAAAACATCAACGCCCGCATTGAGCCGGGCGCGATTATCCGCGACATGGTCGGCATCGGCGACAACGCCATCATCATGATGGGAGCCGTGATCAACATCGGCGTGACCATCGGCGAAGGCACGATGATCGATATGAACGCCATTCTCGGCGGCCGCGTGAAAGTCGGCAAAATGTGCCACATCGGAGCAGGCGCCGTCCTCGCGGGCGTAATTGAGCCGCCTTCCGCCCAACCGGTCGTGATCGAAGACGACGTGCTCGTCGGAGCTAACGCCGTGATTCTCGAAGGCGTGCGCGTCGGACAAGGGTCCGTCGTCGCTGCAGGCGCGGTCGTCGTGGAAGACGTGCCGGAATTCAGCGTCGTTGCCGGTACCCCTGCCCGCGTCATCAAAAAAGTGGACGACAAAACGAAGTCGAAAACGGAAATTTTGAAAGATCTGCGCAACCTGTAATTCGGCGCACACAAGGCTCGGCGATCAGACGCCGGGCCTTTCTCTTCATTCCCTCACCAAAGGAGGCATTGACACCATGTCCGTAGCCGTCAACCCGAGCCGTTTTGTCCAAATTCGCAGAGACTTGCATAAAATCCCGGAGCTCGGGTTTCAAGAATTTAAGACCCAGCGGTATCTGCTCGATTACATCGCGTCCTTGCCGCAGGAACGCCTGGAAGTCCGCACTTGGCGTACCGGCATTATCGTGAATGTGAAAGGAACTGCGCCCAAGCGCCGGTTCGGTTACCGTGCCGATATCGACGGGCTCCCGATCACCGAAAACACCGGGTACGATTTCCGTTCGGAGCATCCCGGTTATATGCATGCCTGCGGGCATGATCTGCATATGTCGATCGGCCTCGGCATTCTGACGCATTTTGCACGGCAGCCGATCCGTGATAATCTCACCTTTATTTTTCAGCCGGCGGAAGAAGGGCCGGGAGGCGCCAAACCGATGCTCGAATGCGAAGAGCTCCGGGACTGGATGCCCGATGAAATATTCGCCTTGCATATCGCGCCGGAATATCCGGTAGGCACCGTAGCGACCAAACCGGGCATTTTGTTTGCCAATACGTCCGAGCTGTTCATCACCTTGACGGGCAAAGGCGGACATGCGGCTTTCCCGCATAACGCAAACGACATGGTGATAGCCGCGTGCCAGCTTGTGGGACAGCTGCAAACCGTCATTTCCCGCAATGTCAATCCTCTGGATTCGGCTGTTATTACGATCGGCAAAATCGATGGCGGCACCAAGCAAAATATTATTGCGGAGACGGCACGCCTGGAAGGAACGATACGGACACTCTCGGCCGAAACGATGTCGCTCGTCAAATCCCGTATCGAGGCGCTCGTCGCCGGAATGGAGACGGCTTTCGCCTGCAAGGCCGAGATCGACTACGGCGCCAATTACAGGCAGGTGTTTAACGAGGCGGACGTGACGGGCCAATTTATGAACTGGATCCGAGCTACGGACCATTCGGTGCCGCTTCAATTGATCGAATGTACCGAAGCGATGACCGGAGAAGATTTCGGTTATTTTCTCGAAACGATTCCCGGGTTTATGTTCTGGCTCGGCGTCGGGACCCCTTACGGACTGCATCATGCGAAGCTCGAGCCGGACGAACGCGCCATCGACTTGGCCATCGACCTGATGAGCCGCTTCCTGGCTTGGAAAAGCGAACAATAGCAAAAAAGCTTCTCGTCACCGCCCTCTGCACAGAGAAACGGGATGAGAAGCTTTTATTTTTACCTACAGGCTGCTTACGAATACTTTCAACCGTTCCATGGCCCGTTCCAGCACGTCCATCGAGTAAGCGTACGATAAGCGGATATAGCCTTCTCCAAGCGAGGAGAACGCATCCCCCGGCACGACGGCTACCCGCTGTTCGTCGAGCAGCCTCATGGCAAAATCCATGGAAGACAAGCCAAAGCGCTCAATGGAAGGAAACAAATAAAATGCTCCCTCCGGCTTCGCCAGCTCAAAGCCCATCTCGACGAGCCGGTCATAAACAAAATCCCGCCGTTTCGCATATTCGGCTCTCATTGGCAGCGCATCGTCGATTCCGGCTGTCAACGCTTCGATTGCCGCATACTGGCTGATGGAGCTTGCGCAGGTGACATTGTACTGATGCACCTTAACCATGTGCTGCGTCAAATAAGCCGGGGCGAAAGTAAAGCCGATTCGCCAGCCTGTCATCGAATGCGACTTCGATAATCCGTTAATGACGATGGTGCGCTCCCGCATCCCCGGCAGCGAGGCAATGGAACGATGAGGCCCGTCGTAGATCAGCTCGCTGTAGATTTCGTCGGAAATGACGAACAGCTGGCGCGATTCGAGCAGCCGGGCGATATCGGCCAGCTCCTCCGCGCTCATCACCCGGCCGGTCGGATTGGACGGATAAGCCAAAATGACGCACCGCGTCTTCTCGGTCAGAAACGGCTCCAGCACGTCCGCCGTCAGCTTGAAGCCGGTGCCGCGGGTATCCGCATAAACCGGCACGCCGCCGCACAGACGAATGAGCGGCTCATATCCCGGGTAGATCGGACCGGGCAAGATCACTTCGCTCCCCGGCTCCAGAATCGTGCGAAGCGTAATGTCCAGCGCCTGGCTCGCGCCTACGGTAACGAGCACTTCCTCCAGCCCGGAATAGCTTAAGCCGTATTTGCGTTCGATGAAAGCCGCTGCGGCCTGCCGGAGCTCCGGAAGACCCGGATTCGGCGTATAGGTCGTCCGTTGCTCTTCGATCGCCCGCTCGGCCGCACGCATAATGTGGTCCGGCGTCGGAAAATCCGGCTGGCCAATCGTCAGCGTGAGGGCGTCTTTATAATTTGCAACCAAATTGGAAATTTTCCGGATACCCGAGATTTGAATCTCCTTAACACTCGGATTGATTAAGCGCTCAAGCTGTTCCATAGTGTTCCCCCATGTCCCTTACCTTGTTCTCAGCACTTCCAGAACCCGCTGCATATCGTCCGGAATCGTCGCTTCGAACTGCAGCTGCTGTCCCGAACGCGGATGCTCGAATCCGAGCACGGCCGCGTGAAGCGCTTGACCCTCTATCAGGACCCCTTTACTTTTGGAAGGACCGTACGCCGGATCTCCCACAAGCGGATGCCCGATAAATTTCATGTGCACCCGAATCTGATGCGTGCGCCCCGTCTCCAGCTTCAACTCCAGCAGCGTGTAATCGCCGAACCTCTCGACTACAAGAAAATGCGTCACCGCATGCTTGCTGTTCCGTTCGGTGACCGTATACAGCTTCCGATCCTTCGGATCGCGGCCGATCGGCGCATCGACGGTGCCATTCTCGTGCGGAACGTTGCCGTGTACAAGAGCAAAATATTTACGGTCGACCGTATGCGCCTTCAGTTGGGCGGCGAGACCCGAATGAGCCAGATCGTTTTTTGCGGCCATCAGCAGACCCGACGTATCCTTGTCAATGCGATGAACGATGCCTGGCCGAATGACGCCGTTAATCCCGGACAAATCCTTGCAATGATACAGGAGCGCATTGACGAGCGTTCCGCTGTAGTGTCCCGGCGCCGGGTGTACGACCATTCCTCGCGGCTTGTTTACGACAATCACGTCCGAATCCTCGTACACAACGTCCAGCGGAATCGGTTCCGGCGTAAGCACCAGCTCTTCCGGTTCGGGCATGACCAACGTCAGGGCATCTCCTTCGGAAAGCTTGTAGTTCGGCTTCACCGAGCGGCCGCCGACCTTCACGCAGCCGTCCTTGATCCACTGCTGCACTTGCGTACGGGACACTTCTTCCTCCAGCGCTTCTGTAATAAACTTATCGATTCGTTCTCCGGCGTCTTCCGGTTCAGCCGTCCATTCGAAGCGTTGATCCTGCTCCGACCATCCTTGCTCGGTTACCTTCATGATTGCGCGTCCCCGCTTTCAAGCTTGTTGGCGGCGTTTTGTTTCGATTCCTGGCGCCAGCTGATCAGCGAATCCAAGAAGATTAAGGCGACACCGACGACGATCGCGGAATCGGCAACGTTAAAGATCGGGAACGGATAGTTCACCGGGAGGCCGAAGAAACTGAAGCGAAAGTGAAAATCCAGAAAATCCACGACTTCCCCAAACAGCGCACGGTCGATAAAATTGCCGAGCGCCCCTCCAAGCAGCAAGCTCAAAGCAAATGGCAGCAGCTTCTTCCCTTCTTTTCGCGTCTTCTGCAAATACCAGATCACCCCAACCGCTACAAGAACGGTAATCACCAGGAAAAACCAGCGCTGATTTTGCAAAATACCGAATGCCGCTCCGGCGTTCCGATGAGAAGTGATTTGGAAAAAATCGCCGATCACCGATCGCGATTCCCCCAGCTCCAACCGGCTGACAATCAGCCATTTGGTAGCCTGGTCCAACAGGAGAACGATGAAAGCGTAAATGTAATATCTCAAGATAACAACTCCTTATTGGGCTTGCTGACAACCTGCATACATTTACCTAGCTAAAAACAACGGGCAGCGTGAAAAATAACGATACTTGCTTGCTTTAATCAAAAGGAGGCGCTTTTCTTGACAAACCTTCCGTTCGAATCCGGTTCATCCGGTCCGCTTACCGGGGAGCAGCTCCAAGCGCTCAAAGCCAAGCTGACGGAAGAAAAGCAGTGGCTGGAGCGGCACTTGGAATCGCGCGAGCATATGGGACTCGGCGATTCCATGCGCGTCCAGACCGGAGAGCTTTCCAATTATGACAACCATCCGGCCGACCTTGGGACCGAGATGTACGAGCGCGGCAAAGATATCGCTCTTCACGAAAATGCCGAGCACCAGCTTACCGACATCAACGAGGCATTGGCGCGCATGGAATCGGGGGAATACGGCATTTGCCGGGTATGCGGGCAGCCGATTCCGCCCGAACGGCTGGAAGCCGTTCCGACGACCGCTTACTGCGTGGAGCATGTCCCCGATCCCGATATGTCCCAGCGCCGTCCCGCGGAAGAAAAATTTCTTGACCCCCCGTTCGGAAGAACAAGCCTGGACGAGCGCGAGGGGCAAACCCAGTTCGACGGCGAGGACGCCTGGCAAATCGTCGAAAGCTGGGGAACGTCCAATACGCCGGCGATGGCCGACGATCCGAACGAATCCGACAGCTACAACGAGATGCAGATCGAAGCAGACGAAACCGAAGGATATGTCGAACCGATCGAAAGCTTCCTTGCGACCGACATGTACGGCCGTCAGGTCACGGTTGTCCGCAACAAGGCGTACCAACACTATATGCGCAGCGGCGAAGGAGACGGCCTGCTCGAACCCGAGGAAGAGGCCGAAGACCGCTTTTCGTAAGGTGATCGGCTAGTACGTTCTTCTTCCTTCCAATTGAAACTGCACATATTTCACAATACTGGCAATATAGTCTCCGATAATAGGCAAGTTCAATACGTTAAGCGCCTGAAGCAGATACAAGATCGTGGAAGCAAACACGGTAAATCCGATCGCAATCCCTACGCCGCGCGAAATCCCGGCCAGCAAGTTGGTCCAAATCAGGCGGATCGGGCTGTTCATGAGCAGTACGTAATCGGCAATTTGCGTCCGTTCGATGTTTGCGGCAATTTCGCTCACTTTTTTGTGCACCTGCTCAAGCAATTTTTCCTGATCGTTCTTTTTCGTCGTCTGTTCCATTGCGCAACCCTCCCGGGGTTCAAATCACGGGCCTTCCATGGGAAGATCCCCGCCTCCCATGGATGGCTCGCTAACCCATCAGCCTGCAGCGCCGGCTTTCAGCACGCCCGAGCAGCGTTTGCACAGCGTCGGGTGCTCGGAGTCATGACCGACCTCCGGCGTAACGATCCAGCAGCGCTCACACTTGCCCCCATCGGCCACAGCGACTTTTACGGCAAGCCCCTTGAACGTTTGAGCTCCCTCGGGGGCTGTCTCCTCCGGATGATGCACCTTCACCGCGGAGACGATAAACAACAGATCCAGCCGGTCGAAGCCGCTGAGCAGCTCGAACGTTTCCGCATTCGGGTACAAGTGAACCGAAGCGCTAAGCGAATTGCCGATCAGCTTCTCCTTGCGCGCTTCCTCGAGCGCTTTCAGCACATCGTCCCGCACGCCGCTGAATTTTTCCCATTTTTGTTCCAGATTCGCATCAAACAAGCTGGCATCGACCGTCGGCAGTTCCGCGAGCTGCACGCTCGGCAGCGTCGTTCCCGGAATGTATTTCCATACTTCGTCGGCCGTATGCGGCAAAATCGGAGCAATCAACTTAGTTATTGCCGTTAGCGCATCGTATAATACGGTTTGCGCCGCTCTGCGGGCCGGATCGGCCGGAAGGCTGGCATACAGCCGGTCTTTCAAAATATCCAGATAGAACGCGCTCATATCGACTGCGCAGAAGTGGTTCACGGTCTGATACACCACATGGAAATCGTAAGTATCGTATGCCTTGATGACACGATCCGTCATCCGGTGCAGACGCAGCAGCGCGAAGCGGTCCAATTCGCTCATTTGGTCTACGGCTACGCGGTCTTTGGCCGGATCGAAATCCGACAGGTTGCCGAGCAAAAAGCGCAGCGTATTGCGGATTTTCCGGTAGCTCTCGGCAATCTGGTTCAGAATGTTGTCCGAAATGCGCTGATCCGCCTGGAAATCCGTCGAAGACACCCATAGACGCAAAATATCGGCACCCAGCTTGTTGCACATCTGGTTCGGATCGATCGTGTTGCCAAGCGATTTGGACATTTTGCGTCCTTCGCCGTCCAGCGTAAAACCGTGGCTCAGAATGCCTTTATACGGCGCTTGTCCTTTGACGGCCACGCCGGTAATTAAGGACGAGTTATACCAGCCGCGGTATTGGTCCGAGCCTTCCAGATACAGATCGGCCGGCCATTGCAGCTCCTCCCGCGTTTCGAGCACCGCGGCATGGCTGGACCCGGAATCGAACCATACGTCCATAATATCCGTTTCTTTGCGGAAATGGTCGTGACCGCATTTCGGACAGACGGTGCCCGCCGGAAGCAGCTCCTTCTCGTCGCGTAAGAACCAGGCGTTGGAGCCTTCCTTTTCGAAAATCGAAGCGACATGCTCGATCGTCGTCTCGTTGACAAGCGGCTCGTTGCAGCTGCGGCAGTAAAAGATCGGAATCGGCACGCCCCAGGCCCGCTGACGGGAAATACACCAGTCTCCGCGGTCGGCGATCATATTATGCAGGCGAATCTCGCCCCACTCCGGCGTCCACTTTAACCGTTTGATTTCGTCCAGCATCGTTTGGCGGAATTTATCTACCGAGGCGAACCACTGCTCGGTCGCACGGAAAATGACCGGCTTCTTCGTCCGCCAGTCATGCGGATATTGGTGCTGAATAAAGCTCATTTTCAGCAGATGGCCGCTTTCCTGAAGCTTTTCCGTAATGGCCTTGTTCGCTTTATCGTAAAACAGCCCTTCAAAGCCCGGCGCTTCCGCGGTCATATGCCCTTGATCGTCCACCGGACACAAGACGCCGAGTCCGTATTTTTGCCCGATGACGAAGTCGTCTTCCCCGTGGCCCGGAGCGGTATGCACGCAGCCCGTCCCGGCCTCCAGCGTCACATGCTCGCCGGTCATCACGAGCGACGTGCGGTCATAGAACGGATGGCGGCAGAGCACATGCTCCAGCTCGCTGCCCTTGAACGTCTGCACAACGTTCACATCGGTCCAGCCGATCTCCTTCGCAGCCGCTTCGAGCAGTCCCTGCGCCAGCACAAACTTCCGGCCTCCCGCTTCCACCAGAACGTAGTCGAATTCCGGATGGACGCTGATCCCCAGGTTCGCCGGTATCGTCCAAGGCGTCGTCGTCCAGATGACGATGGCCGCGTCTGCAGGCAGTATGCCTTTGCCGTCCTGTACGTCGAAGGCTACATAGATCGAAGCCGACGTCTTGTCGCGGTACTCGATCTCGGCCTCCGCCAGCGCGCTTTCCGAAGAAGGCGACCAGTAAACCGGCTTCAACCCTTTGTAAATGTAGCCTTTGGTTACCATCCCGCCGAAAACGCGAATTTGCTGTGCTTCGTATTCAGGCAGCAGCGTAATATACGGACGATCCCAATCGCCACGGATGCCGAGACGCTTGAACTGCGCTTTTTGCTTCTCCACCCACTGCAAAGCGTAGTCTTTACAGTAGTCGCGGAATTCCGGCACGCTCATTTTTTTTCGGTCGACTTTGCCGCTGTTGGTGATGGCCTGCTCGATCGGCAAGCCATGCGTATCCCAGCCCGGCACGTAAGGCGCATCGTAGCCCTGCATCGTTTTGAAGCGGACGATAATGTCCTTTATGACTTTGTTCAGCGCGTGGCCGATATGAATGTCGCCGTTCGCATACGGCGGTCCGTCGTGCAGCACAAACTTCGGCTTGCCCTTGCGGCTCTCCTGCACTTGACGGTAAATGTCCGTCTCGTCCCAATGCTGCTGCATTTTTGGTTCAGCCTGCGGAAGGTTGCCGCGCATCGGAAAATCCGTTTGCAGCAGGTTTAGCGTTTTTCCATAATCCATCGAATGTCTCACTCCTAACTGAATTTACAACAAAAAAAGACCTCACATCCCCAAGGGACGAGAAGTCTCGCGGTACCACCCTGATTAAGACGACGAAGCATCAAAGCAATCGTCCGTGACGTTCACGGCCAATGCCTGGCTCGAAGTCTTCGCTCCATTGATCGATAACGGGATCAGCCGATGCTCTTTACTTCCGGAATGAGGTTCAAGAGATGCTCCTGGGGGATATTCCTTGACCGCCGAAGTCCGGGCTCGCACCATTCCCCCGGTTCGCTGGCCTCCGCTGGACGTCAAGTACTCGTCCCAGTCATCGCTTTGGTACATGTTAACTTATACAGGGAGTATAGCGGAAATGAGCTTCCACGTCAACTTGGGCCACTTATGGCTGCTCGATCTCCACCCGGTCGAGCGAGCTCCAATCTTCCTTGCTGAGCAGCTCCAACTGCGCCTCGATGAGCGTGCGGAACCGGGTCCGGTAGATCGACGCCTGCTTCTTCAGCTCTTCGATTTCTACCGACACTTTACGCGCTTTGGTCAGCGATTCGTTAATGATGCGGTCGGCGTTCTTCTCCGCTTCTTTAATAATCAGCTGCGCTTCTTTCTTCGCGTTATTTTTCACTTCATCGGCAGCTTCCTGCGCTATGATGATCGTTTTGCTAAGCGTTTCTTCGATATTGGCAAAATGGTCCAGACGCTCTTGAATCGCGGCCAACTGATTTTGCAGCTCTTTATTTTCACGGATCAGCGATTCGTAATCTTTAATGACCTGATCCAGAAATTCGTTCACCTGATCTTCGTCATATCCCCGAAACGAGCGGCTGAATTCCTTGTTATGTATATCGAGCGGTGTTAAAGCCATTGCTGCACCTCCTGCAAATTTGGCAACCAAGCTATGATCCTTGTTGTCCGCGCATGCGTAATCCTACTATTCGACAGTTGCTGGCATATTCCTGCATCGGCAAACAAAAAAATCGGCGTTCACGCATATTTGCCGATTTTTAAACGGTATCTCCCTTTTTTGGTTACCCCTTCGACTTCCAGCACTTTGAAGCGTCCGAACCCTTGAAGCGATACGACGTCGCCCTGTTTCAGCGGCTTGCTCGGATCTTCCTCCTGCTTCCAGTTCACTTTGCACCGTCCGGCTTTAATGGGAACTAGCACTTTGGCCCGGCTCAGCCGGTACACGTCGCTTACGATTCCATCCAGACGCAGCGAAGCAACCGACAAGAACATCTCGTCCAGCTTCGTTTCCGTCGCCTTAAGCTTATCAAGGGGCAGCTGCTCCGTCCGCACGTGCAGCCGGTGCACCTGACTCAGATTGAGCCGGATATAATCGGCAATTTCCGAAGCCACAAGAAAATGACAGCCGTCTTCCCGCACATAAATATCGCCGATTTTATCGCGCTTGATGCCAAGTCCGAGGATCGCTCCCATGAAATCGCCGTGATCCAGCTCCTTCAGCTTCTCGTCCTCAGAGGTAATTTCGATGAGGCTGATCCCCATCTCTTCGTCGTCCAGCACGCGATAATCCGGAGCGACCAATGCCCGTTTCCGTTCCGCGTCCGGATGCCCGCCGTCGAATCGTACCTGCACGTCCGGGTTCCGGTTGGCAAGCGTGGTCAGGATGAAGGTCTGCCGCGGGTCCAAAAAATCGGTCAGCTTGACCGAATGCTGCCCGGCCCGCTCCACCCATTCCGCCGCCTTATCGACAAAGCGGTGTTCGTCCGGATGGAAGTGGGCATATAGTTGTTCCTGCATCATCGGTTTACGTCTCCTGCCATATTAGCCTACGGGATAATGAATCGGAGAACCGCCACGATTCCTTCCCCTACGAAACGCAGCGCAATCAGCGCAATAATCGGGGAAATATCGATCATCCCGCCGATCGGGGGGATAAAACGTCGGAATACGGACAAATACGGCTCGCACAGCTTCCCCAGCATTTCCCCGATAAAGCTTTCTCGCGCGCTCGGCAGCCAGGAGAGCAGAACGTAGGCGATGAGCACGTACTGATAAATCTCAATTAAAGTGCGAATGTAACCTTCAATGGAGTACAAGCTGTTCACCTCGTTCTTTCTAAATACGCTATTCTTCGTTATGGTGCATGATTTCCGAAATCGAACCGTGAATTTCCACGGTATCCGGAGTACACAAGAAAATGTTCGGTCCGATCTTCGAGATGGAACCGCTGAGTGCGTATACGGTACCGCTCAAGAAATCGACGATCCGCGTGGCCTGATCCGGCCGGACCCTGTGCAGATTGACAACAACCGGGCGGCGTGAGCGCAAATGGTCGGCAATTTCCTGGGTTTCCTCGTAAGACCGTGGCTCGTTCAAGATGACCCGCACGTTTTTTTGTGAATGGATGCTGACGATGTTCCCCTTATTTCTACGCATTTCCTGCGCGGGGGTTTCAGCTTCTTCGTGATGCTCTACGACGCGCTCGCGCTCCACGACTTCTTCCTCTTCCTGCAAGCCCAGAAAGTTCATGAATTTATTCATTACGCCCATATCCTTTCCTCCTCGGAGTTTCATCTCTGTCACTCTTTACCCACCAAGACCGAACCAAGACGCACCCAAGTCGCTCCTTCTTCAATAGCTACTTCAAAATCATTCGACATGCCCATCGATAAACCGGTCACTTCGTAATCGAACACGGCTTCCCGGTTCAGACGGTCCCGCCATTCGCGTAAGCCGCGAAACACCGGACGTGTCGCCTCGGGCTCCGCTTCATATGGCGCCATGGTCATCAGACCGGCCACACGAATATGCTTCATGCTTCGCAGCTCCGCCGCAAAATCAAGCAGCCCGCCGGGCTCCAGACCGTATTTCGTCTCTTCCCCCGACACGTTCACCTGAAGAAAGCACGGAACCTCGATTCCGAGCGCCGACGCCTTCTTCTCGATCTCTTTGGCCAGCGAAAGCCTGTCCAGCGAATGAATATACGCAAATCGTCCGACGACGTCCTTTACTTTGTTCGTTTGCAGATGTCCGATGAAATGCCATACGCCTTCACTGCCGAAGGCTTCCCATTTGGCAGCGGCATCCTGCCAGCGGTTCTCGCCGACATCCGTCAGTCCGCTCCGCAGCGCTTGTCCCGTCGTCTCCAACGAAACGTATTTGGTCACGGCGATGACTCGCACCCCTTCGGGATTGCGTCCCGCGCGGGCACACGCCGCGGCAATGCGCTTGCGGACTTCTTCGATCCGTTCCTGCAGTTGTATCGTCATAAACGTCAATTCACCTCACTTTCGGCCTGCCCGGCTATGGGGCGGTCCCCGGTGTTGTCAAGCCGGAAGTCCCCAGCCGCTATTCCCGCAGTCCGATCCATGCCGCCATTCTGCCGGTCTTTCCGCCCTCTTTGCGGTGCGAGAAAAACAAGTCGGTACGGCAGCTTGTGCATAAACCACTTATTTCGATATGAGACGGCATAATTCCTGCTTTTATCATAATTTGTCGGTTTATTTGTTGCAAGTTCAACTTGTATTTTCCGTTCGGCTTTTTTTCGTAGAACGGCGGCCAATCGGAATCGTCGGCGCCGCCTTTAGGCGCAATCTTGTCAAGCGCCTTGTCCATACGCGCAATAACGGCATCATCGACCTCGTAGCAGCATGCGCCAATGGAAGGGCCGATCGCGGCCTTCACGTCCCGGGGCTTCGTACCGTATGCCGCGCTCATCGTCTCCAGCGTTGCCTTGGCGATCTGCCATGCTGTCCCTTTCCACCCGGCATGCGCCAAACCCACCGCCTTGCGGACCGGATCATAAAAATACAGCGGCACGCAGTCCGCAAACAACGCGTGCAAATAAACCCCCGGCTCGTTCGTGACGAAGCCGTCTTTACCCTGCAGCGCCTTCTCCCGAGAATCGTTGCCCGCCCCGCGCTGCCCTCTGCCGACAACCTGGATTTCCTTTCCGTGCACCTGCTCCGCGTATGTACACGATTCGAACGGCAGCTCAAGCGATTCGGCCAACAATTTCCGGTTTGCAACCACGTCTGCAGGCGCATCCTCCACGTGAAGCCCGCAGTTCAAGCTGCCGAAGGCTTCGCGGCTGACCCCGCCGCGTCTTGTCGTAAATCCGGCCGTAACGGCCGGACAGGCGTTCATGAAACGCTCCAGCATAAGCAGTTCACAGCCGTTTTCGGCTTGTCGGATTACAAAAGGTTCCATGGGTCCGCCTCCCGTCTTTTTACTACTCAGTATACACGAAGCGAAAAAAAAGAACACCCTGTTCGTCCGGGTGAAAAGAACGCCTGTCTTCGTTTGCCCTATCCGCGGGAATGGCGGTTGTAATCGTACACGTTATCGGCCGGCTCCTGCTGCCGGAAAGCCCGGACGTCCTCCAGCTTGACCAGGACAACATCCATGCCGATTTTGACAATGTTGCTCCAAGGGATAATCACATCGGTTCCGCCGCCGAACAGTCCGAAAAAACGGGAAGAATTCGGGACGACGATCGCCTCGATGCGTCCGTGCCGAAGGTCGAGCTCCAAGTCGCTGATTTGGCCCAGCTTTTTGCCGTCGACGATATTGATGACGTCTTTGGTTTGGAAATCCGATATTTTCACGCTGTCACCACCGGGGAGGCATATTGCGGAAACGATTTTGGAAGCTTCATTGGCGGCACGTCTGCGAGTGAAAAGTAATCCGCTTCGGCTCAAACACGTTTTTCAGGCTTCATTTGAATATATTTTAAGGTAAAAAGCCTGAAAAAAACTCGCCGCGGATCACTTTTCACTCTCCGACCAACCCGCCAGTAAACGTTTCAAAACCCAAAACCTCCTCCGCAAATGCCCTTTTTTATACTATATGAGCAACTTGGGTAAAATGTCCCTCGCCAAGCTATAAAAAAAGCTTTTTATCGAAGCCTTTCGAGGAAGATACATTTCTTGCGATATAGAATTAAATCAGCTCCGCTGATAACTTATAAATTTCTATATCGATAAAAAAAGACCGCGCCCGCAGCGTGATAGCGAGTCGGTCGGATCTTCGCAGGTCGGGCAAGCTCCCGTCAGTTTTTCACATGCTTCTGCATTTGGGATATGGCCGATTTCTCGAGCCGGGATACTTGCGCTTGGGAAATGCCGATCTCGTCGGCCACTTCCATCTGGGTCTTTCCGTCGAAAAAGCGCATGGACAAAATCATTTTCTCGCGGTCGTTCAGCTTCCGCATCGCTTCCCGGAGCGCAATGCCCTCGATCCACGATACGTCTTTGTTCCGGTCGTCGCTGATCTGGTCCATCACATAGATCGGATCGCCGCCGTCATGATAGATCGGTTCGAAGAGCGACACCGGATCCTGTATGGCATCAAGTGCAAATACGACATCCTCCTTCGGCACGCCGAGCGCTTCCGAAATTTCGTAAATGGTGGGCTCCCGCGAATTTTGATTCGTCAGCTGATCGCGCACCTGAAGCGCCTTATAAGCAATATCGCGCAAGGAGCGGGACACCCGGATCGGGTTGTTGTCCCGAAGGTAACGGCGGATCTCTCCAATAATCATCGGAACCGCGTAGGTGGAAAACTTGACGTTTTGGCTCAAATCGAAATTATCAATGGCTTTCATCAGTCCGATACAGCCTACTTGGAACAGGTCGTCGACAAATTCCCCCCGGTTGTTGAACCGCTGGATGACGCTCAGCACGAGCCGGAGGTTGCCGTTGACTAATTTCTCTCTTGCAGATCGTTCGTTATTCGTTTGCAGGTCCACGAATAGTTCACGCATTTCCGCATTGGTCAAAACCGGTAGCTTTGCCGTATCGACGCCGCATATTTCGACTTTGTTTCGGGTCACCGTGATTACCTCCCAAGGAGAAACATTACTGTTAATTATCTCCTCGGAATGCTTTTTTATGCGGCTCCTTCGGGCTCTCCATTCGCCGCATCGCTACCCGAAAATCGTTCAAAGCCCGTTCCGGCAAGGACGGTTTCGCTTTCATCGCCAACGAAAAAAACTTTTTCCAGTTTACACCATCTTGTTGAACTCTTTGCGGAGCCGTTTGATGATACGTTTTTCGAGCCGCGAAATGTACGACTGGGAGATGCCGAGCATATCCGCGACGTCCTTTTGCGTCTTCTCTTCGCCGTCCTGCAGGCCGAAACGCAGCTCCATGATGATCCGTTCGCGCTCCGACAGCTTGTCGAGCGCCTTATGGAGAAGCTTGCGGTCTACCTGCTCCTCAATGTTCCGATAGATGGTGTCGTTTTCCGTCCCTAGCACGTCCGAAAGCAAAAGCTCATTGCCGTCCCAATCGATATTGAGCGGCTCGTCGAACGAAACCTCGGTGCGGATTTTGCTGTTGCGCCGCAAATACATCAAAATTTCGTTCTCAATGCATCGCGAGGCGTAGGTGGCGAGCTTGATTTTTTTCTCGGGATCGAACGTATTGACCGCTTTGATCAAGCCGATCGCGCCGATCGATACGAGGTCTTCGATATTGATGCCTGTGTTCTCGAATTTGCGCGCGATGTAAACGACGAGCCGCAGATTTCGTTCGATCAGCATGCCGCGGATGGCCGCATCTCCCGAAGGAAGCTTTTCCAATAAATATTCTTCCTCTTCGCGTGTGAGCGGGGGCGGCAGCGCTTCGCTTCCACCAATGTAGTAGATTTCGTCCGACTTGAGCCCCAGCACCAGCAGCAGGCGAAAATACATAATTTGCAGCATCAGCTTCCACTTGACCATCATGTTTTACGCTTCCTCCCATTCGTCCCATTTTATTCGCCGCACATCCCCAGTCGTGAAACCAGCTTTCCTGCGGTCAAGCTTCGTTCTTCTTACAAGCTCGGCTTTGAGCTGCGGCAAGCCTGGCGGTAAGTACCCGGTCCCGCTCGTGCTACATGTTGACTAGCGACGGATGAATGATGGCCTGATAAGCGTTGTCCGAGCTAAGCCGCCCGCCGTCCAGTCCGATCAGCACTTTGTTCGCCTCGATCTGCCCGCTGCCCGTTGTGATCACGACCCGGTCCGGCTTGAGCGCCAGCATAAACTGCGTATTCCGGTTCACTCCGCGATACGGCACCAGGCGCAGACGGTCCTGCCAGACGAAGGGCTCAGTACCGATCGACGTCACAAGTTGATCCACTTCGGCCCGGCGGATTTTGGCCAGCCAAGCTTCGGGAATGCGCTCCCCCCACTGCGCCGCTTCCATGACCATGACCGGCGTTTTCGTCAGCGGATCGTATAGTTGGTTGCCGGTATCGATAAGCCCCGTACAGCTGGAAGCAAATTCGTCGATATGGACCTCCACCTTCGCCAGAAACGAGGCCAGTTCATGCTTGCGCCTCAAGGCTTGCAGGACGTGCCGGCATAGCCATAACGCCAAAGGGAAGGAAAAGGCCAGCATCGTCAGCGTGACCCCCAAATCGTGGCTGAACAAGATGCCATTGACGATTTCGCTGGAGGATTGCCAGAAGTAGGCGCACCCGAAGACGGCACCGGCGGCCATGAAATTGATGACGTAAAATGCGCCAAGGTTCCGCAAAAAATGCTGCAATCCCCCAAATCCGAAGGCGGTCAGCAGCATCAGCATAGAAAGCGCAAATTTTAGCGCAAACGTAAACAGAAACGATAACGGCGGAAAAAATAGCATCACCGCGTAGCTGCCTCCGATGGCCGCGGAAAGCCCCAGCCGCCACGGACGGTAACGGAGCTTGCGCGACCAGGCCGTCGTCCAGAGCAGCGCACCGTCGATCAGCACGTTTATGAGGAAAATGACATCGATGTACACGACCATCTTCGTTACCTCCCGCCCAGCTTGCCGCCCGCTTGCCGCGAATGAGACAAGTATATCCCAATCGTATTCCAAAGTCTGTCTAAACATGCCGAGGGAGCGGAACTATTTTTGTCGAGAGGAGGGTCTCTCCACCACACAAGCTGATCTAGTGAGGACCCACTCCTCCCAACCAAAGGAGGAGGAGGAAAAGGACTGCCACCTCTCGGTACGCGAGGAGGCGAAAAAATAGCCGCCTCTAGCGATAGAGGCGGCTGTTGGTTAAAACAATATAGATTAGTTCATTATTTGTCGAAGCCGTTGCGGTTGCGGTTGCGAAGGAAAGCCGGGATGTCGAGCTGGTCGTTCGACGTTTGGCCCCCGAACGGACGGAGGTTGCCAAGCCGGTTGTCCATAGGCTCCTGCGACGCGCTGGAGGATGCCGTTGTACCGGAAGCTGCCGGTTTCTTGGCGGTTGAAGGCGTTTCGCGATGCTCGAAACCAGTGGCAATAACGGTCACTTGGATCTCATCTTTCAAGCTTTCGTCAATCACCGCACCGAAAATCATGTTGACTTCCGGATCAGCGGCGTCGGCGACGATATCGGCCGCTTCGTTGACTTCGTAAAGCGACAGGTTGTTGCCGCCCGTAATGTTCAACAGCACGCCGCGCGCGCCGTCAATCGACGTTTCAAGCAGCGGGGAGCTGATCGCTTTCTTGGCCGCTTCCGCCGCACGATTTTCGCCCGAAGCGTGACCGATCCCCATCAAAGCGGAACCGCGCTCGGTCATGATGGTCTTTACGTCGGCAAAGTCCAAGTTGATCAAGCCGGGAACGGCGATCAGGTCGGAAACCCCTTGAACCCCTTGACGCAAAACGTTGTCCGCCGCAAGGAACGCTTCCAGCATCGGCGTTTTCTTGTCAACGATCTCAAGCAAACGGTCATTCGGAATAATAATGAGCGTATCGACTTTTTCTTTGAGGGCGGCAATCCCTTGCTCCGCTTGTCGGGCGCGCTTCAATCCTTCAAAACGGAACGGACGCGTCACGACGCCGACGGTCAACGCGCCGCATTCTTTTGCGATTTCGGCAATAACTGGCGCAGCGCCTGTCCCTGTACCCCCGCCCATACCGGCGGTAACAAAGACGAGGTCCGAGCCTTTGAGCGCATTGGCGATTAACTCACGGGACTCTTCGGCAGCCTTCTTCCCAACCTCGGGATTTGCACCGGCCCCGAGACCGCGGGTAAGCTTATCCCCGATTTGCAGCTTCATCTCCGATTTGGCGAGGTGAAGAGCCTGCGCATCGGTGTTGACCGTTATAAATTCGACCCCTCTCACGCCAGTGTCGATCATCCGGTTGACAGCGTTGCTTCCGCCGCCGCCGCAGCCGATTACTTTTATTTTGGCAAATCCTTCCATATCCATATCAAATTCAAACATACTAGCGTCTTCCCCCTCATTAGGCTTTCATCGTGCAAGGCTACCCGAGTTTAAATAAATTCGCTTAACCAATTTTTGAAACGTTCCATGGCCGAGGGCTTTTGCTCTTGACCGGAAGACGCTTTTTTCGTCGTGACCAGCTTCTTGACGCCGGAGTTTTGTTTGGAATGGCGCAAATACTTGGAGGCGTACTGGATAATTCCTACGCCGCTCGTGAAAGCAGGGTCTCGCACGCCGATAAACTCGGGAACGGCAATACGAACGGAAGACGCCAGCTCCACTTGGGCGACATTCAACACGCCGGGCAGCGAAACCGTCCCGCCGGAGAGCACATAACCTCCTGGCAGATCGGTGAAGCCAAGGCGCTGAACCTCCAGGCGGATCAGATGAAATATTTCTTGCACCCGGGGCTCGATGATGTTCGCCAGATCGACCTGGGAAAATTCCTTGTCCGTATTGCTGCCGATCCGGTTAACCTTAAACACTTGATCAGGCGCCGCATGCTCTACGACGGCGCAGCCGAATTTCAGCTTGATCTTCTCGGCGATGTCCGCTTGCGTACGCAAGCCGTAAGCGATGTCGCCCGTAATGAACTCGCCTCCGATCGGAAGCGTCGATGTGGCTACCAGGTTGTTCTCGTTAAAAATGGCAATCGTCGTTGCGCCCGCCCCGATATCGACCAGCACGGTTCCGACGGCTTTCTCGTCCTTGGACAAAGCCAAATGGCCTGCGGCCAGCGACATTAAGATAAGTCCGGCTACCTTGAGCCCGGATTTCTCCACGACGCGGAGCAAATTATGTATCGCCGTTTTTGTACCGGTAACAATGGTCGCTTCGACTTCCAATCGAACCCCGATCATGCTCCGGGGATCGTGAATCTGATCCGTTCCGTCTACTACGTATTGGTTCGGCACAACGCCGATAATCTCGCGTTCGGGAGCCAAAGGAATCACTTTCGCCGCCTGAATGACACGTTCGATGTCGTCGTCGCCGATTTCGCGGTCTTCGTTCGATACCGCCACGACCCCGTGACTCGATTGCAGCGCAATATGATTGCCGGAAATTCCAACGTATACTTCCGATATTTGCACTCCGACCATTCGCTCGGCATGATCCACTGCGCTCCGGATCGACTGGACCGTTTGATCGATATCCACGATCGCTCCTTTGCGAATTCCCTGCGAGTCGGCAGATCCAACTCCAATTATATTAATGGCGCCGTTAACGACTTCCCCAATAATAGCACGAACTTTGGATGTACCGATGTCCAAACTAACAATGATGTCATTGCTGCTCAACCCGTGGCACCTCCTGTGACATAATTTCGAAAATGAGCCTTGGTCAGCAAAACCTCCTGTAGATATTCCACACGGCTCGCTAATTCCCTCTTTTTTAGTTCATTTTTTTTCACGGCCAGGCTTAAATTATACCATAATTTCAATTCTAGCACTATTCTAGCAGGTTGAGTAGAGTTTTTTGCTCAGTTACGGGCCGTTTCCTGGCTTTCCGGCTTCGTTTCGTCAGCGGACGATGATGCGGCATCGTGCTTCTCCGTCTCTTTCGAAGCGGGGGTTTTGGTGTCCTTGCTATCTTTGCTTTCTTTGTTATCCTTGCTTTCTTTTCCGTCTGCGCTGTCTTTTGTATCCTTGGCGTTCGTTTTGTCCGAATCCTTACCAAAAGGAGAATGATAGTCCGCTTCCAGCATCGTAATTACGCCCCCTGATATTTTACTGCTTTGCAGGCTGGCGATGTAAGAATCCAAATATTTCATCTTTTCGGGCAAATACCCGATCGTCATTTGCACCTCGTATTGGGAACGGGTATATATCTTGATTTTGTCAGGATAGGAATCCGTCGGAGAAGGTTTAATCTCGGACACGTCAGAGAAGTAAGAGGCCGGCAGCTTGGACATGGCCAGACACAGCTTGACCTTGAGCGGATCGTCCTTCGACCATCCCGTCAAGATCGGCTTGTCCAGCGCAACGCCCTGCACCGTTACGGGCACAACGCTGGCGTCGGCGAGCAGCGCCTCAATCTGCCCGTTTTCTCCCACTTGGTAAGCCACCTTCGGATACTCGTGCACCTGAATGATCAGGCGCCCCGGGAATTTTTTGGACACTTCGACCGATTCGACCATCTTTAGTGCTTTGACCTGCGTTTCGACTTTGGAGGAGGAGACGGAAAAGAAGTGGTCCCCTGCTTTGACGGCGGCCGCTTGGGCGATTTCCTCCTTGGATACCAGCTCCTGTCCTTGAATCTCGATCTCCGTTATTTTGCTAAGCGACGATTGGAAGAAGAGAATCAGCAGAAGCGTAATGAAAAAGATAAATAAAAACAGCAGCAGCTTCTTGCTGCTCCGGCTTTTCGGATTCGGTTTCTTGATCACTGGGAGTCTGTCTTCCATAGGTGCCTCCTCTTCTGAACGCAACAAAGCCCGCATGGCAGGCTCTGTACGCTTTTGCGCCGGGCAGCTTGTCCCGGACAGGACCGGAACCGTCCGCAGGCCAGGCCTGAACGGTCGTCCTCACCCGCATTTGCCGGCATCGCCTGCACGATAACGCAAAACAAATACGGAATATGTAAACCGCAGGGTATCCCTTCTCCCATGGAAAAAGGGATATTCCAGCGGCTGTGGTCATATGGATGTATAAAGTGCTACTCCGTAGGCACCGGCGTCGTACGATGAATGCCCGCCCCAAGGGACGCGAGCATCAGTTCAATCCGGTCGTACCCCCGGTCGATATGATGAATTTGTTCGATGACGGTTGATCCCTGAGCCGCCAATCCGGCGATGACAAGCGCAGCGCCGGCGCGAAGGTCGGTCGCTTCCACGGTGGCGCCATACAGTCTGGGCACTCCCCGGATATAGGCCGAGTTCAAATCCACCCGGATATCCGCTCCCATGCGCGACAGTTCGTCTACATGCTTGAATCGTCCTTCAAATACGGTTTCCTTGACGATGCTTACCCCGTCGGCAAGACTGAGCAGCACCATGATTTGAGATTGCAGGTCCGTGGGGAATGACGGATAAGGCGAGGTCACGATTCTCTCCACCGATTTCGGCCGGCTGAGAGCGCACACGTTCATTATATCACCGTTAATTGTGATTTGAACACCTGCCCGCTTGAGCACATGAATGGCGGAGGTCAGATGAGCCGGACAAACCTTCTCCAGCGTCACGTTTCCTCTGGTAACCGCGGCGGCAATCATCAGCGTTCCGGCTACGATGCGATCGGGAATGATCCGGTAAGTACAGGGGATTAGTTCCGCTACGCCTTCGATGGTGATCGTATCCGTACCGGCTCCGATAATACGAGCGCCCATGGCGTTCAAAAAGTTTTGCAAATCCTGAATCTCGGGCTCACGGGCCGCATTGGTGATCGTCGTCATCCCCCGGGCCGTGGCGGCAGCCATCATGATGTTTTCGGTCGCGCCCACGCTCGGATAATCGAGCACGATTTCCGCACCGTGCAGCTCATTGGCCGTGCATACGATCTGGCTGCCGTTTTCTTCGATATGCGCTCCCAGGGCTGCCAGCCCTTGCAGGTGCAGATCGATTTTCCGCTCGCCGATCGCGCAGCCGCCCGGTTGATACAGCTCCACGCGTCCGAGACGGGAAAGCAGCGGGCCCATCAAAAAAATGGAGGATCGCATTTGGCTCATCAGGCTTTCGGGAATATGAAACTGATGAACGGCGTTCGTACTCACGGTTACGTTATCCCCGACCAACTCCGCCCTGCATCCAAGCGCCCGCAAAATGCCGAGCATCACGTGAATGTCCGACAAATCCGGCACGTTCTCAATCGTGATCGTTCCTTCCGCCATGATGCTGGCTGCCAGAATGGGTAAAGCGGCATTTTTCGCACCGTGAATTCTGATGGCTCCCGAGAGAGGTTTCCCGCCTTCGATAACCAACTTTTCCAAAGTCCCACCTCCGATTTACCGCTCACCCACCACCAATACTTCAGGTACAAGGCAGACGCCGAACTTCTCCTTCACGGCAGTCTTTACTTGTTCGATCAGGGTGAGCACGTCGTGGGCCGTCGCCTGCCCGGCGTTGACAATGAAGTTGGCGTGCAGCGGCGATACTTCGGCTCCGCCGACCCGAAGGCCTTTAAGTCCGGCTTCTTCGATCAGCTTGGCGGCGAAGTGTCCTTGAGGATTGCGAAAGACGCTTCCGGCGCAAGCAAGCTGCAGCGGCTGCGTCCGCAGCCTCCGGTCTTTGTACGAGGCGAGTGTAGCGGCAATCTCCTTGCGGTCCCCATACCGCAGCTGGAATACCGCCTCAGTCACAATCCCCGGCTTCGTCTGCAGAATCGAATGTCGGTAAGCATAAGCCAAATCCTCATTGTTCAGCGTCACCAACTCCCCTGTCGGGAGCAGCACTTCAGCCCGCAATAAGATGCGTGACACATCAGACCCGTGCGCCCCGGCGTTCATATAGACGGCGCCTCCCACGGTTCCCGGAATGCCCCCCGCGAACTCCAGACCGGTCAATCCTTCCTTGCCCGCCATCACCGACAGCTTAATGAACGAATAGGCTCCGCCGGCATAGACGAGCTCCCCTTCGAACCGTACGGTTTCCAGAGCATCCCCAAGCTTGATGACCGCCCCCCGTATCCCTTTGTCGGATACAAGCATGTTGGAGCCCCGCCCCAGAACCGTCCATGGAGTTTCGTGCCGGTTCAGCAGCTTTACCGCATCGATCAGCTGCGATCGTGTACGAGGAATGAGCAGAATGTCGGCCGGACCTCCGATTTTCCATGTGGTGTAAGGGGCAAGCGGTTCGTTCAGCCGCAACTCGCCGCAGGACCCGTTCAGCAATTCCGTTATGACCTGTTGCATGGGAAAACCTCCTTCACAGAACGACGCGGCGTCCGGCTTTCCGGTCAACGAGCTCCGGAACCAAGGACTGGCGGCACGCGCGGAGCTTCTGATTTGTTACGCCCCGGCTGCGCGCCGCTTCGCCATGTGTCTGTCACGGTATAGTGTAGTTTATGTGAAACGCATCAGAGTGTGACAATCGCCTAGTGCAAAATTCACTAGGCGCGAGGCAAACAATAGGTTTCAATCAGCTTCACGATGTGATCGGTGCCGTTGCCGTACGGATTCAGTTCCATCCGCCGGCGAATTTCATCCTGCTCCGCTGACAGGCCGGAGAGACTGGAAATCAGCGACTCCGGATTCAGCTCCTCCTCGAACAGCACCTTGCCGTAGCCCATGCCCCGGAACGATTCCGCGTTAAGAATCTGGTCTCCACGGCTCGCCTGACGGGTCAAAGGGATAAGCAGCATCGGCTTGCGCAGCGCAAGAAATTCGAAGATGGAGGTGGAGCCCGCCCGCGAGACGACCAGATCGGCGCAGGCGAGCAGATCGGGCAGCTCGTCCTTCACGTACGCATACTGCCGGTAGCCCCGGATTCGGTCGAAGGAAGGATCGGTATTTCCTTTCCCGCAAATATGAATGACCTGAAACCGCTCCAGTAACGCCTCCAGCGATTCGCGAACCGTTTGATTAATCCGCTGGGCGCCAAGGCTGCCGCCCATAATAAACAGGACCGGCTTTTGAGAATGAAAATCGTTCATTTGCAGCCCACGGGATGCTTTTCCCTCCAAGATCTGCTCACGGATCGGAAGACCGGTGCGTTCCGCTTTGTCTCTGCGGACATACTTCAACGTTTCGGGAAAAGTCACGCAAATACGGGAGACGAAGGGCATCGTAATCTTGTTCGCGAGGCCCGGGGTATAGTCGGACTCGTGCGAAATGACGGGAATTCCCCTCAGCTTGCTGGCCACGATAACCGGCACGGAAACGAAGCCGCCCTTGGAAAATACGATATGGGGCTTAATTTTGCCCAGAAGCCGGTAAGCCTGGCCGACGCCTTGCAGCACCTTGAACGGGTCTTTAAAATTTTTGACGTCGAAGTAGCGCCTCAGCTTGCCCGAAGCGATATGATGAAACGGAATTCCTTCGTGCTCGATAATTTCTTTCTCGATTCCATCCTTGGAGCCGATATATTCCATGTCCCAGCCGAGCTTGCGCAGCCTGGCCATCACCGCCAAATTCGGCGTCACATGACCGGCCGTACCGCCGCCGGTGAAGACGATTTTTCTCATAAAAGAAGGTCACCTCGAATACCGGGAAATGTTCAATAGCACGCCGATCGAGGTCAGCATCAGCGTTAGCGACGAGCCGCCGGCGCTGATTAGGGGCAAAGTGATGCCTGTGACGGGAAACATGCCGATCACGACGCCGATGTTGATGATCACCTGCACGGCAATCATGCCGACGATGCCCGTCGCTAGCAGACTGCCGAACGTATCCGGCGCGGTAATCGCCGTACGCAGCCCCCGCCAGACCAGCAGGGTGAACAGCAGCAGCACGAAGGAACCGCCTATAAAGCCGAGCTCCTCCGCAATGATGGAAAAGATAAAGTCCGTCTGCGGCTCGGGCAAATAGCTGTACTTTTGCCGGCTCATGCCCAGACCGAGACCGACCAGCCCCCCGGGACCGATCGCGTAAAGCGATTGAATCGCTTGATAGCCGGCGCCAAGCGGGTCCTGCCACGGGTCGAGAAAAGCGGTAATCCGCTTTAGCCGATAAGGCGCGGCAATAATCAAACCGACGAACCCGAGAATACCGACCAGCCCGAGATACGATAAATGCAGCAGCCGGGCTCCCGCCGTATAGATGATCAGCAACGAGGCGCCGACCAGCACCGCGCCCGTTCCAAGATCGGGCTGCAGCATGATGATTCCGAAAGCGAGGCCGACGAGGCCAAGCGGCGGCAGCAGCCCCCGGGTAAACTGCGTAATGGAGCTCTGCTGCTCGGACAGCCATTTGGACAAAAACACAATCATGCCCATTTTCATAAATTCGGACGGCTGAATGCCGAACGAACCGATCCCGAGCCAGCTGCGCGCCCCTCCGCGAACGACCCCGATGCCGGGAATGAGCACTGCGACCAACAGGATGAAACAAACGATCAAGATGATTTTGGCATATTTTTTCCAGATCCAATAATCGGCGTTCATCGTAAAAATCATCGCTGCGATGCCGAGCGCCGCAAACAGCGCTTGTCGCTTCAAATAGTACAGCGAGTCGCCGAACTCGCGGAACGCAAGCACCGCGCTGGCACTGTACACCATAACCACACCTACGGCAAGCAACAGGAGCGTGGAGCCCAACATCACCCAATCCGGAGTCGAACGTGCTTTCACCATACCGCCCACACCTCTACCTCTCGGTATTCTGGGAAGGAACCACTGATGCCAGCCCGACGCTTCCGGCTGACAGGGCTTGTTCCCCCCTTTTACAGGTTATGCACGGACTCCTTAAACATGCTACCCCTCTCCTCGTAAGAGGAAAACATGTCCCAGCTTGCGCATGCGGGCGATAGCAGCACCACGTCGCCGGGTTTCGCCAACGCTTGCGCCTGCCGTACCGCTTCTTCCACCGTTTCCCGTGCACCCTTAGCAGCAGTATCGACGGTTTGAATCCGGCTCATGCCTGCAAGGCGCGCCACACGGACGATTTTTTCCTTTGTCTCTCCGAAGGCGACAAGGCCTTTCACCCGGCTCTGGAACGCGGGCAGCAATTCCATGTAATCCGATCCGCGGTCAAGACCTCCCGCAATCAAAACGATGTCCTGCTTGAACGATTCGACCGTTTTGATCGTTGCCGTAGGATTCGTCGCTTTGGAATCGTTATAAAAGAGCACATCGCCCTTCCGCGCCACGTACTCAAGCCGGTGCTCCACGCCGCGGAACTCCTTCAGCACCCGGGCGATCGTCTCCGGCTTCACACCGGAAGCGACGGCCATGGCGCTGGCTGCCAGCGCGTTCTCCACGTTGTGGCTGCCCGGTATGCCGAGCTCCCGTACCGGCAGGATGCGGTGCGCTTGTCCATCTTTATCGCGGTAAACGATCGTATGTACCGTATCTTCATCCCCGGCGGCAAGCGGAGGCTGCACGAACAATCCGTAAGGCAGTTCCTCGCGAACGGAAAAAAGCAGCACGGAGGAGCGAATCGCGCCCGCCGTTTTGCGGCAGACCGGGTCGTCCCAGTTCAGCACGGCCGTGTCCGCTTCCGTTTGATTCGCAAACAGCTTCGTCTTGGAGACGACGTAATCGTCCATCGTCCCGTGATAGTCGAGATGCGTCTCATACACGTTCAGCAGAGCGCCCACGGCCGGGCGGAACGCGCGCGTTCCTTTGAGCTGAAAGCTGCTCAGCTCGACAACCATCCGGTTGTCCGCTTGGGCTTCCAAAGCAGCTTCCGTCAAAGCGCGTCCGATGTTGCCGGCTACGATTGGCTTTAACCCGCCCGCCTCGAGCATTAAACCGGTCCATGTCGTCGTGGTCGTCTTGCCGTTGGAGCCGGTTATTGCGATCATCGGGGCTTTGCAAATATGATAGGCGACCTCGACCTCCGTCACCACTTCGATTCCCAGCTCGGCCGCCCGCCGGACGGGTTCGATCGTATAAGGGATACCCGGATTTTTAACCACCAGCGCAACGCCCTCGTGTACAAGCCCTTCCGGATGGCTCCCGCAAACAACAGAAATACCCAGAGCCTCCAATTCGTCGGCCTCAGGGCATAAATGGCGTTCTTTCTTATCGTTGACGGCGACGACCGCGCCGCTTTCGTGAAACAATTTGGCGACAGCAACGCCGCTGCGTGCAAGACCTAGAATGACGACCTGACGGCCGCGGTACTGAGCGGGATGCTCCATGCCTACAACACCTCGTTAATATAAAGTCCGATACCGGCCAAAATCAGCCCGGCTGTCCAGAACGAAATAACCACGCGCCACTCCGACCAGCCGGTCAATTCGAAATGGTGGTGAATCGGGCTCATTTTGAACACTCGTTTCCCTCTCGTCTTGAAGGAGACAACTTGAATGATGACCGATAAAACTTCGACCACGAACACGCCGCCGATCAGCGCAAGCAAAATTTCCGCTTTGGTCAAAATGGCAACAGCCGCCAATCCTCCGCCGATGCCGAGCGAGCCGGTATCCCCCATGAATACTTTGGCCGGGTGAGCGTTAAATACCAGAAATCCGAGTACGGCACCGACCATTGCAGCACAGAAGATCGCGAGATTCGGCTGCGAGTTGTTCAAAGCAATGATGGCATAGGCGCCGAATGCGATCGCGCTGGTTCCGGCCAGCAAGCCGTCCAGGCCGTCCGTAAAGTTCACCGCATTGGACGTGCCGAGCAACAGGAAAGCCACGAACGGGAAGTACAGCCAGCCGATATCAAACGAAAAACCGATATAAGGGATCCGGATGTCCGTGTTGTGTCCGTTCTGTACCAGCAGGATACATACGATGACGGAGACGGCAAGCTGCCCAACCAGCTTTTGTCTGGCCGTCAAGCCGAGCGAGCGCTTAAACAAAATTTTAATATAATCGTCCAAAAATCCGATAAAGCCGTATCCAAGCGATGCGATAATGAGAATAAGCGTCTCGATGTTTTTCTCTCCGAAACGCAGCACGGCGAGCGCCAGCGCCAGCATGATGATGATCCCGCCCATCGTCGGCGTGCCTGCTTTCTTCAGATGCGCTTGCGGCCCTTCGGTACGGACCTGCTGCCCGAATTTGAGTCTGCGAAGAAGCGGAATGAATAAAGGTCCCATAATGACCGCAAGCAAAAAGGCCACGCCGAGCGTGATCATGACAATTTGAAAATCCACCGGACTATCCCCCCAATTGCATTAAAAACGATGCCACCTGCTCCATCCGCATGCCGCGCGAGCCTTTAATCAACACGACGTCGCGCGCTGCGGCAGCCTGACCGAGCGCACGGGCCAGCTCCTCTTTATCTTCAAAATGCCGGACGCGCTCCGCCGGAAACCGCTCCCTTGCTCCTTCGGCAATGTGCCGGGCCAGCTGGCCGTAGAGATACACCGCCTCCACCACGCCAGGATTGACGAAACGACCGACATCCCGGTGAAATTCCGCCTCTTCGGGACCGAGCTCGAGCATATCGCCGAGCACCGCGAATTTGCGGCTATAGCCCGTCGCTTCGTGCAGAAGCGAGAGGGCGGCCCGCATTGCGGTCGGGGAAGCGTTGTAGGCGTCATTCCATACGGTCAAGCCGGAAGGCGTGCACGACACTTCGATCCGCATTCCGGTAACGACCAGCGATTGCAAGCCTTCGGCCATCTTCGCCGCATCCAGCCCGAAATACTTCCCGACCGCGATCGCCGCCAGCGCGTTGACCGCATTATGTCCTCCAAGCAGCGGAATATAGAAAGGAACCCCCGGATCGGTATTGACGGAAAAATGCGTTCCTTTCGCATCCAGTTTAATTTCCAGAGGATACAGATCGTTGGACGCCCCCCTGCCGAACCGGACTTTGGTATAATGTTCGGCCCGCATGCGTCCAGGCTGAGCCAGCTCCGGCAGAACCTCCTCAATCAGAGGCTCATCCCCGTGATAGATCAGTGCCCCGCCGGGTTGGAGTCCTGCTAAAATTTCCGTTTTGGCTCGCGCGATTTCGGTGCGTGAGCCGAGCTGGAGCAGATGCGCATCTCCGATATTCGTGATGACGGCAAGCTCCGGCTCGGCGAGCCGGGACAGCAGCTCAATCTCGCCCCGCCCGCTCATGCCCATCTCAAGGACGGCGATCTCGGTATCCTCATCCAGCTCCAGCAAGGTGAGCGGAAGACCGATGTGATTATTATAGTTCCCTGCCGTCTTATGCACACGGAAGGACGTAGCCAGCACGGCTCCCGTCATATCTTTTGTCGTCGTTTTGCCGTTGCTGCCCGTGATGCCGACAACGCGTACCTTCAACTGACGGCGATAGGCTTGGGCGAGATGCTGAAGCGCCGACAGCGTATCGTCCACAAGAATCAACGGCTTGCCCTGCGGCGGATTAGGACGGTCCGTCTGCCACAGCGCTGCGGCTGCGCCACCTTCGAAAGCGGCATCGGCAAACGCATGCCCGTCGAACGATTCCCCGATCAGCGGCACATATAAGCTGCCTTCCGCCAGAGTGCGCGTATCCTTCGAAACGCCGCGAATCACGGCATCGCCGGGCGTTCCTTGCGCCAAGGTCCCTCCGGCCATGACGGCAATCTCGGCCAACGTACGTCTGATCACTGCAACCGTCCCCTTATCGCGTTTTCCGCTACCAGCCGATCGTCAAACGGATGCTTGACGCCCTGGATGTCCTGATACGTTTCGTGCCCTTTTCCCGCAATCAATACTACATCCTTAGGGGTTGCCCGGGCAATCGCTTTTTGAATGGCCTGTCTACGGTCGGCGATCAGCTCGTAACGCTCTTTGTCCCAGCCCGCCTCGACAAGGCCCGGTTCGATATCCCGGAGAATGCTTTCCGGATCTTCGGTGCGCGGATTGTCGGAAGTGACGAATACGTAATCGCTGTATTTGGCCGCCACGCCTCCCATGAGCGGACGTTTGGCGCGGTCACGGTCCCCGCCGCAGCCGAATACGCAATAAACTTTGCCTTCCGCAAATTGCCGGATCGTCGAGAGCGCGTTCTCCAAGCCGTCCGGCGTATGGGCATAATCGACAAGCACAAGAGACTCCTGCCCCGCATCCACGATCTCCATCCGTCCTTCGACGGAAGTCATGCTGCCGAGACTGGCGGCAATCCGCTCCAGCTCGATCCCTTCCGCCAACGCTGCGGCGATGGCGCCAAGCGCGTTGTACACGTTGAACCGGCCGACCAGCCGCATCTTCACCTCGGCCGTGCCGCGATAGGTGATGCAGCGGAATCGGGTGCCCTTGGCGGTTATTTCTATGTCCTCCGCCCTCACGTCGGCTGCGGGATTGTCTATGCCGTATACGATCGTCTGCGCAGGCGTATGCTTGGCAAAGTAGTCGGAGGCCGGATCGTCTCCGTTCAGCACGGCATATTGGCGCTGATCAACCGCAGGCGCGAATTCGTTGCCGAGTCTGGAGAACAACAGACCCTTGGCCTCCCGGTACCGCTCCATCGTTTGGTGATAGTCCAAATGATCCTGCGTTAAATTCGTAAACAAGCCGGTACGGAACCGGCAGCCGTTCACCCGGCCCATATCGAGGCCGTGCGAAGAAACTTCCATGATGCAGTAATCGGTTCCCGCATCGGCCATTTCGCGCAAAATACGCTGAAGCTCAATCGCCTCTTGCGTATTGGTCTTTTCGTTCGGATGACGGACATCACCGATCTTCACATGGATATTCCCCATTAATCCGGTTTGAAAACCTTGGTCCGATAATATTTTTTCCAATAAATACGTTGTCGTCGTCTTGCCGTTCGTTCCCGTTACGCCGATGAGCTTCAGCTCCCGGCTAGGATATCTGTAGAAATGGCAGGCTAATGCCGCCATGGCGTAACGCACCTGTTTTACCAGCAGCACGGGGACGTCCGCTTCGATCTCCCGTTCCGCAACCAAAGCGGCAGCTCCCTGCGCAACCGCCTGCCCGGCATAATCGTGACCGTCGGTCTTTAGCCCGGGTACGCAAAAAAACAAATCTCCGGGCCGGACCTTGCGGGAATCGGTCGCGAGACCGTGAATATGGGTATTGCCGTCACCGATAATCTTGCTGACGGCAAGCTGGGCTGCCAGCTCCTTCAGTTGCATGTTGTGTCCCCCTCCGTTTTTGCACATGGTACCATTATGGACAAAAAAATGCGTGCTGAAAAGCCCATTTCCCCAAATGTTACCGTACTTTCATCTATCCGTCAGCCTTCACTGCGCCTGCGGTTTCCCGCCTCCCGGCGGACTCGCCTCGGACAAATAGATCCGGATCGTCGAGCCTTGCTCCACCCGGGTCCCGGCTTTCGGCACCTGGCTGATCACGGTGCCGCCCGTGCCGGATTTCGCCAGCTGAAAATTCATATTCATGCTTTCGTAAATATCCGTGATGCTCATGCCTACCAGATTCGGCACTTCCACAATTTTCGTATCGCCGTACACGTATTTGCGGTCCATTTGATCTTTGCGCGGAGGGACCTTCATGTAACGAAGCGTGTCCTCCATAATTCCCTTGACAAGCGGAGCGGCGACCAATCCGCCGAACTGGATGCCCTGGGGATTATCGACCGCGGCGTACACGACGACTTTCGGATCGTCGGCCGGGGCAAACCCGATAAAGGAGACGATGTGCTCGCTCGCGGAATAACGTCCGTTCACGACCTTTTGCGCGGTCCCCGTCTTTCCTCCTACCCGGTAACCGTCAATAAACGCATTGCGCCCGGTTCCGTTCGCCACGACGCTCTCCAGCGTCTCACGTACCTGCTTGGAGGTCGCTTCGGAGATCACCTGACGCACCAGCTCCGGCTTCATCTCATCGACCAGCGCGCCGGTATCCGGATTAAACCAAGCCTTCGCCACATGCGGCTTAAACAGCTTTCCGCCGTTCACGGCTGCGGATACGGCCGTAATTTGCTGAATCGGCGTGACGGAGACTCCTTGCCCGAACGAGGTGGTGGCCAATTCGACCGGACCCACCCGCGACGGCTTGAACATAATTCCGTTCTCTTCACCGCCGAGATCGATCCCTGTTTTTTTACCGAACCCGAAGTTATAAATATACTCGAAAAGCTTCTCCTTGCCAAGTCTTTGGCCCATGACCACGAAGCCCGGGTTGCAGGAATTTTCCACCACCTGCAGGAACGTCTCGCTGCCATGCCCGCCCCGCTTCCAGCACCGCAGCCGGGCTCCCGCCACCTCAATTGCACCCGGATCGAAAAATCCTTCCGTCAAGTTCACCTTTTTCTCCTCGAGTGCCGCCGCAAGCGTAATAATCTTGAAGGTGGACCCCGGCTCGTAGGTCATCCAAATCGGCAAATTCCGGTTGTAGTTCTCGACCGGATACGCCTTATAGTTACCCGGCTCGTAGCCCGGCCTCGATCCCATGGCCAAAATTTCTCCGTTATTCGGGTCCATGGCAATGGCGATGACATGATTCGGTTGATATTTGAGCATCGCTTGATCCAGCTCGCGTTCCATGATGGCTTGAATATTGCTGTCGATCGTCAACTGAAGGTTCAGGCCGTCGAGCGGCTTCTTGTACTCGTCGGTCGATCCGGGCATCGACTTGCCTGCGGCGTCGGCCAAATACGAAATGCTGCCGCCTATGCCCGTCAATGTCCGGTTATACTTCAATTCTATGCCCGTCAATCCTTGATTATCAATCCCGGTAAAGCCGAGCACGTGCGCCGCCAAACTGCCGAACGGATAATATCTCTTGTTATCCTCGGTCACGACGATGCCGGGGAGCTTCATATCGCGGATTTCCCGTGCTTTTTCCTGCGTGATTTTGCGCCCCGCCGGCTTAATATAAGCGCTCGACGCTCTCGTTGTCAGCTGCTTGTAAATCGTTTCCCGGCTTGCGTCCAGCGCCGCCGCCAGCTTGGCCGCGGTTGCCTCGGGATCTTGAATTTGCGCCGGTATGGCCATCACCGTAGGCGAGCTTATGTTGTAAGCGAGCTGCGCCCCGTTCCGGTCCAGGATTTCCCCCCGCTTGGCCGTTACGGGAATGTCGCGGCGCCATGAATCTTCCGCTTTGTCCGACAGCTCCGGTCCGAGCCAGATTTGCACGTACGCGAGCCGCACCGCCAAAGCCAGAAAAATAGCCGTTCCGACAATCAGCGCGGCGAACAACCGACGGCGAACCGTTACGTTCGATGCCCTCATGCCCGCTCCTTCCCCTTCCTGAAAGAGAATTGTTTCATATCATCCCTATTCAGGACAACCAGGGGTTAGAACAAGCTATGGCTGCGCCGATGCCGTTTTTTTGGACCCGCCATCGGCGTTTTGCTTGACGGAATCGGTATTTTTCTTACTTGTGCCCGACTTTCCGCTGTCTCCCGTCGCCTTGGCCGAGGATGAATCCGCCTTCGCCGTTTTATCGGACTTGCCCGATTTATCCGACTTGTCGGATTTGTCCGTCTTGCCGGCTACCGCAGTCTCAAGCAGGTCCTTATACGATTTTAGCTGCAAAGTGAGCACACGCGATTCGCCAGAGCTTTCCAGCGCCTGATCCGATACATACCCTTCGCCGGTCGATTGACAGCGCACCTTGAGGAAGGAGCATACCTCAAGGGCATCGCGCAGCGATTTCCCGGATAAGTTGGGCACCGGAACATCCGCGCCTTCCTGCAACAGTACATACATTCGCTGCGCCCCGCCGATTTCGGTACCTGGCAGTGGAGACTGGGCGATGACCTTCGGCCCTTGACCGATCGGCTCGACGGAAATGCCGAGCTTGTTCACCGCCGCTTTGGCATCTTCCAGCGAAAGGCCGGTCAGATCCGGCATCTTGCCCTGCGGCGCTTTCTCTGTCGGCTGGGAGGTCTGCTCATGGGTTGTGCTCGGCGCAATCCCCATGTACCGTAGTGACTGCGATACGATCTCTTTAAAGGCAGGAGCCGTTACATCGCTCCCTAAATGATAGTTGCCGCCGAGATCCGGATCGTCCGCCATAATTGCCACCAGAATCTTCGGATCATCGAGAGGCGCGTAGCCGATGAATGAAACCATCCACCGGCCTTCCGCATAACCGACATGGCCGGGAAGCACGAAGTTCGCCGTACCCGTCTTTCCGGCCACACGATAGCCTTCGATATATGCCCTCCGACCTGTTCCGATTTGCTGGTCGGATACAACCTGCTCCAAGTATTCGCCGACCTGTTTGGCCGTTTCGGGGGAAACGACCTCGCGGATGACCTTGGGTTCGTACTTCTCGATAATTTCGCCGGTGTCCGGGTTCGTGATCTGCTTGATGACATGGGGCCACATCAGCTTGCCCCCATTCGCAATAGCGGCGTATGCCGCCGTTTGTTGGATCATGGTGGCGGTTAGCCCCTGTCCATATGTCGCTGTAGCGTACTCGGGGGCGTATTGCATTTTAACCCGTCCCGCCACTTCTCCGGAAATGTCGATGCCCGTTTTCGCTCCGAATCCGAATTTGTCGATATATTGCCGCAGCTTGTCCGTTCCTAACTTCTCAAGTCCCAGCTTCACAAATGCAACGTTACTCGAGCGTTTCAACCCTTCGAGGTATGATATTTTGCCCCAACCCACGCGGTTATGGTCATGGAGTTCCCGGTCGGCGACAATGATTCTGCCGGACTGATACTTGTCTTCCGGAAAAAACACGCCTTCCTCTATCGCTGCAGCCAGAGTAACAAGCTTGAACGTTGAGCCCGGCTCGTATTGCGAGGCGACGGCGTGATTGAGGAAATCCGACTGGTTTTTCGTCTCGCCATACTTGTTGGGATTGAAGGTCGGCATGTTCGCCAGTCCGAGAATTTCCATCGTCTTCGGATCGACCGCGATCGCGGTGAGGCTTTTCGGATGCCATTTGTCATATGTCTTCTGCAGCGCATTCTCGATGTAGAATTGAATATTTTTATCGATCGTCAGTTGCACGTTGCTGCCGTTCACCGCAGGCTGATACCGGCTTTTTGAACCGGTCAGCTCAACGCCATAACGGTCTTTCTCGTAATTCAGAAAACCCTGAACGCCTTTTAAGTAGTTGTCGAGCTGCGCTTCCATCCCCATCACCGGCTTGCCCTCCTTGTTGGTATAGCCGATCAGATGGGCGGCAAGCTGACCTGCAGGGTAAAACCTCTTAATCTCGGGCACAAGCACAATACCGACGGGCGTTTTCTCTTTTGGAAACTTCGCCTGCAGCTGTTGAACGAATTGTTTGATTTTATCGGCCGTCTCCATGTCGATCTTCCAGCCCTCGTTGCGGATTTCAATCTGGTCCATGAGCGTCCATTCCCGCTTGGCTTCCAAACGCTTGCGTATTTTGTCTTCCAGCGCCGCAACGTTCGCGGGATCTCCGGAGGCAGCCAAAATGGCTGCCAGACCTTTTACAACTTCTTCCTGATTGTTGTTGTCTTTAATCGTCCGGGGAACCAGAGCCAGTGTAAACGCCGGTGAATCTTCCGCAAGCACCTTGCCGTTCCGGTCAAAAATACTGCCGCGGACCGGCTGAATGATCTTCTCTTTCGACCATTGATTTTCTTTAACCTCCGTGACCAGTCTGGCGCCATCGACGACTTGCACCCAATAGATGCGGGTGATCAGGACAACAAAAAGGAGGGTGAATCCCCCTCCGATGAGTAACGAACGCAATTTTACCTTTTTGGTCATCGTATCTCCTCCCTACTCCAACGGACAGATCAGGGCTGATCCTTTGTTTTTTTGGATGGGGCTCCACCGGCCGGCGGCGTTTTGGAAGCGACGCTTTGTCCCGAGGACTTGGTCGATCCTTGCGGTTTCGTCTGATTCGGCTCGGCAACGCTGTAGCCGCGGCTGCGGGCTTCTTCCTCAAGACGCTGATGGTCGGAGAGCGCGTCCACCTTTTGCTTCAGAATGCTGTTCTCCGCTTCCAGCTTGGCAATGTTCTTCTCAATGTCTTGAATCTTTGAGCTCATCTCGTAAATTTGCGCATAACGCCAGATGATCACACCCGCAACGACGACGCAGACGGCAACCGTAAACAAATAGAGCAGCTTTTCTTGTACCGGCAACGTTTTGTTCCGGTAAACGATCTTTTTCGTTTCCTTGACTTTGACTTTGTTCTCGGTCCGCTGTTCAACTGCTAAATTTCCTTGAATATAAGCCGGCAAGATGCTTTTCCCCCTCGGTTCATAGTTTTTCCGCGATTCTCAGCTTGGCCGAACGGGCGCGCGGATTCGCTTCGAGCTCTTCCGCTCCGGCTTCGATCGGTTTGCGGTTCACCAGCTTAACGATGCCGGCCGATCCGCACACGCACATCGGAAAGTCGGGCGGGCACGTGCATTTGGCCACATATTTAGCAAACGTTTGTTTACATATCCGGTCTTCGAGCGAATGAAACGTAATCACCGCTGCCCGGCCTCCCGGGGCCAGACAACGGATGGTTTGCTCCAGCGCGTCTTCGAAGGCGCCGAGCTCATCGTTTACGGCGATCCGCAGCGCCTGAAAGCTGCGCTTGGCCGGATGCGGTCCGGTGCGCCTCGCCGCTGCGGGAATCGATTCCTTGATCAACTCGACGAGCTGACCCGTCGTTTCGATCGGAGCCTTGGCGCGAGCGGCGGCAATGGTCGCTGCGATACGGCGCGAGAACTTCTCTTCCCCGTACTCAAATAAAATTTGCGCAATCTCCTGTTCCGGCCAAACGTTAACGATATCTTTCGCCGTGAGCGGAGCCGTCCGATCCATCCGCATATCCAGCTCGGCGTCATGATTGTAGCTGAAGCCGCGGTCAGCCTCGTCGAGCTGCGGGGACGACACGCCCAAATCGAACAAAATCCCGTCCACCTGCGGACGGCCGTCTCGCAAAGCGCGCGGGACTTGGGCAAGCTCGCGCTCTAAATGGCGAAAGTTGCTGCGGATCAGCTTCACCCGATCCATAAGCGGAGCGAGCCGTTCCCTGGCATTGGCCAGCGCCGCGTCGTCTTGATCGAAGGCGATAAGCAAGCCCTCCGGCCCGAGGCGCGAAGCGATCTCGTAGCTGTGCCCCGCTCCCCCGAGCGTGCAATCGACATAGACGCCGTCCGGTTGTATATGTAATCCTTCCACTGCTTCCTGCTTAAGTACGGTCACATGATGAAACATCCCGCTGCTCCTCCTACGCCGGCATTTTCCCGGGGTTATAGATCAAAGTTAAAATCGACCAGTTTCTCCGCAATCTCGGCGAACGATTCCTCCGATTGCTGAAAGTAGTTTTCCCAGATCGACTTGCTCCAAATCTCCACCCGATTGGAAACGCCGATAACGACACAATCTTTCTCCAGCTTGGCGTGCTCGATCAGATTGTTGGGCAGGTTGACCCTGCCCTGCTTGTCCAGCTCGCATTCGGTGGCGCCGGAGAAAAAGAACCGGGTAAAGGCGCGAGCGTCAGACTTCATGAGCGGCAGCGCTTTGAGCTTCTGCTCCAGCACCGCCCACTCATTCATGGGATAAACGAATAAACATTGGTCCAGGCCGCGAGTGACGATGAATGATGTTCCCAGGGCTTCGCGAAACTTGGCCGGCACGATCATCCGGCCTTTTTCGTCAACGGTATGTTGATACTCCCCCATGAACACCACTCGCCACCCCCTTTCCTCCACTTTACCCCACTTTCCACCACTTGTACAGTAATGATTCGTCACGTTAACAAAAAATCCTGCTTCGTCGCTGGACGGCCGCAGGATTTTTTTCGGTTATTCTGTTTTGTCCCGGAGCGGTTCCGCATTATCCCCAGCTTGCTCCGGAAGGGACGAACGCTCGAACGGCCGTGCCTCCGACGGCGGGTTATCCCCGGCCAGCCGCGCACGAATGTCCGCCAGCTTTTTCTTGCGCCGTTTGCGCAGAAACCAGACGGGAACGCCGATCAACATCAGCAGCAGGATTACCGGGAGCGCTCCCGCCACAAAGACGAACAACCACTGAAGCAAGACGCCGAGTACCGCCAAAGTTCCAATCAACGCTTCTGCCGCCCGCTGCCCCAGAGGGTCCTGACCGCGCGCCTGAATAACCTCGGCGGAGCTAGTTTTTTGCGACAGCTTCAGCTCGATAGTCGACATGGCTACGTTTTGCTCCAAGTACCGCATACGCCCTTTAATTCGCTCGATTTCTTCCTGAACCTTGCCAAGCTCGTTGGAGAAAGCAAGCAGCTCGTCGGTCTTCGCAGCCTTTTCCATAAAAGCGATCAGCCGGCTCTCTACGACTTGCTTTGCTTTCAAACGCGCGGCGAGATCGACATACTCCTCCGTCACTTCCTGACCCTGCAAGTTTTTCTGCAGCGTCGGCTGAATCTGTTCAAGCAGCGCCAGCAGCGATTGGAAGCCGGTCGCCGGTACCTTAATGACGAACGTACCGCTTTTTTCCAAAGCAGAAGCGTTCTCATTGAACTGTAAAATGTAGCCGCCCGACTGCTTGACCGCCTCGTGTATTTTCACTTGCGCCTCTTGATACTTATCCACCTGCATGACCAAATTTGCTTTGTAGATGATTTTGCGGTTAAACGCCTCCGATGTCTCGGGCGCCGTTTCTCCCGTCAAGCTTGCGCCCGCGGCAGGCTTCGCCGCATTCGAATCGGCCGCCTGGCCGGTTGAGCCAGCAGAGCCCGCTTTCGATTCTGCGCCGTTGGTTTGCGCCATTGTCTGATCACCGACAGGCAACTTGTCCGAAGCCGTCGAATCGGATGAAACGGCATTGCAGCCTGCAAGCCATCCGGCCAGCAGCAGAATCGCCCCGGCTCCGCGCACCTGCCGCAGCAAGCGCTGCTTCGACGTCCCTCCCCCTAGCTTTTGCATATTGCCTCCCCCTTCTTTGTCTGACCCGCAGCCGTTGACTGCTGCGTTATTCCCTAGACGCGAAGAGGTTTTCCATTGTTTCAATTTTATGACAACTCTCAAAAAAATCTCCCTTTGACGCTTCTGCATCAAAGGGAGATTCGAAAGCCGGGTGCGGATTAATGCTCCGCCCAGCTGTCCAAATATGCTTTTTGCTCTTCGGTCAGCGTATCGATACCGATGCCAAGGGAAGCCAGCTTGAAGCGGGCCACCTGCTCATCCAGCTCATAAGGCACGTTGACGACCTTGCGGCCGATTTGCTTGTAGTTCTCGTTCACGTACTTCAAGGACATCGCCTGAAGCGCGAACGTCATGTCCATAATTTCCGCCGGATGCCCGTCGCCTGCAGCCAGGTTGACAAGTCGTCCCTCGGCCAAAATGTAAAACTTACGCCCGTCTTGGAGCGTGTACTCCTCGATGTTGCGGCGAACCGTCCGTACGGATACGGCCATAGCCTCCAGCTCCGGTTTGTTGACTTCCACGTCGAAGTGACCGGCGTTGGACAAAATCGCTCCGTCCTTCATGACTTTGTAGTGCTCTCCGCGGATGACGTCCCGGTTGCCCGTTACGGTGACGAAGAAATCGCCCACCTTGGCCGCTTCGCTCATTGGCATAACCGCAAAGCCGTCCATGTAAGCTTCAACCGCTTTGATCGCGTCGATTTCCGTCACGACGACGTTGGCACCGAGTCCTTTGGCGCGCATCGCCACGCCCTTGCCGCACCAGCCGTAGCCGACGACGACGACCGTTTTCCCCGCAACGACGAGGTTCGTGGTCCGGTTGATGCCGTCCCAAACGGATTGGCCGGTACCGTAACGGTTATCGAACAAATATTTGCAGAATGCGTCGTTGACCGCAACCATCGGGAATTGGAGCTGACCGTCCTTCTCCAGCGATTTCAGACGAAGAATGCCTGTCGTCGTTTCTTCCGCGCCGCCGCGCACGTTTTTGAGCAGGTCTTTGCGCTCGGAGTGGAGAATGGTCACCAGGTCTCCGCCATCGTCAATGATCAGATCCGGTTCGGTTTCAAGCGTCTTGATCAGCAGTTCCTTGTATTCCTTTGGCTCCGGGTTATACTTCGCGAACACCGTGATGCCGTCCTCTACCAAAGCCGCGCATACATCGTCCTGCGTCGACAGCGGATTGCTGCCGCAAATGGTCACCTCGGCGCCGCCGGCTTGCACCACTTTAGCCAAATACGCCGTTTTGGCTTCCAAATGAAGCGAAATGGCGACCTTCAGCCCTTTAAATGGCTGCTCCTTCTCGAATTGCTCGCGAATGCGGTTAAGCACTGGCATGTGAGCGTTGACCCAATCGATTTTCAAATGTCCTTCCGGCGCGAGCGCAATGTCGCGGATAATGCTGCGGTCGATCGTACTTGCCATGTGTTAACGTCCTCCTTGGATCATAATTTCTTTATGTATTACATGTAACATATACGATGCTTCCCGTCCAGTGGCAAAGGCCAATCGACAAGTTCCCTTACCCAGCCGTCGCCGTATTTGTTCAAATACGCCAACGGATTGTACACCCGTTCCTGCGGCTTGCCGTCAGGGAGCAAGGATTGCCCGATGCGGGCAAATTGCCGGAGCCCCGCCTCGTATTGCGAACGAAGGCCGTCATCCGCTTTGTGCTGCAAGAAATCGATTTGCTCGATAATTTTCCCCAGATTCGTCTCGCCTAATTTTTGCAATCCGGGATTGATGGCGGCGATCGCTCCGATCAACGGCTCGTAGCTGGCGCGAAACCGCTCTTTCACCTCGGCAAAACGGGCTTCCAGCTGAAGCTGGTCTTGCTCCCGAAGCCAAGCCTGCTGCTTTTCTTCCAAGCGGTACAGCGCATCGTCGATGCCAAGCCCGTACTTCTGCATGTTTTTCTGGATCGTCCCCTCCACTATAGTGAAGCCCAAGCGCGGGAGAACGATCGGCATCCGCATCCCTAGCGTATGAAACGCTTCGCGCGTCAGCGCCCAATAAGCGATCTCCGACGGTCCCAATACGGTTCCAAGAACGGGGAACAAATAGTCCTGCATCAATGGCCGCGTCATCACGTTGTTGCTCAGCCGCTCCGGGGCCTCCTCAGCCCATTGCAAAAGCTGCTCCAGGCTATAGCGGCGCTCCCCTTTGCGGTCCGTGTAGCCGCCCTCTCCGTCCGTGTAAAGCAGGATGCGCTCGCCTTGTTCGTCGAAGACGAACAAGTTCGCGCCATTGTCGGAAACTTCTGCCTGCGGCGCGTATCCCGCTGTCCGCAGCTTGTCTCGCCCCCGCAGCAGCGCTTCGTTAATGGAGCCGCTTTGCTCCGCCAATCGGCGAAACATCGGGCTTTCAAGCCGCCGCAGCTCCGGGTCGTCCGAATCGACCAGCACGAGCCCGTCCCGTCCGAACCAAGCAGAGAGAAGACGCGCAAAGCTATCCGTCAAAGAGACGGCCCCCTCGATCGACGAACGCAGCGTTTCCATCACCCCCTCCTTGAACTCCGTAGGCATAAGCGTCTGCTCAAGGGCGTCCAGCGCCTCACTCCACTGCTCCGGCGAGATGGGCGTACGGCTGACAGAGGTGCGCAAGCCGGTCGGATGCTGCAGTTTGATCTTCTGGAGCTGCTGATCCGCCGCCAGAACCGTCACATGGTTCACTTCGTCAAAATCATGATCCTCTCCGGCAATCCAAAATACCGGCACCACCGGTCGGCCCAGCTTCTCCGAAGCTTCTCGGGCCGCCTTAATCAGCGTAATCGCCTTGTATATAACAAGCAGCGGTCCGGTAAACAAACTGGCCTGCTGGCCTCCTACGATACACAGCGTACGGGAATCCTTGAGCAGCTCGATCGAACGAAGCGCTTCAGGCGAAGCCCCGGCCCGTTCGTTGAACCGGCGAAGCGTCTCTGCAAGCCGCCGGCGGTCCGCTCCATGAATCCGCTCGCGGTCGATCCAAGCCGCTCGCGCTTCCCAACAGTCGGCATTCGAAGGATTGTAATCGAAAAACGCGCTTATTTTTTCGAAACGGTCCGTATAATCGCCTGCCAAAGGTTGGCCGGAGTCCCACTGCATTATTTCTATCCGCAATCCGCCCGCCACCCTTCCTTTTAAAATGTAAGTCACTTCTGGTTTGTAAACAACATAAGCATTATTATTTTACACGTGATCCGAGAAATCGTCAAAAAGAACTACTTTTTTTCTTACTTGATTATCTTCAGATAAAAAGAGGCCAATTGACCTGAGACCAAGCGCAAAAAAGGGTTGCTCTTCAAAACTTATTACTTTCTTCTCTTTCAATTTACAAAATGAGTATTTTATTATAAAATAAAACCAATTATGGAATCGATACCACAAGATAGTATCGCTTTAAGCAATCCAGCTGGAGGTCAATATATTCTTGCAGTACGTTCCTTTAATGATGCTCTCAATTACTCGATAGAAATAACTTATTAATTATTAACACAAAAAATTAATTTCCATAAAGTTAGGTAATTCACATACATCGAAGCAGTCAGCATGAATTATTTTCCCATGTTACCTAATATTTTAAAAAAAACACAGGAGATTTAATGAGACTTTTTTTGATCGCGCTTATTATTCTATCTCTGCAGGCAGGATGCAGCAATCATGTTATAAATGGATGGAATACCCATTATACTGGGGTGTACGACAATGATTTCATCCATATCACCGCTGAAGCACAGGGCACGCCAACGGATTCATCGTTCAAAGCAAAAATAAGAATTACTAACAAGACAAATGAGGAGATGAATATTTATGCGGATTGCGGCTCTTTTGTTTCGTATGAAAAACAACCTTCAGCTAAACTTGATCAACAAAATTGCTTAACAGTAGAATCAACAGCAATTAATGAAAAGTCAGACCTAACCACTACTCTGGAAATTCCCGCTAATTATTTTAAAACAGATCACTTTTCTTTAACAGTTACTTACTCCTTAAAAACAAACAAAACCAAAAAAGAGGCCATCATTCCGTTATTGCCGAAAAAAGCTTAAACGAATGGACCATTTTACCGATATATGATGCGGATTAAAAATAGGACTGGGTTCTACCGGGAAGCAAAAGCTCTCCTGTAAACCCCAGTCCTTTTTTCAAGCCTACTTATGCGGCTTTAACTTTAATTCTCGCAAGCTACTTATCGACTTGCGGCAGCTCAAACATCCGACGGCTCCGGATCGTTTCGTTATAGTTAAAAAGCCCCTGCACATGCAGAGGCTCCCAAGGTTAATATAAATGGCAGGCTGTAAAGTGACCAGGTTGAACTTCCTTGAACTCCGGCATGCTTGCCGCGCATTCCGGCATCGCCTTCGGGCAGCGGGTTCGGAACGGGCAGCCGCTCGGCGGATTCAGCGGACTTGGAATTTCGCCTTCCAGAATGATCCGCTCGCGGGTACGCTCCACCTCCGGGTCCGGAATCGGGATCGCGGACAGCAGCGATTGCGTGTAAGGATGCAGCGGATTCGCATACAGCTCCTCGGAGGTCGTCACCTCGACCAGCTTGCCGAGATACATCACACCGATCCGGTCGGAAATATGCTTCACCATCGCAAGATCGTGCGCGATGAACAGGTAGGTCAGACCGCGCTCTTTTTGCAGCTTCTTGAACAGGTTGACGACCTGCGCCTGAACGGACACGTCCAGCGCGGAAATCGGTTCGTCCGCAATGATGAATTGAGGCTCGATCGCCAGCGCCCGGGCAATGCCGATCCGCTGACGCTGTCCGCCCGAAAATTCGTGCGGGAAGCGGCTCGCATGCTCCTCGTTCAGACCTACCGCATTAAGCAGCTCGCTTACGCGCTGCTTGCGCTGTTTGCCGTCGGCAAGGCCATGAATGTCGAGTCCTTCGGCAATAATGTTGCCGACCGTCATCCGCGGGTTCAAGGAGGCGTACGGATCTTGGAACACCATCTGCATATGACGGCGGAACTCCTGCAGCTTGTTTCCGCGCAGCTTATGCACGTTCTCGCCATTGAACAGCACTTCGCCGCCCGTCGCTTCATAGAGACGGATAATCGTGCGTCCGGCCGTCGACTTGCCGCAGCCGGACTCGCCCACCAAGCCGAACGTTTCACCGCGGGCGATCGAAATATTAAGCTTGTCAACGGCTTTTAACGTTTTGCCGCCGCCCAAGTGAAAGTGTTTTTGCAAATCGCGTACTTCCAAAATTGGATTGCCCTTCATCGTGCCGCACCTCCAGCTTCTACAGGTCGCTCTACTTTAGGCGCATCGGGATGCAGGAGCCAGCAGGCCGCCGAATGCGTCTCGGAAAGCTTCGTATGCTCAGGATCGACTTCCAGACAGGCTTTCATGGCGTAAGGACAACGCGCGGCAAAAGCGCAGCCTTTCGGCGGGGCAAACAGGTCCGGCGGCGTTCCCGGAATCGGCACCAATTCGCCGTCCTTATCTTGGTCCAGACGCGGAACGGAACGAAGCAAGCCCCAGGTATACGGATGTTTCGAATCGTAGAACAGCTCATCTACCGTGCCCTGCTCTACGACTTTGCCGGCATACATGACAATAACGCGCTGCGCCATTTCCGCAACGACCCCAAGGTCATGCGTAATCACGATAATTGAGGCATGCGTCTGCTCGGACAGCTTCTTCATCAGCTCGATAATTTGCGCCTGGATCGTTACGTCTAGCGCCGTTGTCGGCTCGTCGGCAATAAGCAGCTTCGGATTGCAGGCAAGCGCGATCGCAATCATGACGCGCTGGCGCATCCCGCCGGAAAATTCGTGAGGATATTGGCTGATCCGGCCTTCCGGATTGGAAATGCCGACCATTCTCAAAATATCGACGGCACGCTTCCGCGCCTCGCTTGCGCTTAAGCCCTGATGCTTAATGAGCCCTTCGGCGATTTGCTTCCCGATCGTCATCGTCGGGTTAAGCGAAGTCATCGGGTCCTGGAAAATCATTCCCATTTCGGAGCCGCGGATTTTTTCCATTTCTTTATTTGAAATTTTGGTAATTTCCGTTTTGCCGTCGAATTTGATCGATCCGCTCTTGATCATGCTCGGAGGCGTCGGAATGAGCCGCATAATCGTTTGGGCCGTAACCGATTTGCCGCAGCCGGATTCGCCTACGATGGCAAGCACTTCCCCTTTTTTGAGGTCGAAGGAAACGCCGCGAACGGCCTGCACTTCACCGGCATAGGTGCGAAACGATACTCTGAGGTCGCGAACCTCCAATATATTTTTGCTCATGATTTGGGCACCCTCCTTACTTCCTCATCTTCGGATCGAGCGCATCGCGAAGGCCGTCACCGAGCAGGTTGAAGCTCATCAGGATCAAGCTGAAAACAATCGTCGGGAAAATAACCCGGTGCGGGAAATAACGAATCGAGTTGGCCCCGTCGGACAACAGCGAACCGAGCGAAGCGAGCGGCACGCGAATTCCGAGACCGATAAAGCTCAGGAACGCTTCGACGAAAATAGCCGAAGGAACGATAAACGTAATTTGCACGATGATCAAGCTAAGCGCATTCGGTACCAAATGGCGGAAAATAATGCGCGCGCCTCCTGCGCCCAGCGTTCTGGCCGCAAGCACGTACTCCTGCTCCTTCAAGGTCAGAACTTGACCGCGGACCAGCCGCGCCATCGGCACCCAACCGGTAATGGCATAAGCGATGATGATCGTTAAGAAGCCCGGACCGATAACGATGATCAGCAGGATCGAGATCAGAAGAAACGGGATGGAGTGAATGATTTCGATAATACGCTGCATGATATCGTCCACCCGGCCTCCGTAGTAGGCCGAAACGCCCCCGTAAATAACTCCGAATACGAGGTCCAGCAGGGCGGCAATAATCCCGATGGCGAGCGAAATCCGCGTTCCCCACCATACGCGTACCCACAGGTCGCGCCCGAAATCGTCGGTTCCGAACCAGTGCGCTGCGGAAGGCGGCAGGTTTTTGATATCGTAGTTTTGCGTCGCATAGTCGTAGCTCGAAAAAATCGGTCCGAACGTAGCGAGCAAAATCATGATGACAAGCGTTGTCATGCCGAACATGGCCAGCTTGTTTTTCTTGAGTCTTCTCCACGCATCCTGCCAGTAATTCATGGAAGGGCGGACGACAGCTTCCCGGCCGACTTGCTCTCGGACAACCGGCTGGAACAGGTCTTTGGACATCTGCATTACTTGCTACCTCCCTTAACCAAACGAATGCGCGGGTCGATCAGACCGTAGACAACATCGGTAATAAAGAGCACGATGACAAGAATAAACGCATAGAAAATGGTCAATCCTGTAATCATGGTGTAATCGTTGGAATAAATGGATTGAACAAAGTGCTTCCCTAAGCCGGGTACGACGAAAATTTGCTCCACAACCAGCGTACCGGTGATCAAACCGACGAATACAGGACCCAGCACGGTAACAACCGGAAGGATCGCATTGCGGATTGTATGCTTAAGAACGATGGCGGGCTGAGACAACCCTTTGGCTTTCGCCGTCTTGATATAATCCTGATTCAGCACGTCCAGCATGGACGTCCGCATGAGCCGGGCAAGGATTGCAATCGTACCGAACGATAAGGCAATGGAAGGCAGTACCCTGGATGACGCCCCTGTCCACATCCCCGGAGGCAGCCAGCCTAGCTTCACGCCGACAAAATAAGACAGCAAGGGTCCGAGAACGAAGGATGGAATCGAGATACCGACAATTGCCGTAAACATCGCCGTGACATCGAGGCCCTTGTTATGATTCAAAGCCGCGATAATGCCGAGAATCAATCCGACCGTAATCGCGATCGCCAATGCCCACAAGCCGAGCTCCAGCGAAGCCGGGAACGCTTGATGAATAATGTCCGTGACTTTACGCGTCGGGAACTGGAAGGACACGCCCAAATCGCCGTGAAGCACGTTATTCATGTATTTCACGTACTGCTTCCAAATCGGTTGGTCCAGACCGTATTGAGCATAGAGCAGCTTTCTTTGCTCAATCGTCAATTTTTGCGAATCTTCCCCAAACGGATCCCCTGGCAAGTTTTTCATCAACACGAACGTGAAGGTGACAACCAACCACAAGGTAATTACCATATAAACCAGACGACGCAGCAAATAGCGAAGCATGGTACACCTCCTGAACTAATTCAAACAAGGACAAGCAGCAAGGCTCGAAAAGGCTCGATTGGAAACAGCCGAACTGCTTCGCAAGCATAGACCGATCCAAGGCAAGACTATGTTTGCGAAGCAGCTCCGCTTCCTCCGAACAGAGGGGAACTGCGTTACAGAAAAAATCGGAGCCGTTCCAAAGATCAGAACGGCCCCCTCGTTGACGAATCAGCCACTACTTACTATGGTTCATCCGGAGAAATGGATTACTTAATGGTAACCCACTTCAGCTCCCACTCTTTGGACATAGGCGGCAAAACCAGGCCTTCTACGTTCGGTTTCTTCGCGTAAGGTCTTGTACGGAAGTAGAGCGGGGAAATCGGAAGATCGGCCATCAGCTGCTTCTCGGCGTCAATCAGCATTTTCGAACGTTTCGCCAAGTCGACTTCTTTGTCTGCGGCTTTGACCAGATCGTCATACGCTTTGCTGTTGTATCCGACATAGTTGAAGGATTTGTTATCGGATAACCACATGTCAAGGAACGTCATCGGATCGTTGTAGTCGGCGCCCCACAGCGCAAACAAAGCGTCGAAGTTGTTTTCCTGCATGTTTTTCACGCGCAGTGCGAACGGCAGCGGCTCGCCGTCGACTTCAACCCCGAGGTTCTGCTTCCATTGAGCTTGAATGAACTCGATCGTCTTTTTCGCGCCTTCGGTATCGTCAGCCGTCAGCTTGAATTTCGGCAAGGAAGTCATGTTCAGTTCTTTCAAGCCTTCAGCCAGAAGCTGCTTCGCTTTTGCCACATCGTAAGCAGGTTGAGTATCACCCGCTACTTTGCGGAATTCCTGCTTGTTGCCGTCAAGAACGGTTACCGGAACCAGACCTGTCGAAGGAATGGACGTTCCCCCGTTGACAACTTCGTTGTAGGCTTTGCGGTCAATCGCCATGCCGAGAGCTTGACGGATTTTCACGTTCGCAAACGCCGGGAATTTCGAATTGTGGAACATCAGGTAGCCTGTTACAAATTCTTTCTTCAGCGTCAAGTCCGGCTTGCCTTGGTAAGCTTTAGCCTGCTCGCCGCGAAGCTCCGTCAAATCGACTTGGTCCGTCTCGTACATGTTGAGGGCCGTGTTCGCGTCTTTCACCACGTTGACGGTTACTTTCTCCAGTTTCACGTTTGCAGCATCCCAATATTTGTCGTTCTTCACGAGAACGATTTGCTGCTCGTGATCCCATTTTTCCATTTTGAACGGTCCTGCGCCGATAATTTTGTCGGCATCTGCGCCGTTTTTGTCGCCTTGCGCTTTGACAAAATCCGGCTTTTGCGGGAAGAAAAGCGGGTTAGCCAATTGGTCGGTAAAGAACGCAACCGGTCTTTCAAGAGTAATTTCAAGCGTTTTGTCGTCTTTTGCTTTTACGCCCAACTCGGCTTTTTTCGCTTCCACTTCTTCCGGCTTCGCTTTGTTCAAAGCGGTTCCGCCCTTGATCCAGGAAAGCATGGTCGCGTATTTCGCTTTTGTCGCCGGGTCCAAAGTGCGTTGGAAAGCCCATACAAAATCGCTTGCTTTCAGCGGGGAGCCGTCGGCCCATGTCAAACCGTCGCGAAGCGTGATCGTATATACGAGGCCGTCCGGAGAAATTTTCGGAAGCTCTTTCGCAAGTCCCGGTTGCGGCTTGCCTTCCGCATCCAAACGGTACAAACCTTCGTTCACCGCATTAAGAATTGTAAAAGAAGGGTTTGTCGTTGCGATGGAGCTATCGATCGCCGGCGGTTCTGCCGCGAGGTTGATTCTGATTTCTTGAGCCGGAGCTTTTTTATTGTCTGCGCCCCCTGCTTGCTGATTGCTATCCGTGTTGCCTGAACAGCCGGCAACGGTGGTACCAAGCATAGCGGTAACCGATGCCAGGACAAGAAGCTTGTTATACTTCATGAAAATGACTTCCTCCTTTTTAATTTATGTAAGTATATGTTAATTCTTGTCGTGTTATATAACATGACACAGAATTCACACCTAACATAACACCCTTTGATGATATAGGATTCTAGCGGAAAAGTAAAGACCCTCTACGATGAAACCGTTACCAAATAGAAATTATACAACCAGGGGTTAATAAAATCTAGTCTTATTTTTGGAATACGGCCATTTTCTGTAGTTTTTAGTATTATTATATCACTTTCCGTAGTTTAATTACAAAAAATAAGGAGCCTTTTGGATTAGGCTCTCAAAAATGGCAGCATTTTATTCATTCATTCTACCGGCTCGGGTTTGCGTTCCGAATGCAGCACTTTGTCCGCCTTTGGTAAACACCTCGCCTTTTTGTCGTTGAGACGTACTTGGGAGGCAGGCCGCGTCTTCCATCAAATTATGTACGTTCATTCCTTCATCTCTTCTATGAGTTGATCATATATTTGCCAATGCCGATGAACAGCAGGAGTACATAGCAGGCCGCCAGCAGCACAAAGCCAAGCCGTCCCAGCGTTCTGGCGATTTTGATCAGATCGATTTTCCCTTTAAGCCGGTTTTGCATATTTCCAAGCAAGCCTGCGGCAACGAGAAACAGCAGCACGATCGTCCACAGCAGCATCCCCGAGTCGAACAAATTCCGGCTCATGAACGCAACGGAGCCAATAAGAAACAACGTGGTGATATCCATACTGAGATGCGTGGCTCTGCGTTTGTCTTTCGTATAATAGTACACGGCAACCCATACGATGAAAAATGCTACGAACGGAACGAGCGCAAGAAACGTATAAAGCTGCTGCAGCCATCCAAACAATGCACTCAAGCGATATCACCCGATTTCAGTCGATAATTGTTCGGCCGTCATGGCCGGTATCCGGCTTCCGCCGCCTTGATCAGCCGGTATACGGTAAGATGCGTCGGAAGCGCTATTCCGCCGCGATCCGCCTCCCGCAGCAATCCACCCGTAATGGCATCGATCTCCGTACGACGCCCGGCCGCCATATCCTGAAGCATGGAGGAACGGTTGTTAGCCGTCCGCCGGCATACTTCCAACAGCTGCTCCCACAAATCCGGCTCCAGCCGGATGTCAAGCGCACGCGCCAGAGCAACCCCTTCTTCGTACAAAGCACGCATCAGCTCCCCGGCTTCCGGCAAACTCAGAAGCTCGCCGTTCGGTACCCGCAGCAAGGCGGTGAGCGGATTAATGACGGCATTGATAAGAAGCTTTTGCCAAATGCGACTAGAGATGTTTTTCGACACGGATGCGCTAAATCCTGCCAATTGCAGCCAATAAACCAGATTTTTTTGCGCAATTTCCGACACCTCGGCTCTTTCCTCTCCTGCTGCCCCTATCCAGGTCGTGCCGCTCCCCGTATGAACGGCTTCTCCGGCGGCCGAGATCATCGCGCCTTCCGTCGTAACGGCCGAAATCAGCCGTTCCGCCGGCACGTAGGGAGTCAGCGTCTCCAGATGCCCGATACCGTTCTGCAAGCAGACGATCCATGCCGAGGGGGACATGCGCCGACCGAGTTCGAGCCCGAGCTCCCGGGTTATTGCAGACTGCTTCACGGCAAGCAGGATAAAATGCGGCCCGCTCCCGTCTTTTCCGCCGAACGCTACCTTTTCCTCCCACAGGCTGACGCGGGGAAAAGCGGTAATCACCGCGCGGGCACCTTTTTCCTCCGGTCCCGGCACGGCATCGATCAAGCGCAGTCCGGCGGCTTCGATTTCGGCTTGCCGCTCGGCACGGCGGACGACGACTTCCACTTCGTGTCCCGCCTCAAACAGCTTGGCTGCGAATAACGTTCCGAGCGCCCCTGCGCCAATTACCGTAAAACGGCCCATCTTCTCTCCCCCTTGCATGAAAAGTTTGTTCAGTCTATCATAGCAAAAACATGCGGGACACGCACAAAAACCCCGGAACGGGTGCTGATGGCAGCCCGACTCGGGGGTTTCTCCTGTCTTTTTATGTGACGGTTCCGGTTATTCGATCCGCTCCAGATTCCCGTTTTCATCCATTTTAAAGCGCGTTTTGCTTTCCTCTTCTTCCTCTGCCAGAAAAGCAAGCTTGCGGGCCCGGTCCATAATCTGGATGAGCGCTTTGTAGTCGTCGTTCACGACGCGGTAATCGGTCGAAACGTCGCTGACCTGCCGGCTTAGCTCGTCGTTGAGGCTGCGCAGCCGTTCAAGCTCATCCTGCTTTTCGTTCAGCTCCTTTTCAAGCTGCCTTACGTGCCGGACCATTTCCTGATAGCTTCCTTTCCACTGCCGCAGGAAGCGGATAACGGCGTCAATCGACAACTCTTCCACGATACCGTCGCTGCGCACCGCGCTTTCCGAGGCCAAAGGGCCGCCCATGCCGCTGCCCGCAACGGATGCGAACGCGCTCGCATGCTTGCGGTGCTGGTTCCTTTTTTGGCGCTGCGCTTTGGCGATCTGAATCGCCGCCTCGTATTTCTTGCGGACGAAGCTGTTCCAGCGGAAGCCGCATGCAGCCGCGGTTCTACCTATTTTTTCGCCCACTTCTTCGAAAGCGGACAGCTGCGTGCTTCCTTCGCGAATATGTCTTAACGTCACCTCCGCCAATATCAAATCGTCTTCCTCGCTCCAAGCGTCTTGTCTGATTGCCGTCATCAAGCCGTCCTCCTAACCCCAATAGGTTCATCCGCATCTATGTTCGTGATGCATAAAATGCTGCGTTACTTTATCTCTATGCCCATGGTAGAGTTCATAGAATACTTTTCTAGTAATTTGTATTGCCAATTTTCAAGGCGGTCATACATCGTTTGGGCGGATTTAGGCAACGATATGATGCGAAGGGCTAAAAAATTGACTAAATTTCGTCACGGATTGGGCGTTTACACGCAGGAAGGCTTTCGCTATAATGTTGGATAGTACGTATGTATCGATCGTGACCAAAGAGAGGGGGATACAGGATGGATCGCATGTTTCGCGTTCTCGGCTTCTGGACGCTTGTAATCGGGCTCATGGCGTTAGCCGGCGACTTCATTCCGATGGCGCTCATCTTTTTCGCCCAGACGGCGATTTTCACGCTGTTAGGATACATGAAATTGTCCGAACGTGCCTACATATTGATTTTCTGGGGGTACATGATTGTTTCGTTTACAGGGTTTACCTACTGGTCATTTTTCAAAATGTCCATCTAAACCTGCCGGTCCGAAAAAACGTAAGCGAATACGGAGACAAGAAAGGCGAACCGCAAGCTTCAGCGCGGTTCGCCTTTTTTTTGAATCAACACCTTGAACAGCTCGCTCATCCGGTCGCTGAGAAGCAGCTGCCGAATGGCCCGGTTGCGCCGGGCCTGCGGCGAGAACGGGTCCCGGGCATCATGATCGCTCAGCTCGTCAAGCAGGCCCTGCTCCAGCAAAAATTGCTTCTGGGTCAGCAAGCCAGAAGACTCCAGCCCCGCTTCCTTCCCGGCATCCATCAACGCGCTGAAATTGACATGGGCGGTCATATCCTGTTCGCCAGGGAACTGCAGCGGCGTATCGGAAGCCTGATGCTTCCGGTAGCACAGCAGCGTTCCGTTCATCCGGTGCGGAGCGTACAGCTCTTCCCGCTCGTGCCCGTAGTCGATCGTCAGCAGCATGCTGCCGCTTCCCAAGCTTCCGGCAACCGCCCGAAGCCAGCGCAGCGCGTCCAAATTGACTTCGAACCGCTGTCCCGTTCTCGGCGGAATGGCTTCCTTGCGGATAAAGTCTTCAAGCCCGCCTCCGGATATCGGCCCTTCCACCTCCGTCAGACATTTCCGTTCATGATCCCAGCCGACCCGAATTTCGCGCCATCCGGCTTCACGGCTAACGATCCGGTGAACGGGAAAAGCGTCCGGCAGCTCGTTGGAAAACACCAGCGTGTTGTGCCAAGGACCGGCCGCGTGCCACTCCTCGGCCGTGTAATAGCTCACAAGCCCTGTATGAGGCGCTAGCGCTTCCGCCTGAAGGCCCCGGTGGATCGGGCTTTTTTCGACGCTGATAAAGCGCAGCCGCCCATACAGCTCCGGCGAGCCGCGCCAGATCGCGTCAAGCATTTGCCTGGCTAATGCACCGTCGCCCCCTCCCCACTCCGTTAGGCAGATATCGCCGGTCCGCGTTTCCGCAAAGCTTCGAAGGTAGGCCGCCAGCATGTCGCCAAGCACGCTGCCGACCGAAGCGCTCGTATAAAAATCGCCCGTACGGCCGATTTTTCGATTCGAATTCATATAATAGCCCAAGCCCGGATGATACAAGCATAAATCCATGTAGTCCCGGAACGAAATCGCCCGGTCCTGCTGTCTTTCAATCCGTTCCCGTATCACTTGCAGCAGCGGGGAATCGCTCGCCTGCTCTGTTCTCATGCGCCTACCGCCTCTCGCCAAATTACTAAAGACAAAACCGCCCCCACTCGCTATAATAGGATGAGAAAAATAGGAGAGGAAGCAGAGCCTTGTTTAAACCACGAACCATCTTCTGCGCGGCGCTTATAAGCTGCACCGTTCTGCTCACGTCCGCCTGCACCGATCATCAGCAGGTGAAGCAGGATTTGATGCAAGCGGTCGCCAAGCAGGAGCAAATCCAAAGCTACCGATATTCCGGGGAAGCAGAGCTGAAGCTGGACGCTTCGTTATTTTCGGGCTCGCAACCGGTAACTGCCGCTTTGCTCGGTCTGGTCAAAGAAAGCAAATTCGACTACAGCGGGCTCGTCTCACTCGCAGATCCGGTCCGAATGGAAGCTTCGGTCAAACTAACGCCGAAAGGCGCCGTCTCGCCCATCGAACTGCCGTTTCTTCTTAAAGATAACAAAATGTATCTGCAGATGCCAGCCATTACGAAGGCGGACGAATATTTGATGCTTCCGCTGGACAAGCAAGCGGACAAGCTCAAGAGCACCGGAAGGCTGAGCGCGTCCCTTACCGGCAAGCTGCTGGAAGGGGTCAACCCGAACTGGCTGGAGCCCGGCAGCAAGGACGAAAAGCTTGCCGACGGCGAACCGGCGAAACGCATTACGCTTACGGTGACGGACAAGAACAAGCAGGAGGCAGGTAAGTATTTTGCAACCGCACTGCCGTCCGTGCTTAACGAGCTGATGACCAGCGGATTGAGCGGAACGGGACAAACCGAGGAATGGAAAACATCGCTGGAGCGGATCAAGATCGAAGCTCCTACAACGCTAAGTATCCTGATCGACAATCAAGGCTTTATCCGCGAGCAAACCGGAAAGCTGTATTTTTCGGTCGAGGGCGGAAACAATGCGAAAAACAGCGTGGAATGGACGTACAAGGTGCAAGAGATCAATCAGACGCCTGCCTTTACAAAAGAAACGCCGAAGCAGGTAAAACATGCGGAAGACATTTTACGATTGCTCCCTAAGCCTCAAGCGGGCAAAAAGTAACGTGACGGAAGCCCTTCCATGGCACAGCGCCGTGGAATTTTTTTGTCATGTTTTTCCCATTCCTATGATAATCTTTAGTTGAAAGGACGGGAGGGACATGCGTGTGAATATACGCCAATGGGCTATCCTTGCGCTTTTCTCGGTATACGGATGTTTATCCGCCTTGTGGCCCTATTCCGCTTATGCGGAGAGCGGACAAGCGGACAGAAGCTTGCTGCAGAAAGGTCTTACCATCTATGAGATCGATCAGGAGCTGATCCGCATCGCCGACCAGGAAATCAAGCTCCAGGCGCAGATGCTGCGCGCCGAGCGGCAAATCCGCGAAGCGGAGCATTCCACAAGCGAGGCCAAGATACACGCCGCCAAAGTCGTCCGCTCTTATTACATGGGCGACCGCGATACGCTGTGGGCGCTGCTGTTCTCCGTCGGTTCGTTCTCCGATGCGGTTTCGGTGCTCGACTATCTGCAAATGATTCTGCGCAACGATAAACAAGCGCTGCAGCGTCATACGGATGCATGGCAGCGGCTGGCCGCGGTCAAAAAAGAGCTGGCCGAAGCCCACGCCTCCCTGCAGCGGACGAAAGAGCGTTATTTGCAGCAGCGGGAACAGCTTGCCGCGCTTCAGAAAGAAGTGGACGATCAGTTAGCCGATAGCAAGGAGCAAGCAGCGCTGCTTCAGCAGCAGATGCTCGAGCTCAACAAGCTGTGGGAGGACAAGGGCATCCCCCTGTTCAAGACGTACTTCCAAGCGCTTGCGGGCGCGATGCAGCAGCTTCCCGAGCTGGTGACGTCCGGCGACGGCAAGAACAAGAACGGCAATCTGGTCATGAACGGGGTAAACTATACGTTTCAGATGACGGACGGCGAGCTGAACGACTTTTTGCGTAAAAAAAACGAGCGCTTCCGCAATCTGACGTTTCACTTCTATCCCGATCAAGTATCGGCCTCCGGGCAGGAAGGCGATATTGCCGTCATGATCCGGGGCAGCTACGAGATGGCCACGCTGGACGACGGAACAAGCAAACCGTTCATCCGGTTCCGAATTTTGGAAATGCAGTTTAACGGCTTTTCCCTGCCGTCCACCACAGTGGAGGAATTCGAAAAAAGCTTTGATCTGGGGATCTACCCCCAAAACATCGCCTCGTTTTTGCAGGTAACCGGCGTCCGGCTGGAGGAAGGCAAGTTAAGCATTATGCTGAAGCTGGCCTTATAAATGTCCAAAGCTAGGGCCGCCCGAAGAAGAGGAGCGTGAAGACGTTGACGGAACCCGTTCTCAAATATGCGGCAGCCCTGGATATGCCCGATACCCGGCGTGCCGGCTATTATGCCCAAATTGTCAAAGCGTTGGCTGGAAACACTGCCTTGTTCGACCGCGACAAGGAGCTGATGATTTTTTCGTCCCGTGAAGAGCTGGAGCAGCTCAGGCCTATTTTGGAGCAATATGCCATTCCGTCCGAGGAGCTAAACGTGCTGCTGCTGCCGACTCCGGTAACGACGTATCCCGCCTTCGGCGATTATGGCTTTGTAAGCCGCCTCGAGAACGTTTACCTGTATGCGGATCTCGTCGCCGTATTCCGGCTGCGGGCCGCGGCGGATACGAACGGTCCGCTCGGGCGAGCCTTCGAGCCGCGGCAGGCGGAGGCGCAGCTTGAGGAGCATTTGCTTGCAGCTTGGCCGGAGCCGGGAGGCGGCTCTGCCTTCGTCATCGAAGCCCAGCTGGCCGAGCTTGCGGAAGGCATTGCCCGCGCCTACGGCGGCGTCGCGGAATGGATTTATTGTCCGCAGGGGTAAAACCGGAGATGCTGAAGCTGTCTATACAACCCAACGAAAAAACGGTGGTGCAACGATCGATTTCGTATCGTTGGCATCACCGTTTTTTGTCTCCTTACAGCAAATCGGCGGCAAGCTGTGCCAAGTGCGAGCGCTCCCCGCGCTCCAGCATGATATGCCCGCTGATCGTTTGCTCCTTAAAACGCTCCACAACGTACGTCAGGCCGTTGCTCGAGGCGTCCAGATACGGGTGATCGATCTGCTCCGGATCGCCCAGCAGAACGATCTTGCTGCCCTCGCCGACGCGGGAAACGATCGTTTTCACCTCATGCTTGGACAGATTCTGCGCTTCGTCAATGATGATGAACTGTCCGGGGATGGACCGCCCGCGGATGTACGTCAGCGCCTCGACTTGAATGCTGCCAAGCCCCGCCAATATTTTATCGATATCGCCCGGTTTCTTCGTATCGAACAAATATTCCAAATTATCGTAAATGGGCTGCATCCACGGCCGCAGCTTTTCCTCTTTTTCTCCCGGCAAATAACCGATGTCCTTGCCCATCGGAACGACAGGACGGGCGATCAGCAGCTTCTTATACTTCCTTTCGTCTTCGACCTTCAATAAGCCCGCAGCAAGCGTCAGAAGCGTTTTTCCCGTACCCGCTTTGCCCGTCAGCGTAACCAGCGGAATATCGTCGTTAAGCAGAAGCTCCAGCGCCATCCGCTGCTGGGCATTCCGCGCCGCGATCCCCCAGATCGGATCGTTGCTGAGGAAGAGCGGCTCGAGCCTCTTTCCATCGGCATTTACCTTAAGCAGTGCTGACTTGCTGGTGCCCATCTCGTCTTTCAGGATGACGAATTCGTGAGGATGAAGCGTGTAACCGAGCTGCAGCGAATGGATGTTTAAATAGCGGTACGTGTAAAACTCGTCGATGACCGAAGGGTGTACCAGCAATGTCAAATGCCCGGTGTAGATGTCTCCAGGCAAATTCACGACCCGGTCCGTCAAATAATCTTGTGCCGTAATGCCCAGAACGTCGGCTTTGATCCGGACGAGCACGTCCTTGCTGACGAGAATAACCGGCTTCGGATCGGATTTTTCCTTCTCTTCCAGCAAATAATTAAGCGCCACCGCCAAAATGCGGTTGTCGTTCGTCACTTCGGCGAACACTTCCTGCAGCTTCGCGAAGCTACGATGGTTCAGCTCCACCTTCAGGCTGCCGCCGCCGGGAAGCCCGATGCCTTCGAACAGCCGGCCGTCGCTGCGGAGCCCGTCGAGCATCCGGGAGATTTGACGCGCATTGCGCCCCAGTTCGTCGGCGTTGCGTTTCTTGGAGTCGATTTCCTCCAATACGACCGCCGGAATAATAATGTCGTTATCTTCAAAAGCGTAAATTGCGTTCGGGTCCTGCAGCAGCACATTGGTATCCAGCACATAAATTTTTTTCATCATGAGTCCCTCCCAGGTTCGGTGTTTGGTTCGGCTCAATACATAGGAATTTCCCCGTCAGGACAAACTATCCAAAGCCGATGACGAAAAGAAAGGAACGATTACTGATGAAAATGTTTGTCGCGACCCTCTTGATGATGTCCGTTATCGTGTCAGGATGTAACCAAGCACCAAAGAATGGAGCTGCCCCCTCGCAGAGCGTCGATCCGAACCGGCAAGTACAAGTGAAGCAAACAGCACCGCAGAAAAAAGAAATTCAGGACCCCGGCGCCGTTGCCAGCAGGCTCGAGCAAATCGCTGTGAGCGTACCGAATGTCGAGAGCGCCAATTGCGTCGTCTTCGGCAATACAGCCGTTGTAGGAATCAACGTCCCGCCTGGAATGGACCGCGCAAAAGTCGGAACGATCAAGCTGTCTGTCGCGGAGGCGCTCAAAAAAGATCCGTACGGCGTGGATGCGCTTGTAACCGCGGATATCGATTTAAACCAGCGCTTGTGGAATATCAGGCAGCAAGCGATGAACGGCAGAACGATTAACGGATTCGCCGAGGAGATGGCGGCCATTATCGGCAGAATCGTTCCGCAGATCCCGCGTGACGTCGATCCGCTGCAACCGCAGCAGCCCGGTCAAAGATAATCCGCAAGTTTCGGGCAGCAAGCTGTAACGGTCTTTTGAGGTGGAAAAAAAAGCCTAGGACAGCTAACGGTCTTAGGCTTTTTGCATCGCGTCGAACACCTGCGTGTCCAGCTTGTCAGCGGCACGCTTGTCGTACGTTTTTTCATATTCAGGGGCAACGGAAATGCGTGCTCCGTAGAACATCGCATCGCGAACCGAAGCAATGTCAATATCATAGCAAGCCAGCTTGAACGGAACCCCGTCAAGCGCTTCGGCAACCTGACGCGCGCTTCCGTAAAGCACAAAGACGGAGCCGGCGCCGATGACCGTCAAATTTACATGCGGAGTCTGCTTGATGTTCGTCAAAATGCGCGAGCGCTGGTCGACGGCAAAACGAACCGTCGTCCGGTCTTTGGCGAACAGCCACGAAATGGCGTTTGTCGCAGGCGAACCGGTTTCATGATCGATCGTGCTCAAGAGAGCAAACGAATCCTTTTGGAGTAGATCGAAGAGCTGTTCCGATAAGGCTGTGATCGTTTCGGCCATAGGTTCCCCTCCTGTAAAGGTTTGTCTCCGAATCTAAGACCATTATAACATACGGGTCAGGTAACAGCTACCAGCAGTTATCACGGACACTCCCTTCGGACAATGATATTTTATTGTATCTCGCCGGACGAGGTTATATGTCAATCATTGTATTTCGGATTAGAGTTAATATCCGTCAAAAGCTGTTCGGCGAGTTCGCGGTCGAACCTTTTCGTATGGCGGACGCCCCCGGCCTCTTCGTACTCCACGGTATAGGTCTCTTCGTCGGCCGTACGGACGAACCGTTCGAGATGATGATCTTCCCTCAGGATGGTTTCGAAAAAATCTCTCGTTTCCGAAGCGGCCAGGTCGTCCGGCCGGGCCTCCGCCACAATGCTGATCTGCAGCCAGTTGAACACCGCATCCTGTAAATTCACAAGCCCTCAGTCCTCCCTCAGCAAAATCACTTGACGGCCGCCTGCCGTCCATGTCCGCATGGTATCCAGCCATCGCTCCGCCTCCGGCTCGGCCTCAGCTTGCCGTAGCAGCGCCTCCGCTTCCCATGCCGTGAGCATCCGGTTCAAATACGCCTCGGCACAATGGGACAGACGCCAGGTCGGCGGCGCATCCGTGTCCGAATGCTCTGCTGCCGCGGATAATCGAATATCGCCGGATTGCGCCAGTGCAAACGGGAGTTCCTCCGTACCGCATACCCCGCCCGACTCGTCCTCCGGCAGCAGATGGGCTTTAAACATCATCAGAAGCCGCGGGTGAATGCGTCCCATCGCTTCCGTGAAACGCATCCGGAGGCCCTCAGGCTCCAGCCGTAGCCGTTCTCCGCCAAGCAGAGCCGTTTCCCCATCCCACGACAAGGGGACTAGCCAGAAGTCCGACATTGCCTAAGCACCCCCATCGGGCCAAAGCCCCTACGATTTGCGGTTTTCCCGGTCCTGAACGTAGTAGCGAATCCGAACCATCAGCATCAGAACGACCGCAACCGTCAGGCTGAGCACGATCGGCAGCCCGGCCAGTTGAAAGAAGAGAAGCATCCCCGAACCGAGGGCCAGCAGCAGATAAATGATAGCGTCTTTCAAAATCGGCAGCTTCCGCGTCTTAAACACTTTATTGTATACGTAAGTAATCAGCACGAAGATGATGATCCATGTCACAAACGGATGCGCCCTCAGCCATTCGAGCATCGGAATCCTCCTTATGTAGACTTGCAAAGAAAGCTCCGATTGCTCAGAGCTTTCCCGCGTCTTCTTTATTAAACTGAATTAAGCGTTGGCTTCCGCCATTTTACGCTGTTTTTCGTAGCGTTCACGCTCGCCCTTGTTCAATATTTTTTTGCGGAGGCGAATCGATTTCGGCGTAATTTCGCAATATTCGTCGTCGTTCAAATATTCAAGCGCCTGCTCCAAGGAATAAATCCGCGGCGTTTTCATTTTAACCGTGTCTTCCTTCGTGGCCGAACGAACGTTCGTCAGCTGCTTTTCTTTGCAAATGTTGACGATGATGTCGTTATCGCGGTTGTGCTCGCCGACGATCATGCCTTCGTAGACTTCCGTGCCCGGCTCTACGAACAAGGTGCCGCGGTCTTCGACCGACAGCATCCCGTAGAACGTGGAAGTTCCCGTTTCGCTGGAGATCAGCACCCCTTCATGACGCCCGCCGACACCGCTGCCCGCATACGGACCGTAGCTGTCGAACGCGTGGTTCATGACCCCGTAGCCGCGGGTCAGCGTCAGGAAGTAAGTCCGGTACCCGATCAAGCCGCGGGCCGGGATGAGAAACTCCAAGCGAACGCTGCCGGAGCCGTTGTTGATCATGTTGACCATCTCGGCTTTGCGCGTGCCGAGGCTTTCCATAACGGAGCCCATGCTGTCTTCCGGCACATCGATAATCAGGCGCTCAATCGGCTCCATTTTTTGGCCGTCGATGACGCGGATGATGACCTCCGGCTTCGAAACCTGCAGCTCGAATCCTTCGCGGCGCATATTTTCGATCAGGATGCCGAGATGCAACTCGCCGCGGCCGGATACGATAAACGCGTCGGGGCTGTCCGTTTCTTCAACGCGAAGGCTGACGTCGGTTTCCAGCTCTTTGAACAACCGCTCGCGCAGCTTGCGGCTCGTCACCCATTTTCCTTCGCGGCCCGCAAACGGGCTGTTGTTGACGAGGAAGGTCATCTGCAGCGTCGGCTCGTCGATCTTCAGTACCGGCAGTGCTTCAGGGTTCGCCGGGTCGGCCAGCGTTTCCCCGATGTTGATGTCTTTGATCCCGGAAATCGCGATGATGTCGCCCGCTCCTGCCGCTTCGATCTCGATGCGCTTCAAGCCCTGGAAGCCGAAAAGCTTCTCGACGCGCGCCTGCTTCACTTGCCCTTCGCGATTGATGACCGCAATCGGCTGCCCTTGACGCACCGTTCCGCGGTTTACCCGGCCGATAGCGATCCGGCCCAAGTACTCGTTATAATCCATCAGCGTGACCAAGAATTGCAGAGGCTCGTCGACATTCTCGGTCGGCGCCGGGATATGGCTGACGATCGTATCGTAGAGCGCCTGCATGTTTTCGCCAAGCTTTTCCGGATCCAGACTGGACATTCCCATGAGACCCGACGCATAAACGACCGGGAAGTCAAGCTGATTGTCGTCCGCCCCCAGTTCGATGAACAGATCGAGCACTTCATCGACCACCTCGGCCGGTCTGGCGTTCGGACGGTCGATTTTGTTCACGACGACGATCGGCGTCAAGTGCTGTTCCAGCGCTTTGCGCAGCACGAATTTCGTCTGCGGCATCGTTCCTTCGAAGGCGTCGACGACGAGCAGAACGCCATCGACCATTTTCATAATCCGTTCCACTTCGCCGCCGAAGTCGGCGTGGCCCGGAGTATCGACGATATTGATCAGATAGTCTTTGTATTGGATGGCCGTATTTTTCGCCAAAATGGTGATGCCGCGTTCCCGTTCGATATCGTTCGAGTCCATGGCGCGTTCTTGCACCGCCTCGTTTTCCCGGAACGTTCCCGATTGCTGAAGCAGCTTATCCACCAGCGTTGTTTTGCCGTGGTCGACGTGGGCGATGATGGCGATATTACGAATTTTGTCTCTCGAATGCATGGTAGTCTCAAAATCCTCTCTTTGAATTTGGCTCATTGTCGTGCTCCTTCATGTCGGAGCGCAGCCCGTTCACAAAAGAAGCGTCGGACGTAAGCGCCGACGCTACAATTCACACTTTATTATACGTGCAGATGCCGCAAAACGCAAGATCGCTTGCGGGATTAACCGATTATTTACAATGGCTGACGAGCAGTTTTCGAAGTCCGCCAGCCCTCTAAGTATGCCGCGGCCTGAACACCCATTTTTTTAGCAAGCCGGACGCCAGAACGATCAAGGTCGTGACGATCGGCAGCACATAATGCGAAATATCCCCGAGCAGCCGGGTCGCCAGCTTCTCGTCGGCGATAAACATCTCGCCTGCGGTATAGCCGAGAATCCCTGCCCCCAAATAAACGAAAATGGGGTACTGCTTCAGCAAATTGACGACTAGGGTGCTTCCCCAAACGATAATCGGAATGCTAAGCCCGATCCCGAGAATGATCACCCCGACCTCTCCCTTCGCTTTGGCCGCGATGGCCAATACGTTATCGAGGCTCATGACGAAATCGGCCAAAATAATCGTACTGACCGCTTTTCCTAAGGTAGTCGCCTGCTTCACGTTGGAATGATCCTCTTCATCGATCAGCAGCTTGATGGCAATCCAAAGCAGCAGCACCGAGCCAAGCGCTTGAATGAACGGCACTTTCAAGACGTAGACGGCAATGACGGTCAGCACGACCCGCAGGGCGATCGCCCCGAAGGCCCCCCACCAAATCGCTTGCTTTCGCTGGTGCAAAGGCAGATTTTTGCTGGCCAAGGCAATGACGACGGCGTTGTCGCCGCTCAGCACGATATTGATCAGCATAATTTGGAAAAATAATATGAACCAATCCAGCATGTCGTACCCTCCATCTCATTCAATTCGATCTGGAGTCCGGCGAACGATGGCATGGGATAAGTTTTAGAAAAATGAGGAGAATCGATCTTCTTGTTCCGTCCGACGGTCCGCATCTATCCATAGGGTTTCCGTATTACGCACCGCTTCATCCATTTCTTCCTGCAGCCAGGGCATCCCCTCCTCGATGCTTTCGACGATCTTCAAGTTCGGGTTCGTGCTCGGACTCGGCGGCAAAAACAACGTGCAGCAATCCTCATAAGGCAAAATGGACACTTCATACGAATCGATCGCCTCGGCGAGGCGGATAATTTCCAGTTTCTCCATACAAACGAGCGGACGGATAAGCGGAAGGCGGACAGCCCGGCCGATGGCATTCATGCTGGCCAGCGTTTGGCTGGCCACTTGTCCCAAGCTTTCCCCGGTAACGATCGCTCCCGCCCCGTTCGCCTCGGCAAGCTTCTCGGCGATCCGCATCATGGCTCTGCGCAGCAGCGTGATCAGCAGGTTTTCCCGGTACGCTTCGTGAATCTTGGTCTGCACGCCGGTGAACGGCACCATGTGCAGCTTGATCGGACCGGCATAGACGGCCAGCTTCCGGACCAGCTCCTTCACTTTCTCTTGCGATCTTTCGCTGGTATAAGGATAGCTGTGAAAATGGACGGCTTCCACGGCCAGCCCTTGGCGCATAGCCAAATATCCGGCTACCGGGCTGTCGATGCCTCCGGACAGCATCAGCACCGCTTTGCCGTTCGTGCCGAGCGGGAACCCGCCCGCCCCCCGTTCCACTTGGCTGTATACGAGCGCTTGGCGTTCGCGCAGCTCGACTTTCAGCTCTGCTTCCGGCCGGTGCACGTCCACTTTCAGGTCGGGCATCGCCCTGAGGACATAGCCTCCGACCAGCCGGTTCATCTCTTGCGAATCGTGCGGAAACGTTTTGTTGACGCGGCGCACGCTGACCTTAAATGTCCGCGGCTGCGGATCCATGGCCCGCATCGCCAAAAGCGCCGTTTCCTGAACGCGCTCCAGCTCCAGTTCGGTCGTCAGCACGGGACTGAACGATACAACCCCGAATACCGTCTTGAGCGGTTCGCGTACCGTTTCGTAGGGCGTTCCGTTTAAGTGCAGGGTGATACGGCCGAATTCTTTTTCATACTTGATGGCTCCCCAAGGACGCAATACCCGTTTCACTTGCTGCACTACCGCTTGCTCGAACCGGTTTCGGTTGCGTCCTTTAAGCGTCAATTCCCCCAAACGGAGGACGACCTGTTGCGGTGTCATAAGTTACCTCCGTTCGTTCTTGCCGGCCATGGCCGGTTTTAACTCTTCTACAAGCTGTTTAAGCACGCGGCAAAAGCGGTCCGCATCGCCCTCGGTCTGTTGGAGCGAGTAGCTGAGCCGGATGCCGCTGACAGCGACCGCCGGGTCCGCCCCCATGGCCGACAGCACGCGGCTGGGCTTCTCCGCCCCCGAAGAGCAGGCCGAACGCGTCGACACATAAATGCCGTGCTGCTCCAAAGCGTGCACGAGCACCTCGGACTTCATTCCGGGAAACGAAAAATGGACAATATGCGGCGCCATATCCTCCGGCCGTTCCGAACCGTTCAATACAAGCTCCGGAATTCGACGGATACCCTCGGTCAAACGGGCGCGCAGTCTGGCCGTATGCTCCGCAAATGCGGGCTGCTCCTGAACGGCCATACGTACCGCCTTAGCCATACCTACAACCGCCGGGACATTCTCCGTCCCCGAACGAAGCCCTTCCTCCTGCCCGCCTCCGAAAAGCAGCGGCTGCAATTCGACCCCGCGCCGGCAGTATAAGAACCCGATGCCTTTCGGACCGCGGAGCTTATGTGCGGCAGAGGACATGAGATCGATTCCGTGCCGCTTCGGGTCGACGGGGAGCTTCCCGATAGCTTGTACGGCGTCGACGTGAAACAATGTCTTGGGGCGGCTGCGAAGCAGGGCACCGATCGCTTCGATCGGTTGAATCCGGCCCATCTCATTGTTTACATGCATCACGCTGACCAGAATCGTTTCGTCCGTCAATGCTTGCTCAAGGTCCGACAGCCTAATTTGACCTGTAGCGTCAACCGGCAAATAGGTTACTTGAAAGCCCTCTTCTTCCAGTGTACGAAAGGTTTCGTAAACTGATGCATGCTCGATGGACGAAGTGATCAAATGATTGCCCCGGGACCGGTATCGGTATGCCGCTCCGCGGATCGCCAGGTTGTTGCTCTCCGTGCCTCCCGACGTAAACCGGATCTCATTCGCGTCGCAGCGAAGAGCATTCGCAATCGTTGCCCGCGAGCGGCTTACGAGCTGCTCGGCTTCCAAGCCCAGCTTATGCAAGGATGACGGATTGCCGAAGTGCGATTTCATCACTTCGGTCATGACGCCGATGACTTCGTCATACATAGGCGCGGTTGCCGCGTAGTCCATATACAGCATGTGTCATTCCCCTTTTTCGTGGTCTCATCCTTGGTCCAGGAAGAAAACAAGACCAATGGTCGGCCCCGGAAACGGAGTGCCTACGATTGGTCTCGATCATTTCATGCCTCGTAGTGCTCTTTCAACGCCAATACTTTGCGAACGTACTGCTGTGTTTCGGCAGGCAGCAGGTGCAGCTTTTCAGCCAGCTCCTGATCGTTTCGAATGCCGAGCCGATCCAGCCTGGTGGGCCCTGCATTGTAAGCGGCGAGCGCCGTGCCCAAGCTGCCGCCGTATTTGGAGAGCAGGTTGGATAAATAACGGGTTCCGCCTTCGATGTTTTGCGCCGGGTCGAACGGATTGTCCACTCCCAGCCCCTGACCGGTTGCGTCCATCAATTGCATCAAGCCCTTGGCTCCCGCACCGGAAACGGCGTTGGCATTAAACGACGACTCTGCATGGATGACCGCTTTCACTATGCTTGGCTCGACGCCGAACCGGCGGCTGGCTTCCTGAATCAGCGGCTCGTAGGCCGAGGGCTTCGCAGCCGAGGCGAGCTTCCTCGTGAGCGCGCCGGCGGAAGCGGCGGACAAGCCGCTTAGCATAGCGGGCCCCAAGGCTTGTCCCGGGACGAGTCCGGCTCCTGCGGACATGCCGGCCGCGCTCTGGGGCGAAGCCGAGTCCATGCCGGCCAACAACCCGTTCAATATGGAGGCAAAGTCCGTATGATCGCTTTGCCCGGAAACAGAACTTCTGCCGGAGGTCAGCAAGCTTAATTGATTCATCACTTGAAGCTGCAGCAGTTCTTTAATCGTATAGGGATCGATAGCTTTTGTCGACAAGTTCATCGGTTGCGGAAGTCTCCTTGTACCGGGATTCTTTTCCCATTGTACACTTTTTTGGGCAGCTCAGCCACTATAAAATAAAAAGAAAAACGGCAGACCGGTTGTCGGCCTGCCGTCTCCGCCTCAAGCGTATAGAGGAACCAAAATGAAATAACCGGCCAGCGCAATCAAACCGATAACGATCGACCATGTGCCCAGCGAACGCTCGCCCAGCATATAAGCAAACAGCCCTAGGAGGGCAGACGTCGAGCCGAGCAGCGCCGGATAAAGAAACCACGCCAGAATCGACAGTACGAGCGCTGTGTATCCGAGCCAGCGGTAAGACGTTTCCGCCTGTTCCTGCGCACCGTTTTCCGTGACGGCCACAGGCTGCATGACGCGGGATTTCTCCTGCCGCGAACCGCCGGGATACGTAAGCTCCGCAGCGAATTCCTCGTGCGTTTTCCGGCCGGATTCCCTGCGCAGCTGCTCTTGCTTGAACTTTCGCAGCGACCTGTCGTCCCGAACCGAACCGGGATGTCTTCCGAGCTTCCGTTTCATTCGGTCCCCTTCCCTTCCTGAGAGAAATGAACGCTTGATACTTCCGAAAAAATCGGGTGTTATTTCGATTTTTTCGGCGCGAAGGTGTGACAACAGGTGTTCTGCGAGCTCGCCGCACGATCTTGATGATCCTCGAACTCAGCCCCGAACTCCGCATCATACTTCATGTCCGCATGTTTGTCGATCTCGATCATAATCGTGCTTGCGTTGCAATTGTTTCCCTGCGCCCAATATTCGCAGTTGGAAACACTGCATTTGACATCTGGCATCGTAATCACCCCTTTCTCAGCTTGCCCGCCTCGAAAAGGGGATATACTCTAGAGCTTGGCCCGCAGCTTGTAATATAACACCATGAACATCGCATGCGACCACAGCAGCGGCGTTGCCGGAGGCCCCCAGCGGCGGACCCAATCGTCGTAGGCTTCCTCGCCGCCATGCGGTCGCCTCACCTGCTCCGGAAAGCGGCCCAATTCATCCGCTTGCGACGCGATCCACTCAAGCGAGCACACGGCTTCCTCCCGGTCTCCCATCCTCAGTCGAACCAGTCCGTACCAAGCCGCCAGCAGCAGCCACTCTCCCCCGCCATAGTAGGTATCGCTCACGTAACGGCGGACGCCCCCGCTCTCCGAGCGGAGCTCCCGGCCGATCGCTTCGATCGTTTTCCGCATAACCGGATGCTGCGGATCGAACATGCGGAACGGTTCCGCCAGCCACAGCAAGCTTGCGTCCACTCCGGCATAGCCCGTTACGTAAGCGGGGGAATGCTCACGGGGGACAGGCGTTATGTTTTTGACAAAATGGCCGTCTTCCGAATGGACGCCATGCTGGAGCAGGAAATCTTTTATTTCCGAGCAAACCTGATGCAGCTCCGCATTGTCGTCCAGCCGGGCAACCCCTTCCAGCCCGCCGTAAATGCAGGCCAGCGTCGAAGGATGCACGTGCTCGCCGTACTCCTCCCAGCAATCGAAGTTCGGATACCGCCAAAACGCGCGCAAATAATCGACCGCAGCATCCACACTATTCCGGTAAGTCTCCGGGATCCGGTCCGATCCGACCGCGCGAAGGTGCTCCGTCACCCCCCACAGCCACGCCCCGTAGCCATCGAGCTGAAAATGCCCCCATTCCGAGCTCGTATCGTCCCGGCCGTCCAGATGATACCGGGTATGTAAAAATTCGTGAAGCGCCACATGCTCCCCTCGGGCTTGCTTTTCCGTCAAATAGCGGATATGACCTTGCTTGGAAGCAATAATCCGGCTGGCCCAGCCGTAAAATAAAGCCGCACTGTCGTGCTCTCCCGCCGTATCCATGGCGTATGCGACAAAGCTTCCGTCCCTTAACCAGCCGTAGGCATAGTGCGCAAAAAGCGGACAGGCCACGTACCCCCCTTCCGGATGCTGGTTTAACCGGATCAGCCGTATGGACGCTTGCACCAGCTCCTCCTCATTCCTTCTCAGCCGCATCAGAGAACCCCCTTCCTTTAAAGGATTAAACAAAAAAGAGATGCCCAATCCAAGCATCTCTTCACAATATGTCTCGGATCGGACGAATTATACTTTCTCGCCCTGCATCCGTTTTTGCGTAATATAATCGGTTTCGTAATAAGCCAAGTCTTCGCGCAGCGTTTCAAAAATTTTGGACAGCTCGATCGTCAAATCGCGCACGTCGCGTACAGGCTTTTTACGGAAGCGGATGGCATCCTGACCGGTATAAGCATAACGGCCGTCTTCGGAATAGCATTCATTTTTCGGATAAAAAAAGCTGTTCACGCAGCTGTGATAAACGTCGTAAAGCACTTTTTCGGCATAATCCACGTTGAAGTTCGGACGGCGCAGCGCCACGCCGAGCTTCTCGTACGCCACCTCGGAAAACACAAGCAAATGTCTCGTATCGGTCAAATAACCTTTATAAAATTCTTCCATAGCTTCGTCATTATCGGTATTCAGCTGCTGCAAAGAATGTCCGTTCAGGAATTGTTCCATTTTGGCGATTGCCTCGCTCAGCTTGGTCCTTGTCGTTTCACAAAGAGTTTTTACATGAAATACTGCCATCGCTTAAAAGACCTCCTCAACTTAAAAAACAGAACGGGTATGGGCAAAACGACCTCTCGATACCATCGTACCACAAAACGCAAGTAAAAGTAATATGAAAAACATCCATAGGGCCTTTGTTTCGGACTGCTCCTTTTTGGATAACTTTGCTGCTTTTTAAACGGCCCCCGAAGGGGATTCTAATTGGCGTACACACTGTTCCGATCAGGAGGCAACGTCCCATGTGGAAATATGCTTTATCGATTGCTCTTGTTATTGCCGGGGTAGCGCTTCTCTTCCCCCGCGGCGATCAGGCGCCCGCACCCGAGACGGTTACGCCTGCCGCCGAGCTGAATATGAAGCAAACGATGCTGAATCAGGATGTGGCTCGCACGGACGAGCTTTGCCGCAATCAGTGCAGCCTTGAATTGCACCGGATCGTTCACGATACGCAGACGGACGACAAAGCGCGGGAAGCGCTGCAAGCGACCCAAGCGGCTCATCCGCATATGGAACGCCTGGTGCGCACCAAGCGGGAGCAAACCTTGGACCAAGGCATCGCGGCCGGTACGCTGAACGAGGCCGCAGCCAAAGCTTCGCGGCCTTACATGGAGGAAGCGAAGCGGCAGGTTGACGCCGGTAAGACGTATCAATCTCCGCCGTTTCAAGCCGACGGCAGCACCTATTTCGTTCTCGGCGTTCCGGGAGAGAACGGCGCGTCCGGCATCGTCGGCGCCGTGCGACAGCAAATTCTCGCACAGGTGGCCGATCACCAGAAGAAAAATTTACGAATCGAGCCGTACCCGGCCGAAGGCCGCTACAAGATCGAATCGGTCGATTCGCAATCGCTTCAGAACGTGCAGGTTCGTCATCCCGAAGACAACCAAGGAACGAGCCATTATCACACGAATCAGGTCGTCGTGAAATTCAAGCAGACGCCTTCCGAGGGCGACCTTACACGTATCCGGCAAGAAATCGGCGGAGGCCATGTCCACAAGCTCGGCTATACTTACGTGTTCGAATCGCCGAGCATGGAAGCGAAGCAGCTCGTGGGGTATTTCGGGAAATGGAACATCGATTACGCCGAGCCGCATTTTCTTTATTTGACCAACGACATTGCGCCCGTTCAGCCCCCGAATTCGGCAGCGGTGATTACGCCGAACGACTCGCTTTACCGGCGCTACCAATGGAATTTGCCGCAGATCGAAACGGAGGCCGGCTGGAACGTCTCCAAAGGGTCGACGGACGTCGTTGTCGCGGTGGTCGATACCGGGGTTGATCTGAACCACTCGGATCTGAGAGATCATCTGATAAGCGGCTTCAATGCGATCCAGCCCGGGGCTCGGCCGGCCGACGATGTCGGACACGGCACACACGTGGCCGGAGTCATCGGCGCCCTCGTGAATAACAATCTGGGCGTCGCCGGCATGAGCTGGTATAACCGCATCATGCCGGTTAAAGTGCTTGATTCCAGCGGCGCAGGCAGCACCTATGCCGTCGCGCAGGGCATCATTTGGGCAACGGATCACGGCGCCAAAGTCATCAACATGAGCCTCGGCAATTATGCCGACGCCCAGTTCCTTCACGACGCGATCAAATACGCCTATGACCGCGACGTCGTTCTGATTGCCGCAAGCGGCAACGATAACACCAACCGACCCGGTTATCCCGCTGCCTATCCCGAAGTGCTAGGCGTGGCCGCGGTGGATGCAAGGAAACAGAAGGCGGCCTTCTCCAACTACGGCGACTATATCGGCGTAACCGCCCCGGGTGTGAACATCGCCAGCACATATCCGAACAACCAGTATGCGGCATTGTCTGGGACTTCCATGGCCAGTCCGCACGTAACCGCGCTGGCGGCACTGATCCGTTCGGTCAATCCGAAGCTGAAAAATACGGAAGTGTACCGGATCATTCGGGGAACGGCGATGGACTTGGGACCCGCGGGGAAAGACCCTTATTTCGGCCATGGCCTTATCGATGTCGCCGCTGCGCTAAGAGCGGCCGAACCGAAGATTGCCGATAAAGCGGCAGATACTCCTGAGAACGGCGATCGGCAGCCTGCATGGCCGGAATGGATGCGGCGCTTGTTCAGAAGGGAATAAACGCTGAATAAAGCAAAAAACCGCCCCCTGAGGCGGTTTTTTGCATGTAAGATCTATTGCGTAAGCGGCTGAAAGAAAGTTTGCCGTAAGCCGGGTTCTGTGCTTCCGGTGGTCGTAGCGGGTGCCACCCTGCCACCATTGAAGCGACAATCATCTATCTAGGCCGTCCATTGCTGAACGGCTCAAGCGACCAACCCGAACGCGTCTCGGGCAAAGACTGTCCCTTGCGGGACGTGCGTTCCTCTAGGTCTTGCTCCAAATGGGGTTTACCAGGAACTATGTCACCATAGCTCCTCGTGGTCTCTTACACCACGGTTCCACCCTTACCTGTACCGGCTGCGATCAAAGATCGCATGCACGGCCATCGGCGGTCCATTTCTGTGGCACTAGCCTTCAGCTCGCGCTGACTGGACGTTATCCAGCATCCTGCCCTATGGAGCCCGGACTTTCCTCTCGTGGCGAACGCCACCAGCGATTGTCTGTCAAACTTTCTTTTGCAATAGATGCATTTGCTAGTATACAAGGAATCGGAGCAAAACTCAACTGCCGGATTCCGGCAAATTACACGAACCGGAACGGTTCCGTATCGATTTCCGAAGCGGTTACCGCCGTAGCCCACTTTCGCTCCTCCAGCTTCCGCCGCAAGAGGTCGGCGACACCGCGCTTCATTATTTTCTCGACATTGTGTCCCGGATCGATCAGCGCGATCCCGGCGGCCAAGGCGTCATGTGCCGTATGATAATCGATGTCGCCGGTGATCAGCACGTCAGCTCCGGCGAATTGCGCATGCTTCACATAGCGGCTGCCTGATCCCCCGAGCACGGCCGCTTTGCGCACGGTCCGCGCGAGATCGCCGACGACGCGCAGCATCGGCACGTCGAACGCCTGCTTGACCTTCTCGCACAGCTCCTGCAGCGTTACCGGCTGCGGCAGCTTTCCGGCGCGGCCGAGCCCGAACGTGCGCGTCTTCAAATCGAGCGAATACAGATCGTAAGCGACTTCCTCATACGGATGCGCCTTTAGCATTGCCTGCACGACCCGGCGTTCCACACTCTGGGGGACGATCGTTTCGACGCGGATTTCCTGCGCCGTCTCCACCTCCCCGGGCTGGCCGATAAACGGGTTCGTGCCTTCTTCCGGCTTGAACGTTCCGACGCCTTCGATATTGAAGCTGCAGTGGCTGTATCGGCCGATGCCCCCTGCTCCGGCTTCGAACATCGCCTGGCGTACCGCGTCGGCGTGCGTCGTCGGCACGAAGACGACGAGCTTTTTCAGCTTATCGGTATGGACTTCGTCAAGCGGCTGCGTATCGGTTAGCCCAAGCGCTTCCGCCATCATGTCGTTGATTCCCCCGTCGGCCACATCGAGATTCGTATGGGCGATATAGACGGCAATATCGTGCTTGATCAGCCGTTCGTAAAGCCGCCCTGCCGGCGTATCCGTCTGAATATGCGGCAGCGGACGGTAAATGATCGCGTGATGCGCGATAATCAAATCGGCCTGCTCGCGAATCGCCTCGTCAACCACTTCTTCCGTCACGTCAAGCGCGATCAGCACCTTGCGGATTTCCTTTTGAAGCGTGCCGATTTGCAGCCCGATTTTATCGTTCTCCACGGCGTACGATTTGGGCGCGAGCTCTTCCATCAATTGAATTACGGCTTGGCCTTTGGCGTACATGCGGCTAATACCTCCTCGATTCGTTTCATCTCGGCGCGAAATTCCGCTTCCCTGCTGCGGGACGCTTCCGTTTCCGACCCGGCCAGACTATCGCATATTTTACGGAGCTTATCCAATTCATAGGTCCATTTCTTCGTCCAAACGGCGGAAGCTTCCCGCAGCAAATACGGCCCCATGCTCAGCAGAACCGCACGATCCGCGATCCTTCCGTTCGCCAGGGTCATCGGTTCATACGGCGAATCCGGATCGGCCCCGGACTCCGAAGCCGGAACGGCGGTCAAAATTTCATAGATTTTTCCGTCTTCCTCCAAAATCTGTTCCCCGGTCAGCAACCAGCCGTTTCCCAGCAGCCATTCCCGAACCGCCGCTTCGCCGACATTCGGCTGAAGCACCAAGCGGCGCACGCCTTCCAGCTTCGCCTTTCCCGCTTCCAGAATTGAAGCGATCAGCACTCCGCCCATCCCCGCAATCGTAATGACGTCCGCCTCGCCCGGCGCGATGACAGCCAGACCGTCGCCCAGCCGGACATCGATGACGTGCTCCAGTCCCGATGCGCGCACCTGTTTGACGGCGGCGTCATACGGACCGGGGTTCACTTCCCCCGCAATTCCCCGTACGATCGTGCCTTGCTTCGCCAAATAAGCGGGAAGCAGCGCATGGTCCGAGCCGATGTCCGCCAGGCGGCTGCCCGCGGGAACCTCCTGTGCAATCCTGCTCAATCGTTCTGATAATCGAATCATCTCAGACAACCCATTCTGTCCATTTTTTTCTCCATACAAACAGCAAGGAAGCCTCAGTCACAATCTTAACCAACAGCATCCATTGCAGCGTCATTTCGCCATACTGCTCGGCATACAGCATACCATATAATTCAGGCATATACCAAACGATCAAGCTGAGCAAAAAGAAGACGAGTCCCATATGGCGGCTCTTCTCGTGAACCATCCACCCCATCCAGCAGAAAAGAATGCTGAGCGGCACCCAGCTCAGCTCCAGCGTAACCCAACTGATCGAATCAAGCTGATAATGCAGCAGCCAGCCGTAACAAAACACCAGGCTCACCCAGCCGCCGAGATGATACGGCACATGCCTTGCGAGCAGACCCGTCGCAATCCAGACCAAACTGCACAGAAACACGTAGGTAACGACGAATACGGACGATTGCATCCCGTGGAGCTTCATAAGATAAACCCCGATAAAGAGCAAAAACAACGAAGCCATGCCGATCAAAATTTGCGAGCCCATCGGGTCCTTTTCCCGCTTGTACCCCCCATAGCCGTAACAGCAAGCGAGAAACAAAAGCGAGACCCCTATTTGCATTGGTAATTGAAAAGCGTTAAAATGAAGAACAGTAAAAGAAAAAGCACATGCGACAACCAAACCCAGAACCCATATTTTCCAATTGCTGTCGCTTATTTTGGACGCGGTAATGCCGAACAATCCACCGGAGCTTCCCGGTTTTTCCTGATTGTCTTCCAAGTAAATATTCAGCAGAAAGTCGCAGTACTGCTCGGGCAGCAGCTTGCTACGCCGCCAATGCTCGATTTCGCGGATAATCGTTTTCTTTTTATCATCCATAGCCCTGTATATTCCTCCGAAGCCCGTCGTCGCTTAATACATACATACGATATCTGGTATAATTCATTCATCGGCTTGGAGCCCGCAAAAAATTAGACCTTCCCGCAGACGGCGGAAAGGTCGTTATGCCAAGCGAATTATTCAAGAAAGTCTTTCAACCGTTTGCTGCGGCTCGGGTGGCGAAGCTTGCGCAGCGCCTTGGCTTCGATCTGGCGAATCCGTTCCCGGGTAACCCCGAATACTTTACCGACTTCCTCCAGCGTACGCGTCCGGCCGTCATCGAGTCCGAAGCGCAGCCGAAGCACGTTTTCCTCGCGTTCCGTCAACGTATCGAGGACATCCTCCAGCTGCTCCTTGAGCAGCTCGTAAGCGGCGGCATCCGCCGGAGCCAGCGCCTCTTGGTCTTCGATAAAATCTCCGAGGTGCGAATCGTCTTCCTCGCCGATCGGCGTTTCAAGCGATACGGGTTCTTGCGCAATTTTCATAATCTCACGCACTTTGTCCGTACTGAGATCCATTTCCTTCGCAATTTCCTCCGGCGTAGGTTCGCGCCCCAGCTCCTGCAGCAGTTGACGGGAGACCCGGATCAGCTTGTTGATCGTCTCGACCATATGTACCGGAATCCGGATCGTACGCGCTTGGTCGGCAATCGCGCGCGTAATGGCTTGACGAATCCACCATGTAGCATACGTACTGAATTTGAATCCTTTGATATGGTCGAATTTCTCAACCGCCTTGATCAAGCCCATATTGCCTTCCTGGATCAAGTCGAGGAACAGCATACCCCGGCCGACATACCGCTTGGCGATACTGACGACCAAACGCAGGTTCGCTTCCGCCAAACGCCGTTTCGCTTCTTCATCGCCCTGCTCGATCCGCTTCGCCAAATCGATCTCGTCCTCTGCGGAAAGCAGCGGAACCCGGCCGATCTCCTTCAAATACATCCGTACCGGATCATTGATCTTAATGCCGGGCGGCAAGGATAAATCGTCGTCAAAATGGAATTCGTCATGCTCATGCTCCATCGGAGTCAGATCATTGTCATCGTCCGATTCGTTGCCGACATCGATTCCCATCTCTTGAATTTGCTCAAAAAATTCATCGATTTGCTCCGGGTCCTGATCGAACGGTGCGAGCTTCTCCATAATTTCTTTGTACGTAATTGCCGAACGCTTCTTGCCTTGTTCGATCAACTGTTCTTTTACTTGTTCGAGCGTCAACTCTGTCTCTAGTTCCGTACGTTGATCGTTCGCCATAATCCAACTCCCTCCTCCCTGGAATACACCCCGGTACCGTATGAAGACGAATCAGGATGATTTCAACTGCTTTTCCAAGGATATAATCTCACTGCCTAATTGCAGGGCTTTGGGAATATCACCCAAACGTTCTGCTTGCTTGATTTCTTCTCTTTTTCGTTCCAATGTCTGCAAGAGCGGGAACTTCTTGATTTGCCGGATGTAATCGTCGATCACGGCATCGTTAATACCGCTGCGATTGTCTATTAAGGTTAAGGAGCTAGCCAAGCTCTCAAGCTTGTCATCCTGCAGCATGCCGATGAACGTGCTGGCGTTGGGCTCGAATCCTTGTGCGTAGTAGGCGTACAAGTAAGCGGCGAGCGCCGCGTGAGCTTCCATATTGAAACCGTCTCCCAGCTGACGCTCGACATAACCGGATATGTCCCGGTCCAGCATCATGACGGCAAGCAGTTGACGCTCTGCATTCTGATAGGCAGGGACCATCGAAGGGGGTTGCGCGCGAAGCCTTCCGTCATTCATAACATTATTCCACGAATTGTCTTTATTATCCCCGGAACGGTCCTTTTTTTCGGCTTGGAGCCTGATCTCGTTCAGATTTTGCATCGCGGATTCGAACGTTAGGTGAAATTCGGAACAAAGCTCTCTCACATAATGCTCTCTCTCAATGGGTGAAGTCAGTCCTGCGATCAAGCGGAGCGCTTGTTGAATGTAGCGAAGCTTTTCTCCATCCTCCTGCAGCTTATAATTTTTACGATAATAAAAAAGTTTATATTTGATCGACGGTACGGCGGTTTCGATAACCTCCCGTACGAATCGTTCAGAACCGTGAGCGGAAATATATTCGTCCGGGTCCAAGCCGCCCGGCAGCATGGCAATTTTTACATGACATCCTGCATTTTCCAGCAACGGGATGCTTTTGTAGGCCGCGGATTGTCCGGCATTGTCCCCGTCGTAAGCGACGACAACCCGTTCCGCAAGACGCCGAATCGCTTCCGCGTGCTCCGGTGTCAGCGCCGTGCCCATGGTCGCTACGCCGTTATGCACTCCAGCCTCCCAGGCGCGAATGACATCCATATAGCCCTCGAACAAAACGAGTTCCTGGCTTTTGCGGATTTGGGGTCTGGCAGCATGCAAATTGTACAGCGTGCGGCTCTTATGGAAAAGCATCGATTCCGGACTGTTCAAATATTTGGGCTGCACGTCGCCCATCGCTCTTCCTCCGAAGGCGATGATATTCCCTTTCCAATCGCGAATCGGAAACATGACGCGATCACGAAATTTATCGACATACCCGCTTCCGTCCTGCTTCGCCGAGATCAGCCCTCCTTGCTCCACCAAAGGCAGCGGAAACTGCTTCTTATCCAGCAGATTCGTCAGCGTATCCCACCGCGACGGCGCATAGCCGATGCCGAACGTTTCGATCAGCTTGTCGGTCATTCCCCGGGCGTGCAAATACTGCTTCGCTTCTTTGCCCTGCTCGGTGTTGTGGAGGAGATATTCGTACAACTTGCCGGCAAGCTCATGAGCTTCGATCAGTTTTGCCCGGTCCGCGTGCTCCTTCGTTTCGGCTTGGCCTTGCTGCGGCCCGAGTCCGATGTCGAGCTTCGCTTCATCGGCTAATTTCCGAAGCGCTTGGCCGAACGACAGACCTTCGACTTCCGAAACGAACCGGATGGCGTTCCCTCCCGCCCCGCAGCCGAAGCAGTGATAAATCTGCTTTTCGGGCGTGACGGTAAAGGAAGGTGTCTTTTCTGAATGAAAAGGACAAAGACCTTTGAGGTAATGCCCCTGCTTCGTCAAATGAACGTGTCTTCCGACGACTTCGACAATATCGTGGGCTTTCAAGACCGCGTCGATGACTTGCTCGGGAATGCGTCCGTTACTCATCCTATCCACCTTCATTCAAATTAACACGTATAGGTATTCGCTACTTTGCCCGATTCTCCTGCAAGCCCGACAAAACTTTTGTCAAAGTTTGTAGAAAGGCTTGGCGGTCCTCGTCGGTGAACGCTTTAGGACCTTTCATATGCTTGCCTCCGCGGCGCTGCTTCGCCTGCTCGTGCCTTCGTTCCAGTAAAAAATCAATCGTTCGTTCATTGTACGTCTGGCCGCGATTCGACAGCGCCAGCGCTTTTTTGCCAAGCGCCAAAGCGGCCAGCCCGAAATCCTGCGTGACCAGCACATCTCCAGGTGCAATGCAATTGACGATATACAGGTCTACCGACTGATCCGACCGGTCCACTTGAACGATATCGACGCCGTCCATCGGCTGCAGCCGATGATCGAACGAAGCGACCATCAGCACCGGGATTCCGAAACGCAAGGCCGTTTGCGCAATTTCCGTCTTAACCGGGCATGCGTCGGCATCGACTACAATTTTATACGTCATAGGTCCCCGCCGACTGTAAATTTCAAGACTGAAGCATTACCGTAATATTATATACGATGAAAGGATAAAAAATCCTGCTTCCTTTCTTCAAAATAGACCGCTACCGCGAACGGTACATATCGATGATGATGCTGGCCGTTTCTTCGACCGCCTTGTTCGAAACGTCGATCACCGTGCAGCCGATTTTTTTCATAATTTTATCCGCGTACTCCAATTCCGCGTGAATCCGCTCGGTGTTCGCGTAGGTGGCATTCCCCGGCAGGCCCAACGTTTTAAGCCGTTCGGTGCGAATGACATTAAGCTTGCCCGGATCGATCCGCAGACCGACGATCTTCTTTCCGGACACCGTAAACAACTGCTCGGGAGGTTGAATTTCCGGGACAAGCGGCACGTTCGCCACCTTGAATTTCTTGTGTGCAAGGTACATCGACAGCGGGGTCTTCGACGTGCGGGATACCCCGACAAGCACGATATCCGCTTGCAAAATCCCGTTAAAATCACGGCCGTCGTCATACTTGACGGCAAACTCGACAGCCTCCACTTTCTTGAAATAATCTTCGTCCAGCTTGTGGATCATGCCCGGCTGATGCCTTGCTTCCTGATCCAGCGTCTGCTCCAGCGTCCGTATGATCGGACCGAGCAGATCGATGTAAGGAATCCTGTAGCGCTCCGCCTGTTCAATCAAATAATCCCGCAGCTCGGGAATGACGAGCGTAAAAACGATCGCGCCGCTGCGCTCAATCACCGTCCGGATCATCCGATCGATGTCCGACGTATCGAGCAGAAAAGGTACCCGGCGAATATCCACCTGCCGGGGATGAAACTGCACGGCCGCCGCCCGAACGACCGCTTCTCCCGTTTCCCCCGCCGAATCCGACGCTACAAACACTACCGGCTTAACCGCCCGTTCCATGCGAACCCGCCTTTCGTCCTGGCTTTTTTACAGAGATGAGCTGTGCTTGCCGCTCCCTGGGTTTCAGTGCAATCTGCGCACAAATTTCGCAGCTTCGCGTAAATTTGCGACCGTACGTGTCATTTTGGCCGAAAGTCCCTCTTGTCAGGCTGCAACAAAGGCCGATCGTTATGAAAGATCGGCCTGTCTATACATTACTACGTTGCAGTGGCAAAAAATGTTTCAAGACCTTGGTTGAAACACGCAGCCCCGGAAAAAGCGTTTCTCTTCCCGGACAGCAAAAAACCCCGCTGACAAAGTCGTGGCTAGACTTCGTTAACAAGAGGTTTTCAAATGGATGTATCATATTATAATAGCAAACAGGTAAAAACATGTCAATTATTTAGCTAAACTCCGTATTTGTCCATTTGATCCAAAAAGTCTCGCGATTTCAGCTTCAGACCGACATGCGTATCGAAGTAGGCCCGCAAAATCGTCTTGAGCAGCTGTTTCGTCTGCGGCTTTACGTCAATTTGACCGAGCCGGCGCACATCCATTTGAATGAACAGCCGCAGCAGCTTGTATACCCCGGGCGTCAGCGGGATGGCCTGCGGATCCCGCAGCTTGCAGCGCTCGCACAGCATTCCGCCCATGCCGACGCTGATGGCAAACGGCTCCGCATTCTCCCGGCAAACGACGCATTGCTCCAGCTCGGGCGTATAACCGGCCAGAACAAACATTTTCATTTCATACAGATGGTCGATAATCTGCAAATCCTTGTCTTCCTGGATTGCCTGCAAGCTGGCTTTCAGCTGATCGTATAAAAAAGGCTGCCCCTCTTGATCCCCCAACATCCGGTCGGTCAGCTCCGACAGATAGGAAGCATGGGCAGCCTTATGCAGATCTTCCCTTATTTTATGAAAAGGCTCGATAATTTCCGCATGATTCAGCGTGCCGAGCTGCCCGGATTTGAAAAACAAGTAGTCGCCGCACGTAAACAGCTGGGCGGAAGAACCGTAACGGCTTTTCACTTTTTTGGCTCCCCGGGCCACGACGCTCAGCTTTCCGTGCTCCCGGGTAAACAGCGTAATAATTTTGTTGCCTTCCCCATAATCCATGCTTCGGATGACGATACCTTGAACTCTGTACTGCACCTTACAGCCTCTCCCTGCGTTACCGCGCCGGTAACCTGATATTGGGCGAAACTACTGTACCCAGTCGGCAGCGTCCAAAGCGTCCTCTTCTTCCGGCTCCGCCTCGTCGCCGTCCCGGGTATTTACTTCTTTGTATAGCAGGTAAGCATCCACATCTCCGGTCATTGAAAAGTACTTCCACGAAAAATCTCTCATGGTACATCCTCCCCTTGATGACATGACTACATCCTGTTTCTAGGATTAGGATGGATCGATCCGATGCGAAGTATGCTCTGCAAAAACTGCCATGTATTTTACTTAGTTATGATGAATTAAACGCGGCGGAGCCTGATTGAAACAGGCCGGAACGCCGGTTTACTCGTGCCGGAAGCCGAGATCCCGCAGGACCCGGTCCTGATTGCGCCAGTCTTTCTTCACTTTGACCCACAGCTCCAAGAACGTCTTCGAACCGAGAAGCGCTTCGATATCGGCCCGCGCTTTTTGCCCCACTTCTTTCAGCAGCGCGCCCTTTTTGCCGATGATGATGCCCTTCTGCGAGTCGCGCTCGACGTAAATGACAGCCGAAATATGAACGACGCCGTTGGCCTCCACGCGCATGTCTTCAATGGAAACCGCGATCGAGTGAGGAATTTCCTCCCGGGTCAGATGCAGGATTTTCTCCCGGATCAGCTCCGCGCACACGAACTGCTCCGGATGGTCCGTCACTTGATCCGCAGGGTAATACTGCGGTCCTTCCGGCAAAAATTTGATGACCTGCTCCAAAAGCGTATTGACGTTATTGCCGTGCATCGCTGAGATCGGCACAATTTCGGCAAACGGGTACAAATCCTTGTAGGTCGTGATGACCGACAGGAGCGCTTCCGGATGAATCTGGTCGATTTTGTTCATCACCAGAATGACCGGTGTTTTTACCTTTTTCAGCGTCTCGATAATGTACCGGTCCCCGCCGCCCAAGCCTTCGACCACATCGATCAAAAACAGGATCGCGTCAACTTCGCTCAGTGCGCTTTCCGCCGCTTTGATCATATAGTCGCCGAGCTTCGATTGCGGCTTGTGGATGCCGGGCGTATCCAAAAAGACGATCTGCGCTTGGTCGGTCGTATAGACGCCGTGAATTTTGTTCCGGGTCGTCTGGGGCTTATCGGACATGATGGCAATCTTTTGGCCGATCACCTGGTTCATCAGCGTCGATTTGCCGACGTTCGGCCGTCCGATAATCGCCACAAAGCCGGATTTGAATTTAGAGTCAGCCTTGCTGTTCGAAGACATTAATCAATCGTTCCTCCGTCCAAATCTAAAGATGTGAATGCGCCGGGAAGCAGCTCGGCTACGGTCGTCTCGCTGATGTCCCCTTTCAGATTAGCCAGATATACCGGCATATCCGGCGGACACAGCTCCACCAGCACCTGCCGGCATACGCCGCAAGGCGAAATCGGCTGAACCGTATCCCCGATAATCGCCATAGCCCGGAACGACTTGGCCTGTTCGCCGTCAGCAATCGCGCGGAATAACGCCGTGCGTTCGGCGCAGTTCGTCGGTCCGTAGGCGGCGTTTTCCACGTTGCAGCCCAGATGAACCCGCCCTTTGGAGTCCAGCAAAGCGCTGCCCACTTTGAAATGGGAGTAAGGTGTGTATGCTTGCTCTCTCGCCGTTCTGGCCAATGCGATCAATTCCGTTTTTTCCAAGAGAAGCGCCCCTTTCGCAACCTACATGGGATATAAATAATAGGCGAGTACCGTAATGAAGCCGCCAAGCACCGCACCGAGCAGCAGCGAGCCGAAAGGCCGCTTGCGTTTGTCATGAAGCGCCAGCAGCAGGACTACAGCCAACAAAAAGCCGAGCAAAGCGACAAGCGTATCTTGAACCCGGCAAGCGATCAGGGCGGCGACCGCAAAAGCGACAGCCGTCAGCAGGCTCGGCTTCACCCCGTTTCCTTTGGAAGAAAAGCGGGTCTGCACCACAATCACTGTCAGGATGACCAAGCTAAGCAAAATCCATACCGTCCCCGCGGTGATGGGATGCCCTCCCGCCCGGCCAGTTTGAATCAGCCGTTCGATCGGATCGTAAAACACGATCATTCCCGTTACGGCGGCAAAGGCTGCCGTCACCAATACGGAAGCGGCGGCCACGTCCTTGGCGATTTTCGCCAACGGATGCAGGTCCGGCATCGCCAGATCGACCGTTTTTTCCACGGCGGTGTTGATCAATTCCGTCACAATCATGAGCGTGACGGCGAGTAAAATAAATAAAATATCCGTCTTCGGCAGGCCGAAGAACAAGGCAAGCGCCAGGATGACCAAAGCGGCGAAAAAATGAAATTTCATGTTCCGCTGGGTCGCAAGTGCGTATTTGACGCCTTCGTAAGCATACCGAAAGCTTCGCTGCCATTTGACCGGCTGCTTCACCGCGTCAATCCCGCCTGCTGCAAAATTTGCTCCTGCTTGCCGAACATAACCTTCTCTTCTTCCTCGTCCTGATGATCGTAACCGATCAAATGCAGAAAGCCGTGAACGAACAGAAACCCGAGCTCCCGCTCGACCGAATGGCCGTATTCGTCCGCCTGGGCGATCGCCCGCGGCACCGAGATGATGATATCGCCGAGAGGCTCTTCGTAGCCGTCTTCCTCGTCATCGTCCTCCGCCGTTCCGGACTCTTCTTCATCCTTCTCGCCGGCGTACTCCACTTCCTCGAAGCCATCGTCGCCATAGATGATCTCGATCTCGTCTTCGCCCATTTCCCGCATGGCGAATGACAGCACGTCCGTCGGCTTATCCAGTCCCCGGTACTGCTTGTTAAGCTCCTGGATGGCCTCGTCGTCGACAAATGTCAACGCCACTTCGCCATCCGACACCTCTTCCTGCTTCCCGGCGAGGCGAAGCAGCATTTCCAGCTTCTCGATGAGAGCCGGCGTAATTTCGTAAGCGGTTTGTTCGCTGTTCCATGAAAGCTTCAGGCTCATGGCTTCACCTCTTTCTTCAATTCCGACACCTTCGCTTCTTGCATCGGCTTTTCCTGCTTCTCCGCCGTCTTCTGCTCCGGCATATCCGCGGGATATTCGATCCGCGAGTGGAAAATGCCAAGCAGCGTTTCGTTTAAAATCTTGACGATCTGATCCAATTCCTTGATGGTCAGATCGCATTCGTTAAATTGGCCGTCGTCCAGCCGGTTTTTAATAATTTTGCGCACCATCGAATCGATCTGTTCCACGGTCGGATTGCGCAGGGAGCGGACGGCCGCCTCGACGCAATCGGCGATGCCGACAATCGCCGCTTCCTTCGTCTGGGCTTTCGGACCGGGATAGCGGTACTCCGCCTCCTCCGGCGGCTTTTCCTGACGCTCTTCGGCGAGCTTTTTCGCTTTGTGATAAAAATATTGCAGCAAGGTTGTGCCATGATGCTGCTCCGCAATATCGCGGATCGGCTTCGGAATGTTATAATCCTTCAGCATTTCGACACCGTCGCGCGCATGGGCTACAATGATCGATTTGCTCAGCGCCGGTTCGATTTTGTCGTGCGGATTTTCCGTATGCGACTGATTCTCGATAAAATAACTCGGCCGCTTCGTCTTCCCGATATCGTGATAATAAGCTCCGACCCGACAGAGCAGCCCGTCGGCGCCGATCGCGCCGGCCGCGGCTTCCGACAAATTGCCGACCATAACGCTGTGATGGTAGGTGCCGGGCGTCTCGGTCAGCAGCTTGCGCAGAAGCGGGTGGTTCGGATTGGACAACTCGACCAGCTTAAGCGGCGACAGAATGCCGAAGGCAACTTCGAAAAACGGCAGCAGGCCCATAACGAACACGGCGGTTAGCAGTCCGCTCCCTAAGGCGAATGACGCGGCAAACAGCGCGTTCTGCCTGGTTTCGTGATCCTCGAGCAGCAGCAGCGCGGATACGAGCGCCAGAGCGAAGAGCGATACCATCATCCCCGCTTTCAAAATGGAGGAACGCTGGCTTGCCCGCTGGATCGAGAAGATCGCCGCAAACGAGCTGGTCAGCGTCAGCAGGCCGTATTTGTAATCGAACGCAAGATGGTCCGAATTAAAAACAACGCTGGAAATGACGCTCAAAACGACGGCGGTCACGAAAGCAAGATGCGAATTGAGCAAGATCGTCACCATCATGGCTCCCATCGCCGTCGGGGCCAAATAGCTGATATACGGATAATCCAAATTTTGCAGCAGCGAGAACAGCTTCATCCCGGCAATCGTCAAGACGACAATCAGCACGTACATGAACAGCTGGGCGTTGTTGCTATTGATCGGAAGCGAGCTTTGTCTGACATACATATACAAAAACAGGCAGCACAAGACGATAAATAAAAAAAGTCCGAGATTCGGCCAGTAGCTGGCTTCGTCCCTGAGCAAATCGAGCGAAGCCAAACGTTGGTACAGCTCTTCCGTTACTTTTTCGCCCTTGGGAACGAGCACTTCGTTTTTGTTGATCATTACCGGCTTGACGTTATCGCGCGCGTGCCCCTTCGCTTCCTCGGTTCCTTTTTGATCGTAAAATTTATTCGGCGAAAGCGCCGCCCGCACGAGCTCCTGAACGAGCTCGCGCGCATTGTTCTTGGTCAGCGTCGAAGAATTCACCAATTCCGGCACCTTGACTCTGGCCGTCTGCGCATCCGTAATCTGGTCGCTCATCAGCTTGATGACGATTTCTTTAGCCACGGGCTCCATCGCGGTCAAATCTTCTTTGGTGAGCCGCGGAATTTTGTAAAACGACTCCTCCGGAATCCGGTACTGCTGCTCGCGGATGCTTTTGCGCATTTCCGCCAGCAGCAGGTCGTTGTATTGACCGCCATCCGTCAAGCTCTTGGTCTGACGGTCCAAATGGTCCTGAATGATCGTCGGAATGACCGTTTTGTAAATATTGACTTTGTCGGCGACGGAAACCTCCGCATCGCTGTTAATTTGCTGCAGCTTTTCAAAAATCGCCTCGACCGCCGCTTCGTTGCGCAGCGGGGCGATCTTATATACGGGCTGCACCCTTGCGGCCGCTTCTTCCTTCGCTTTTTCCGTCGCTACTTCGTTCGCAATCGCCTTGGGGGCCAGAATATCCTTTTCCGTAACGCTGCCCAATTGAATATCATACGTTTGCGGCACAATCCGGTGCAGCAGAGCAACATAAAACACGACGGCAAGCGCTAAAAACAGAAGAAAGCGCACGATGGCGCTGTATCTCCAGCCGGCAAGCCGGTATTGAAATTTGCCTTGAATGGAAACGCGGTTGTTCATGACGAAAGGTCAGCCCTTCCTCAGCCTTCTTTGTCCTCATTATAGGCCATGATGATTTTTTGCACCAATGAATGTCTGACAACGTCCTGCTCGGCAAACCGGATAAATCCGAGCTCCTCGATGTTCCCCAGGATGCGCTGCGCCTCCACCAGCCCCGACGATTTGCCTCGCGGGAGGTCGATCTGCGTCACGTCGCCGGTAATCACCATCTTTGATCCGAAGCCCAGGCGCGTTAAAAACATCTTCATCTGCTCCGGCGTCGTATTCTGCGCTTCGTCCAAAATAATGAACGAATCGTCGAGCGTCCGGCCGCGCATGTAGGCGAGCGGAGCAATCTCGATGAGGCCGCGCTCCAGCGATTTGAGCACCTGCTCCGGCCCGAGCACGTCGTTAAGAGCATCATACAATGGACGCAAATAGGGGTCAACCTTTTCCTGCAGGTCGCCCGGCAGAAAGCCGAGGCTCTCGCCCGCTTCGACCGCGGGTCTCGTCAGTACGATCCGCTTCACTTTGCCTTCCTTGAGCGCGGACACGGCGAGCACGACGGCGATATACGTTTTGCCCGTGCCGGCCGGTCCGATCCCGAAGACGATATCTTTTTTCTTAATTTCGTTGACGTACTGCTTCTGCCCGATCGTTTTGATGCGGATCGGCTTGCCTTTGTGGGTAAGGGCGATTTCGCCTTTAAACAGATCGAGCAGCTGGTCGGCCTTCATGTCTTTGGCGAGGTCGATCGCGTAATGAATATCCCGCTCCGTCAGCGTATATTGATTGCGGATCAGCTCCAGCAGCACGGTGAACAGCTGCTCGAGGCGCGCCGTATCGGCCGCTTGGCCTTGAATGACTATTTCTTCCTCACGGGTAAAGATGGCGGCCTGCGTATGCTGCTCGATCAGGTGCAGGAATTTGTCCTGCGGCCCGAAGAGGGCGAGGGCTTCGGCCGTATTTTTGAGTGTGACTTTTACTGTGGTCTCTTGATCCATGTACAGGGCTTAATCTCTCCTCCGGGTTTTGAAGAGGACGGTTCGTTATTCGTCAGCAAGGCCGCTTCGTCTGCGAGACAGCACCACTGCCTCCAGCCGCTCTTGAATTCGGATTCTATGAATAAATGGATAATCGGGTAGAATCCGAATTCAAAGGCGGCACGTAAACTCCAAGTTTTCCGTAAGGAAAACTGCTACGAAAGCATATGCTCCGGCAGTAATGCTTCTCTCCGCCTACGCTTTGCTAGACTGGAATAAAAAACAGAACCCCTTCAAAACCGCTCCGTCAGTAGTCTTTTATGGGACGATCGGTTGTTCGGTTGCGATCGGTTCTTCCACTTCCAAAAGTACTTCCATATAAACTTTACCATTCTCCGCCTTTTCATGCAAAATTTTTTCCGAAACGACACGCGAATCGCTGCCCGCGGCCGACAAAATTTGCGCTTTAGCCTGCTCAAGGGCAAGCTCCGAGGCTTCCTTCGGATCAACGGCCTGCTCGACGATTTGCACCTCCAGCAGCTTTTCGCTAAGCCATCCGATCGGGAGCGTATAGCCCCGCCAGCTGAGCGTTTTCCGTTCGGGGACGGTCTCGTACTGCTCGAACGGAATTTTCCGGTAGCCGCTTAGCTGAAGGCCGCGGCTGCCCAGGACCAGGTACGAGCGGTGTTTCGTTTCGCCGGTATAGGTCTTGTACTGGAGCGTAAGCGGCACTTCCACGGTCGGCTTGTACCACACGATTCCCTTAACCTTCCCGGAGGCGACAACCGTCTGCTGGTTCGTCTCGATCCCGATGATGCCGGATATCAATATATCTCCTTTGCGCACATACGTATTCGGCTTAACGAGCGGCCTGCCCTTTTCCGCAAAGATCTCGGTCACCAGGGCGTTTTTGGAAGCGACCAGATGCCTTGGGCTAAGCAGCGGAGGGGTATCGGGCGCGGTCGATTCGACGACCTTAATAATAATATGCGTCCCGCTTACCTTCACACCGACCCAAGCGGTGCCCGGCAGATCCCGCTGCAGCGCCCGGGACAGCTCGGCCGGGTCCTTCAAGCGGAATTTCCACTGCAGCTTGTAAATGCCTTCCTGCTTCGCGGCTTGCAGAATCTGCTCCTTGCTCAGCTTCTCGTTGCCTTCCACGCGAACCTGCCACACGAGCGAGGACAGCACGTAAATTCCGATAATGAAAGCAAGCAGGCCGAGGGCAAAAAATTTGCGTTTCTCCAGCTTGTCTACCCAAAAAGGAAGCCCCATTTTCTGACGGATCCGGGTACGGCAGCCTGTCTCCTTCAATAGCGGGCGAAGCCGGAAAAAGTCGCGGATCGTGATCGACAGCTCGGCTTGATTCTCCGCCGTATACCGGATGTCCCAGACGTCCATCTGCCGCTCCGTCATGCGGTTCAGCAGCTTCTCGAGCTGCCCGTCTTTCACTTCAATCCGAACAAAGCCGCGCAGGCGGTGGATATACGAAGATTTCACGATCGACTTCTCCTTTCCGGGCTACGGAATATATTTGATATCGCGGATCATGCCTTCGATGAACACTTCTTCCGTCAAGATGGCTCGGATAACCAGCTCCGAGCCGTACACCTCCACCCGCCCTGCGGTCAGCGCCAGCTTGAGCACCTCGTTGGAAAAATGCAGTACGCCGCGGTGATTTTCGATATAAAGCTGCCGGTTCCCGATCATAGTCATACGGGGCAAGTCCATCACGACATCCTGCGGCAGGTCGAGTAATTTGGCGGTAAATTGATTGAATCGGCGGGTCAGCTTTCGCATAGGCAACCTCCTCCGCAGTCCAAAAAGCATAACACGGCTATTTACACCTTATGCCCGGGATTGGAAAATATGACGTAAGACGAGAGCCCGGGGCGCGGACAAACGAAAAAGACGGTCCCTTTCCACCCCGGAAAAGAAACCGTCTCATGAAATGATTACTGGGTGCCGGCAAGCGGCAGGATGACCTTAAACTCCGTTCTTTCGCCGGGCACGGAGCATACCTCGATTCTTCCCCGCTGCCGCTCCACGAGCCGTTTGGCGATCGCAAGCCCCAGACCGCTGCCGCTCAGCTTGCGGTTTCTGGAGCCTTCGCCGGTATATAACCGGTCGAAGACAAACGGCAGATCGCCTGCCGCAATGCCCGGCCCCCGGTCCCATACGGTGAGGGTGCATACGTCGGCCGCCGGGACGACGGAGAAGCCGATAACACCCCCGGACCTCCCGTATCTCAGCGCGTTGATCAGCAGATTGTTGACGACCCGCTCCAGCAGCCGTGCATCCGCCCATACCGCCACCGGGGCGTCGGGCAGGTCCAGAACAGGCTCCAGCCCCAGCTTTTCCAGCTCTTGATGAAACGTCAGCAGCCAGTCCGGCACCGTCTCGTTCAAAACCACCCGTTCGAGCCGCACCGGCGTATCGTCGGCTTCCAGCTTGGACAGCTCGAAAAAGTCCCGGAACATCCGGGAAAGCTCCTCTCCTTTGCGCGCCGCTATTTCTAAATAAGCTCGCCTTTCGGCGTCCGTCAGCTGCGGGTCGTCGCGTACCGCCTCCACATAGCCGAGCATGGCTGCAAGCGGCGTCTGGAAATCGTGGGCCAGATTGGAAAGCATGCGTTTGCGCGATTCGTCCAAGTGCTGCGTGCGGACGCTAAGCGCCTTCCATCGAAGCGCCCATTCGTTCAGGCCGGCGCTCAACTCTCGGGATTCGTTATGATAGACGGGAAGCCGGATGCCGCCCGGATCCCCGCTCTCGAGAAACGTTCCGACCGCGCGGCTCATCCGCGAAAGCTGCCGCTTGAGACGCAGCAGCCTGATTAGCAGGACCAAGGCCGCAGCAAGCAAAAGAATCAGGAGAACGAAGATGGCGAATCCCCCGCTTTCCCCAGCTTGTAGCCGATGCCCCAGACCGTTTGAATCCATACGGGCTCGGAAGGATTCGGCTCGATTTTTGCCCGCAGCCGCCGGATATGGACCATGATCGTATTTTCGTCGAACATATAATCCTGCTGCCACACGCTGCGAAACAGCTGCGCTTTTGAGAATACGCGGTTCGGATTTTGCATGAGCACCTTCAGCAGGTCGAATTCTTTGGCGGTCAGCTCGACCGGCTCGCCGTTAACCTGCGCTTCCCTCGTATCGGGATCGATCGTTATCGGCCCGTGGACAAGCGCGGACGATCCGGCGGCGGCCGGGCGGTTCAGCTCCAAAAAACGCCGCAGCAGCGCCTGCACCCGGGCGGTAAATTCGCCGAGTCCGAACGGCTTGGTCAAATAATCGTCGGCCCCCATCCGCAAACCGACGATTTTGTCTACCTCGTCGCTTTTGGAGGATACGATCAAAACAGGAGTATTCCCCTTCTCCCTTATGTATCTCAGCACCTCCAATCCGTCCGATTGAGGCAGCATCAAATCAAGCACGGCTAACTGAAACGTCTTTTGGCCCAGTGCCTCCTTGGCCTGCTCCCCATCCTCGGCGGTACATACGTCATAGCCTTCCCGCAGCAAATAGGTTTTCATCAAATGCCGCAAATCGTCATCGTCTTCCACAATAAGAATGAATCCGCGGGTTCCCGCCATTCGCCGCTCACCTGCTCTGTCTGTCGATAATAGAACCGATGCTATTTTATCACGACTGCGGCAGGAGGGTCAGTATCTTTTGCGTCATGCCTTTCACATCGGCTTCGGTGACGTTGCTCAGCAAAATAACGACCAGCTCTTCGTCAAGCTTCCGGTAAAACATCGTGGAAAAGCCGCTGCCCGAGCCGGTATGATAGGCGGTTTGCGGTTCTTTCACGTACCAGCCGTACCCGTAGCCGCCGAGATTCGGAGCAAACAACCGCCCGACGCTCTCCGGCTTCAACAGACGTTCCGTATAAAGCGCCCGGTCCCAGACGTACAGATCCCGAACCGTTGAGTACAAGTCGCCCGCTCCCGGCTGCGACACGTGATAGGTCTCGGGCTTCAGCTTGCCGCCTTCCAGCCAGTATCCGGCCGCCAAATGCTCCGCATCGTAAGCCGGCGAGGACTGTCCCGAACGCTCCATCCCGAGCGGCGCAAACAGGGTGCTGCGGACATAGTCGCCGTAGCTTTTCCCGGTCACCTTCTCGATGACGGCCGCCAGGACGACATAACCGGCGTTGCTGTAGGAAAACTTCTTACCCGGTTCAAACAGCGGCTCGCTCTTGCGGATGGCGTCCAGCGTTTGTTCGAGGGTGGCGTCCGGCGTTCTCGGATATTCGCGGGGGAGCCCGGACGTATGCGAGAGCAGATGGCGGATCGTTATTTTATCGCCTTGCGGCAATCCGGGAACGTACGTTTGAATGGAATCGGAAGTGTTAAGCAGGCCCTGCTCCTCCAGCCGCAGGATGGCCGTGGCCGTCATTCCCTTGGTCAGCGACATCAAGCGGAAGCGGGTGTCCGGTCCGTTGCTTTTCCCCGGCCGTTCTTGGCCGTATCCGCGCTCCAGCAGCAATTCGCCCTTCCGGGCGACGAGAGCCGTTCCGTTGAAGCCCGCTTCTTGAAGATAACGGTCCGCAGCCGCTGCAGCGGCAGTTACGACGCCTTCCGAACCTACGGCAGCTCCCGGCTTCGATCCGGCCTTTCCGTCCACAGAAACCGCGCCGCCGCCTTCGGTCTGCGCACCCGCCTCGGGATTCGCAATGCGGCGCCCCAGACCGTTGCGGATCAGATGGATCGTCTGCGTCTCTTCCTCCCACTCCACCCGGTTGCCGATCGCTTCGTTCAGCTTTCGGACAGGAACCATCGTAGCTCCGTCGACCAGGCGTACCGGCTGCTCCAGCTCCACCTTGTTTCCGTTAATCTCGGCCTCCCGGCTTCCGATCGTCACTTGGATGCGGATCGCGACGCTTTTGTCTTTCATTTCCGCCGTTGCGCTGCGCGTCGCTTCGTCCCAACCGACCTTCGTCCCTTTTAACGACTCGAATACGCCGCGCAAAGGAATAAAGAGATGTTCGCCGTCTTTGAACGGGGAGTGCTCCAGCTTGATGGCGGTTCCGTTCATTTTCAACCGGACGGCTTCGGCTTCCGCCCATACCTCTCCCCCCGGCGTTGCCGCCGCGACGGATAGAAATAAAGCAAGCATACATGCAATACGTTGTCTGTACCGGTTGGCCATATCGTCAATCTCCTTGTCAGCCGCCATGCGGCCGGATGTCTTGTCTGCGAATTTGTACGAAAGATAAAATAAGGAATATCGTGAAAACTGCCGTCAGAAGAAGCGCGCCCGAGAGCAGTTCGGGGCTCCCGACGAGCCGCTTGGGGATACCGATATAATCGCCGATGACGACGGCGGGAAAGGTCCAGGGAAACCGTGCGCTGTAATCGAGCCGGTCCCACACCGCTTCGCAGCAAACGATGATCATGACCCCCAATACGATATTCGGGATATAACTGCGGAAATACAGGCTCAAGCAAGCGTTTAGCGGAAAAAACGCAATGGATGTCAGCAGCAGCAAAACCGAGCACCACGCATATTTCCCCCATTGCGCCGCCGTCATCGGCTCGAAGCCGACGATCCATCCCGCCGCCCCCTTCAAGAGCAGATCGAGCGCGAGCAGCCCGGCCAATACCGGCACGGCTATCGCATATTTGGCCAGTAGAAACGAACTGCGGGACAGCGGATAGGCGAGCATGCCGCTGATTGTGTTTTGCTGAAATTCTGCGGCAATCAAATAACCGATCAGCAAGGCATTCATGACGGGGAACAGTCCCACCGTCATGGACTTGTAATGAATATAGAACGTCCAGTCCCAGGTCAACCGGCCCGGCGACGTCTGATTCAGAATCGAGAAAAGCTCCAGCAAGTGCAGCGAACAAACAGCCAGCACCAGCAGCCAAAATCCTCTCGTTCGCTTTAATTTCATCCACTCGGCAGCCAGCATGCGGATCACTGCGCTTCTCCTCCGATCAACCGTAAATAGTAATCTTCAAGCGTCCCCTGCCGGACGTTCATTTCGTGCAGGTCGATCCCGTGACCGATTAACGTGCGGGCGATTCCTGCCGCCTTGTCCGCAGGCACGTGAACGATCAGACCGTCCGGTTCCCGAACCTCGTAATCGTTTAGCTCCAGCCGCTGTTCAAGCAGCACGACCGCCTTGCGCACGTCGCTCACGCGTAGGTCGATGCAGCTTTTAAGCTGCTGCTCAAGCGCAGCCAGTCCGCTTTCCGCCAGCAGCCTGCCCCGGTGCAAAATACCCACGCGATCGGCGATCTGCTGCACCTCGCCAAGCAGATGGCTGGATAGCAGGATGGTGACACCGTGCTGCTTCGCCAAATCGAGCAGCAGCTGGCGAAGCTGTTCGATCCCGGCCGGATCGACCCCGTTCGTCGGCTCGTCCAATATAAGCAGCTCCGGCGTATGCACCAACGCTTTGGCCAAACTCAGACGCTGTCTCGCGCCATGCGACAGCCGGCCGGCTTTCGTCGCGCGCATCTCCCATAAGGACAGCCGCCGGATCGTTTCCTCCGTCCGGTCCTTCCCGGCATAACCGATCAGCTTACCATGCATTCGCAGATGCTCTTCTACCGTAAGCTGGGGGTAAAAGCCCGGAACGTCCGGCACGTAGCCGATACGGGCATAAAAATCGCGGCCCCTGCCGGCCGGGCGTCCAAATAGCTCCACGTTACCCTCCGTCGGTGCGATCAGTCCCATGATCATGCGCAGCGTCGTCGTTTTCCCGGCTCCATTCTGTCCGAGAAACCCGTAGATTTCCCCCGCTCTCACCGACAGCCCAACCTCTTGAACCGCCCACTCCGCCCGCGGGCCGTACCGTTTCCCCAGCCGGTTCGTCCGTATGATCATCCCTATGCCGCTCCCTTCCTCTTTCGGATGATTGTAAGGCTCGCCGGACGTCCTTACAAGCTTTATTATAAAAAAAAGGCTCTGAACGGCGGCTTACGCAAGTCTTACAAAAGTCTTAACTACGCAAAAAAGCGCCTCCTATCGAATCCCGCTGCGGGAATCGAAAGGAGGCGCTTGCTTGAACCCGATAAGACATTAGCGCCGAAAGGGGTGTTTCGCCCGCGGAGGGCCGAGAATCTCGGCCCACAGCACGCCGCGCGCGGCATCCTGCGGCGTCAGGCTGCCGAAGGCTGCGGCTGCGCTTTCGCCGGAGCCCGGCGGCTCGGCGGAAGAAGGCGCCGCTGCGGCCGCAGATGGGCGCTCAGCTGCCGGTGCAGCCACAGCGGCATCCTCGGGCAGAGGCGTCGGCTGCGACCGACGGCCGCCCATTTCGACCAGCTGCGGACGGGCACCGCCCGAATCAGCCGGCCGCGCTTGAACCGGCTTCGCCTTGGGCATCGGGTTCGCCGATCCCGGCCAGCCGGAGCCGTCGCCGCCGAAGGGCGGCATACCGCCTTTGGGCGCCCTTCCCTGCGGCCGCGGCACGCCTCGCCCGCCCTGGCCGCCGGTCCTTAATTTTCTCACGATGCCGCTAAGCACGATATACGCGATAACGACAATAAACCAGTTGCTCAATATCAGATCGATAATGGTGCGCATCGGTTATCCCGCCTTTCCGCCCGGATGGGGCTATCAGGCATTGTCTCCGTCTTTGCCGGGATCGTTCATTTTGCCGAGGGTGGAGCGCATTTGCGTGTCCGCGTCGATGTTCTTGAGGTTCATGTAATCCATGACGCCGAGCTTGCCCTCGCGCAGCGCTTCCGCCATGGCGAGCGGCACTTCGGATTCGGCTTCGACGACCTTCGCTTTCATCTCGACGACCTTCGCTTTCATCTCCTGCTCTTGGGCGACCGCCATCGCGCGGCGCTCCTCCGCCTTTGCCTGCGCAATCCGCTTGTCGGCTTCCGCTTGCTCCGTTTGCAGATGCGCCCCGATGTTTTTGCCTACGTCCACATCCGCAATATCGATGGACAAAATCTCAAACGCCGTACCGGCGTCCAGCCCTTTGCCCAATACCGTCCGGGAAATCATATCCGGGTTTTCGAGCACGTCCTTATGGGAGTTGCTGGAGCCTACCGTGGTGACGATCCCTTCGCCGACGCGGGCGATGATCGTTTCTTCCCCTGCGCCCCCGACCAGCCGGTCGAGGTTGGTGCGCACCGTCACCCGTGCGATAACCTTCACTTCGATCCCGTCTTTGGCGACGGCAGAGACGACCGGCGTCTCGATCACTCGCGGGTTAACGCTCATCTGTACGGCCTGAAGCACGTCGCGGCCGGCCAGATCGATCGCCGCCGCACGCTCGAATTCCAAGTGAATGTTGGCGCGGTGCGCCGCAATGAGCGCATTGACCACACGGTCCACATTACCGCCGGCCAAGAAATGGCTCTCCAGCTGATTAATGGTTAGATCCAAACCGGCCTTGGTCGCCTTGATCATCGGATTGACGATCCGGCTCGGGATGACCCGGCGCAGCCGCATCGCTACAAGCGTAATGATGCCGATCCGCACCCCGGACGCCAGTGCGGAAATCCACAGCATAACCGGGACAAACGTAAAAAATACGGACAGCGCGATGATCGCGACGGCTGCCAGCAAGAAAATTGAAATAAGGGATGTATCCATCGTACAACTTCCTCCTTGTGTTGTAAGTCTATCGCCGGATTCCGGCAAGGCGCGTTCGGCCTAGGCTTCCTTGACTTCCTTTACGACGACCCTAACGCCTTCGACATGTGTAACTTTCACGGTTCGGCCGGTTTCGACAAAATCCCCCACCGTGACGACATCGACACGTTCGTCGCCGAACAGCGCAGTCCCGGCTGGCCTAAGCGGCGTAATCGCCTTGCCTGTCTGTCCTAGCAGGTCGCTGCGGGACGGTACCGAGACGTAACCTTTCTCTTCGGTCAGCTTTTCCCGCAAGACAAACCGATTCCAGACGCCGCGATGCTTAAAATATTTGACGACGATAGCGACGACGACGGCCGCAATGACGAAAGCAATGCCCAGGTTCATCGCAGCCGCTTTCGTGTTGTAGGCGGCGAGCACGACGCCGCTGATCAAGCAGGCAGCGCCCAGAAAGCCCAAAATCCCGAAGCTGGATACGAACACCTCGATCAGCAGCAGCAGGATGCCGGCGATAAACAGAGCGATCTCCTCGAACCCTGCGAATCCGGCGATATAGTGCCCGAAAAAGTAGAGTCCGAAGCCAAGCACGCCGATGATTCCGGGCAGCCCGAAGCCGGGAACGAACAGCTCGATGGCAATGCCGGCAATGCCGATGATCAGCAGCAGCATCGACACCCAAGGCTGGGTCACATACCGTGCGAACGATTCCGCCAGGCTCGGCTCCAATGTAACAAGCGGACGATCTTCCCCGCCGATAAACTGAACGACCTCCTGCAGGCTGGCGGCCATCTTCTCCGCATAACCGACCTTAAGCGCTTCCTCCGCGGTTAACGTCAGGATTTCGCCCTTAGGCACGGTTCGGCCGATTTCCGGCATGGACACGCCGACGTTTTTGTCGACCATCGCTTCGGCAATTTGCGTCTTTCTTCCGCGCAGCTCCGCGGCGGCCTTCATCTGTCCGGACCAGTACGATACTACTTTGACGCTTTCGATTTCATTACCGGCTCCGTCTACAACGGCAGCCGCGCCAAGCGAGCTACCCGGCTCCATGGCGATTTTGCCCGCATTCAGTGCAATGTAGCTGCCGGCCGAGATGGCTTTGCCGTGCACGTAAGCAATCGTCGGAACCGGGCTGTTTTTGATCAATTGGCCGATTTCCTGCGCCGAATCGACGCGGCCGCCCAACGTATCGACGTCCAGCACGACGTAATAGGCGCCCATCGATTGCGCTTCCTGCAGCGCCCGCTGCAGAAAGGTCTGCAGCCCGTTTTCGACCGTTTGATGCACCGGAATCACGACGACCGGAGCGGCTTTCGGCGGCGAGGACGGCGAATCGGCGCTTGCGGTATCCGCAGGCAAGAACATGGTTAGCGCAGACAACAGAAGCGCCGCTGCGAGTAAAAAGACAAGCGGAAGCCGAAAAAGCAGCGCCGAGCGCTTATTCCCGAGTGAATGCACAAGATGACCTCCTTTTCGCGCGTTTTGCAATGCTTCCAAGAGGTACTACGCGACAACCGCGAGTTTGATTCACAAAACTCAAAACAAAAAGAAAAACACTCCGAATAGTAGGAGTGTTTCCCGCTCTTGTTAAGACAATAATTGTTGAACGAACTGATTGACGACTTTGCCGTCTGCTCGTCCTTTAACCTTAGGCATCAATGCGCCCATGACTTTGCCCATGTCCGCTTTGGAAGAAGCCCCCACTTCTTGGATGGTCTGCTGTACAATGGCTTTTACTTCTTCATCGGTGAATTGCTGCGGCATGTACTCCATCAGTATGGCGACCTCGGCCTTCAGGTTCTCCGCCAAATCGTCACGACCGGCCTTTTCAAATTCTTGGAGGGAATCTTTGCGCTGTTTGATCTCGCGATTCAAGACGTCAAGTACTTCTTGTTCATCTAAGGTTTTACGCTGATCTATCTCAAGATTTTTGATAGCTGCACGAACCATACGGATTACGGAGAGTTTAAACTTGTCTTGACTCTTCATCGCAAGCTTCATGTCATCGTTTAGTCTGTCGCTTAAGCTCATCGATTAAGCCTCCTAGAACTTTCTCTTGCGAGCAGCCTCTGACTTCTTCTTGCGTTTCACGCTTGGCTTCTCATAATGCTTGCGTTTTTTGACCTCCGCCAAAACGCCATCTTTGGCGATGGAACGCTTAAAGCGACGAAGTGCAGCATCTATAGTTTCGTTCTTGCGAACTCGAGTTTCTGACACCAGTTTTCCCTCCCTCCGAACAGACCGTCCAAGACGAAAAAAGACATTCATCAAACTTCATTATAGGTGATAAGGAAACTGGGTGTCAACCTATCCGGAACAAAACTTCAAAAATGAGCCGCACCGGGTTTAGCGGGCATTGAGAGGCCCCAGTTTTTCTCCGCCGAGCAGGTGATAATGGATATGGAATACCTCCTGCCCGCTGTGTTTGCCGCAGTTGTTGATGAGACGGTAGCCGGATTCGGCCACGCCCTGTTCTTTGGCGATTTGCTGCGCTGCGCTGTGGATTTCTCCAAGCAGGTGCCAGTCGTCCGCTCCGACGTCGTTCATCGACGCGATATGTTTTTTAGGAATAATTAAAATATGTACGGGAGCGGCCGGATGAATGTCGTGAAAGGCAACGACATGCTCGTTCTCGAACACTTTTTTCGAAGGGATCGTCCCTTCGACGATTTTGCAAAAAATGCAGTCCACGTTCTCCCCTCCTTCCCATATCAGGTTCAGGCTTGTCTCCTTCCACTATACCCGAAAACCGGGCAAAAAGAAAACTCGCCGCGGTAAAAAGTGATGGACAAGATTTTGGGCATACTTTTGTATATTTTCATATTAAAACATTCTTTTTTGTGCGCCTCCGTCTATTGTGACCTGATCGTTCTCAAAATGTGATCTATTTTAACGAAAATAAGCATCGATTTATGCCCGAAAACAGGGATTCATTTATAGACTATCGGTCTAATATTATCTATAATACTAAACGGGAACGATTCAATGCTTGGCAAACGGTGTTACACCAAGGAGGGTTTAGGGTGGACCGCTTCATGAGAGCGTCGACGCGAAAAAAACGCGACTACCTGATGGATGTCGCCCTGAAGCTGTTTGTGGAACGCGGGTACGAGCATGTGTCGGTGGACGACATCATCGCGGCGACCCGGACGTCCAAAGGAACGTTCTACCATTATTTTGAAGGCAAAGATGAAATTCTGCATGAAATCCCGAGAAAACAAATGGAGCTTATTCAAGCCTGGTGCAGCCGCACGCCTTCGCAGGTGCGGTCGCTGGAAAGCCACGTCAACCGGCTGATGCTGGATTTGGCCGAAGCGCTGGGCGCTTACCGGCGGCTGATCCGCAGCTGGATCGCCCTGTCGATGCAAAACGAAGGCCTGAAGGCGGCCATGGAAGAGCTGAAACGAACGCTGTACGAAAGCCTGCTGCGCTGGCTGCCCGAGCCGGGCAAAGCCAAAATGCTGACCACCGCTTATTTCGGTACGGTCATGCTGTGGTGCACGGTCGAGGAAGAGACGGATTTGACCGAGCGAATGCGGGAGCAGCTCGCTTGGGTTTGGACAGGGCTTCGCCATAACAAGGAAGCGGAACCGATTCTACTGGAAGCAGAACGGAAAGGAGAACACAACATGAAGGTTGCTATCATCGGAGGAGGGCTTGCGGGGCTGACCGCAGCCGCTTATTTATCGGAGCATCAAGGAATCGAAGGCGTCCTGTTCGAGCGCAGCCCGCAGCTGGGCGGACGTGCGTTTACTTATGAAAAAGCGGGGTTTACGCTGAATTACGGCGCGCACGCGATTTACGGCATCGACCGCCACACCATCGGCGATCTGGAGCGCGAGCTGGGACTGTCGTTCAGCTCGAAGCAGGTGGACAAACGGAAGGTCATGTATTACAAGAACGACCAGCTGACGCCGGCTCCGCTCGATTTCGTCAACCTGATGCGGACGGAGCTGCTGAATCCGTTTCAAAAGGTGCGCTTCGTCGGGGAAATTACGGCGATCATCGCGAACATTCACAACGTGCGCAATTACGATACGCTGGGCGATTACTTGGCACAGTCGGACGCGGACGAAGACGTGAAGGAGCTGTGGGAGCATCTCGTCTGTTCGAACTTCTTCATCACGCCGGAAGAGGCGCGGAAGGTGCCCGGCGCGGTGATCAGCGACTATTACCACAACCTCTTTTTGTCGGGCCGCCCGGTTAACTACGTGCTCGGCAGTTGGGCCGTCATTACGAACCAGCTCAAGCAAAAAATCGAGCTGACCTCCCGCTGGGAAATTGCGCTGCGCGAAGGCGTGGACGGCATCCGTTACGCAGACCGCAAGTTTTGGCTGCAGACGAAAACCCGCGAGCTCGAATTCGACCGCGTCATCTTCGCCATGCCAGTACAGCAGGTGTGCAAGCTGCTCAAGGACACGCCGTGGGAGCCGTTCATGGCCCCTTACGAGGACAATACGGCGACGGAGGTCATGGTATACGACATCGGCCTGAACCGTGTGGTGGCACGCCCGTTCAGCTACATCAGCGACATGGACAACAAGCTGTTCATCAGCGACGTCTCGGCGACCGACCATACGCTTGTTCCGGAAGGCGGACAGCTGCTGCAGGGCATCGCGTACCTGAACGACAACTTCGAGGGCGAGGACGAGCGCAAGGCGTATTTGGACAAAAAGACCGAGCAGATGGAAGCGTTGTTCGACCAGCATTATCCGGGCTGGCGCGAAGCAACGGAAGTGAAGCGCGTTTCCAAAAAAGCGATGGTATCGAGCGTTAAAAATATCGCAAGCAACCGGCTGCTGCCGAACCGGATCGAGAACGTGCCGTTCTACTTCTGCGGCGACGGCTGTCAAGGCAAAGGCGAGCTTGCGGAACGCGCCTTCTCCAGCGCAAGGCTTGCGGCTAAAGCCATCTTGGAGGAAATGCCGCAGCTTCAAAGAGCATAATCCGGCAATCCGCATACGAATAAAAAAGCTCGAATGGTTCTCGGTTCCGTAAAAGGCGGAACCGGCCGTTCGAGCTTTTTTTTGGTAATTCAACCGTTACATCAGATCGTTCCACAGCTTGGCTAGCTGCCGCCCCACCCGGCCAAACCATTCGCCGACCGCCTGAAGCGGCCCCGGTTTGGCTTCGGACGACGAATGACGCTCCGCTGAAAGGGCAGTGACGGTGGACGAGGTCTTGACCGCGGTAAGCGAGACCGGGAGCTCCCGTAACGCCGTTCCGCTCTCCGCCCCGGTACCGATTCGCACCGTTCGCGTCTCCCCGTCCCACTCGACCTTGCCGTCGAACGCCTCGCCGATAAAACGGGCCGGGACCATCGTATGGCCGTTGACCAACCGGGCGGGGGCTTCCAGCGGGAAGGCTTCGCCGTTGATGCTCGCGGCGCCGCTGCCGATCGTCACGGAGACGGTCGTCGAGCCTTTTTGCCCTGTGGCCGTCCGGGTCGCCTCATCCCATTCGACCTTCGCTCCCATCGCTTCGAAAATCGCGCGCAGCGGCGTCAGCGTGCTGCCCTCGATCAGGACCGGAGGCTGCTCGAACGGCACGTCCTTTCCGTCAACATGAACGGAAATCCTGGAGGAAATCGGAAACGAGCGGGAGCCGCTCTTCTGTCCTTCGCGATTATAGACTGCGAGTTCAAGAACCGAGCCGTCCGGGATTGCGCCGGCCGCCAGATCGATGCCGAATGGCGGGGCCGTCTGCGTCGCAAGCAAGGTTCCATTCAAATAATACTCAAGTTTGCCGATGTAGATATCCGGGATTTTAACGAATGGAATCAGCTTGGCCGCCCGCGCGATAGCGCTATCCTTCCCCAGCGGCACGAACCCTGCGTGATCGGACGGTCTCGCCCCTTGCTCCACCTTGGACAAGTAGTAAGGCGAAGCGATCAGCCGCTTGTACAGCTTGAGCATTTCTTCGTTGTCGCGAAGCAGGTAATTGTTCTTCGATTCCTTCATGTCCAGGTTAACGTTAAAATACGTAATCGACTTGAGCCGCGGGTACTTGTAAGGCATCACTTCGTACAGGCGCTGCAGGTTCAGCAGCCCGTAGTCGGTAAACGACTCCTGCGGCAGGTTGGCGTAATGGGAGACGGCCGTCTCGCTGATCATGAGCGGCTTGCGGTCGGCGTACGTTTTGTACAAATGATCGAGCCGCTCGACGGGACTTGTCGCCTGCATATTGCCCTGCTGCGGATCGCCGTTCTCGTAAGGCTCCGAGTACATGCTGACGCCGACCCAATCGACATAGTCGTCGCCGGGATAATACGCGTCCATCGAATACATCGGCACGTCGCCGGGGCTCCAGACCATGGCGACGTTCGGCGCTTCCTCGGCCATGATATCGTGAACCATTTTGAATTTGTCGATGTATTTTTGCGGATCGCCGTGCCAGACGACCCAGTCGCCGTTCATTTCGCTGGCGTAGCGCAAAAAGATCGGAATGCCGGCGGCTTTCGCTTCCTTCGCCCATTGACGGACCACGTCGTCCGTCACGGCGTCCAAGCCGTTCATCGGCTCCCAGCCGATCTGCAGCGCAGCGCCGGCTTGCTTGGCCCGGGACGCATGCTGCTTCGGAAACGGCTTGCCGACCTGCGAATAGGCGAGATACAGCGCATGCTTCTTGCCGTACAAGCTTTCCGAGCGGTCAAAATAGTTCTGCATCCCCGGGTCCCGTTCGGTATACATGCCGATGTACATGCCGTATTCCGGCTCGAACTTCGCCAGCTTGCCGTTCTTCGGAGCCGCTTGCCGCCGCAGCGTTTCGGGATCTTGCGAGCCGATATATGCCTCGATGGTCGTGCGGATCTGCTCCGCCCGCTGCAAATCGACCGCTCCCCAATCTTTCCCCGCCTTCAGCCAATATTCGTTCTCCTGCTCATAGTAGCGGATCGCCTGCTCGTAATCCTTTAGGCCGTCGAAATGCTGGTTGAGCTTGCCGCTAAACAGCGCGGCGTTCTCCCAATCTCCGGCTGCCGCATAATGCTCCGCAAGAAACTTCCAGTGCGGCACGGCTGACGCAGCATCACCTTTCGCCACGGCGTTATCCGCCGCTTTCCAGCGGTCCCAGATGGCGTCAGCCCGAACCGGCAAGCCCTGTCCAAGGAGCAGGCCGGCGCCTAAGACGGCGACAAGCGTGCTGCGTAAGCTGCGGCGGTTCGTGGTGCGTTTATTCGGACGGTGCGGCTTGCCATTGGTTATGGTCATTCCAGTTCCCCCTTGCGCTGCGGCTTGTTCTATCGATTATACCATTAGCTATGACGGCTCGCGTAGAAGTATGCTACATCGTTTCCAGCGTCACCCGGCTGCCCCGGCCGTTCGGCTCGGCGGGGTGAACGACCAGCCTGCGGGGCAGCCGCGCTCTCAGCTCCGGCACGTGGCTGATGACGCCGACGGTCAGCTTGTCCAAATGCAGCTTTTCCAGCGCGGTAATGACCGTGTCAAGCAGCTCCTGATCCAGCGTGCCGAACCCTTCGTCCAAGAAGAAAAATTCGAGCGGATGCTCCCCCTTCAGCTGGATTTGCGTCGAAAGGGCGAGCGATAGCGACAGCGAGGTCAGAAACGTTTCGCCGCCGGACAAGGTGGTCACCGGCCGGCGCACGCCGCCGTTCGCATTGTCGCGGATGACGAAGCCGCCGCCGGAGTCGACCTCGATCGCATATTTTTGCCGCGTCAGCTGGCCGAGCCGTTCCGATGCCGCACGGCTGACGTGCATAAGCTGTTCCTCCGCCAAAAATTCAACGAAGGCGTTGCCGCGCAGCACGCTTTGCAGTTTGCCGAGCAGAGAAAGCTCCTGCTGGCTTTTTTCCCGCTCCGCCTCCAGCTCGCTCCACCGGGCATGCTTCGCCTGCAGCTCCTCGTGATCGCGCTCCGCCTTGGCCATCGTCTGCAATGCCGCTTCGTCCTCGGCCTTGCACCGGGCCAGCTCTTCCTCCAGCGCCGTCCACTCCTCTTCGGTCACCTGCCGTCCCGCCAGCTCGGCGTCGAGCTCCGCTTGCCGCGCGGCGAGCTGGTGCTCCTGCTTGCCATGGGCTTCCACTTCGGCCGCCCATGCCTGCTGCTGCTCCGGTTCGACCAGCGCTTGCGTCACTTCGTCGGGCGTTGCGAAGCCTTCCGCGGACGCTTGCTGCGTCCACTCCGCTTCCGCTTCCTCATAGGCGAGCCGCGCCGATTCGGCCGCTTGCCGCGCCGCGGCTTCCGCCTTCGCTTCGGCCTGCTGGCGGGCCTGCGCTTCTTCGAGCAATTGCGAAGCCCGCTGCGCTTCGGCGCGCAGCTTGTGCAGCTCGGCCTGCGCCTTGGCAGCCAAAGCGGAAGCGTCTTCGTCCCCTACCCAGGTGCGCAGCCGCTCCGCCTGCTGTCCGGTCTGCTGCTCAAGCGCCTGCCGTTCCGTTGTTAACCGGACTGTCTCTTTTTCCGCCTCGCCCAGCTCCTGCTGAAGCTGCTCTATCCGGCTCCGCTTCCCGTCCAAAAACTCCACGCTTTTGTCCAAGCGGCCGCGCAGCTCCTCCGCCAGCTGGTCCTGACGCCTCAGCCGCTCCGCCAGCTCTTCCAGCTCGTCCGGCCGGAGCTCCGGAAATTTGACCTGCCAGCCGGCACGGACGGCGATCAGCGCTTCACGGGTCTCGCCCGCTTTGACCGCATGGGCGTCGAACAGCGTTTGCGCCGTCTGCTTGCGCGCTTCGCCGTCATGCCGCTGCTTGTCCAACTGGCGCCTGCTTTGTAGCAGCTCTTGAAGCTTCACCTGCAGCCGCTGAACCTGACGGCCGAGCTCCGCCGCCGAATCCGACGCTGCACGCAGCGTCTCCGCAATCGGTTCGCCAGCCTTGCCGGGTTGCACGCTTTCTGCGGGAGATTCCGCGGCCGAGACGGCCGCTTCGCCTAGCGCAGCGGGCAGCCCCTGCGGCTCTTCCTCCACCGCCTGCCGCCACTGCCTCTCCAGCGCTTGAAGCGACTGAAGCTGGCCTTGGACCGCAAAGCGGCTTTCGCGGGCTTCGTTCTGCTGCCGCTCCAGCATCGCCGCTTCGTCTTGCGGAACGGCCGGGGTTCCGGCTGCGGCTCCCTCAGCCTGCGGCAGCGCCGGATTCGGATGCGCCATGGAGCCGCAAACCGGACAAGCTTCGCCGTGATGCAGATGCGCCGCCAGCGCTTCGGCCATCGCCGACAGCTCCGCCTGCTGCCGAGCTTTACGGCGCTGCGCGATTTCCTCCGCGATACGGCTCTCCAGCCTCGTGAGCCGGTTTTCCGTCTCCCGAGACGCCCGGTAAGCCGTGAGCAGCCCCTGCGACCACTCCGCCGCAAGCCGCTCCCATTCCCGCTGCGTCGCATGCAGTGACCCCTCCGCCTGGCCCAGACGCTGCAGCTCCGCCTGCAGGCGGTTCGTTTCCGCCTGCTGCTCCGCCTCCAGCTTCGCGAGCCGCTCCAGCTCGCGCTTCTCCTGCAGCGCCTCCTGC